>DASYJF010000140.1:0-58960 GCA_035996815.1 Thermoanaerobaculia bacterium | reverse complement strand
GACTACGACGGCGATTCGCTCGTCACGCGCGTCGAGGCGCATTCCGATTCGCTGCAGCTGGACATGGTCATCAACGATACGGTCGACTTCGATCGTGATGTGCTCGTGCGCCGTGTCGAGTTAAAAAGTCTGTCCGACAAGAAGCGCCCCGTCCGGCTTTTCACGCACTTCGATCCTCACCTCGGCGGGAACGCGATTGGCGACACCATCTTTTTCGATCCGGAGTTCAATGGATTCGTCGCGTACAAAGCGCAGCGCTACGTTTTGATCAATTGCTCGGCAAGTGGCTCGGCCGACGACCAGTTCGGATTTCAGTCTTTCGCCATCGGGACGAAAGAACGCGAGGGCTACCAGGGAACGTGGCGCGATGCCGAGGATGGCGTGCTCGAAGCGCACAAAGCGATTGCGCAGGGATCGGTCGATTGCACGGGCATGATCTCGCTGTCGCTCGCGCCGGGCGGATCGGCAGTCGCGTATATCTGGTGGGTCTTCGGCAAGTCGTACAAAGAAGTGGCGGCGATCGACGCTCTCGTCCGCGAACGCGGCGCGGGATCGTTCCTCGACCGCACGCGCGATTACTGGAAGCTGTGGGTGAAGAACGACGTCGATATCAGCCGGTTACCCGAGGCCGTGCAGAGGTTGTATCGAAGATCGCTGCTGATCATCCGCACGCAGATCGATCACAGCGGCGCCGTCATCGCCGCCACCGACTCCGACATCGTTCAGTTCGGGCGCGACACGTACACGTATATGTGGCCGCGCGACGGTTCGATCGTGGCCACGGCGTTGCTGCAGGCCGGCTATGCGGAGATCACGCGGCGCTTTTTCGACTTCTGCTGCCAGTTGATTACGCCCGAGGGTTTTCTGCTGCACAAGTACAACCCGGATGGGTCAGTGGGATCGTCGTGGCATCCGTGGCTGGCGGACGGGAAGCGGCAGTTGCCGATTCAGGAAGACGAGACGGCGCTGGTCGTCGTCGCGTTGTGGACGCATTTCGAAAAGTTCCACGACGTCGAGTTCGTGAAGCCGCTGTACAAGCCGATCATCAAGCAGATGGCAGACTTTCTTCTGCGCTACCGCGAGCCGCACACGCGCCTGCCGGCGCCGTCGTGGGATTTGTGGGAGGAGCGCCGCGGCATCGCCGCGTTCACGGTCGGCTCGGTCTGGGCGGGGTTGAACGCAGCCGCGCGATTCACTGATGCGTTTGGCGAAACGGCGCAGGCAGAGAAGTACCGGCGCGGAGCCGCGGAGATCAAGGAAGGTGCGATCCGCTTCCTCTTCGATGAAGTCAGCGGCTGCTTCGCGCGCTCGATCAACGTCTCCCGCGAAGGACAGATCACCGCGGACATGACCCTCGACGCGTCGATGGCCGGACTCTGGCTCTTCGGCATGTTCGACGCCAACGATCCGAAGATCGTGGCGACGATGGAGGCGATGATCGAGCGGCTGACCATTAAAACCGAGGTGGGCGGCGTGGCGCGCTACGAGAACGATTACTACTTCCAGATTTCGAAAGACCTCGCGAACGTGCCCGGCAATCCGTGGATCGTCTGCACGCTGTCGATCGCGCACTGGTACGCGATGCGCGCGCGGAATGCCGAGGATTTGCAGAAGGCGATCGACATCCTGCTGTGGGCAACCCGCCACGCGCTGCCGAGCGGCGTGCTGGCGGAACAGCTCGATCCGTACACCGGCAAGCCGATCTCCGTTGCGCCGCTGACGTGGAGCCACGCCGCGTTCGTCCTCGCCGCGCACGTGGTGGCGCGGCGCGCGAACGAGCTGGCGGGAGCCGCGTAGTGGCGCGGCGCACCCGCCTGCGCACGCGCGTGCTGCTGCTCACCGCCGCCTTCGCCATCGCCCTCTTCGCCATCACCTTCGGCCTCAGTTGGCGCGCGCAGGTGGCGCAGGAACGATGGAGCAGGTTAGTGGGCGTGGAGACGCGCGCGATCGGCGTGCTCGAAGAGGTGATCCGCGCACAGAACGCGTATCGGACGAAGATGGGAGTGGGGAGTGGGGTATTGGGGGTGGGAGAAAACACGGCCACCGCTACCACTCCCCACTCCCCACTCCCTACTCCCAGCACCTACCGCATCGTTTCCCAGCTTCTTGAATCCGATTCGGTGCGGACGATCGACACCGCGGCGTTGCGTCGCCGCATGTCGACGTTCACCGCCGTCCTCGCCGACACAACCTCGACGCCGCAGGAGATCGATACAGAATCGCAGCGCGTGGTGGCCGAAGCCCAGCGGATCATCGATGAGAGGAAGCGCGAGATCGCGCGGCAGCTGCCGATGCTCGAACGAGAAACGCACGAGCTGATGTCGGCCGGTCTGGCCATCGCCTGGATCATCATCATCTGCAGCTTCGCCGCGGTGCAGGTGACGCTGCGCAAAGTGGTCCGTCCGATCGAAGACCTTTCCCTCGCGGCCGACCTCATCGCCTCCGGCGACCTCGGCGCGCGCGCTCCGGTGGCCGGCGATTTCGAAGTGGCCCGACTCGCCGCCGCCGTCAATCACATGGCCGACGAACTGAAGGCGCACGCAAGAACCGACGAGCTGACGTCGCTCCCGAATTTCCGTGCCTTCCGCGAGCGAATCGATCTCGAAATCGAACGCGCCGAACGCTACCCCGAACGCTTCGGCATCCTCATCCTCGACCTCGACCGCTTCAAAAAATATAACGACACGTTCGGCCACCTCGCCGGGAACGATGCGCTGCAGCGCGTCGCCCGAGCCATCCGCGAAGCCGTGCGCGTCGTCGACTTTCCCGCGAGGTACGGCGGCGAAGAATTCGCCGTGATCCTCCCCCAGCTCGACGCTCCGGGCCTCGCCGCGATCGCCGAACGAATCCGCGCCACTATCGAAGCGATGACCGCCCCGGCCGGCGGTGCACAAGTAACGGTCAGCATCGGCGCCGCAATGTACCCCGACGACGGCAAAGTTTCGGACGCGTTGTTCCGCGCAGCGGATGAGCGGCTTTATGCGGCGAAGGAAGGTGGCAGGAATCGGGTGGTTGCGGTGACGGCGCTGCGCGCGTTTTCTGCGCAATGACGCGATCCCTTTCGCTTGCGGCTCGCGCCGCATATCGGTTTCGTTTTTTGCAGCGCCACGCCACGCGTTCGGCGTAGAGCAGCCTGACTTCAAGTCGACCCACAAGTTGGGCGGGTTCGTTATATCGACGTCCTTCATGACACAATGGCCGCGCAGAAAGGGTAACGAATGCCGACTAAAGAGAAACCCTCATATCTCGCAATTGCCATGCAGAGTCGTTACGCGGACGCGTATCGTGTTGCTGACACAATCGATTGGTTCGGGCAAGCGATCAAAATCGCCGGAGCGTTGCTCGCCGTCGTTATTTTCATTTTCGCGGAGGCTTCCCTAAATTCCCGGGCGCCGGATTAATCGCAGGACTGGTTGTGGCATCGGTCTTCGCTGTAATTGGTATTATTGTCGCCGCTCAGGGCCAGCTACTCAAAGCGACAGTGGATACGGCCGTCAACTCATCGCCATTCCTGAACGATAGGCAGAAAGCGACGACTATGTCGCTATCAAAACCAGGCGGTACAGGCGCGCAGGCAGCGGTTTCGACTGTTCTCGCCCAGGCTGAGAAAGCGCCCTATTT
The DNA here is from genome assembly GCA_035996815.1 of Thermoanaerobaculia bacterium. Lineage (GTDB taxonomy): Bacteria > Acidobacteriota > Thermoanaerobaculia > Gp7-AA8 > Gp7-AA8 > JADGNZ01. The sequence goes on along the minus strand of DASYJF010000140.1, from coordinate 55,339 downwards.
TCAAGAGGCAGATGCTGATGAGAATGGCGCGTATGAGGATGATGAGCAGGAAGCAGAACCGGCTTCGGAGCCTTTTTGCCACCATTGTGGGTCTGAGGTTGTCATAGGCGCCACGAGATGTCCTACTTGCAATAAGCCATTATAGATGCATTCCTAGGAGATGTAAGAACAACCAGCAAGCGTACTAGTACGAATGTGCGACAATATTCTCACGTTATTGTCCGATTCCCTTCGGTCCGCCCACCTCGGCCCGGTCTTCGTCATGAGAGGGACGGCCTGCTTCTTCTGTTTACCGGTATTCACCACTTCTGAGACGCTTACGTTTATGCTCTGCGGCCCGAAGAACAGCGCAATGAGCGATCAATGCGACAGCGTTTCGATCAATGTTTCGATCGCTTTCGCCGCCGTAGCTAAATCGCGCTCCGACAACTCCCCACCCAACGCGTCTCGCCACTGTTCATAGGCCGGACGCAGCTTCTCGATCGTCGCGCGGCCACGGCGCGTCAGGACGACGCGCGAGGAGCGGAGGTCTTTCGGATCGTTCGCGCGTTCGGCGAAGCCGAGCTGTTCGAGGCGGGTCATCATGCCGGTCATGTTCTGCTTGGAGACCATCATCGTCCGCGCCAGCGCGGCCAACGACATCGGAGTACCTGATTGGGACAGGGCGGAGAGGATGGCCCATTGCTGCGGGGTGATGCGGGCTTTGGCGAAGACGGGAGCGAGGCGGCGCGTGAGCAGGTTCGCGAGTTGAATCACGCCCGCGACGAGGTCCCGTTCCGGCTCGGCTGTCATGTGTGGTCGTCAATGTATTGACCAATCGCGGGAGTGTCAAATGCGCGTGCTACGCTCTCGGGAATGAGACGGATCGGCGACTGGCTGCTGCTGACCGCCATCGTCACCTTCGGAGCGGTTCTGAGGTTCAGCGGACTGGCCGTTCCCAGCCTGTGGCTGGACGAGATCCTCGACTACGACGTCGCCACGAAGCTGACGCACGAGCCGTTCTGGCACTGGCTTACCGGCTTCGCCAGCGAACACGGTCCGCTCTTCTTCGCGAGCGAGTTGGCCGGGAGGTTCGCGCACGCACCGGAGTTTGCGGCCAGGTTTGCGCCGGCCGTGTTTGGGTCCGTGGCTCTCGTGGTGGCTGTCGGCTGCCGGTTGTGGGGTGTCGGGAAAGACGATTTCGCAGAGCGCGCAACCTTCGCCCTCCTTCTGGCCGGCTCCCCGCTGGCGATCTACTACAGCCGCGAAGCCCGCCCGTACGCGCTCCTCATCCTCCTCGCAACCCTGATCCTCGCCGCCTTTCTCCGCCCCTCCGCGTCTCCGCGTGAACCCGTCCCCCTCATCGCGCTCGCCCTACTCCTCACCACCTCCGGCTCCGGCCCCCTCCTCGTCGCCGTCGCCATCACCGCCGCAATCGCTTTCGCCATGACGCGGAGACGAGCATTCGCCATCTACGCAATATCAGGAGGAGCCGCGGCAGGACTAATCCCCATCCTCTACCGCCGCATGCCGCCGAACGCCGCATCCGGCTTTCGTTTCAGCGCAAGATTCTTCCAACGGCTTCTCCAATCCTTCTCTATCGGAGCGATCGACATCACCACAGTCCATCGCGCCGCCTATGTTGTCGCGATCCTCGCGCTCATCGGCGCGATCGTGCTCATTCACCGTGATCGAGTCCGCGGCGTCATCGTCACCTGCATGGCCGTGCTCCCGGTCGCCGTCAGCCTGGCCGCGCTCTGGAAACTTCGGCATTGGTACGCCGTGCGTTATGTCGCCACCGCGCTGCCCGCGTACCTCCTTCTCGCCGCGATCGGCATCACCGCGATCCTGCGTCTGGTTTTTCGCGGACGGACCGCCATCGCTATCCCGATCGCCGCGCTGATTGCTGCCGGATTCATCGTCCGCGAAGGATGGACTTCCGCGACGACGGAGCCGTACCGCAAGCTGAACTGGCGCGTCATCGCCGCGACGATTCACGAGCACGCGCACGCGCGCGATGCCGTCGTCACTACGAATGACTGGTCGTACGTCTGTCTCGATTTCTATCTGCGTCGACTATCGCCGAAGGTCCGTCTCATCAGCGCCGGCGAGATCGCTTCGCGCGCGGCCAGCGTCGTCGCGCACAACGAGCCGGTGTGGATCGTCAGCGCCGGATTTCACCGCGAAGGCGACGTCGGCGACTGGAGTTGCCAGTATCCGGTCGTTCTGGGCAGTCCGCTGGAAGGATTCCGTCTTCACTACGCGCCCGGCCTTCAACACCTGCTGCTGCATCGCCTGACGCCCGCCGACACGCGCGCCCTCATCGCTCGCTACCCGACCCACGTCATGCCGCTCGGCGGCGACAACAGCGTCTTCCTCGCCGGCGGCTGGTACGGTCCCGACGGCGATCCCGCCGACCACGCGCGCTGGACGGGCGCCGAGCCAGTGTCAGCGATGCTGATCGCCTCGGCCGCCGATCATCGCCTGACGCTGCACATGATGCCGTTTGACTACGCCGGGTCTCGTCCGCAGATCGCCATGATCTCGTTGAACGCCGCGCCGGTGGCGCGTCTCGCGATGACGCCCGGCTGGCGCGACTACACGTTCGATATCGACCGCACGCGCTGGCGCGACGGCGCGAATTTTCTGACGATCGCGTTCTCGCGCGCCGAGGCGCCGGCGGCGATCGATCCGAGATCGAAGGATGTGCGGCTGCTGGCGGCGCGGGTGAATTTGATCTCGGTCACGCCCCTGGGAACGCGGGCGTCCCGCCCGCTGCCGGATCTCGCGCGAACGTCACATGCGGGCGAGACGCCCGCGTTCCCAGCGTCGCTCCCCGAGCTGACGCGCGCGTTTCGCATCAACGAGCCGGGCGAGATGCTCGATGAGCACGCGTGGTGGTTTCACTCAAAGCGCAAAGCACTCGCGCCGCCGTCGCTGCTCGCGCGAATCGGAATCGAGCCGACGCGCCACATCGACGCCGACGATGCCGCGGAGACGGTCGCGTACGACTCCGCCTGCCTCAACGATAGCGACTTCCTCCGCATCGCCTACGCCACGATCCTCAATCGCTCCATCGACGCCGCCGGCGAACGCTACTTCGCATCCGCGCTGCAGAAGAAGGAGACGCGAGTGGGAGTCGTGCGCGCGCTGGTCGATTCGGAGGAGTTCAAGAAGTTGCGGTGATGCGGATGCCACCGTCAGCGTAGCCGGCGTAAGAACCGTCCCTGCCTTCAGGCAGGGGGACGACGGATCGCGCGAACTTGTGAGCGCGTCTTGACGCGCGAGAGAAAGCTTTCTTTCGCCCGCTCACAAACTCAAACGAATCGTTTGACCCACGCGTGAACGCGTGGGCTACGGTTCTTACGCCGGCTACGCCGACGGGGAACGAACACGCGAGCGGCTGGTATGTCAGACTTCGCGCGAATGCCGAACATTCTCTACGTCTACGCGATAGCGCGCGCGGGGCACGCCGTACGGCTCCCCGAGGCAATCGATGGTTCGGATCGAATTTACGGAGTAATTGCTGGCGAGCTCGCAGCATTCGTCACGCCGGTCGATGACGTCGATTTCTCGCAGTCGGTGATCGATGCGCGGGCGAAGGACGTCGAGTGGCTCGGCGCGATCGGCTATCGGCATCAGAGCGTGATGAATGCGCTCATGCACGGCGGGACGATTATCCCGTTGCGCGCCTTCACGCTGTTTGCCTCGGACGAAAGTTTGCGTCGGCATCTCGAAACCGAGGGCGCGCGGTTCGCGAAACTGCTCGACCGGCTCGACGGGAAGCAGGAGTGGACATTGCGGATCGAGTTCGATCCGCAGCTCTGGAGCGAAGCTCTGGTGCGTCGGGTCGATAGTTTGCGGACGTTGTCCGAAGAGATCGCGTCGGCGTCCGAGGGGAAGGCGTTTCTGCTGCGGAAGAAGTTGGATGACGAGAAGAAGAAGGCTTCGCGCGAGGCCGAGCAGCAGGTCATGGCGGAGATCGAGCGCGCGGTGATGGACAAGCTCGCGTGCGACACCGTCGCCGAAACGCGGCAGCAGCGGTCCGGCGCGTTTCCGCAGATCAATGTGCTGCTCGAGCGTGATGAAGAGGCGCGGCTGGAAGAACTTCGCGACGATCTCGCAACGCGCTATGCGGCGGAAGGCGTGACCCTTGCGTTGACGGGACCGTGGCCGCCGTATACGTTCGCGGTGACATCCGATGAGTGACGCCGACGACGAACTGAGCCTGCTCGAAACGCTCGACCATCTGCTCGACCGCGGCGTGGTCATCGCGGGCGAAGCCGTCGTCTCGATCGGCGACGTTGACCTGCTCTACCTCGGCATCAACGTCGTGCTGGCGAACGTCGACGCAATCATTCGAACCTCGCAGCCGAAGCAGATCAAATGAAGCTCGTCGTGATCGGCGTGCATCGGGAACGCAACGATATCGAGCCGCTGGCCGAGGCGATTGCGGTGAGTGATCTGTGGTTGAGCGGGATGGAGGTCGAAGATTCGCAACCGCTCGGCGATCGCGACCTGCTGCTGCGTGTCGCGACGACGCGGGCGTCACTGCTCGACCGCGCTACGTTCGTTGCAATCCGTTACGGTTTTACCGCACATGGCGGCGACGACGCGTTTGCCAAATGTGCGTCGCACATCGATCGATGGCGGCGCGTACTGAACGATTTTCGCGATTGCGTCGAGATGACGTTGAAAGTGGCGGCAGTTGCGCCACGGGCGCGGCCGGATCGCCACGATTTCGAATCGGGAGCCGCGTACATTCGCGCACTGCATGAAGCCACACGTTCCACGGATGTTGCGCCGGAGTTTCGGAAAGCGGTCGATGAAACGCTTGTGCCGCTTGCGGTGAAACATCGCTGGTCGAATCGCGATACGTCATCGCTCGAATTCGCGGCGCTGGTGAAACGCGAATCAGCTGCAGCGATCAACGATGCCGGCGCGGCATTGAAGCAAGATTTCCCGTCGGTTCCGTTTCTGCTTTCCGGGCCGTGGCCGCTGGAGGTGTTCGCCGATGATCACGAATGACGAAGAGCGGCTGCGAGCGTCGCTCACATTTACGGAGTCGACGATCCCCGACCGCATCGCCGCCGATTCCGACATCGTCGAGAACGGTCTGGCGCGGCTGGTGTTGTCGATCATCGAGCTGGTGCGCCGCCTGCTGGAGAAGCAGGCGTTGCGCCGCATGGACGCGGGGACGTTGACTGATGCTGAGATCGAACGTCTCGGCTCCGCGCTGATGAAGCTCGAGGAAAAGATGTCCGAGATGAAGCAGGTTTTCGGACTCGCGGACGACGATTTGAATCTGAAACTTGGTCCGATCAAGACGCTGGACTGAGCGTGCTGCGAAGCTGGTTGCGCGCGGAGGCGCGCTCAGCAATCCAGCCCCGCGCTCTGCGCGGGGGGGGCGCGCCGGCGAATCGGCGGCTGCGGAGGCGGCCGCTACAAAGATTTCGCGCGGCGCGAGCATTTTCCAGTGGCCGCCTCCGCGGCCACGAACTTCGTTCACGATCGTTTCCCCGCGCAGAGCGCGGGGCTGGATTGCCGAGCGCGCCTCCGCGCGCGACCCACGACATCTGTGTTACGCGGCTCATTACAGCTTTCGCGATACCGTTCAGCTGAGTTGATTCATCCGCTTCATCAGCGCCGCCTTCGAACGTTCGTCGAGTGCGACATGCATCGCGCGTCCGTCATCGATGATGCCGACGGAAACGGGATAGTCGAACCGTCGCGGTCCGGCGCTGGCGGGATTGAAGTAGCGGACGCCGTCGATGATCTCGTCGTGTGGCAGGTGGCTGTGGCCGAAGATCACGACATCCGCCGGTGTCGAGCGCAGCGAGTCGATGACGCGCCGATCGGGCTTGCGAGGACGCGGCAGGATGTGCGTCAACAGAATCCGCAGCCCGCCGATTGTGACGCGGACGATGTCCGTGCCATCGCCATCGTCGTTGTTGCCCTCGACATACGTCAGCGGCGCGAGCTCGCGCAATTCTTCGAGCACATGCGCTCCGCCGACGTCGCCCGCGTGCACGATCGCATCGACTCCGCGCAGCGCTTCCACCGCCTCGGGGCGCAGCAATCCGTGAGTGTCAGCGATGATCCCGATGCGCATCGGGTGCAGAATATCGACTTCGAGGTGCAGATGGCCGCAGCGAAAGAGAAGAAGACGGAGCGGGTTGCGGTGTTTCTGACGCCGTCGCAGGTGACGTGGTTGAAGTCGAAGAAGAATGCGTCGGAGACGATGCGCGCGTTGGTCACCGAGGCGATGAATCTGGACTTGCTGAAACAGAGCGTGAAGCAAGCCGCGCATCCCGCACCTCGATCAATTGCGCGGCCACGCTCACCGCAATCTCGTAAGGGTGGTTCGTCCCGATCGAAAGGCCGATAGGGCAATAGAACGCCCGTTTCGCCTCCTCCGGCAACCCCGCCTCGGCGATGTCGCGCCGCAGGATGTTCGCTTTCGCGTCGCTGCCGATCACGCCGAGGAATGGGAAGGTGCGCGTGCGGAGGATTTCGAGGAGGATCGGCTTGTCGGTGGTGTGACCCATCGTCATCAGCACGACGAAGGCATCGTCCGGTAGCGTCTTCACGATCGACGGCATGTCGCACGTGAGGACTTTCGTGAGTTTGGGCGACTCGGGCAGTTTCGCCAGCCACTCCTCGCGCGGATCGATGCAGGTGACGGCGCAGTCGAGATGGATGAGCAGATTGACGACGGCGTTGGCGACGTGGCCGGCGCCGAAAACGACGATCTTCCAGCGTCCGACGTTGTGCGATTCGAAGAAGAGTTTGACGATGCCGCCGCACGTCATGCCGACGTCTTTGTTGAGGCTCCACTGCGCGAACTTCGTCGTCTCCGCCGCTTCGCCGCGCAACATCGCCTGAGCTTCGGCGATCGCTTTGGTCTCGACCTTGCCGCCGCCGACGGTGCCGAAGTGGAGTCCTTCGGACGTGACGATCATCTTCGCGCCGCGGTCCTGCGGCGCGCTGCCCATCGTGTCGACGACCGTGACGGCGACGAACGGAGTCTCGGACGCCATCAGCTCGCTCATCGCGTCGAAAAACGTCGGCATGGAACGATTGTAGCTTCGCATCGGAGGCGCTATGCGAAGCAGACGATTTGCGGTTGTCCTGACTCTAGCGTTCACCCTCGCTTGCACGAATCCGAACAAGAAGGAGCCGCCGCCCGGCAAGCCGTCCGAGCCGCCGCCGGCCACCGGCGCGATGACCATCACCAGTTCGGCGTTCGCCAACGGCGGGACGATTCCGCAGAAGTACACCTGCAACGGCGCGAGCGTGACGCCGCCACTCGAATTCGCGAACGTTCCGCAGACCGCGCACAGCATCGCGCTGGAGGTGACCGACCCCGATGCGCCGAACGGCACGTTCACGCACTGGCTGGTCTGGAACATCCCGACGAACGTGACGCAGTTCAAGGAGGACGATGTTCCGGCCGGCGTGATCCAGGGTCTGAACGGCTTCGGGACGAGCAAGTGGGGAAGTCCTTGTCCGCCGAGCGGCGTGCACCACTACGCTTTCGATCTCTACGCGCTCGACAACACGCTTCCGCTGACGTCATCGCAGGGACGCGACGATTTCGAGAACGCGATCAAAGGGCATGTGGTCGCCAAGGCGAAGCTGGTGGGGATGTACGGGAAGTAGTTGGGGAGTGGGAGTGGGGAGTGGAAACTACCGCTTCGACGCTTAACTCCCACACCCTACACCCCACCCCCCACACCCAAAACTCACCACCCGCTGCGCGCGCGGAGCGAGGTGATGTGGCCAACGTGATGCCGGCCGTGCCACGCGTACATGGCGATGAGCGCGTCGAGCGTCATGACGCCATGATCGGGATGCATGAGCGTGCGTTCGAAATCGGCGTCCGTCATCGCGCGCAGGATCGTGTTCCAGCGCTGGTGCAACGCCTCGAGCAGGACGAGCGAGGTTTCGATCGGTGTGTCGCGGACGTCGTTCAATTTCGCCCACGCGGCTTCGTCGTACGGCTTGATGGTGGGCTGCTCTTCCGTCAGTGCGAGTTTCACGCGCGTGTAGGCGTTCATGTGCGAGTCGGGGACGTGATGGACGACCTGGCGCACGGTCCAGCCGCCGTCGCGGTATGGCGTGTCGAGCTGCGACTCATTCAGACTGGCCACGGCCTCGCGCAGGCGCGCGGGCGTGGCGGCGATCTGATCGACGAGCTCGCGCCGTTCGACGGCGGTCAACATACTGCTCGGGCGATTGAACTTGCCGACGGGATAGCGGGGATCATCACTCATGACGCGAGCTTACAACGGGGGACGGGTTCACGCGGGACGCGGAGGAGCGGAGAGAGTCAGAGAAACTTCTTGAGTAACGCGATCTGGCCTGCGTGGTAGATCGTGTGTTGAATCACTCCATGCAGCATCACGTAGATCGTGTACTTGCGGCCGGCGACTTTTTTGTCGAGGTCGTCCACCGTCAGCCGGGCGATGACGTCGGAGAGACGGCTGATGGCGTTGGTCATCTCTTCGATCGCGTCGGCCCACGGCATCTCGGTGACGTCGCGCCAATCCTCTTCCGTGGTCAGCTCGCGCTCGTCGCCGGCGAGGCGGTGCGCGACGGCGTCCATCCAGGCGCTGCTGTGCGCGACCAGCTCGATGATCGAATGCGCGTTCGGAATCGGATGCGCGCGCGATTGCTGATCGGAGATGCCTTCCAGCAGCGGACCGATGTCGGTGCCGGTCCATGACGGGCCGCCCCAGGCGCGGTTGAGTTGGTCGAGAATGCGTTCGATCTCTCGCATGGGGCGCGATTCTGCTACATTCGCGCCTCAACGCAAATCGAGGACAACCGATGAATTTCGACGTACGGGAGTGGCTGAATCTCGCGTTCCGCTGGACGCATGTCTTCGCGGCCATCATGTGGGTCGGCCAGACCTATTTCTTCACCTGGCTCGATCGCGCGTTCCACGACGAAAAACATGTCTGGATGGTTCACAGCGGCGGCTTCTACATCGTCGATAAGCAGAAGCGGCCCGAGCTGCTGAACCAGACGCTGCACTGGTTCAAGTGGGAGGCGTTTTTTACGCTGCTGTCGGGATTCGCGCTGCTCATCCTCGTCTACTACGACGGGCGGATCATGGTCGATGAAGATGTTTTCAAAATGACTGCCTGGCAGGCCGCGGGGTTGAGTCTGGCGCTCATCGCCGTTGGATGGTTCCTTTACGATCTTCTCTGGATTTCGCCGCTGCGAAAAAATGAGGTCGTGGGGACGATCGTTTCGTATCTCTTTCTCGCCGCGGCCATTTTCGGCGCGACGCGCCTATTCGCCGCCCGCGCGGCCTACATGCAGATCGGAGCGATGCTCGGCAGTTTCATGGCGTTGAATGTCTGGGTGCGCATCCTGCCCGCGCAGCGCGCGCTCATCGCCGCCGTCAAAGCAGGTACCGAACCGGACATGCGGCTGGCCGACCTCGCCAAACAGCGATCCAAGCAGAACACCTTTATCGTCCTGCCGGTCGTTTTCATCATGATCAGCAATCACTTCCCAGGTACCTTCGGCAATCCTTATCCGTGGCTCGTGCTTTCCGTGCTGGTGCTCATTGGATGGGGCGTGGCCGCGGTGATCCGGACGCGATAGACGATGAAACGAACCTTCTCCGACGACGACCTCCGCACTGCCGCATCGAAGCTCGATCCGGCGCTCGAGAAGTTCATGGCCCGCTTTCCCGGCGAATCGGGCGCTCGCCAGCCGGTGCATACCGTTTACGGCGGCGCGCATCTGTTCAAGAGCGATACGACGCAGAAGCTTGGCGTGCTCGCTCTCCGCTCCCTCGATGACTTCGCCCCTAACGCCGCTACGCTCGGCGATGCCATCGGCATCGATGCGAAGTTTCGCGACGTCGTCTACGCGCGCGTTCTCGAGAAGCTGCGCCGCGAGCCGGTGGAAGACTTCCGCATCGACTTCGAAGACGGCTACGGCAATCGCGCCGACGACGAAGAAGACGGCCACGCTGCGGCGGCAGCACGCGAGGTGGCGGCGGGACTGAAGAACGGCACGCTGCCGCCGTTCATCGGTATCCGCATCAAACAGTTCTCGCAGGAGCTGATGCCGCGGTCGATGCGCACGCTGGACATTTTCATTTCGACGCTGCTCGACGCGGCCGGAAGTCTGCCGCCGAACTTCGTGGTCACGCTGCCGAAGATCCAGCTTCCGCAACAGGTGACGGCCCTCGCCGATCTGTTCGATGCCATGGAGCCGAAGCTCGGCCTCGCCAAACACACGCTCCGTTTCGAGTTCATGATCGAGACGACGCAGGCCATTCTCAGCGAGAACGGCGTCTCCAATCTGCCGCTCTTCCTCGACGCCGCGCGCGGCCGCGCTGTGGCCGCGCATTTCGGGACCTACGACTACACGGCGAGCTGCAACATCACCGCGGAGCACCAGCGCATGGACCATCCCGCCTGCGATTTCGCGCGGCACATGATGCAGGTGGCCTACGCCGGCACCGGCCTCTGGCTCTCCGACGGCGCCACGAACATCATGCCGATCGCGCCGCACCGCGGAACGCTCACGGCCGAAGAGATCGCCGAGAACCGCGCCGTCGTCCATCGCGCGTGGCGGCTGCACGTCGATCACATCCGCCATTCGCTGATCAATGCCTACTACCAGGGATGGGATCTCAATCCCGCCCAGCTTCCGACGCGCTATGCCGCGGTCTATTCATTCTTCCTCGAAGGCTTGCGTGGCGCTACCGATCGTCTTCACAACTTCATTGAAAAAGCTGGGCAAGCCACACTCGTCGGCGACGTCTTCGACGACGCGGCCACCGGCCAAGGTCTGCTCAACTACTTCCTGCGCGCGTTGAATTGCGGCGCGATCACGGAGGACGAAGCGCTGGCGACCGGCCTCACGCTCGATGAGCTGCGCAGCCGCAGCTTCGTGAAGATCATAAAGGGACGAAGAGGAGCCTAGACCATCTCGCAGTTTCGTCCGCGAATGCTTTCACGGTGCAAAACCTTATTCGACGTCATTCTGCGCCGACGCTAGAAGGTCCTGCCGGCGACGCTCCAACTCGCGATGCTTCGATTCTTTCCCGTATATGAAGAGACCTACCAAAGTAGCGATCTCGGCGACCAACAACGTTAGCCCTGCGACGCTCTTACCTTGCCAGACGAGCAGAAAAGCTCCGATAAACATCAGGAGAGCTAACGCGAAGGCAACCACTGCCCGCGTTTTTCGTTGTTGATGTCGGCCAACATGCGTGATTTTTCGAGATCCTGTCGGTGCTTCGACTGACCTTCGGCCATCTCGACGATCCGCTCAGCCGCATTCGGAAAAGCTTGGTTGTATTGCCCAAGCACGTGCGGCGGAGGTAAAGGCCCCCTGAAGTGTGATGAGAACTCGGCCACTACTTCTGCAGAAGGAACACGAGCGGGATGATTCCCGCTCGTCTGTTTCGGATCCGGCTGATTTCGATCGACCGCAGTAGGCTTTTTCCTGCTCGTCATTTCGAAGCGGCGCGCTCTTCATCCACGGGTGTCGACGCGAACAGATTGAGTTGTTCGGGGTCGCGCGCGTCGAAGTTTTCAGCGGCAGAAAAAATATGCTCTCCTACGGTGCGCCAGTCGGAGTAGAGAGCGAGAGAATCAGCTTCTTCGGGAGTTCGGCTGTAGTTGTAGGTATCCAGGTGACCCCAAAGGTCGAAGGTGCGGGCAGCGCCTGAGAGGAACGAAGCTCTCGAAAAGAGAATGTCGGAACTCATGTTGATCGGTGCCCTTCTCCGTCGTCGACGCCCAAAGACCAAACGCATTCTATCCTTTCAAACGTAAACAGAAAAACGAGTTTTACTCGCTGATAGGCGAGCAATGGCGACGCCAACACATGTGCGTCCTGCGAAATGACCGACGGCATACTGCCTATTTGCACCGTACTCAACTCCCGCGGTACGTCGAATATCCGAACTTCGAAAGAAGCAGCGGCACGTGGTAGTGCTGCGCGTCGCCTCGGACGATGAACTCGATGACCACCCGCGGAAAGAAACAATGAGGATCGTACCCGCCGGTATCGAAGGTGATGCGATACGTCCCCTCTGCAGGCGGATCGTCGACTAACTTCAAACGTCCATCCGCGTTGGTCACGCCGCTGGCGACGACACCGCCATCGTCTTCCAACGTGATACCGACCCCTTCGGCCGGACGGCCTTTGGAAGTGTCGAGGACGTGCGTCGAAATACCCATCAGCCCACCAGCTTCATCAGCCGCAACTTCGTGATCTTCATCTGCTCCTCGGCTGCCACATGCAACTCGTGGTGCGGCGTGTTTTCCAGCCGCTGCCACGCCACGGCCAGCATCTCGTCGGCGGGACGTCCCGTGGCGCAGACGATGTAGATGTGGCCGAAGCGCGCCTCATACTCGCGGTTCGCCTCCGCCAACGCTTCCTGCATGTCGCTCGATGCCGATGCCGCTCCCGACTGCTCCTGCCGCGCCCACGTCGATGACGAACGCTCTCCGATCCGCGGATGCGCGGTGAATGCTTCGCGCCAATCGTCCGGCGACAGCGAATGCCAGATCGCTTCGGCGTCGCGGATGAGATCGCTCCATGACGCGAACGGCCGCACGGCGATCATGCGGCGAACCCATTCGGTCGAACCGCAGCAGTTGTGCAGCTGCGCGGCCGCGATCTCATCGACCAACGTGTTGACATACCGAGCGACCGCGTCACCGCGGCCTTCCTCGGTCGCGATGCCGTACACGCGAAGCCGGCTCACGCCGCCGTCAGGAAAGACGTTCAGCCGCAGATGTGTAACCGGACCATGGTTTGACAGCTCATCGATGAACATGTGCCGCGTGTGCGCCTGCAGTTTCGTCCGCGGCAACACTTCAAACCACTCATCGTCAGCAAAGGCTCGCGTGCCGTCGATCGAACAGGTGTCGGGATAGTTGCCTTTGAAGTGATTGGTATCGATCTCGATCCGCCGCAGCGATCCTTCCGCGGCGAGCTGCACGATCACCCAATCATTTCCTGGACCGCGGCGGCGCTTCGTCTCCCAGCCGTCGCTCATGTTCGCCGCGCGGCCGGGCATGATCAGGTTGTGCTTCGGGCCGAAGAACATGTCGCTGCACGCCAGCACGTCGCCGCCGTGCTCCGCCGCCGCGAGATCGGTCTCGATTGACAATCCGCCTTCGCGCCGCCAGTCGGCCGCGACTTCGCCGTGTACGCGAAGACGCGCTACACCGCCGTCGGGATAGATGTGCAGGCGCAGATGCGTGAAAGCGTACGGCGAGTCGATGGCGAAGAGGTTCTCGCTGTCGCCGTTCAACTCCGACTTCGGCAGGATCTCGATCCAGTTTGCAGCGAGCAGCGATTCGACATCGCTCTCCTGCCGCGCGTGACAGCCTTCGATAGAGCAGTGCGACGGATAGTTGCCGCGGAAGAATGCCGTGTCGACGACCACGCCGCGCACCACGCCGCGAAGGCCGAGGCGGATGATGGAGAAATCGTGGCCGGGCGTGCGTTTGCGTCGGCTCTCCCAGCCATCCATCCACTTGCCGCGGTCGGTGTACTCGTGTTCCTTCCACACCGGCTTCTCTGGACGGAGAAGGTTTTCCTTTTCGGCGAAGTAGTCGTCGGTGGCGTAAAGCACGTCGCCGCCGAGGCGTTCGGAGGCGAGGTCGAGAGCTTCGCGAAAATCAGTCATCTCCGAATCCACTCGCCGATCGCGTTGCCAAGGTGCCGCCCATCCTCCCACACCTTTTGACCGCGCACGAACGTCGCTTTCACGACACCGCTGAGCGTCTCGCCCGCGTACGGCGTGACCTTGTGGCGATGCTGCACGTGCTCAGTCCGCACGACGAACTGCGCGTCACGATCGAAGGCGATGATGTCCGCATCGTAGCCAGGCGCGAGCTTCCCTTTGCGATGTCCGAGGCCGGCCAGCGTTGCCGGTCCGGTCGTCATCAGCGCGGCGATCTTCTCGAACGCAATCTTCCTTCGCTTCGCCTCGGTCCACACGATCGACAGACTGAGTTGCAACGATGCGATCCCGCCCCACGCGCGCGCGATGTCGCCTTCCTGCATCCGCTTCAGCTCCGGGGTGCACGGCGAGTGGTCGCTGACGATGGCGTTGAACAGTCCCTCTTCGACGCCGCGCCATAGCGCCTCGCGGTTCGCGTGCTCGCGGATCGGCGGCGCGCACTTGAACTCCGTCGCGCCTTCGGGCACACGCTCGGCGTCGAAGTAGAGGTAGTGCGGCGTGGTCTCGGCAGTGAACGGAACGCCCGTTTTGCGCGCGAGCCGAAGCGCTTCCAAACCATTTGCCGACGAAAGGTGAACGATGTGCGCGTGGGTGCCGGTCTGGCGCGCGAGCGCGAAGACAAGCGCGATCGCATCGTCCTCGGCCTTTGCCGGACGGCTGGCCAGGTAACTCGCGTACGAACGCGCGTCGCCAGCGATGGCGTGGATGTGCTCCGGCAATTCGGCATGAACGAGCAGCGGCGCGCCGGTTCCATGTAGCGCGTTCAGCGCGGCTTCGACTTCCGCGGCGTCGAGGCATCCAAACTCCGGTACGCCGGAGTCGACGAGAAAGCATTTGAATCCACGCGCTCCGGCGTCGAGCATCGGCCGAAGCTGATCGACATTGCCGGGAACGGCGCCGCCCCACAGCGCGACGTCGACGCGGCACTTGCCGTGAAGCGCATGCACCTTCGCTTCGAGCGCGGCAACCGAGGTGGTTGCGGGGATGGAGTTCAGCGGCATGTCGACGATCGTCGTCACTCCGCCTGCCGCTGCCGCATGCGTCGCGGTTTCGAATCCCTCCCACTCCGTCCGTCCCGGCTCGTTGACGTGAACGTGCGAGTCGACGACGCCCGGCATCAGCGTGAGCTCGCCGAAGTCGTCGGCGTCGGACGCGTCGTCAAAGTCGGTGACGCGATCGATCGCGCCATCACGAATGTGGATCGACGCGGGCCGGATGCCTTCCGGCGTAACGACGTTGCGGCTACGAAGGATCACGCGGCGGATGATAGTCACAAAAACAAGCCGCGCCTCGCGGCGCGGCTTTCGTTCAACGCGATCGGATTACGTTTTACGGATGCGGGTAGTGCGGGACGTAGTTGGTTCGCGGAACCGGAACGATCTCGACTTCGACCACTTGCAGTTCCGGGTACAGCTCCTCACCGTGACGCGGCATGATCGTCTCCGGCCGTTGTTTGTCGGTTTCGCTCACGCCCTCTTCGATCCACTGCTCACCGTCGTAAATCCACATTGGGGCGTCCTTTCCACTGCTCGCTCGGAGTCTCCGAGGTTGCTATGCATACTTCAATTGGCCTGCCAGCGCGGCGTTCGGCCAAACTACGTAATTTCAATAAGTTCTACGGATGGTTCCGGCAGATGGTTTACAGCCGTTGTCCCCGGCCGGACTCAGTACGTCCGGTTCGCGGGTCAGCCGTTGGAGGCCTTGAGGTGCGCGGCCAGCTTGCGGTAGGCGTCGCCGCGATGCGAAACATTGTCCTTCTCATCGTCGGTCATCTCGGCGAATGTTTTCTTTGATCCGCGCGGCTGGAACCAGGCGTCCCATCCGAAATGACGTTCGCCGCGCGGCTCGACCAGAACCTCGCCCTCGACGGCTCCGCAAAAGATGTGGCCCTTCGATCCATCCCAATACGCGACGCAGCATTCTGCTTTCGCGGCGCGGTTGTTGAGCGCGTAGGCGATCGCGGCGAGGCCTTTGCCGCCGGCGGCTTCGAGCAGCCAGCGGACGTAGGGGCCAGGGAAGTTGCCGAGCTCGTCGAAGCCGAGGGAGACATCCTCGACGACGAGACGGTTGTAGCCCTTGGTGCGGGCCGATTCGAGTTTGTAGCGGGTGATCTCTTCGACGGTCGCGGCCTGAATCTCAGGCAGCACAAGCGACACGCGGAGCAGAGGGATGCCGAGGATCCGCTCGGCCTCGATGCCTTTGTTGGGATTCGACGAAACGAGAATCAGTTGGTCGCGGTCGGGCACGCGGCCGATTCTATGTCTCGCTGGTGAGCGCGCGGAAACTTCGTGAGAGGCGCTGACGCAATCGCTGCGGTGCGGAGTCACGGCCGAGGCGCTTGGAGATGAACAGGCGCAGGCGGCGATGGATGCTGACGCGCTGTTCGCAGTCGGGGCAGATGCTCATGTGAGTCTTGAAGTCGTTCTGTTTGCTCTCGCCGAGCTTTCCATCGAGGAAGAAGTAAGCAACCCGTTTCACATCGTCACAGATCATTACAGCGGTTCTCCTTGGCAATCGGGTGGTGACGACTCTGCAACGGAACGGAACTGGCGAGGTGGAAGATGAATTCCGGTGGAGCAGTGGATTAGTCGATGAGTGGATTCGTGGATTAGAGGGGGTGCGATCCGGCGGTCGCGAACGAGTTGATCAGTCGATCCATGAGATCAGAGGCGGAGTGGTCCGGCGGTCTGCAGTTTGTGGCGGCCTTCCTGATCCACTGATCTACTAATCCACTAATCTACTAATCCACTAATCGACTGGAAAACACTTCGGGCGGCCGAGACAACCGGCCGCCCGAAAATTTGGAATTCGAAAAATCGGAAGCTACTCGATCTCGAAGGTCTCCGGCTCTTCTTCCTCTTCGATCTCGAGCTCGACGTCTTCGTCGTCCGCGAAGAGGATCGCTTCCTCGTCCGCTTCCGGCTCGATGACGTCGGTCTCTTCGCCGGTTTCGGGATCCTTCTTCTTGCGGCCCTTCGTCTCGTCTTTGCGCGAGCGCATCTTGGCAGGCTCGGCGGTGCCGCGGATGTAGCCGTACTTGCGCGCGTACTCGAGCAGCGTCCGCTCCAGCATCTTGCGGCCGCGGTAGAGACGCGACATCACGGTGCCAACGGGGCAGTCGAGGATCTCGGCGATCTCTTTGTAGGAGAAGCCTTCGATGTCGGCCAGCAGGACAACCATCTTGTAGTCGTGCGGCAGCGAGTCGAGGGCGCGCTTGACGTCGGCGTCCATCATGTCCTGGAAGATCTCGCTCTCCGGATCCTTGATGAGGTCCGGCGCGTTCTTCTGGATGACCCGCTCGTACGACTCTTCGATCTCGGAGAAGTCGATCTTGTGCGGCGTGAGCTTCTTCTTCCGATAGTTGTTGATGAACGTGTTCTTCATGATCTTGAAGAGCCACGCCTTGAAGTTCGTACCTTCTTCGAACTTGTCGTAGTACTTGTAGGCCTTGAGGTACGTCTCCTGCACGAGGTCTTCCGCGTCTTCGGAGTTCCTCGTCATGCGATAGGCAGTGTTGTAGAGGGAGTCGACGTAAGGCATCGCTGCCTTTTCGAAGTCCCAGCCCTGCTCGTGATCAGTTGCTACAGCCGTCTTCATCGTGTCTCCCGTACGTCTGCTACTTAAAAAATGCGTAAGTCGTGCCGTTATCTCGATTAGATGCAGCGGCAAATAAAATGGTTACCGAGGGCCCCTGGGTTTCCGGGATGCGCTGCCGAAGGCGTTGCGATGGTTAGCTTTACGATTCCGAGCGGCGATTGCTGAACGGTTTCCCCGACGGTGAAGACGGGCCGGCGTCCGCGTCACCGCGACCGGACACGTCCGTCCTCAATGTGGATTTCGTCGAGATTTACTACGGTCTACGGAGGGAAAGCGCCGGTGAACACTCTGTGAACTACCCGAATTCCCGAACGGGTATTATACACGTCCCGCAGCGAAGGGCAAGTCTCAAATTGGTCGGGTAGCGTCCTGATTCGTAAAATTGATGCTGGCGAGTACCGCCGTCGACTGCCGGAATGACGTTCGATGCTTCGCGAATGTCAACGCACACTCCGCGAATGCCAAATCGAGCTTCATGAATGCCAACGCACCCTTCGCGAATGAGAAATCGAGCTTCGATCTTCTGCCCGGATCATCTTTGAATGGTCGCCGGTCATTCCCGAATGGTCGCGCGTCATTCTGGAATGGTCGCCGGTCATTCTCGAATGGTCGCGCGTCATTCTCGAATGGTCGGCGGTCATTCCCGAATGGTCGCAGGTCATTCCCGAATGGTCGCGGAATCATTCTCGAAGAGTCGCGGATCAGTCAGTCACGAAGAGTCGCGGTTCAGGGAGCGGCCTATTGGTCGTAGATTGCGAGCAGGGTCTCGTACGCCCTTGTGATCGCGATGAATCGTGCCGCGGCGGCGTTCTGCACCTCGGCCGGCTCCCCGAAAACCTTGTCTGGATGATGCTGCGCGGCGAGCTTGCGGTACGCGGCGATGACGATCGCGCGCGAGGCCGGAGCTTCGATGCCGAGGATGTGAAGGAGCTCGGCGGGCTCGCGGTCGTCGCGCGAATAGAGAGGCGTCGTGACGCCGCCGCGGTCGGCGCTGCGCGGACGCGCGTTCTTGGCGTGATCGACGTAGTCGAATCCGTACGTGTCGCGCAACTTTGCGAGCGCGTCGGTCTGGAAGCCGAGGGCGAAGCTGAGGTCGAGGAGGGCGGAGTATTGGCGGAGCGGAACGGGCGTGGTGCGGTCGGCGATCAGACGGACGGCGGTATCGAGGAGCGCCATGCGCTGTTCGGGTGTGGCTATCTTCGCGTAGCGCTCGCTCCAGCTGGTGATATCGATCGAAGACGTCACCGGAGCGGCCAAGCCCGCACTTTTGCGGATCGTGCGCATCGCCACGTCCGCCGGTGTCCCGCCGCAGACGAGCAGATTGAAGAGCAGCGAGGCGGCGATGTGATTGCGGTCCGGCGCGGCCTTCGCGCGCGTCGCGCCGCTCATGTCGGCCTCACGCTGCGCCGCCGCGAACGTAATGATCACCGACGCCGCCAGCCCGATGCCAGCCGCGAGCATGATGATGATTACCGTCAGCTCCACGCGAGGCTTGGTTCGGTAAGCAGGAGTTCGATTGCGTTGATCTGCGCGTCGAGCGCTTCATCGGGCAGCGCCGCGATCGAGCCGTCGATGTCGATCTCTTCGTCGATGCTGACCCAGCTCCGGCATCCGGAGTACTCGGGCTTCATGACGACGTTGGCAGGATTCGCCAGACGACACGCGCGGACGGCGATGACGTTGATGGCCTGATCCGGCCGGAAGCGGTAGCGCGTTTCGATCGCGGCGGAGCCGAGGATGGTCAGCGCTTCCAGGCGCGGCAACATCGCCGCATCTCTGATCTGCCACGTCTTCACGGCCTCGGCCCAATGCGTGATCCGCACATGCGACGGTTCCGCGCCGCCGGCATCGTGGTAGTTCGTCGGAAAGAGATAGAAGCGCTGCGCCTCGACACCGAACGACTGATCGGCGAGTCCGCCTTTGCGAATGAGCACGATCTGCGCACCGCTGCCGAGGGCGTCGATGACCGAGGCCCACTCCTTCAGCGCGGTGTGGTTGGCGATCTTGTTCATCTTCAAGGCCTGAACGTTACGGAGTTGACCGGCCCTTCCCATATGGTGACCGTGGTGACGACGGCATCCTCGGACGAAACGGCCGCGCCGAGCTCGCGCGCGAACCACTCCGCGATGTTCTCGGCCGAGGGATTGATGCGATCGAACGGTGGAACGTCATTGATACAGCCGTAGTCGAGCGTCTTCGCCAGCGCCTCGAGCTTGTGACGCGCGCTTACGAAATCGACGGCGATCGCGTCGGAGTCGACTCCGCCCGCGCGCGACGCCAAATCGGCCTCGACTTTGTACGAGTGCCCGTGCAACGGTTCAGAGATGCCGCGGTACTCGCGCAGAAAATGCGCGGCCTCGAATCGGGCAGAGACGCGGACGGTGAATGACGGGGTGTGGGGCGTGGGGTGTGGGGTGTGGGAGATGTTGGTCGTGCTTTTCTCCCACTTCCCACCCCCCACTCCCCACACCCTGGCAATCATTTCCTCGCTCATCCCCAGCTCCCGCACTTCATCCGGCGTCGATTGCGACCGCAGCAAATCTTCGGCACGGCGATCGTCCCAGCAGTCGGCGGGACTCGATCCCTGAGCCAGTTCGATCAGCGTCTGCAATGTTTTGCGGCGCGCCGTGTCGTCTGTTGGCTCCACGCCCGAAGTGTACAATGCGCCCCCCGACGATGCCCCTGCCGAAAAGCATCCTTTGCACAGCCTGCAAGAAGACCTATCCCGAAGGCTGGAAGCGCTGTCCCTACTGCGGTTTCGATGAGATGCGAGCGCGGCAGGACGGGCCGATCCGTAAGTACATGCAGAAGAAGCTGCAGGAGTTCGAGCAGCGGACTGGTAAGACGAACGGTAAGAAGGATGAGCGCCGCGGCGGAGCAAAGCCTCCCCGTCCGGATGCGCGTCCGCAGCAACAACAGTCGCGCGAGCGTGGACGCGATGGGCGTCCGCAGCGTCCGCAACGCGGCGGTGGTGGTCCGCAAGCGCAACGACCGCCGCAACAGCAGCGCCCTCCGCAGCAGCAGTCCGCGGCTCCGCAAGCCGAGGGGGAGCGGACGGGAAAGCGTCGCAGACGTCGTCGCGGCGGAAGTCGCGGCGAGGAATCCGCTCCGAATCCGAACGCTGCCGCTCCGAAGCAGCAACAGCAACCGCGTCCGCCGCGCGAACCGCGTCCTCCTCGGCCGCCGCAAGCGGCGCGTCCGAATA
The DNA here is from genome assembly GCA_035996815.1 of Thermoanaerobaculia bacterium. Taxonomy (GTDB): domain Bacteria; phylum Acidobacteriota; class Thermoanaerobaculia; order Gp7-AA8; family Gp7-AA8; genus JADGNZ01. The sequence goes on along the minus strand of DASYJF010000140.1, from coordinate 34,823 downwards.
CTGCCGAGGGTGCAACGCCGCGTCCGGAAGGTGATGGACCGAAACGGCGCCGGCGTTTTCGGCGTCGCCGGGGCGGTGGTGGGGGCGGACCGGAAAGCGCTCCGCCGGCGACGTAGTCACGCGGAGAGGCGGGGACGCGGAGAAAAGACTGATTAAGCTTCGTCCGTCATGATCAGCATCAGCGTCGTGCCGCCAATCTGGAACTCCGATTTGTCCTGAATCTCGACCGGAGCCGTGATTTTCACGGCGTCGACGATCGTGCCGTTGGTCGACTTCAGATCCTCGAGGAGCACGAGCTGATCGCGGACTTCGATCGCGGCGTGTTGGCGGGACGCCTCGCTGTCGTTGATGGTGAGGTCGGCGCCGGAGCGGCCGATGGTGATGCGCGGCTTCTCGACGCGGTAGACCGTGCCCGCGTCCGCACCGGCGATGATGGCCAGCGACAGACGGCGTCCGCGCGGAAGCTGCGGCGTTTGAACGGGTCCGGTGTCAGGCTCGGGAAGCGGCGACTGCGCAGTGGTTTCCTGCGGTTCCGGCGGGCGCGTTTGCGTCTCGTTGTTGCGGCGCGTGAAGGTCGTATCGCCGGCGGAACTTTCCGATTTCGCGGCAGAGGCAGGATTGTGGATCTCGAAGACGCTGCTGCACTTCGCGCACTTGATTTTCTTCGACGGCTTCCCCTCGAAGCGCTCCTCGTCGTACTGGTACCGCGCGTGACAACTCGTGCATTCGATGATCAACGGCAGCCCTCGAAACGGAAGTGGCGCGACGATAGCAGGCGTTCGGCTCGCATACAATCCCGCGTCCCGAAGGAGAGCGTCATGAAACGACTTCTCATCGTCCTTGCAGGGGCCGCCGCGGCCTGCCAGACATCGACTATGACTACCCCGACTTCCGCACCGGCTGCAGCCGCGACCACGCTGACCGTCTCGCCCGATGTCGCGCAGCGCATGGCGCAACTGCCGCGTACCGTCATCGACTACGACCACTCGCTGCTCGACGACAACGAACGGCAGGTCGTAGCCAAACTGATCGAAGCGTCGAAACAGATCGACGAGATTTATTGGCGGCAGGTGTCCGAGGAGAATCCGGCCTGGCGAGACGCGCTCGCGAAGCAGGGCGGTGCCGCGTACGACTATTTCATCGCCAACAAGGGTCCGTGGGATCGATTGAAAGACGATGAACCGTTCGCCGGCCCGACTAAAAAGCCGGCAGGCGCGGCGTTCTATCCGCCTGACATCACCAAGGAAGAGTTTGAGCGCTACGTGGCCGCGCATCCGGCGCAGAAAGACGAGCTGGAAGGACTCTTCACTGTCGTCCGCCGCGATGGAACGAACCTCGTGGCCATTCCCTACGCCGTGTTCTACAAAGACTTCCTCGATCCTGCCGCGGCCAAACTGCGCGAGGCGGCGGCGATTACGAACGATCCGACGTTGAAGCGCTTCCTCACGCTGCGCGCCGACGCCTTCGCGACCGGCGACTACCGCGAGAGCGACATGGCCTGGATGGATCTCGCCGGCAACATCGAAGTCGTGATCGGACCGTACGAGGTCTACGAGGACAACCTCTTCAATTACAAAGCGTCGTTCGAATCGTTTGTGACGGTTGTCGACAAACCGGAGAGCGCGAAGCTTGCTGCATACGCCCACGCGCTGCCGGACATGGAGCGCAATCTTCCGGAGCCGGAGCAGTACAAGAATCCCAATCGCGGTAGCGAATCGCCGATCAAGGTGGTGCAGGAGCTCTACACCGCGGGCGATGCGCGCCGCGGCGTGCAGACGGCCGCATTCAATCTGCCGAACGACGAAGTGGTGCGCGAGAAGAAAGGATCGAAGAAGGTCCTGCTCAAAAACGTGATGGACGCGAAGTTCCGCCAGAGCGGCAAGCCGATCGCGATGCGCGTGCTCGATCCGTCGTTGACCAGTCTCGTATCGTTCGACGCGTTCTTCAATCACGTCCTCTTCCACGAGCTTTCGCACGGACTCGGGCCGGGCTTTCTGACGCAGGCGGACGGGAAACGCGTGGAGGTGCGCATCCCGCTCAAAGAGCTCTACTCCACCGTCGAAGAATGCAAGGCCGACGTCCTCGGCATCTGGAACCTGATCTACGCGCAGCAGCACGGACTGGTGACCGCGTTCGACGAGCGGCAGCTCCTGGCGACCTACGCCGGCCTGATGTTCCGATCCACCCGTTTTGGAGTTGGCGAGGCGCACGGCCGCGGAACCGCCGTCCAATGGAACTGGCTGCGCGAGCGCGGCGCGGTCACGCCGGTGGCCGGCGGCAAGTACACCGTCGATTTCGCGAAGTCGCGCGACGCGGTGCGCGATCTCGCCACGGAGCTGCTGACCATCGAAGCGACCGGCGACTATGCGCGCGCCAAAACGCTGCTCGACAAATACGGCAAGGAAACGCCGGAGATGGCCGCGGTGAACGCGACGCTGAAAGACATCCCGGTCGACATCACGCCGGTCTTCGCCGCGGCGGGCGAGAAGTAGTCGTGGAAGGCCAGACGCAGCTCGTCTGCCGCGATTGCGGCCGCACGGCAACCGTTCGCGGCGAATTGCCGGAGGAGTACACGGCCTGTTTCCTCGAAGTCGTCAACCGCGACGCGTTCGTTCCCGCGCCCGGCGACGCCAACAACGCCTTCCTCTGCGGCCGCTGCCTCGCCACCTACAAAGGCAGCGAGACCGCGGACGATGAGGAGAAAATTCGCAGCTAGGCCAGCTTGGCCATCGCTTCTTCGACCTGCTCCGGCGTCGGCATGACCGGCTCGACGACCTGGCCTTTGAACCAGTCGAATTCGCCCTTGAGCAGATGGGTGACCAGGCTGTAGGCGGCGTCGTCGTGGTCTGTGAAGAGGTTGTGGAAGTTGGCGTCGATGCGCATGCGTGCTTCGCGGCAGAAGACGTCGGCGAGATCGATGGCGTTCTTCTTTTCGGCGCCGCCTTTTTTCGCGAGCATCGTGGCGTAGCTGATGGCGGCGGCCATGGCGAAGAGGTCCGTGCCGATGTCGACGATGCGGAAGAGCACCATCTGCTTCCGTTCCAGCTTGGCCTGGAAGCGCATCATGGCGTGGAAGATCGAGCGCGACAGATGGCGTGAGTTGCGCTCGATGTAGCCCATGTGGCCGGAGAGTTTTCCGAACCCGCCGAACTTCGGGAAGTGCGACCAGCCGATGTAGCGCGACGGATACCAGCCGGCGTAGTGAACGCCCGCTTTCGCGGCAGCGCTGAGCTTTTCGCCCGTCGGCGTTTCGGGTTGCAGGATCTTGTAGCCGCGCTTCATGTGCGGATCGACGGCTTCGCGGGCGATGAAGAGATGCTGGATCTCGCTCGTCCCTTCGAAGATGCGGTTGATGCGCATGTCGCGCAGGATGCGCTCGACCGGATAGTCCTTCTCGCCGCGTTCACGAAGCGAGCGCGCTGTTTCGTATCCGCGTCCGCCGCGAATCTGCACGAGGTGATCGCTGATCTGCCATGCGACCTCGGTGTTGAAGAGTTTCGCCATCGCCGCTTCGAGACGGAGATCGACGTTGCCGCGATCGGCGAGACCGGAGGTCAGCCACACGATCGCTTCCATGGCGAAGGTGTGCGACGCCATCCAGGCGATCTTGGCCGCTACCGCTTCGTGCTTGCCGATCGGGGCGCCCCACTGCACGCGCTCGTTCGCCCACTCTTTGGCGATGTCGACCATCTTGCGTCCCGCCGCCGCGCAGCCGGCCGGGATGGTCAGGCGTCCCGTGTTCAGCGTGATCAGCGCGAGCTTCAGTCCGAGGCCTTCGCCCCAGAGGAGGTTCTCGTTCGGGACGAAAACGTTTTCGAACTTGATGAGCGCGTTGCCGATCCCACGCAGACCCATGAACTGACAACGATGCTCGATCGAGAAGCCTGGCGAATTCGTCTCGACGATGAAGGCCGTGATCTGCTTTTTCTCTTTGCCGTTGACGATTTTCGGAGCGGTACGCGCCATCACTACGAGAAGTTCGGCCTTGGTGGCGTTGGTGCACCACAGCTTCTCGCCGTTGATGATCCATCCCTTGCCGTCCGGAGACTTGACGGCGGTGGTCTCCATCTTGGCGGGATCGGAACCGACGCCGGGCTCGGTCAGTGCGAAGGCGGAGATGGCGCCCTTCGCAAGACGCGGCAAATACTTTTTCTTCTGCTCGGGAGTGCCGAAAAGTTTGAGCGGCTGCGGGACGCCGATCGATTGATGTGCGGACAACCAAGCTACCGTTGAGCCGCACCACGTCGCCACAAGGCCGATGGCGCGGTTGTAGTTCGTCGCGCTGAATCCGAGGCCGCCGTACTCCTTCGGAATCTTCATGCCCCAGGCGCCGAGTTGGTTCAAGCCGTCGAAGAGCGAGTAGTCGTATTCTCCCTGCTCGTCGATCTTGTCGGCGTCGACGTTCTCGGCGAGGAAGCGCTCGAGACGGCCGAGGAAATCGTCGGCTTCGGCCTTGTCATCGGCCGGCTGCTCGGGGAAAGGATGGATCAGATCGAGATTGAGTTTGCCGAGGAAAAGATCGCCGACGAACGACGGCTTTTCCCACTCGGTCTCGCGTGCACCTTCGGCAACGTCCATCGCATCGACGGCGCCCTGTGATTTGACTTCGGCCATGAAAAACTCCTTTGATCGCGGCTGATTACAAAAACGAGGCCGCCGCGGGGTGGCAGGTGTGGCGGAGTATGAATGAACGCTCATTCAGTTGTCAATCGAGCGCATTCACATACACTCCCGCGCCATGAAGAAGACCGACCTCGTCATCGCTCCGGAAGTGGCAGCGATCGTCGAAGACCGAAGCATCCTCCCCTCTCCTCGGGCGAGCGTTGACCGTGAACGCCTCCAGCATCACCTGCGCGAGGCGCTCAACCTCCTGCACGTGAACATGGACGACGAGAACATCGCCGATACGCCGCGGCGCTGGGCGGAGTCGTTGGTGCAGATGACGAGCGGCTACGACTACACTGACATCAAGAAGCTGACGACGCTGTTCCGCAAGGCGTGTTCGACCGCGGACGAGGACTGCCAGAATCTGGTCGTGATCGGCGGGACGTACAAGACGCTCTGCGCGCACCACATCCTGCCGTTCTTCGGACACTTCATCGTCGGTTACATCCCGGAGCGGATGATCATCGGCGCATCGAAGATCCCGCGCATCGTGGAAGTACACATGCGCCGTTTGCAGTCGCAGGAGCACCTCGCGCACGACATCGCCGATACGATCGAACAAATCCTGGAGCCGCGCGGCATCGCTGTGTGGATGGGCGGCATCCACATGTGCATGGTGATGCGCGGCGTGGAACAGGAGTCGTCATTCATGGAGACGAACGTCCTGCGCGGCGAGTTCCGCGACGATACGAGGACGCGGGATGAGTTCATGTCGATCGTGAATCGGCGGGGACAGCGGGATTCGTAAAAGGGGACGGTTCACGCGGAGACGCGGAGGGGCGGAGGGGCGGAGAAAAGCTGAGATCAACGGACCGGCGTAAACCTCTTCCCCACTTCCTGAACCCGCTGAACGTCCTCGGCGCGTGATACCGACAACGGTGTCGTGCTGTTTGCTGCTTCGATCAACGCCGCGACGTTCAGCGGCTGCTTCTTCTGAAGCGATCGATAGAGCGCGGAGATGACGGCTTGTTCGATTTCGGCGCCGCTGAAGCCTTCCGTGGCGTCCGCGAGGGCGGCGAGGTCGAAGGCATCGGGGTTTTGTTTGCGGAGGCGGAGGTGGATGGCGAAGATCGACATGCGCTCTTCGCGGGTCGGGAGATCGACGAAGAAGATTTCGTCGAAGCGGCCTTTGCGCAGGAGCTCGGGCGGGACGTTCATCAGATCGTTTGCAGCGCCGACGACGAAGACTTCGTCCTTTTTTTCCTGCAGCCAGGTGAGGAACGATCCGAAGAGACGTTGCGAGAGGCCGCCGTCGGATTCGCCGCTGCCGCCCTGCGCGAAGGCTTTTTCGATCTCGTCGATCCACAAGATCACCGGCGCCATGGCCTCGGCGAGAGCAGCCGCTTTGCGAAAGTTCTTCTCCGATTCGCCGACGTATTTCTCGTAGAGCCGGCCGGCGTCGAGTTTGAGCAGCGGCAGCTGCCATTCGCGGGCGATGAACTTTGCAGCCAGCGATTTGCCGCAGCCCTGCACGCCGACGAGTAGCACCCCTTTCGGCGCGTTGAGATTGAGCGCCCGCGCCTCCTCGGAAAATCCGGCGCGCGCGCTCTCCAGCCACGATTTCAACCGCGCGAAGCCGCCGATCTCGAAGGTGTTCTCCTCGACGGGAAAGAATTCGAGGATGCCGCCGCGCTCGATCATCTCGCCCTTGCAGCGGACGATCGTCTGGATGTCGTCCGCCGATAGCCGTCCGTCCTCAACAATCGCCTGCGCGATGACCTGACGGGCCTGATTGAGGGTCAGTCCTTGCAACGCCTGCACGAGTCGGACTGCGTCGTCACGCGAGAGATCGACTTGCACCCGCTGCCGCGCGCTGATCGATTCGACCGCAAGGCGGACCACATCGCGCAGCTCGGTGAGGTCGGGCATCTCCAGCGTAAATCGCACGGCCAGCGACTCGGCATCTTTAGGTAGTTCCAGCGGCTCGCCGGTGAGGATGATGGCGGAACGCGTCGATGTGAGCTTCTGAGCCAGTTCGCGCAGAGCGCGGCTGATGTTCGGATTGTCGAGATGCCTGGCCATGTCCTTGAGCAGGAAGATGGCGTCGGTGTTCTCGATCTGAGCGATGTGCTGCAGCGCGCCAAGCGCGTCCTGCGTGCCGCTGATCGTGGAACCGTGTACGCGATTGAAGCCGCTGGTCAGCGACCACTCGAAAAACGGGAGGTTGAGGTCCGTGGCTACTTCCATGAGCAGCGAGCGAACGCGATCCTCCTCGACGGTTTCAATCGCGATCAGCGAATGAAACGAGAGGACGAGGCTCTTCAGATCGTGGACGGAGTTCCGGTGTGACATCGGCGCGGCAGTCTAACGTGCCGGCAAAAAGAAAGGCGCCGCGGATCGAGAACCGCGGCGCCTTTCAACGAGAGAGGGGGGAGGTTAGGACTACCGGCTCTGGCGGCGTGACTGCCGCTGGGCCTTCCACTGCTCGAGCTGCGTGCGCTGCTCGGGCGTGAGAACGTTTACGAATGCTTCGTGTTGCTGCTTGCGTGCCGCTTCGAGCTGCGGCCGGAGCGCTTCGAGGTGCGCCTTCAGTTCGGCCGCGTGCCCATCGTTGTTTCCGTCGATCGAGCGAAGCTCCTGGCGGGTGGCGCGGGCATCAGCGAAGAGCTGGCCGTTCTGCTGTTGCGTCGTCTCGCGGAGCTGCTTGAGCTGTGCTTTCTGCTCATCGTTGAGATTCAGGTTGCCGAAGCCGGCACGAAGGCGGCGGCCGGCGGCCATCTTGCGGGCGAAGCCATGCGACTTGCGAGCGGCTTTGAGCTGATCGCGCTGTTCGGGAGTGAGAATGTTGAGCATCGCCTCGCGGCTGGCTTTGCGGGCTGCTTCCATCTGTGGACGCATCGACTTCAATTCGGCCTTGACGTCGTCCGCCTTCGGATCGTTGGCCTGTTTCAACGCGCGGAGCTCCTGCAACTTCGCGCGGAAATCGGCGTAGAGCTGCTGGTTGCGCTCGTGGTCGGCGGTACGGATATCCTTCATCTGCTGTTTCTGGGCGTCGGTGAGATTGAGCTTTGCGGCCACGCGGCCGAAGCCGGCGCGATGACCGTGGCCGTGAGGCGTAGCCGGTGCGGCGGTCTGGGCGAAACCGATCGCCGAGGTAGCCGTGACCATCAGTGCAATGACAAACTTTTTCATGACGTTTGATTCCTCCGTGGGTTGACTTCAATTCACTACTACGATGGAAGCATCCGAGGCGTTGAAGCGGTGGGATGCTCTTCCTCGAACGAAAACGCTCTGCTGCCTCTCGAATGCATCAGACTGCCGCGACTAAAAAGTGCGTACGCATCCATGGACAAGAAAAAAGTCTTCTACGAAGTGCGCGTCTTCCTTCTGATGTTGCTGGTCATCAGCTCTCTTCGCTCGGCGCTGGCCGACTGGAATGACGTGCCGACCGGCTCGATGAAACCGACCATCGAAGAGGGCGACCGCGTGGTCGTCAACAAGCTGGCCTACGACCTCAAGGTCCCCTTCACGCTCGTGGAGCTGATGAAGTGGAGCGATCCGAAGCGCGGCGACATCGTCGTGCTCTTCTCGCCGGCGGACGGCGTGCGGCTGGTGAAGCGCGTCGTGGCGATTCCGGGCGACAAGTACGAGCTTCGCGACAACCAGCTACTCATCAACGGGCACGCAGCGGTGTGGAAGCCGGTCGGTCAGCGCGACGACGACGAGCAGGGGGCGTCATTCATCGTCGAGGAGACGCTTGAAGGGAAGACGCACGACGTGATGTTCACGCCGCAGATTCCGGCGGCGCGTTCGTTTGGTCCGCTGGTCGTTCCGCCCGGCCGCTACTTTGTGATGGGCGACAACCGCGACAACAGCAACGACAGCCGCTACATCGGAATGATCGAACGGCGGCGCATCGTCGGGAAGGCGACCGCGGTGGCGTTCTCACTCGACCGCAATCACTGGTACCGCCCTCGGCTGCACCGATTCTTCAAAGGGATATCGTAAAAAGGCCCGGCAGCGCCGGGCCTTTCGAGATCACTTTCTTGAGGTTGCTTCGACCGGGAGCCTGGCTTCGTTCCAGCCGCTCCAGCCGCCGAGGAGCGCGGCCGCGTTCTTGATTCCATGAGCATTGAGGTCCAGCACCGCACGGGCGCTTGTGTGCTCATTCGCTCAAGCACAATAGGTGATGATGAACGTCTTGGGCGGGATCTGCCCGATCCCGGTCAGGATATCGCCCAGCGGGATGCTGAGCGCTCCCTTGATGTGACTCTGATCGTACTGATCCTTTCCGCGTACGTCGACGAACACGGCTTTCTTCGCTTTGATCAACTTGATCGCTTCCTCGCGGGTGATGCGGCGCGCCTCTTCGTTCGGCGGCTGCACCACCGGGATCGGCGTCGCGGTTTTGACCTGCGGCGACGAAGGACTACCCGGCGGAACTGCCGATTTCATCTGGGCGTGAGCCAGACCGCTTGCGAGAAAGCCGACCACTGCGGTAGCGGCAATGAAATGACGCATCTGTGGCAAGCCTCCTTTTGAATTCGATTGGAAAACCTGCCGAAAGCGTAGCATGTTCCCCCGCCGCAACTCTGCGGCGGTCTCTCCGTACAATCCACCATCATGAGAGATCACGTTCGCATTCTCGGTTGGTGCTTCATCGTCTACAGCGCAATCATCGTATTGGTAGGTCTGGGGATCGGCAGCATCGTGATGTTCGGCGGCGCGATTTCCGGCGACCATCAGGCGATGTTCATCACAGGCGCCGTCGGAGCCGCCATCGCCTGCTTTCTGATCGTCATTTCGCTGCCCGGGATGCTGGCCGGCATCGGACTGCTGAAGATGCAGCCATGGGCGCGCATCGTCGCGATCATCGTCGGCGTCCTCCACATCCTCAGCTTCCCCCTCGGCACCGCGCTGGGGATCTACACGCTTTGGGTTTTGCTGAACGCCGAGACGGAAGCCCTCTTCCGAGGACAAACGGTAGCCGTAGCCTGAATAAAAGGCCGAAGCCAGGACAACCAACACACTAGCGTTTGCGCGAGCGCGGAGTGTTCGACGATAATCCCGACTCCTCGTGAATCAAGAAAGAAGGAGTCCTATGAATCCAAGGTGGTCGCGCGTTCCTCTCGTCACGGCTGTACTCATTAGCGCGTCGTTCGCGGGAATGGCGTTTGCGCAGACCGCCTCCGCGGTCATTACCAAAAGCTTCAGCCCGGCGGTGGTCGCGCTCAACGGCACGTCCATTGGGACGATCACCGTGACGAATCCCAATGCCGTGCCGCTCACGAACGTTCAGTTCAGCGACACCATGCCGGCGGGGATCGATCTCATCACCCAAACTGGCGGCACGTGCAGCACGCTTGCAACCGGGGGAGGCATGTTCAGCATCAATCCCGGCACCGATACCCTTTCCAGCACATCCAATGTGCTCGCCGCCGGCCAGTCCTGCACGATTACCGTTAGGGTGGCGGGCACAATCATCGGCCCACACGTCAACACGACGTCGCAAGTCACTTCCAACGAGGCCTCACCCGGCGCCGCCGCGTCCGGAACGCTCACGGTGGTCGGTGACGTGCCCACGTTGTCCGGGTTGATGTTGATGGTCCTTGCCGCCGTATTGGCCGTAACGGCCGCAGTCAGGCTGCGCGGATAGTTCGCCCGAATTGGCCCGGCAGCGCGACGATTTCGAACCGCTATGTTTGATGTGGCCGAGGCTAGGCCAACCAACGAGCCGGGCCGTGCCCGGTGGCGGAGAGAGTGGGATTCGAACCCACGGTACGCGTTAACGTACACACGCTTTCCAAGCGTGCGCCTTAAGCCACTCGGCCATCTCTCCGTTCAAACGAACTCTTGACGTGCGCTGATTGACATTAATACGCACTGCTGACTGAGGCTAGGCCAACCAAGGGCGGCGCGTCGCCGTTGGCGGAGAGGGGGGGATTCGAACCCCCGATACCCGTGAAGGTATAACGGTTTTCGAGACCGCCGCGTTCAACCACTCTGCCACCTCTCCGTGACCTGCGACCGCTTGCGCAACCCTTGAAAGAACTCCTGCAGAAGCCTTCTCGACTCCTCGGCGGCAACCCCGCTGACCACTTCCAGCCGGTGATTGAGCCGGACATCCTGGACCAGATTTCCGAGCGTGCCGCAGAAGCCTGCCTTCGGATCGGATGCTCCGAAGATCAGCTTCGCGACGCGCGCATTGACGAGCGCTCCGGCGCACATCGCGCACGGCTCGAGCGTCACCACCATCGTCGTCCCTTCGAGGCGCCAGTCACCGATCGACTTCGCCGCTTCGGCGATGGCGATCAGTTCCGCGTGCCCGAGGGGATCGCCGGACTCGCGTCGATTGCGTCCGCGTCCGATGATGACTCCGTCGCGATCGACGATGACAGCGCCGACTGGAATCTCGCCCGCCGCGCCGGCTTCTGCAGCCAGCGCGAGCGCTTCGAGCATCCAGTGCGCTTCGTCCATTCGTTCAAAGATTACAACGGCGGGCTCATTGCCCGCCGTCGGATTGCTGCCTGATTTGGTGCACCCAGGAGGACTCGAACCTCCAACCTTCTGATCCGTAGTCAGATGCTCTATCCAATTAAGCTATGGGTGCGAGCACGCGATGTTAACCGCCCCTGCCGGAATCGCATTCCGATCCGGCGCGGGCGCGCATTCTAAGTCCAGCCAGCCGGGGAGGCAAGCCGCAGAAACTGCTTTACGCGGCCTCCTCTACTTGCGGTAGACTTTCGACCCTCAGCACCGGTTTCGCGCTTCCACGGTTGGCCACTGCCTAGCCACCCTTCCCCAGCCAACCGTGGAGGCGCGATGTTTCGGGGCCATGCCGCTCGATAAAAACTCCTTCTACGCGCGAACGATGCACACGCCGGACACGCCGGAGCGGGCCGTTCTGCGCGGCACGCTGCGCGACGTTTCGAAAGCGCTCCTCCCGCTGCATCGCGCGCTGATCGACGCCGCGAAAGACGACTACGCGTTCGGCATCGCGCCGGTGACGCCGTCGCAACTGCTGCAGCTCCTGAAGGACGATCCGTTCTTCGCCTGGCTGAAGCCGTTGACGGCGCTGATCGTCGACATCGACGAGATGGCGCGCACCGACTTCGAGCCGTCCGATGTCGCCGCGATCTCGGATCGCCTCGATCGCCTGTTCGGCGCGAAAGCGGAGGAGGCGTTCGCCGCGCAATACATCCCGATGCTGCAGCGCAGCGTGGACATTGCCGCCGGCCATGCGGCGCTTCGGAAAGCGGCCGCGCGCCTGCGCGGCTAACGATCGGCACTGCCGGAAGTCCGCAGTAGCTGCTAAAGTAACGTTTCAGTCACTCTACTAAACATGGACTTCTTTCCGTTTGACGACGAGTACGTCCGCCGTCTGCGGGATGGCGATCGTCTGACCGAGGATCACTTCTACTCGTACTTCGAGCCCATTCTGCGGCTCAAGCTGCGCGGACGGTTGCCTTCTGCAGAGGCGGCCGAGGACGCACGGCAGGAGACGTATGTCCGCGTTCTGAAGAAGTTGCGTGCCCCGGGCGGCGGCGAAATTCGCAACGGCCACGCCTTCGGAAAGTTCGTCCTGACGGTTTGCAACAACATCGTCTTCGAGATCTACCGCGGCGACAGACACAACGAGCCGCTCGATGAAGAGATCATCGAACGCGTCGCCTCGCTGGAAAACAGCGAGGACGAGCTCATCAAAGAGCAAACACACGAGAGCGTCCGCCGCGTGGTCAGCACGATGGATCGGCGCGACCGGAAAATTCTCGAGGCGATCTTTTTCAAGGAGACGCCGAAGGCGGCCATCTGCGAAGAGTTTGGCGTGGATGAGGGATATCTCCGGGTCCTCCTCCACCGCGCGAAGCAGAAGTTCCGCAATGCATGGACAAAGGAGCAACGGCGACATCCACACGATCCCGATGAAACAGATCCGCCCCGACCGTCACTATTCCGTTGAGAGACGGTAAAAGACAGGACACATGACCCACGACGAAGCAAAGAAATCGATGGCAGCCGAGGCATACATCCTCGACGATCTCGAAGCGGCTGAGCGGAACGCCTTCGAGGAGCACTTCTTCGATTGTACCGACTGCACCGCTGACGTCCTCGATGCGGCAACGATCGCGGATGGGATTCGGACGGGAACGAACGTGGTGCCGTTCAGGCACCACACGCGATGGGCCGCCGCGGCAGCGGCAGCCGCGGTGGCGATCGGACTGGCGTACAACTACGTGCCGCGGGTAGCAACCGAGTATCTGCCGAATCTCGCCGCCAGGTTGCACATTTACTCAGCGCCAATCGGTGACAGCGCTCGTGTCGCTCCGGATGCGCAACCGATCGAACTGGACTCTGCGCGTGCCAGCGCAACGACATACAAGATCCGAGCGGACTGGCCAGTAGCCGTCAATTTCGACATTCAGCAGGATCCTACTCAACCGCCGTACGTCTGCGTATTGAAAGACGAGGCCGGTCGTGCCTTGGCTTCGAAAAACGTGCAGACGAAAGAGGAAGCCGGGAAACACCTGGCCATCCCGCTCGCGGCGGGCAAGCTTCACAGCGGCAGCTACACATTGGCAATCCGAGGGGAGGGACCAGAGATCCCTCCATACCACTTCACAGTGGAGGTTCAGTAAAAGCAGAGAGAAGAGGAGGTAGTCATGTCATTCGCATTTAACGCGAGCGCGCTCGCGTTCGGCGCCTGTTTCGAGCAGCCGGACAACAGCATCATTCCCAGTCAGGCGTCGGTGGCTCTTGCATCGACCGGTGGCGAAGGCTACGAGACGGTTTCGAATTTCAACTACAAAGGCATCATCACCTTCGACGAAGCATCGGTTTACGTTTCCGGCAGCATGCACGGCACCATCCGGAACACGCTGGCATCGGTGACCATCAAGAACCTCAACGTGCTGAATCTACTGCATGTCGATCTCCTCTCCAGCCGCATCACGTCGCGACACGAGCTGGGGAAAGCCGAAGGCGAGATCACGCTTCATGGCACTAGCGCTGACAATCTGCGCATCGCGGGCAAGCCGGTTCAAGTCAACTTCAATCACGACTTTTACTCGCGTTATTCAACGCATGAAACGCTCTCCAAGGCGCTCGCGAAACCTGGCGAAGACAATCTTCCTGGAATGAAGCAGCTCATCGAGCAGGACGCAGAGAAGTGCGGTTGTACCTCCGATGACTCGCGCAAAAAGACTCTCGCACAGCTTCTGGCTGACCGCTTCTGCTGGGATCCAATCGAGTGTGGCAACGGTGCCCCGGGCGACCCGCAAGCAATTCACTGCTCCCTCGTCGACTCGATCGTCGGCATCGACGTCGTTGACGACAAGAAGTTCAAGAAGGAAGATCTGCGCGCGCAATACCCGGTACGGCGGCAAGGTTACGTCATTACGGTCGCTGAATTCGGAACGATCAAGATCGGAGAGTTAATCATCAAACCCGGCGAGCGGCGTCTGAACCTTCTGCGGTTCGACCTGGGTTGCCCGTACGTGGGAAGAGGAACCGGCGCTTCGGTGATGACGAATGGCTTTGAAATGGTTCCATAAGCGGCTGCTCTTTCCGCTGCTGCTGCTTTCCTTCGCGACAGCACCGCAGAACGACGAAGAGGCTGCATACAAAGAAGCGGCGACGTTGTGCGACCGCGGCGATTGGGGTAAGGCCTTGCCGAATATCGACGCGGCCTTGCAACACTTTCAGAGGAGTGATGCCGACGCGGTATGGCGACTTCGCGTGTTACGTGGCATGGTACTCATCGCCCGCAATGATCCGCCGGCGGCGATCACTGCGCTCTTGCCCACGTTGCCGCGACGCCTCGCCCTGAGTGACATCGAGGTCCACCGACTGACGTACCTCGCAGGGGCGAAGTACCGCATTATGCAGGACGCAGATGCCGACGCGCTTCTCATTCACGCTGACAAACTTGCGCGAACACGTCACCCGAAAATGATCGCTGAAGTTCTTCTCTATCGAGCGAGTTTCGAATTTCATCGCAAACACTACGCCGAAGCGGTCCGTTATGCGCGTGCCTCTGCCTCAGCGGCGCGACGGTACGGTCAGACTACTGCTCAGATCAAAGCGATGACGACTGGCGCTATCGTGCTCACTGAGCAGGAGCACTATGACGAGGCCATCGACCTCGAATTGAAGCAGCTCGATCTTGTCCGTCGCTCGGGTGCGGAAGCGACGATTTTAAAAGTCGAGGGAAATCTCGCGTGGTCTTATGTGTTGATCGGCGATCTCGAAAATGCCGCCGCGCTCTTAAGCCACGGGACCTCGCTGGCAAAGAAGCTGGCTGCTAACTACGATCTCATCACCTTCCTGAATCTGTCCGGTGACGTTGCACGCCTGCGAGGTGATAAAGCGACAGCGCTTCACTATTATGCAGAAAGTTTTCCTATAGCACGAAAGGTCAACCATCGTGACCTCGCTGATTTCGGCGCTAATCTAGCCGCGGCGCAACTTGCGGTTGGAGATCTGGGCGCCGCGCGTATAACCAATTTCGAAGCATCAACGCTGGCTCAGGCGCGTAATGATCAGAAGCAACTGCTTCGCACAACTCTTATCGACGCACGCATCGATGCCGCATCCGGCCAACTCGAAACTGCTGTCGAAAAGGCCGAGCGCGTTCTCAATTCAAAAACAACGGGACTCTCGCAGCGTTGGGAGGCCGAAGCGCGGCTCGCTCAATTCCATGCCGCCGCAAATCGTGTCAACGAGGCGGACGAACATTTCCGGCGCTCCATCGAAACTGCCGGCGAAGCACGCAAAGATACGAAGTCTCCCGATCTCCGCCTACCGTTTGGAACACTAGTACGTGAGGTTTACGACGACTACGTTTTCTTTCTCCTCGGCGTCGGCAGAGTCCCCAAGGCGCTCGAGGTTGCAGAGTTGAGCCGCGTTCAATCGCTCGCGGACGCTCTCGATGACGGTTCCCGGCCGGAACATACCGACCTGAAGCGTCTGGCGCGCGATCACCATGCCGTGCTTCTATCGTATTGGCTTACACCGAAGCGTTCGTACGTCTGGACAATTACGCCGAGTTCGATCGAAGTTACCGCGCTTCCGCCGGCTGCCGCCATTGAACAGAAAGTCGATTCCTACTCGCGGGAGCTGCGAGGCAACAGTGCGAACCTCGCTCATGGCGCAGAGTTGTATGAAATGCTGGTTGCTCCCGTCATCAAGCGAATTCCTAAAGGCTCGCGCGTCATCGTCGTTCCGGACGGCCAACTGCACGCGTTCAATATGGAGACGCTCGTCGATCCCGCCACTCGGCGCTACTGGATTGAAACCGTAACAATCGAAACGGCAGGCTCGCTCGAATTACTCAATCGAGCGCATTCCGGTCGGACGCCGGATTCGATGCTCCTAGTTGGCGACCCATCTGCGGCCGGTGCTGAATTCCCGCGCCTTTCGAAGGCAGCGGAAGAAATGACTCTCGTGCAGAAACATTTTGCGCCTGCGTGCACAACATTAATGGGCGCACAAGCAACGCCCCGTGCTTACAAGAGCGCCAGACCCGATCTGCGCAGCTACATCCATTTCGTTGCGCACGGTATCGCTACCCGCCAGCGCCCGCTGGACTCCGCCGTCATCCTGGCGCCGGACGGGGATTCGTACAAGCTCTACGCGCGCGACATCATCAAACAGAAGCTACACGCGCGGCTCGTCACCATTTCCAGTTGTCACGGAGCCGGCACGCGCGCGTACACCGGCGAAGGATTGGTCGGTCTGGCGTGGGCATTCCTCCACGCCGGAGCGCGTCAGGTCATCGCTGCGTTGTGGGAAGTGAACGACAACTCCACGCCGAAGCTCATGGACGATCTCTACGCCGGCATCCGCGCGGGTCAGGATCCCGCCACAGCCCTTCGCAACGCCAAGCTCAAGATGATCAACGGCGGTAGCGCTTTCCGGCAGCCGAAATATTGGGCTCCGTTTGTTCTCTACTCGGGCTCGTAGGTCAATTCGGCTTGCCGCTGAATGGCCGCGCGATCGAGGGGAACTCCTTGAGGATCTGCGCATCGTTGGTAATGAGCGGCACGCCGGCCGTCTCCGCCAGCGCTACGTATTCGCAGTCGTACGCGGAACAATGCGACTGCGCCGCGAGACGAAGGACCTCGCGCGAATCGACGAGCCGTTCGTTGCCTTCCATCTGATGCTCGGCGCCGTCGATCGCGGCCAGTGCGGCTTCACGCGAGATCGTCTTTCGCCGGAGCGCTCCGACGACGACGTTTCGGAACTCCGACCGCCAGAGCAGCGGCGCGATCCAGTGCGGATCGGCGGACAGCAGCGCCTCGGCGGTATCGGCGTACGACTCCTTCAACCAGAGGTAGATCAGAACATTTGCATCGACGACGATCACAGACGCCCTTGCCGCTTCATCCGGCTCACCTCCTGATCGCTCAACTCCCGTTTGACGTGCGAACGGACGGTGCGGGCGGCGGCGAGGATCCCTTCCACGTTGATCTTCCGCGGCTCTACCGCCGCTTCGAGCAGAGTGATGACCTCAGCGTTGAGACTGCGACGATTCATCTTCGCGTTCTCTTTCAGGCGCTCGTGAAGGCCGGCCGGCAGGTCCTTGATCGTGACGTTTGCCATGGCACCAGTTTACAACCATTTTGGTGCTACTAATTTCAGTGTCCGCTATCATCCCCACGTGACGTCGAAGAAGCACATCGCCGCGTTCATCCTCTTCGCGGTCCTCACGGTCTTCATGACGTGGCCGCTGGCGCCCAACGTCAACCGCGCTGTGTCGTTTCCGGGCGATCCGTACATCACTACCTGGATTCTCGATTGGGACTGGCACGCCACGTTTCATCAGCCGGGGGAGCTGTTTCAGGCGAACATTTTTTATCCCGCGAAGTACTCGCTGGCGTTCAGCGAAAACCTCTACGGCATCGCCGTCGTGCTCTTTCCGTTGCGCGCGCTCGGCGCCAGTCCGCTCACCGCCCACAACGCGGCCATACTCCTTGGATACACGCTGTGCGGATTCGGTGCGTACCTGCTCGCGTTCGAGATCACGGCCAGTTTCTGGGGCGGAATCGCCGCCGGAATCTTCTACGCCTTCCTCCCGTATCGGTTCACACAAGCGCCGCACGTGCAGTACGTCTGGGCGGGAACGATCCCGATCCTCCTCTTCGCGCTGATCCGTTACGCGCGCAAGCCGGACTGGCTGCACGCGATCGGGTTCGGCGCCGCTCTGCTTTGGAACGGACTCTCGAACGTCCACTTCTTTCTGTTCGGAACGATTGCCATCGTGATGACCGTCGCCATCCTCCGACCGCCGCTGCGACGGATCGCAATCACCGGCGGGATCGCATTGCTCCTCATCGCGCCGTTTCTCTATCCGTATCACGCCGCATCGAAGTTGTACGGGATGGAGCGGTCGTGGAACGAGACGATGAGCTTTTCCGCGCTGCCCGGCGATTGGCTGCTCAACAACTTCGCGTGGCGTCCGTATCCGGCACGCAACGACACGGCGACCGATCCGGAGCGCTGGCTTTTCCCCGGCGCGCTCGCGCTCTGTCTTGCACTGGTGGCGTTCGCGTCGCGCGAATGGAAGCCGCTCGCTCTCGCCTGGTCCTGGGTCCTTCTCGGCTTCATCGGCTCCCTCGGCCTGCGCACTCCGTTCTACCGTTTTTTCTTCAACTACATCCCCGGATTTCGCGCCGTCCGCGTTCCGGCGCGGTGGGCGCTCATCACGCACGTCGGAATGGCGATCCTGATCGCAATCGCCGTCGCGCTCCTCACGCGCCGCGCGAAGTGGACCGGGGCCATCATCGCGATTGCGTTTCTGATCGAGTTACACGATCCCATTCGCTGGTACATGGCGCCGGCGGGCGTGCGTCCCATCGACCTTTGGGCGAAGAGCGCGAAGCCGCACGCCATGATCGAACTGCCGATCGATTACAACACCGAGTACGAGGTGATGCTGCACGCCACCGCGCATCACAGGCCGATCGTGAACGGCGTCTCCGGATTTGAACCGCCGGAGTATTCGCGCATCGTGCAATTGGCGTCGCCGTGGTCGGATGGCCTGGTGCCTGAGCTGGCGCGCATCGGCGTCACGCACGTCGTCATCCGCGCCGATTGGCTCGGCGCCGGCGGAGCGAAATGGCTCGGCCGTATGGTTGATGCCGGCCAGCTCGGCTTCATGAAGCGGTTCGACGAAGGCGTTAACGGCGATTGGCTCTTCCGCGTCGGCGTGCGCGGCGACTCGCCGGAGTTTCGGTCCATGCTCAGTGGCCATTCCACCTACAACGACGATACGTTCGGCGCGCTTGTAATCCCGCAAACTACGGCGCTGAAAGGAGCGGCGACGTTCTCCGGCATCGCGCTGTCGCCGTTCGGCATCCTCGAGGTCAACCTGCTCTTCAACAACGGGATGCTGCGGCTGCCGGCGACATTGAAAGCCGATCCGCAGACGAGCCGCTGGTATCGCTGGTACGACGCCACCACGAAGCCGGCGTTCGTCCGCGAGTTTCCGTCGCGTCCGAAGAACATCCCGCGGATGACCGACGTGCAGGTTGAGATCATCGACGGCCGCGGCCAGCGGAAGCTGCTCGACGATCGCTGGCTCGACTGGCATTGAGTCGTAAACTCCGCGGATGGTTGCCATTGTCACCGGCGCATCGAGCGGATTGGGATTGTCGATCGCCGAACTCCTGCGAAGCCGCGGAACGCAGGTAGTGGCCGTGTCGCGCCGCGAAACGGCCGGCGTTTCCGGCGACGCGTCCAAACGCGAAACCGCCCTTCGCGCCATCGAAGCTGCTGAACGCCTGGGCGCGATCGATCTCCTCGTCAACTGCGCGGGCACCGGGATCTTCGGTCCCGCCGGTTCCTACAATGACGATGCAATCGCCGCGATCATCAATTCCAACCTGATCGCCACCATCAACTTCTGCGAATTGCTCTTCCCGCGATTCAAGGAGCACTGCGGCACGATCGTCAACATCCTCTCCACCGCCGCGCTCACCGGCAAAGCAAACGAGTCCGTCTACTGCGCCGCGAAGTGGGGCGCGCGCGGCTACAGCGAAGCGCTGAAGGCCGAAGCGAAAGGGACGAAAGCGAGAATCATCGCCGTGGCGCCGGGTGGAATGAACACGCCGTTCTGGCCGGAGCCACGTCCCGGCTTCATGAATCCGGACGACGTCGCAGCCGCGATCGTCGACGCGATCGACCGGCCTGTAGATATCAGCGAGCTCGTCATCACGAGGCGCTAGAATGCTGGAGGAGGTCCCTCCACCGATGCGTCAATCCCGCGCCTTCTTTCTTGCCCTGGTATTCGTCTGCGGACTCGTACCGCCACTTGCGGCGCAGCAGTCGCCGCTACCGTTTCATCCGCCATTCGACACGGAGTCGCTGTGGACGCAGTTGACGAACGGCAATGACCTTTATCAGGGAAATGCGCTTCGCTACACCGGTCTCAAAGATGCGCGCGCGAACACGGCAAGCAGTCAGAAGCCGCCCGTCACCGTGCTCTCCTGCTCCGACAGCCGCGTGCCTCCGGAGCTCGTCTTTCACCGAGGGATCGGAGAACTCTTCGTCGCGCGCCTCGCGGGCAATGTGGCGGACACGTTCGGCATCGCCAGCATCGAGTACGCCGTCGCCCACGACTGGACCAAGGTCATCGTCGTCCTCGGCCATGAACGCTGCGGCGCTGTCATCGAGGCGCTGAAGCCGGTGGAACCCGGCACGCCGGCCCTTCGCGAACTGGTAAGACGAATCCGGAAGTCGTTTCCCACCGGCATCAAGACCGGCAACAAACGCGACAACGTCCGCGAGGCCGTGATCGCGAATGCCAAGGCATCCGCCGACTACATCGTTTTGAAAAGCAAAGTGATCGGCGACGCCGTCCGCGACCACAAGGTCGGCGTCGTTGTCGCGTACTACTCGATGGCCAGTGGCAAGGTCGAAAGGATCCCGTGGGAGATCCCGCCGCCGCCTACAGCAAAGTGACGCCGGCTCCGTAGTCTCCGCTCGCGCGCCTGCTCGAGCGGGGACACCTCTTTGCCGAGGTTCCATTCTCTAGATGTCTGAACTCGTGATTGACGAAATCGAAGATGACGTGCTGTTCAAAATACAGCTCCGCGCGTACCGCAACGGTCGTAGCACACAGGCGGAAGCTATCGAGATTCTTCGGGATGCTGTCAAGAACGACGACATCGACAGTGTAGGGCTCGGAACGCGGCTCGCCGCGCGTTTTCACGGCATCGGCATTGAGGAAGACATCCCCGAGCTGCGTGGCTATCCAATCAAGCTGATAAAGCTTTGATGCTTGCCTACCGCGCCTTCCAAACCTCCGCCACTTTCGCACCCATCTCGCTTGGCGCTTCGACCACGTGGATACCGGCTGCTCGCAGCGCATCCATCTTCTCCGACGCTGTTCCTTTGCCGCCGCTGATGATGGCGCCGGCGTGGCCCATGCGGCGTCCGGGCGGCGCGGTCTGGCCGGCGATGAAGGCGACCACCGGCTTCGTGACGAACTCCTTCACGAACGCAGCTGCTTCCTCCTCGGCTGATCCGCCGATCTCGCCGATCATGATGATGGCCTCGGTGGCTGGATCGTTTTCGAACGCGGCCAGGCAGTCGATGAAGTTCGTGCCCGGCAGTGGATCGCCGCCGATGCCGACCGCCGTCGATTGTCCGAGAGAGCGCGTCTGGCCGACTGCCTCGTATGTCAGCGTTCCCGAACGCGACACGATGCCGATCGGGCCGGGACGGTGAATGTGGCCGGGCATGATCCCGATCTTCGCTTCGCCCGGCGTGATGATGCCCGGGCAGTTGGGTCCGATCAGGCGCGACGGCATCGCGCCCGACATGATGGCCCGGGCGTTCGACTTACGCAGAAAATCGTGCGCGCGCATCATGTCGTTCACCGGAATGCCCTCGGTGATGCAGATGATCAATTCGATGCAGGCATCGGCCGACTCCATGATCGCGTCGGCCGCGAACGGCGGCGGCACGAAAATCAGCGAGCAATTCGCGCCCGCTTTTTCTCGCGCCTCGCGGACGCTGTTGAAAACCGCGAAGCCCTCGTGCGTCGTCCCGCCCTTGCCCGGCGTCACGCCGCCGACCACCTGCGTGCCATAGTCGCGGCATTGAATCGCGTGGAACGTTCCCTCGCGGCCAGTGATGCCTTGCACGATCACTCGTGTATTTTTGTCTGCCCAGATGGCCATCAGCTATTTCCTTGCGCGGCGGCGACGACCTTCTGCGCCGCGTCCCACATGCCGTCGGCGGTGATCAGCGGGAGTCCTGAGTTGCTGAGGATCTCCTTGCCGAGGTCGACGTTCGTTCCTTCGAGGCGGACCACCACCGGCACCGGCAGCCCGATCTCGCGCGACGCGCTCACGACGCCCTCGGCGATGCGATCGCAGCGCATGATGCCGCCGAAGATATTGATCAGGATCGCCTTCACGTTCTTGTCCGAGAGGATGATGCGGAACGCGTTCTTGACCTGCTCCGCGCTCGCGCCGCCGCCGACGTCGAGGAAATTCGCAGGCTGTCCGCCGGCGAGTTTGATGATGTCCATCGTGGCCATCGCCAGCCCCGCGCCATTCACCATGCAGCCGACGTTGCCATCGAGCGTGATGTAGTTCAGGCCGAACTTCGACGCCTCCACCTCGAGCGGGTCCTCTTCGTTGAGGTCGCGCATCTCCGCCAAGTCCTTGTGGCGGAACATGGCGTTGTCGTCGAAGTTCATCTTGCAATCGAGCGCGAAAACGTTGCCTTCCGTGGTGACCATCAGCGGATTGATCTCGACCAGCGACGCGTCCGTATCGATGTAGCAGCGCATCAGCTTCTGCACGAAGTCGACGCACTTTTTATACGCATCGCCGGTCAGTCCCAGCGCGTCCGCGACCGCGCGCGCCTGGAACGGCAACGCGCCGAGAACGCCGTCGATCGGCTCGCGATGGATCGCGGAGGGATCGCGCTCGGCGACCTCCTCGATTTCCATCCCGCCCTGTTTCGACGCCATCACCACCGGCATACCGATGCGGCGGTCGAGCGTGATGCCGAGGTAGAGCTCCTTGTCAATGTTGAGCGCTTCCTCGATCAGGACTTTGCGGACCTCGCGGCCCTCGGGGCCGGTCTGATGTGTGATCAGCGTCATGCCGATCATCGTTTTCGTCAGGTCCGCGGCTTCGTCGGCGTCTTTGGCGAGTTTCACGCCGCCACCTTTGCCGCGGCCTCCGGCGTGGATCTGGGCCTTCACGACGACGCGGCCGCCCAACTCCTTCGCCGCGGCGCGCGCTTCATCGGCGTTTTCCGCGACGATGCCGTGCGGCGTCGGAACGCCGTAGCGGCGCAGGATTTCTTTGGCCTGATACTCGTGGACTTTCATAGGGCGCGGAATTTTATCACATCGAATGCCACGCGCGCGGGAGCGCCCGAAAGTTGCATTACACTGCGCCGCCCGGAGGTTCGCGATGCCGATCGATGATGCTCGTTTCAGGCTGGCCATGTCGCATTTCGCCAGCGGTGTCACGATCGTGACGACGTCGCACGACGGGAAACTCTTCGGAATGACCGTGGCCTCGTTCGCATCCCTCTCTCTGCATCCGCCGCTCGTCCTCGTCTGCATCGAACATTCGGTGAAGACGCATGAGGCGATCATCGCCGCGCAGAAATTCGGCGTGAGCATTCTCAGCAACGCGCAGACAGAGATCTCCTCGAAATTCGCATCGCGCAGCGACGACCGATTCGCGGGCGTCGAGACATTCACAGGCGCGCTCGACGTCCCGCTCATCACCGGCGCGCTCACCGCGATCGAGTGCCGGCTGCACGAGCAACTGCCGGGCGGCGATCACACCATCTTCGTCGGCGAAGTGGTCGACGTCTTCACCCGCGAGGGCGAGCCGTTGCTCTACTTCCGCAGCGGCTATCGCGAGATTCGAGACTGATGCAGCAATTGAGCGACACGCTCCGCACTGCCTTCCGGCGTGTGCTGCAGCTTCCGAACCGGCGGAAGGAAACGCGCCGCGGCACTCTCGACCACATCCGCGGCTTCCACTCCGACATCCTCGGCAACGACCGCGACATCACCATCTATCTGCCGCCCGGCTACAACGATCGCGACGACGTCCGCTACCCCGTGCTCTACATGAACGACGGCCAGAATCTTTTCGAATCCGAGCGCGCGTTCATCCCCGGCCAGCACTGGCGCCTCGGCGAAGCGGCCGATGAGGCGATCGGTTCGCGAACGGCGCGGCCGATGATCATCGTCGGCATCGACAACACCGGTGCGTCGCGCATCGACGAGTACACGCCGACGAACGATCCGGCGCATCGCGGCGGCGGCAAGGCGAAGGACTACGGCCGAATGATCATCGAAGAGCTGAAGCCGATCATCGATGCGAAGTTCCGCACGCTGACCGATGCCTCGAATACAGCTCTCGGCGGCTCCTCGCTCGGCGGTCTGGCCACACTGCATCTCGGGCTTACGCGTCCCGACGTCTTCGGCCATCTCGCCGTGATGTCACCCTCGGTCTGGTGGCACAACCGCGCCATTCTCACGGACGTCGAAGGCTTCTCATCGCCGCACCGTCCACGCATCTGGCTCGACATGGGCGGACGCGAAGGCGTGGAGGGTCTGAACGACGCGCGTTCGCTTCGCGACCTGCTGCGCAACAAGGGCTGGCGCGATGAGGCGGACTTCAATTACTTCGAGGATCGCCGCGCCGATCACAGCGAACGCGCGTGGGCCAAACGCGCGCAGGCCGTGCTGGAGTTTTTGTTCCCGCCGCCGGAGTTGTCTGCGCTGAATGGCAGTTGATGCGCTCGGTCGTCCCCTTCGTGACCTGCGGATATCGGTTACAGACCGCTGTAACTTCCGCTGCACCTATTGCATGCCGAAGGAAGTCTTCGGCCGCGACTTCGCCTTCCTCGACCGCGCCGAATTGCTGACGTTCGAGGAGATCGCCAGACTCGCCCAACTCTTTGCCAACCAAGGTGTTCAGAAGATCCGGCTTACAGGCGGCGAGCCGCTTCTTCGCCGCGATCTGGAACGTCTCGTGGCGATGCTCAGGGACACTCGCGGTGTGCAGGATATTGCTCTCACCACGAACGGCTCCATCCTGACACGTGAGAAAGCCGTTGCGCTTCGCGAGGCCGGACTCAATCGCATCACCGTCAGTCTCGATTCGCTCGATGACGCTGTCTTCCGCCGCATGAACGATGTCGACTTCCCCGTCGCCCGCGTTCTCGAAGCAATCGACGCGGCCTCGGACGCGGGACTCGGTCCGATCAAGATCGACGTTGTCGTCAAACGCGGCGAGAACGACGGCAGCATCATCGCGATGGCGCAACGCTTCCGCGGAACGGGCCACATCCTCCGTTTCATCGAGTACATGGACGTCGGCAACACGAACGGCTGGCGGATGACGGACGTCGTCTCCGCGCGCGAGATCGCGGAACGGATCAACGAGCACTGGCCGATCGCGCCGGTGCAGCCGAACTACTTCGGCGAAGTCGCCGAACGCTGGCGCTACCTCGACGGCGCCGGCGAGATCGGCATCATCTCCTCGGTCACCCAACCCTTCTGCGGCAGTTGCACGCGCGCTCGCCTCTCCGCCGACGGCAAGCTCTATCTCTGCCTCTTCGCCGGCACCGGCCACGACCTGCGCGCCCTCCTCCGCGGCGGCGCGGACGACGAAACGATCACCGCCGCCATCCGCGGCTACTGGCGCACCCGCGACGATCGCTACTCCGAAATCCGCTCCGAGGCGACGCCGGCGACGAAAGTGGAGATGTCGCACATCGGGGGGTAACGTCGTGAACCGTCTCTCTAATCTTCCACGCTCGGAAATTGCGAGTGGCGCGCCATTCCGGCGACGAAGAGGTTCTTGCCGCCTTGCGACGGATGCCGCACCTTTTGATGCGGAACGCCGAGGCGGGTCAGGCTGAATGAGGCTTGATTGCCGATCGCTGCGACGCGCTCGATGGCGAAAAGGCGAATCAGGCGCATGACGAACGCCGCGCCGATCTCCAACTCGGCCGGCGTCGGCATCCGGTTCGTGAGCGGATCGCCCGCATCGAACGGATGAAAGGGAAACGCGTTCCAGAGCAGCGGCAGCGGATCGATGTTTCGAATCGTTCCCCACACCATCGTCGCACTCGCCTCGGTCGAAATGCGGGTGGAGAGGTCCGCTTTGCGATAGCCGCGTTCGCTGCCGAGCACCTGCGAGCCGTTCGCGAGATCGACGCCGCAGAGCATCACCGTCTCGCTGACGAATGGGATGCCGGTCAACCGCCCGCCCCGATACGAAACGGCCTCGCCGACGAGGAGCAAGCGTGGTCCGATCGCGTCGAGCTCCTCGAGGTAGAGCCGCAGATTGCGGCGGCGAATCGCGTTGCCGCGAACGTCGCCATCGATGCGCGCGAACTGGTTGCACGCGCGCGCCGACAGCTCGACGCACGAGAGGTCATCGAGGAAGCGATCGAAGCGCCGCGGCACGGCGCGGATGATAACGGCCTACAATCCGCGCCGCATGCCGCTGGTAACCCTGACCACGTTCCGCAACGCTCACGACGCCCAACTCGCCAAGGCCGTTCTCGCCGACGAAGGCGTCCCTGCGTTCCTCGGCGACGAGAACGTCACCGCGATCGCGCCTTACACGTCGCCGATGGGCGTCAAACTGCAGGTCGCGTCCGAGGATGCCGATCGCGCTGAATCGATCCTGAATCGGATTGCGGGTCTCGACGTCGCCGAACAAGCCACAGCCAGCGCCGAACACGCCATCCGTCATCCCGAGCAGTGTCCGAAATGTGGCTCGGCGGACATCCGTAAAACGCGACGCCTTGCCGGCTTTCTGATTTGCGCCGGCCTGCTGATTGCCGTCGGCGTCGCCGTCGAACAGCTCATCATGGCGTTCTATCTCATCATGGCCGTCTGCATTTTCTTTCTCGTCGCGTCGCCGTACCGCTGCGCCGAATGCGGGCATCGCTGGTGATCGATGATCCACGCGCTGATTCCTGAGGAGGTCAACGCGCTCGGTTTCGTGCTGCTGGCATTCGCCGGGGTCTTTCTCCCCATCCTCATCATCAAATCCGCGCGCCGCCTCGGCACAGGACCGCTACCGATCTCACGATCCCGCTTCTACAGGCAGACGATCATTTTTCAGCTCGTATTGGCGGCGATCGCTGCGTGGACTGCGTACACACACGGCATCCTGGCGATGCCGCTGCCGCAACGGCCGCTCGTCGCGTGGAGTGCCGCGGTGCTGATGTACGTGCTGACCGTGCTCACATTGAAATTGCGATGGTCGAGCCGCAGCGACGCGTCGAAGCAGCGGCTCTACGACATCCTCCCGCACAACTCGCGGGAGATGGTGCCGTACGTCTTCCTCTGCATCGTGGCCGGCACCGCCGAGGAGCTCGTCTATCGCGGCGTGATGACGGAGCTGGCGCAACGGCTGATCGGAATCGCGATCGTCCCGATCATCGCGGTCTCGATCAGTTTCGCCGCCGCGCACGCGATGCAGGGATTGCGAAGCATGGCCGGGATTTTCGTCATCGCGCTGGCGTGTCACGCGCTCGTGTGGCTCGCACAGTCACTGATCCCTGTGATGGTCGTCCACTTCGCGTACGACCTCACGGCCGGAATGCTGATCCCGAGGTGGTTCGAGGCGACATCCAGCGGACAGCCCACTGTTTTGTGACGTTCGCGATCACACTGCGACGACTATTTTTCTTATGGCCACAATCAAGTTCAGAGTCGCGCGTGAGGAACGCGAGTTCGAGCAGATCCATGCGCTGCACTACAAGGCCTTCGTCGAAGAGATTCAGCAGTATGGGCCGAACGAAAGCGAGCGGCACGTCGACCGCTTCGACAAGGAGAACACGTATGTCATCGCGCTGAATGGCGAGACGGTAATCGGCAGCATCGCGGTGCGCGTGTCCCGGCCATTCTCCCTTGACGGGAAGCTTGAGAATCTCGATCAGTATCTCCCGGCCGGCTACCGATACTGTGAGATCCGCCTTTTATCGGTGGCGAAGAAGCATCGCTCAGGCAACGTGTTACCGGGATTGTTGGCGGGCGTATGGGACTACGCCACGGATCGCGGCTTTGATGCCGCTGTAATCTCCGCGACGACCCGACAATTGAAATTGTATCGGCATATTGGCTTTGTTCCGTTCGGGCCGCTCGTGGGAACTGTCGAAGCGCCATTCCAGCCGATGTATCTCACGGTCGACGCGTTCCGCGAAAAGGCGCAAGAAATCTCGTCGCTTTTTCCCGCGGCGCGAGGCCAGGTGACGAACCTGCACACTGGTCCGGTTGCAATTCACCCGGATGTTGTCGCCGCGTTTGGCGCTGCGCCGCGCTCGCATCGGTCGCCTGCGTTCGACGAAGAGTTGCGCCGGCTGAAAACGGCCTTGTGCGCACTTGTGAATGCCCGTTATGTCCAAGTGCTCCTCGGAAGCGCGACCCTGGGGAACGATACCGTCGCGGCGCAACTGTCGCTCCTCGGCACACACGGGATTGTCATCAGCAACGGCGAGTTCGGCGAGCGGCTTGCCGATCACGCCTCACGCGCCCGGCTCGACTTCGAGCACGTCCGATTGGAGTGGGGCGATCCCATCGACTTGGACGGCATCGCCGCGCGCGACTTCCATTGGGCGTGGGCGGTTGCCTGCGAAACCTCGACCGGCGTTCTCAATGACGTGGCTGCCATTCAAGCCATTTGCCGCTCCCGTAACGCAAAGCTGTGCATTGACGCCGTGAGCGCGATCGGCGCCGTACCGCTCGACCTGTCAGAGGCGTGGTTCGCGACCGGCGCGAGCGGTAAAGGGCTGGCGTCGTATCCCGGCCTGGCGCTCGTGTTTCATCAACAACCGGTAGCCGTGAACGACACGATCCCTCGCTATCTCGATTTAGGCCTGTACGTGCGCGACGGAGTTCCGTTTACGCACTCGACAAACCTCGTGCGGGCGCTGCTCGTCGCCGTCGAAAACGCCGACTGGCTGTCGCGCTTCGCGCAAACCGCGGCCGCCGGTGCTTGGCTGCGCCGCCGGCTGCTTCATGCAGGGTTTACGCTGCTGGCCGATCGCGGCAATCCCGCTCCCCATATCGTGACGATCGCTCTTCCGCCAGAGGTGCGTTCGGACGAGGCAGCGCAAATGATTGAGCGCGCAGGCTTCGTCATCGGCCACGCCAGTTCCTACCTGCGGCAGCGGAACTGGATTCAGATATGCCTCATGGGCGAATGGCCGCGCGACGTGCTCCCTCAGTTGGTGCGTACGCTCAAAGGGCTTGCGTAGGGTTAAGGAAATCGTCGCTGCGCTTCGGTATCGGTTGCATCAATACAAGAGAGTTCAGCTGTCGCGACTACCGCACCGCGCGCCGGCGCACGAAACCGCGCGGCGCGATTTTGTAGACGATCCCTTTCGCGACATCCATCACGTACAACTCGCCGCTGAGGTCTTCGCCGAAGGCGCTGATGCGGAGCGTGGTCGCGAAAAGAGTGCTCGACAACCAGTTCGTGCCGGACTGTTCCGCCTTTGAGATCGTGCCGGTGCAGTAATCGCCGTATAGGTATGCGCCTTTGAGCGACGGGATCTGCGTCCCGCGGTAGCGGTAGCCGCCGCTGATCGAGCAGGCGCCACCGGCGTGCGAGTATTCGAGCAGGGGAAAGACGACGCCGGCGTCGACGCAGTTCGACGACGGGTTGTAGCAGTGCTGCCCCTCCATCTTTCGCCAACCGTAGTTTTCGCCGCCGATGCTTGTCGCCGCTTGGAAGTCGACCTCCTCGAACGCGTCCTGGCCAACGTCGCCGATCCAGAGATCGCCGGTGATGCGATCGAAACTGAAGCGCCACGGATTGCGGACGCCGTACGCCCAGATCTCGCCGCGCGCACCGGGACGCGTCGCGAACGGATTCGATGACGGGATTGCGTACGGCGAGCCGTGATCGACGTCGATGCGCAGGATCTTGCCGAGGAGTTGATTGAGGTTCTGAGCGTTGTTGTTTGGATCGCCGCCGGAGCCGCCGTCGCCGGTGCCGATGTAGAGAAAGCCGTCGGGACCGAATTGGAGCTGGCCGCCGTTGTGGTTGGCGAAGGTCGGATGCGGAATCGTCAGAAGGACTGCGCCGGAGGCAGCATCGGCGCGGTCGGGATCGGACGTGACCTTGTAGCGCGCCAGATTGTTGTCGCCGTTTTGGTTTGTGTAGTAGACGAAAAAGATTCCGTTGTTGCGATACTGCGGATGAAAGGCGACGCTGAGCAGGCCGCGCTCGCCTTCGGCCAGCACGATCGAGCGAATGTCGAGGAAGGGCGCGGCGCGCAGGCCGAGTGCGTCATAGATGCGGACCGTGCCAATCTGCTCGGTGATGAAGAGGCGCGTGTCGCCGGCGTGCGTGAGGGCGACCGGCTGATTGAGCCCGGTGGCGATCGGCTGCAGGGCGACATCCTGCGCGAACGCGGTGACGGCGAAAAGCAGCAGAAAGAGAGGGAGGGTGCGGGCCATGCCGCTCATCCGATGCAATCGGTTGGCCGTGTTCGCTTCACGCCGACGGACTAACCGCCGCCACGCCGTTTCCGCAACACCTCTCGACCTCGGCATCCATCCGCCCGGCCATCATCAGGAAGAGCATGCGGTAGTCGGCGGCCAGCGAGTAGAACGGGTGCTCGAACGTGGCCGGCCTGTTGTGCTCGACGAAAAAGTGCGCGTACCAGGCGAAGGCGTAGCCGACCAGCGGGACGGCGATCAGAAACCAGAGGTTGACGGCGAAGGCGAGGCCGAGCATGACCACCGCGAGCACGGAGCCGATGGCGTGCAGCACGCGGGTGCGCTCGCGAGCATGGGCGCGCACGTAGTCCGGCCAGAAGTCGGCGAAGCTCAGAATGTGCATGGACCGCGCGGATTCTCCCACGACTTTCCGTGGCACTTCAATTGCTCGGGTCCGGTACATGCCGAATGACTTCGAACAACTGCTGAAAGACCTCTTTGGCGAGCCGCTCAATCGGCTCACACAATTCTCATCCGATCAGACGCAACGCATGCAGACCCGGCTGCAGGAGTTTGTCCGCGAAGCGGTCAAAGAGGAGCTGACGAAGATCCATACCGAGGTGAATGACCTTCGCGAACGCGTCGCCGCGTTGGAGAAAGAGCGCGTCGATAACGCCGCGGATCTCGTCTAGCCGGCGCGGCGCGACTTCAGGTACTCCGCCACTTCATCGACCGGCTTGGTGTTGAAAATCTCCTTCGGCGTCAGGCCCGCTTTGCGCGCGACCCAGGTGCCGCTGATGAGCGCCGCGTATTCGTGAACCGAATGCGCGTCGGGCGTGATGGCGAATCCGACGCCGAGGTCTTGAGCGCGGCGGATGTGGCGCCAGTCGAGGTCGAGACGGTTCGGATTGCCATTGATCTCGATCATCACGCCGCGCTGTCCGGCTTTCTCGAAGATGCGCTCGAAGTCGACGCTGTAGCCGTCGCGTGAGAGGAGCTTGCGGCCGGTGAGATGGCCGAGGAAGGTCACGTACGGGTTGTCGAGCGCGCGCAGCATCCGTTCGGTCATCTCATCCTTCGGCATCTGAAAGCGCGAATGGATGGAGGCGATGACGAAGTCGAATTTTTTGAGCGTCTTCTCGTCGTAATCGATCGTGCCATCGGGGAGGATGTCGGCTTCCGTCCCGCGAAAGACGCGCATCGGCGCGACTTCACGCTCACTCGCGGCAATCTCTTTGTGCTGAAGCTTGACCTGCTCGACGCTCAATCCGCCGGCGTAGAAGGCGGCGGGCGAGTGGTCAGAAATGCCGACGTATTCGAAGCCGCGGTCACGTGCCGAGGTGAGCATTTCGTGCACGGTGTTGCGGCCGTCGGAGAAGGTGGTGTGGACGTGAAACGTGCCGCGAAGATCGGAGACTTCGATGAGGCGGCGGTGCCGTTTGCGTTTGAGGTCGTCGCCGGTTTCGCGGCGTTCGGGATCGACGTAGGCGAGGCCGGCTTTGTCGAACAGCTCCTTCTCGCTGCGCGCGCGACCGAGTTTTCCGCCGCGTTCGAGAAAGGCTGCGACGAACTCCGGCGTACCGGTGGTGACGAGCAGCGTGGCGCCGAAGGCGTCGGGCCTGGCGAAGTGGAACCGGACGTCGATCTCGTTGCGCGCGAATGCCTTCACGGTGTCGTCGTCGATGCGCTCGATCTTTTCGACAAGTTTCGAAAGCGCTTTGACGACGGCATCCTGATCGCGCGTGGCGATGACGATGTTCACATTCCGAATGATCTCCAGCCGCCGCCGTACGCTGCCGGAAACCTCGGCATCTTCGATTTCCTCGATCGCCGCGAGGTGCTCGCGAATTTGTTCGCCGACTTCCACGCCGATCGGCAGCAGGAAGTGCGACTCGCGGCGACGCGCTTTCTCGATGCCGCTGAGGATGTACTGCTGCGTCTTCGGTCCGAATCCCGGCAGCGGCGCGACGCGCCCTTCGCGCGCGGCTGCTTCGAGCTCGTCGAGATTCCCGATGCCGAGTTTCTCGTGCAGGATGCCGATCTTTTTCAGACCAAGCTTCGGGACACGCAGCAGTTCGAAAATGCCTGACGGATATTGCGTACGCAGTTCCGCGAGGTACTTCGACTCGCCGGTGCGAACCAGCTCTTCAATGATTGCGGCGGTGGCTTTGCCAATGCCGGGCGTCTTCACCAGTTCACCGCTGGCGATGAGATCGGCCGGCTCGGCGTCGAGCGCGCGGATGCTGTGCGCGGCGCGCTCGAACGCCAAGGCGCGAAAGCGGTTGTTCTCGCTCAGCTCGAGGTAGCTGGAGATGTCGTCGAGCGCGCGAGCGATGTCGAATTTGTTCATGCGGTGGCTATCATGCCGATTATGCAAGCAACTGACCGTTTGATTGTCGCCATCGATCGTTCGAACCGCGACGACATCCTCCGCCTCGCCGATGCGCTCGAGGGCGCGGCGGGTGTGTTGAAGATCGGCTTGCAGGCGTTCGTCGCGAACGGACCGTCGATCGTGCGTGAGGTGATCGATCGCGGTGCGAAGATTTTCCTCGATCTGAAGATTCACGACATTCCGAACACAGCGAAGCATGCTGTGGCCGAGGCAGCGTCGCTCGGCGCGGCGATGGTGACGGTGCATACGGCCGGCGGCGAGGCGATGCTTCGCGCCTGTGTCAATGACTCGACGCTCGTGCTCGGCGTCACCATCCTCACCAGCCTCGATGACGCCGAGCTGCAGCGCATCGGATTCCGCGGAACGCCGCTCGACAATGCCGTGCGGCTGGCGAGGCTGGCGCAGGAATCGGGACTACGCGTCGTCGTCGCATCGCCGCACGAAGTCGCGGCCATTCGCGACGCCTGCGGCGACTTGCAGCTCGTCGTTCCGGGCATTCGCCCCGAGGGGAGCGAAGCGGGAGATCAGCGCAGAACGATGACGCCGGCCGCGGCGATTGCGGCCGGCGCGGATTACATCGTGGTCGGGCGGCCGATCACCGACGCCAGCGATCCGCGTGCAGCGGCGCTGGCGATCATTGAGTCGTTCGCGTGATCACAGCTTTTCCTGGGAGCGCGGGCGTCTCGCCCGCAGTTCTCGCGCGGATCAAAAGCGGGCGGGACGCCCGCGTTCCCATGATTACGCCGCGCGGCGGCGCGCCACGCAGTTCGAGCCGGGGCCCGGGAAGAAGATGCGCTGGCTGGAGAACTGGCGCCGATTTCCGGCTGCGTCCGTTCCGATCGCGCGGAGCACGTGCTCGCCCTTGGTGATCGCGTCGAGGTTCACGGCGACGCGCCACGTCGAAACCGGTGTCGTCGACGGAATGTCGTTGCGCGGCGGTCCGGACAGCGACGCCGATCCGAGCGAGCCGCCGTCGAGCAGCAGTTCCACGTTCGTGATCTTCAGCGTGCCCGTGACCCATCCGTGGATCTCGGCGCCGCCGCAGACGGTGCCGGCGATCGATTCGAATTCGATCTTGCCCGTCATGAGTCCGCAAGCGCCGTAAGTCTGCGTCCCGGTCATTTCGCCGACGACGTAGACGAGCGAGCCGACCGAGAGCGGGTTCCACTTCACCTCGTCGCCCTGCGTGTACGAAACCTGCTCGTACTGGCGCGGATCTCGGCCTTCGAGCATGGCCGTGGCGTAGTCGAAGACGTCGAACGCGATCGTGCGCGCGGGCTGGAGGGTCTGGTAATCGAGCTCGTCGATCATCGTGATCAGACGGCCATTGGCTTCATCAAAGACAGCCTGCGGATGAAAAATGATCGGATTGGAACGCTCGACCTGCAGGTTCGCCGTGGAGTGATACGTGAGCGGGTGGAAGAACGCGTTCACGTCCGTCGGCGTGATGTTGTAGGTAATGATCGAGGTGTCGTTGCCGACGCCGAGGAGGGTCGAACCGTTGCTGGCCAGGAAGGTGCCCGGAACGGCGATCCCGCTCATCAGCGTCGGAGAGGCCGGATTGCTGAGGTTCCAGGCGACCGTGCTGCCGTTGGCCGCGGCGACGAGGATGCCGAAGTTGAAGGCGATGTCGTTGTAGCCGCCGAGCGGACTGAGAAACGTCGAAAGCGTGCTGACGCGGAACGGCGTGAGCGGATTGGCGACATTGTAAATATCGATCTGGTTGAAACAGGTATTCGGCCCGACTGTGAAGACCGCCGAGCACGGCAGGTCGGTGGCTGGATAGAGCGCGGCGAGCGTCGTGCCGCTCACGGCCAGGCGATGGTAGCGAAGGCCGGGAGTGCGCGAGACGAGGATCGGTGCGGTGCCGCCGGCGCGGACGCTGCGCAGGTCGTAAATCTCGAGACCCGCTTCGCTGGAGACATAGAGGAAACCGGCGTTGAAGGCCATGCCGCCCTTCGTCTCACGCGCGGCGAGGGAACCGATGAAGTCCTCGCGGGCGATCTGCATGTCGCCGAGATCGGTGACGGTGTAGGTCGTCAGCGTCTGTCCGCGCAGCGCGAAAACCTGCGAGCCGAAGCGGAAAACGCCGTGCGGCGACTGGTAGAACGCGGTCGGTCCGGCGTTGGTCGCGACCAGCGTCAACGGGCACGTGGCCTGGTACTGATCGGCGAACGCCGTCGAAGCGGAAAGGACGGCGACTGCAAGGACAACGAGGGCGAGCCGTGACAATACGCGCATACATGCCTCCCAAAAACCACACCCGGAATGCGCTCCGCAGAGCTGGATTCAGAATCGACTCAGGCGCCAACTATCTATGAATCGTTATCTTTTAGTCAAGTTGGGGGTGGGGCGTCGGGGGGGGGGGGGGGG
>DASYJF010000139.1:0-103271 GCA_035996815.1 Thermoanaerobaculia bacterium | reverse complement strand
CGAAGGCGCGGATAAACCGCGCCGGATCGTCCGCTCCGACCCAGTTCTCCAACGCCGGCGGAAACAGGAACTGTGTCGTGTAGTCCGCTCGTAGCTCTTGGCTCATTCGTTCGCGCCCTCCTCATCCAAGGAGTGACGCTACGGGCTTTTGAGACACCCTCCTTTGCCGCCGCACTCCAAAGTGCTGCGCACGAAAAAGTGGATGTCACGTCGCCCGCGGCTCGGCCTTCCCCTTCTCCTCCGCCTGTGCCAAACAGAGCGCCGCGGTGAGGAGAGCGATGTGCGTCAGCGCCTGCGGAAAGTTGCCGAGCAGCTCTCCCGTGTGCACGTCGATCTCCTCGGAAAACAGGCCGACGTCGTTGCCGCGGCGGGCGATGTCGTCGAAGAGCGTGCGCGCTTCGTCGACGCGGCCGGCCAGCGCCAGCGCTTCGACGAGCCAGAAGCTGCAGGCGAGGAAGGCGCCTTCGCCGGATGGGAGGCCATCGTCGGTCTCGCGCGTGTCGTAGCGGTACATCAGGCCCGAGTGGCCGAGGTCCGCGCGAATCGCATCGATGGTGCCGAGCATGCGCGGGTCGGTGGGATCGATGAAGCCGACGCGGGCGATGAAGAGAAGGCTGGCATCGACTTCCTCGTCATCGAAGATGCCGGTGAAACTGTTGCGTCGCGCGTTGAAGCCGTGAGTCAGGACCTCGTCCTTGATCGCGGCTTTTGCGTTTGCGATCCGCGCGTCATCGATCTTCACGTGGCAACGCTTGGCGATGCGTTGCGCGCTGTCGAGCGCCGACCAGGCCATGACTTTGCCGTGCACGTGCTGGCGCGCGCCGCCGCGTTTTTCCCAGATGCCGGCGTCCGGCTCCTGCCAGCGTTCGCAGACGATTTCGGTGAGGCGGCGAATGAGATGTTGGACGTCGCGATCGAGCTCTTCGCCGCGGCGCGTCGCTTCTTCGACCGCGCCGAGGAGCTCGCCGTAGACGTCGAGTTGAAATTGGCCGTGAGCGTCGTTGCCGATACGC
Source organism: Thermoanaerobaculia bacterium (assembly GCA_035996815.1). GTDB lineage: Bacteria > Acidobacteriota > Thermoanaerobaculia > Gp7-AA8 > Gp7-AA8 > JADGNZ01. The sequence continues at coordinate 102,258 of DASYJF010000139.1, read as the reverse complement.
ACCGGCCGCGAACCGCGATAGCCGGCCAGATGATCGAGGGTCGTCTCCGGCACGCGCGACTCGCCGAAGACGTCGTAGAGCATCTGCAGGTGCGGATGCGTGAGACGCGTTGAGTAGAGGAGCCAGTCGAGAAACGCGGCGCCTTCGATGGAAAAGCCGCAATCGTAGAGCGCGGTGACGGTCCACGACGCATCGCGCAGCCAGCAATAGCGATAGTCCCAGTTGCGGACGCTGCCGATTGACTCGGGGAGCGACGTCGTCGGCGCGGCCACGATGGCGCCGGTCGGGGCGTAGGTCAGCAGTTTCAGAACGAGCGCCGAACGAAGGACGAGTGCGCGATGCGGACCGTCGTAGGTGAGCTGCGACGACCACTCGCGCCAGAATTTCACGGTGCGCGCGATCGCGTCGTCGGTGATCGATGGGAGAACGGCCGGCGTGTGATCGTCGAAGCCGAGGGCGAATGTGTGCGACTGGTCGGCCTTCAACGTTACGCGAGCGATTGCTGTGCCGTCGTCGATGTCGAACTTCGCGTCGCTGCGAAGATTCAGTACCTGCGCTCCCCAGCCGCAGTGGACGGAGTCGCCGCGAGACGCAAGCCGAGGAGTGATGCGGGCATAGTCGGGGCGCGGTGCGTAGATGACTTCGATCGGCAGCTCGCCGTCGATCACTTCGATGCGGCGCAACAGTTGGCGGAACGGCGTCAGCGTGGTCCGCTTTTCGTCTTCGGTCATGACCGGCATCAAATCGAGGAGGCGTGCAGTTCCGGAGCTCGCTGTGAACGTCGTCTCGATGACGTTGGTGCCGTCGAGGTAGCTGCGTTTCGCTTCGTGTTCGATGGAAGGGTGAATCGCGAAAAAGCCGCCTTTTTCGATATCGAGCAGGCGTCCAAAGATCGACGGCGAGTCGAAGCGCGGCCAGCACAACCAGTCGATCGAGCCTGCGCGCGAGATGAGCGCCACCGAGCGCGTGCAGCCGATGGCGGCGTAGTCAGCGATGGGAACGGATTCGGCCACTCGGCGTAATTGTGCGGCAAGCGTTCCAAGATGCTCGCGGCCGGAGCGCTGGCGTCCCGCCGGCTGGCTCGGCGCGAGTCCTCGCCGCCGCGGTGCTTGGCAAAATGTTGGTCGGCAGCGGGACGCAGCCGAGCCAGCCGGCGAGGACGCCAGCGTTCCATCGTGGTGAGCCAAGGCCGCCGCGGATGACACGACGAGTGACATCGCGCATGATTCGCGCCGTGCTTCGCGTCACCGAGATCTTCCACAGCATTCAGGGCGAGTCGACGCACGCCGGGCGGCCGTGCGTCTTCGTGCGGCTGGCCGGCTGCAATCTGCGCTGCCGCTGGTGCGACTCCGAATACACGTTCACCGGCGGCGAGAAGGTGTCCATCGATGACGTGATCGAGCGCGTGAAGAGTTACGGCTGCGAGCTCGTCGAAGTCACCGGCGGCGAGCCGCTGGCGCAGAAAGAAGCGTTCGATCTCATCGCGCGCCTTTGCGATGGCGGATTCGAGGTGCTGATCGAGACCTCCGGATCGATCGACATCGAGCCGGTCGACCGCCGCGCCAAGATCATCCTCGACGTGAAATGTCCCGGTTCGGGCGAAGCGGAAAAGAACTACTGGCCGAATCTCGCCAACCTTCGGCCGCACGACGAGATCAAGTTCGTCATCGCCAATCGCGCCGACTACGAATGGGCGCGCGGCGTGATCGCGCAGCGCAACCTGATGGGACGCACGATCCTCTTTTCACCGGTGTGGGGCGAGATCGATCTCAAGCCATTGGCAGAATGGATGCTTTCCGACCGCGTACCGGCCCGACTGCAAACGCAACTGCACAAACACATCTGGGGCGCGGACGTGAAGGGAGTCTGATGAACAAACCGACGCTCGACCACATCGGTATCGCGGTGAAGTCGCTCGATGCGGCGAAGATTTACGCGGACCTCGGACTTACGATCGATCACGTCGAGACCGTCACGACGCAGGGCGTGCGGACGGCGTTTCTCTCCGCTGGCGATGCAAACCTCGAGTTGCTCGAACCGACCGGTCCCGAATCGACAGTGGCCAAGTTCATCGAGAAACGCGGCGAAGGAATCCATCACATCTGCTTTCGCGTCGACGACATCGAAGCGCATCTCGCACATCTCAAATCCCTCGGCTACCGCCTCATCAACGAAGCTCCGGTGCCGGGCGCGCACGGCTGCCGCGTGGCCTTTCTCCATCCGGCCGCGGGCAACGGCGTGCTGATCGAACTGAGCGAAAAACGATGATCGAAGGCTTCGCGCCGTCCGCGCTGATCATTCTCAACCTCGTCAATCCGAAGGAGAAGTTCTTCGGCGTGCTGACGGCGCTCTCGCCCGCCGGCGTGACGATGCGCGGCATCAACCTCGACGCGTTCGAAGACTGGATCCACCAGATCGCGCGCAACGAGGAGCCCGACCTCGACCTGATCACGATGTTCGTCCCACTCTTCCGCGTGGAGCGGATTTTTCTCGACGAACCATCGGGCGCGATCAGGTCGTACGGACAACGCTTCGAGCAGGTGGCCGGCGTTCCGCTCCTCACGTTCCTCGGCATGGACAACGACGCGGCGCACTGACGCCGTGCAGCAGCGCGCGAAGGCGCGCTCAACAAACTTAGCCCCGCGCTCGGCGCGGGGTAACAAGCGCGAATGATGTTCGTGGCCACGCAGGCGGCCACCACAAAATGCTCGCGCCGCGCGAGACCGTGTAGCGGCCGCCTCCGCGGCCGCACCTCCGTCATCCGCGTTACAACCCCGCGCCGAGCGCGGGGCTGGATTGTGGAGCGCGCCTCCGCGCGCGACGAACGGCGCCGGAATTGCCATTTCGTTTACAAACCGACGGACGCCAGCGCTCCGTCGCTGCGCGCGCTACCATCCCCCGCGTTGAATCCCACCTTCATCTACGTCGGTGTCGTCTACGCGGTCGCGGTTGCGCTCGCGCGGCGCGGCGGCAGTGCGCTGCCGAAGCGGATCGCGGTTCTTTTTTACGCGCTCGTGCTCGTCTTTCTCTTCAAGGCCATGACCGGACCGTATGTCTGCGTCGCCACAGACATCCCGAAACTCATCGCGCCGTGGTCGGCGTCGGCGCCGGGGCTGACGAAGTACACGGTGATGAACGGGGAGACGCAGGACGTGGTGATGCAGCTCGTGCCGTGGGCGCTTCAGGTGCGTAACGCATGGCGGAGCGGGCACGCGCCGCTGTGGAACGCGCTGGCCGGTTGCGGCTATCCGCTCCTCGCGAGCGCGCAGAGCGCGGCGTTTTCGCCGCTGCGGATTCTCGCCCTGCCGTTGCCCCTCGGCTACGCGATGACTTTCGAGGCGGCGATGAAGATGCTCGTCGCGCTGACGTTCACGTTTCTCTATTGCCGGCGGCGTTACCGCGTCCTTCCAAGCAGCATCGCCGCGATCGCGTATGGATTCGGTCCGTTCGTGGTGGTGTGGCTGCATTTCGCGCAGAGCACCGCGGCCTGTTTTCTGCCGGCGGTGCTGTACCAGATCGATGTTCTCGTCGAGCGGCGAACGTATGCGCGCTTCGCGATGACCGCCGCGATCGGCGCGACGGTCGTTTTCTGCGGGCATCCGGAGACAGCGGTACACATCCTCTTTTTCGCGATCGCATACGTGCTGTGGATCGTGATCGTGGAGAAGGAGCGCGCGTTTCTGCCGGCGCTGGCCGGCGCGGGTGCCGTGTCCTTTCTGCTGGCGCTGCCGATGATCGTTCCGTTTGCCGAGAACGTGCGGGCCTCGACGCGTTTCGAGGATATGAAAAAGGCGGACGCCGCGATGCCGTTTTCGGACGCGACGTCGCTCGCGCTGCTCGTGCAGCCGAGGCTGTACGGAACGCGGCCCGGGAACCCGTGGGGTCCGGCCGGCGCCGAGGCCGTGACGGGATTCGCCGGCATCCTCGGCATCGCCTCGATCATCGCCATGTCCATTGATGCGATCGCGCGGCGGCGCTTCCGCGACCGCGAAGTCTTCTTCGTGATCGCCGCAATCGGTATCTTCGTACTCCTCACGAATGTGAAGCCGGCCGTTGCCGCGATGCACGCGGTCATCGGACTGGCTGCCAATGCGCGGCTCCGTTTTCTCTTCGCCTGGATTCTGGCGGTGCTGATCGCCGCGGCGTTGAATCGAATGCGCACGATTCCGTTCGCGATCGGATTGGCATCGGCGGCATCGCTGATCGCCATCATCGTGATGAGGACTCCGTTCCCGAGCTCCGTCGCGCGGCATGACGGAGTGATCTCGATCATTCCGAGCGCGATCGTGATCGTCGCTGCGGCGTTTGCGCTCGTGCCGCGGATGCGAACGGTCGCGTCGGTGCTGCTCGTTGCGGCGGTCATCGCCGAGATGTGGCCGCTCACGATCGGCTGGAACTCCGCGTTTCCCATCGACACCTTCTATCCGCGCACGCCGCTCATCGACGCCGTTCTGCGCTACCACCGTCCCGGCTTTGATCGCGTCGCCGGCATCGGCGGCGTTCTTTTTCCGGACACGAACGCGATGTTCGGCATCGAAGACGCGCGCATTCACGATCCGATGGAGCCGGCCACGTACGTTCATTCCATCGGCGGCTGGATCTCGCACGACTACTACAAGAAGTGGAATGACGATTCGACGCCGATGCTCGACCGATTGAACGTGCGATGGCTGATGACCGAGCCGAATCGCGAGCTGACCGATACCGCGCGCTACGTTCTGCGTTACGCCGGTCCCGACGGACGCCTCTACGAAAACTTGCACGTGAAGCCGCGCTTCTTTGCCGATGGCGCGCATGTCGTCATCACGAGGGCGCGCGGCGACGCGTACGCGCTCGAAATCGACGCAGCGAAGAACACCGTCATTCAAAGCAGCATCGGCTGGTCACGATGGTGGCGCGTGTCCGGTGCAGAATCGAAAATGGATGGCCCATTCCTCGCCTTCGCAGTTCCCGCCGGCCACACCAGCGTTCGCATTCGCTACGCCGACACATCGTTCCGCATCGCATCGGTCATCGCCCTCCTGACCGCCTTCGCACTCCTCTGCTTTATGATCCGCGCCCGTGTTCAACGCCACCTGGATTTACACCGGCGCGCTTTACGCGATCGCGATCGCATGCGCCCGGCGGTGGATTCCGGCGGTTCGTGACGCCTTGCCGTGGCGCGTGGCCGCGTTCTTCTACGCGCTCGTTCTGATCTACCTCTTCCGGCCGATGACCGGCCGCTACGTCAACGTCCCGGTCGACTTCATCAACATCCTGCCGCCGTGGGGAACCTGGAACCGGCTGCGAACGCTGTCGAATCCGGAGATGAACGATCTGGCCATGCAGATCGTGCCGTGGGCGCAGCAGGCGCGCGAGGCGTGGCGGTCGCTGCACTTCCCGCTCTGGAACGCGCTGGCCGGTTGCGGCTATCCGCTGCTCGCGAACGGACAAAGCTCGGCGATGTCGCCGCTGCGCATCCTCGCCTTGCCGCTGCCGCTCGGCTACGCGATGACCGCCGAAGCCGCGATGAAACTGCTGATCGCGCTGACCGGGATGTATTTGTTCTGCCGGCGGCGCTACGACGAATTGCCGTCTGCGATCGGCGCGATCGCGTTCACGTTCTGCTCGTTCGTCATCACCTGGCTGCACTTTCCGATCGTCACCGTCGCGGTGTGGCTGCCATTCGCGTTTCTGGCGATCGAGTTGCTGATCGAGCAGCGCACGTACCGGCGATTCCTCTTCGCCGTCATCGTCTGGACGGTGATGCTCTACGGCGGTCATCCGGAAACGGTCACGCACGTGTCGTTCTTCGGAGGACTGTTCGCGCTCTGGGTCGCATTCGTCGAACGCGCGGCGACGCGTCGTGACGCGATCCGCTCGCTCGCGCTGACGGCGTTCGCGATCTTCGTGGCCGCATTGCTGGCGTCGCCGTTCATCGCCACGTTCGCGGAGACGGTGAAGAAGTCGCAGAGGTTCCAGGAGCTGCAGGTTCACGCGAACGAGGAGCCGCCGTTCTCCGATTTCGCGTCCGCCATCGCGACGTTCCAGCCGAATTTCTACGGCCACGCGCCGCGCGACAAACCGTGGGGACCCGCCACCGCCGAGTCCATCACTGGCTTCGCCGGCATCCTCTGCATCGCCTCCTGGTTCGCGCTGCTCTATCGCGCCATCGCGCAGCGGCGCTTCCGCACGCGCGAATTTTTCCTGGTCGTGCTCGCGCTCGTCGCGGCCGGAATCGTCTTCAACTGGCCGGTCATCAGCGCGTTCTTCCACTTCGTCTTCCGCCTCGCCGCGAACGCGCGGCTGCGCCTGTTCCTCTGCTGGATCGGCGCGGCGTTGACCGCGGCCGCGATCGACACCGCCCGCCGCGAGCGCTCGATCCACTTTCTCTCGGGCGTCCTGACCACCGCGGCGATCCTGCTCTGGCTCATGTTGACGAGGTCCTTCCCCTCGCCGGCAGCGAAGGACATGGCCATGATCGCCATCCTTCCGAGCGTGCTCGTGCTCGTTCTGTCATCGCTCTTCGTGCTGCAGGCGCGCGGACGTCACATCGCGGCGATGCTCGCCGGCGTCGCGCTCATCGCCGAATTGTGGAGCGCGACCGACGGCTGGAATCCGGTGCTGCCGTCCGAAGCCATGTATCCGAAGACGCCGCTGATCGAGAAGCTGCAGCGGCTGCAGGATGCAACCCCGCGCAACGCGCCGTTCCGCATCGTCGGCATCGGCGCCGCGCTCTTTCCGAACGCGCAGGCAATGTACGGGTTTGCCGATATCCGCACCCACGACCCGATGGCCTTCGGCCGCTACCTCGGCCTGCTCCGGCTGCTCACGAATTACGAAACGCCTGAGTACTTTGCGAAGTGGTCGAACGCCAAGACTCCGCTCCTGAACTACCTCAACGTGCGTTACCTGATCGGCGATCGCGGCCTCGATCCCGGCGATCCGCAACGCTATCAACTCGTGTACGACGGCCGCGACGGACGCATTTTCGAGAACCGCGACGTGAAGCCGCGCTTCTTCGCCGCGCACGACATCGTCCTCGAGTTCCACCACGACCGCTTCGCGCAGACGCTGACCGAGCACGATTTCTCGAAGCAGACGGTGGTCAACATTCTCCCGGTCGACAGCGATCGCATGCGAAACGATCTGCTGTCGCCGAAAAACGACCCGACGATGCAGATCACGGAAGCCTCGGACACGAACTTCCGTCTGCACATTCGCTCGCAACGGCACGCGCTTATCGTCAGCAGCCAGCCGTGGTGGCCGGGCTGGCGCGTGTTCCGGAACGGCCAGCGCATCGATCCCCAGCTCGTCAACGGCGCGTTCCTCGGCTTCACGATTCCGCCCGGCGATTGGGACGTCCGCATCGATTACTTCCCATCGTCGTTCTACGGCGGACTCGCGGGCGCGATCATCACCGCGCTGCTGTTGATCGCCTGGCCGATGCGCTTCGTCCAGCGCCGAATCGGCGCGCGAGAACCGGCCCTCTAGTCGAACCAGCCGTATCGATGCAGCACGACCGCGGCGATCGCCATCAGCAGGAACAGTATCCCCTCGGCGACCGCGCATCCGGCTCCGAGCCGTCCGCCGGCAACGAGCGATTGCGCGCGAGCGAGATCGCCGCGGCGAATGATGAAGATTACGCCGACAACGACGAAGAGGATCGCCGCGAACCAGACCACTAACGCAGCTCCAGCACCGACTTGCCTGCTTTCCATTTCACGATGCGGCCGTCGCTTCTGCTGATCCAGACGTCGTTCGCGTCGCTACTGTTTGCGTTCGTGAAGTGGTAGTGATTGGCCGGCTCGCCGAACATCGTCTCCGTTCCCGCGAGCTGCGGCGATCCTTCCTTCTTCTGCGGATCGAGCACTGTCGTCGTCCGCTGCCAGATTCGATTGACGACGTCCGGCGGCGACAGCTCGTGCGCGCCGTTGCGGCTCCAGACCACGCCCTGATGTTTTGCCTCGCCGATCCAGGTCACGCCATCCGCTTTGAATTGCACACGTTCGAGGCCGGGCGTCGGACGCGTCATCTCGCCGCGAACGCCGTCGAGAGTGAAATGGAATCCGGCCGACATGCGGAAGCAGTCGATCGCTTGTTCGTAGCTGCCGTCGCCGGCGCATTTCTGCGGCGTGGATCGATTCGCCGCGCGCGGCACGACAGGCGCCGAAGCAGGGATGGATGTGACCGTCGCCGGTGCAGGCGGCGGCGCAGAAGTGGTGGCCGTATTCGACGGCTCCTCGCGTGCGCACGCGCAAAGCAGCAGCATCAGGCAAGCGATCCGCTTCACTTCTTCACCTCGGGCGCCTTCGCGTTCTGCACCATCACTTCGACGTCGTGCAGCAGCTTCTTCGCGTCGTAAAGAATCCCGTCCTTCATCACGTACTTGATTCCGCCGATGTGATCGACGTTGCCGGTCGTGTCGTTCACGCGCATCCAGCCAGTGCCGTAGAGCACCTTCAGATTCTCGACCGGATTCTGATCGACGAAGACGAGGTCGGCGAGCATGCCCGGACGGACGATTCCGAACTCCGTCTTCGTTCCGCGCGGCGCGTTGATCGCCTCGGCGCCCCACATCGTCGCGGATCGAATCACCTCCAGCGGGTGGAAGCCGGCTTCCTGCAGCAGCTCCAGCTCGCGGATGTAATCGAAACCGTAGAGTTTGAAGATGTAGCCGGAATCGGAGCCGGTTGTGACGCGGCCGCCGCGGTTCTTGTAGTCGTTGAGAAAGCGCATCCACAATCGATAGTTGTTCTTCCACTCCACCTCGTCCGCGGTGGTCCAGTTGAACCAATACGCGCCGTGCGCGGTGCGGCTGGGCTGGTACCAGCGCCAGAGCGACGGCAGCGTATAGCGGTCGTGCCACTCGGCGCGCATGGCCCGCGACAGATCGCGGCTGGCTTCATAGATGGTGAGCGTCGGATCGATATTGAACTTCTTCGCGATCAGCTCGTCGATCACAGCGTTCCACTTGTCGCTGCCCGGCGGCGCGGCCTGCTTCCAAAGCCGTCCGGCCTGGCCGAAGCGATCGCTCTCATCGTTGTAGTTGTAGCTCGCCGGATAGTCCTGAATGGTCTTGTCCGTGAACAGCGCCTCGGGCAGTCCGTACCAATGCTCCATGCCGCCGAGTCCCATGCGCGCGGCGTCGACGATGTTCGAGCGTGCCACGCTCATCTGCGCGAGATGCGTGGTCGAGCCGAGGTGGAGCTTGTTCGCTTCGTCGATGAGGGCGGAGAGGATTTCGGGATCGAAGACGGGATCGCCGGAGCTGAGGATTTTGATTCCATCCGCCCCTTTCTTCGAAACCCATTGCACGAATTTGCGGGCCTGCTCGGGACTGTCGATCGCTCCGCCGTCCCACTGCCGGCGATTGGTGAAGATGTAGGGAAAGAGCCGCGGCGCGACGATCTCGTTGCGCGCGCTGCGTTCGCGTTCGTGCAGGCACCAGTCGACGCCGTTGCCGCATCCCGGTTCGCGCACGCTGGTGATGCCGTGCGCCATCCACAGCTTGAATACGTACTCCGCGGTCGTCCCCTGCTCCGCGCCGCCGGAATGTCCGTGCATGTCGATGAAGCCGGGCAGCACCCAGATTCCGGTGCCGTCGATCTCCTTGACCGCATCCTTCGGCCGCGCTTCCGGCTTGATCGGGACCTTCGGAAATCCAACGCTGCGTACTTCGCGGATGCGGTTCCCTTCGATGACGATGTCCACCGGCCCGATCGGCGGCGCCCCGGTGCCGTCGACGAGCGTGACCCCGCGGATGATGAGACGCGTCCATGGCCCGTCACCTTCTTTGCGATCGGGAGCGAAGGCGGGAGGAGCGGCGAACGCGGCAGTGGTTAGGGCTACGATCAACAGCGCGTATTTCATAAAGGCGATTGAACCACGAGGGAGTGGGGAGTGGGGAGTGGGGGGGTGGGGAGGTGGGAGATCCGAGAGTCGGATCCAGCATTGCACCGCAAAGCCCCCCCGGATCTCCCACTCCCCACTCCCCACTCCCTACACCCCACACCCTCGTGGTTAAGGCTTTGCACCGGATGAAAACATGGATGTGCGCGTAAACACCTGGACCGAACTGCAGGAAGCCGTCTTCGCCGACGCGTATCGCGAAGGGATCAATCGCTTCCGTTCGGGATTCGTCTTTCGCGGCGTTCCGCGCGAGTCGCATTCGCTGGAAACCAGTCTGCAGACCGGCGGCTACGTCGCGCAGGAGCGGCATCTGCTCAGCAGCTTCCGCAAATACGCGCTGCGCAACACCGTACACGGCGACTGGGTGTGGAACTGGCTGTCGCTGGCCAAGCATCACGGTCTGCCGACGCGGCTGCTCGACTGGAGCTATTCGCCGCTGGTGGCCATGCACTTCGCGACGCAGAACCTGAAGGACTACGACGAGGACGCCGCCATCTGGTGCGTCGACTACGGACGCACGAACGCGCTGCTCCCGAAGCCGTTGCGCAAGCTGCTCGGGGATGAAGACATCAACATCTTCACCGCCGAGCTGCTCAATCGCGTGGCGAGCTCGCTGGCGGAGTTCGATGCATTGTCGAAACGCGACTTCGTCCTCTTCTTCGAGCCGCCGTCGCTCGACGAACGGATCGTCAATCAGTTCGCGCTCTTCTCGCTGCCGTCATCGCCGGACCTGCAGCTCGAAGATCTGCTCAAGCGTCGCGAGGCCACGTATCGCCGCATCATCATTCCGGCATCGTTGAAGTGGGAAGTGCGCGACAAACTCGATCAGGCCAATATCACCGAGCGGGTGCTTTTCCCGGGGTTGGATGGATTGTCGGCGTGGTTGAAACGCTACTTTGCGAATCGAGTCTCTTAGTCGGTTTCAACTCATAGGGATTGGTTCACGCGGAGGCGCGGAGACGCGGAGGGAAAAAGACGTTCTCCGCGTCCCCGCACCTCCGCGTGAAAAAAGCTTTTTCAGGTCCGTCGCAGCAGCACCTTCTCGACCACATGGCTGGCGCCCTTACCGAGGATCAGCCGAGCCCGCTCCCTCGTCGGCAGGATGTTCTCGTGCAGATTGGCGAGGTTGATCCGCTTCCAGATCGACGTCGCCAGCGCCATCGCTTCCTCTTCGGACATCGCGGCGAACTGGTGAAAGAACGAAGCAGGATCGCGGAACGCCGTCTCGCGGAGTTTGCGGAAGCGGTCGAGAAACCACGTCTCGAGATCGGCTTCCGAGGCGTCGACGTAGATCGAGAAATCGACAAAGTCGGAGACGAAGACGGCGTGGATCGAGCCGGTCTGCAACACGTTCAATCCTTCGAGGATGACGATGTCGGGATGATCGATGGTCTGGCGTTCGTCGACGATGTCGTAGTCGAAATGCGAATAGACCGGGACGTCGAGCGGCGATGAGCCCGACTTCAGATCCGACACGAATTCGATGAGCCGTGCGCGGTCGTAGCTTTCGGGAAAGCCTTTGCGTTCCATCAGTCCGCGCTCGTTGAGGACGGCGTTGGGGAAAAGAAATCCGTCCGTCGTCACGAGGTCGACGCGCGGATGATCGGCGCCGCGGGCGAGCAGCGTGCGCAACACGCGCGCGGTGGTGCTCTTGCCGGCGGAAACGCTGCCGCCGATGGCGACGACGTATGGGACTCTCGGCGCATGCGTGTTTAGAAATTGCGATGAGACGCGGTGGAGCTGGCGGACGGCGCCGACGTGGAGATTCACCAACCTCGATAGCGGTAAATAGACTTCCTCGACCTCCGTCATCGACAACTCTTCGTTGATGCCGCTCAGCTCCGCGACGTCGTCCGGCGTCAACGTCATCGGGGTGCCGCCGCGCAGTGCGGCCCACGCGTCGCGGTCGAAAGTCAGGTACGGGGAAGCGTCGCTCATGCGGTTTTCTTGCGGAACATCCACGATAGCGCGAGCCAGAGGACGCCGCCGGTGATGGCCATGTCGGCGACGTTGAAAACGCCGGTGTGCAGCGGTCCGGCTTGAAGGAAGATGAAGTCGGTGACGCGGCCGCCGAGGCGGAAGCGATCGATGAGATTGCCGGCGCCGCCGCCGATGATGAAGGCGATGGCAATATCGTCAGTTCCCGGCTGCATGCGGCCGGTGAAGAGGACGAATCCTGCTACGAGCAGTCCGATCGAGACGAGTCCGTCGAAGATGAGGTGGCGTACGTTCGGCGGAAGATCTGCGCCGAGGGAGAGGAAGGCGCCCGGGTTCTCGGTGTGGAGCAGAGTGAGGACGCCTGCGTGCATCGGATAGGAGTTCATGAGCGTTCGGCGCGCGAGCGCTTTCGTGCCCTGGTCGAAGGCGATCGTGATGAGCACGATGAGGGCTAGTGCGATACGGCGGCGGGTCGTCATGAGAGAACGGGTTCGCGCGGGGAACGCGGAGGAGCGGAGAAAGGCAGAGAACTTCTCCGCGACCTCCGCCTCTCCGCGACCTCCGCGTGAGCGTGAACCCTACACCAGAGCAAGTCCGGAGAACTTAGGCATTCCGTCACTCATTAAGTATCCATGCGATCTACAATGGCACATCAAAAACCCGTGCCCGCGGGTTTCCAGGAGCTAGACAACGATGGCAGCTACGCCAAATAAAACAAAGAGCAGAGCAGCCAGGGGTGATCAAAACCAGGGGACGACGATGGCCGACGCGCGCGAGTGGCTCGACAAAGCACTGGCACGCATCGATGAACTCTCTGTTGCAGACCGCGAGAGGCTTTTGTACCTCGAGCAGCGTTCAGTCGACGCCAAGGTCGAGACCGAAGACGTCTTCCACAGCGCGAACAACGCGTTGTTCGTGATGAGCGTCGAGTTGCAACTCTTGACGAGGCATCTCGCTGGCGAATGCGCGCATCCGGAAGTTAAGAGGTGGCTCAATATCTTGACGACGAAGCTCAGCGAGATCAAGAGCATCAATCAGCGGCTGTTTAGGGCCGAAACCGAAGGTCCGCTATACGTCATCCATTCTTTCATCAGCTTCCGGTCTGTTGTGCAACGGACGCTGGACGTCTACGAAGACGTGGCGCGGAAGAAACGCATCAGGATCTCGTGGGCGGTGCCGGAGTTTGCGGCGGTAACCATCTGGACTGACGCCGTCGCGATCGGAACGGTCCTCGACAATCTCGTTTCGAATGCAATCAAGTTTTCGCTGCCCGGCAAGGCGATCAATATCACGATCAGCCGCGAGGGATCGGAACTGGTTTGCACAGTCCGTGATGAAGGGCCGGGGCTCACAAAGGAAGATCTGAGAAGAATCTTTCAGCGAGGCGTGCGACTCGGACCGAAGCCGACGGGCGGAGAATCGTCATCAGGTTACGGCCTTTCGATTGCCCGCGAGATCGTTAGAAAACTCGGAGGACGCATCTGGTGCGAGAGTGTTGAGGGGCAAGGGGCGAGCTTCGCGTTCTCATTGCCTGCGGAGCCGCACGCCGAGCGGAGGAAAACGTCGAAGACTAAGGGTAGTGAGGGACGGCGTGCCGCTGACGTCCGCTCTCCTGTCAAACCGTAGCCTGTGAACCGAATGCGGCGGGTAAGTACGACGTTAGTTTCGTTGCGGCTAGCAGTCGGCCCGGCAACAACCCTACATCACTAACTCGCCAGTCCTTGCCTCTCGGTCCGACCACGCCCGAATCAACGTCACATTCTGAAATCCTCGCGGCAGTTTCAGCCCCCGCTGCGCGCGCTTGCCGAGGTACGGCTCGATGTCCGCGCCCTTGAGATTCGTGTGGCGCTTGCCGGCTTGCACGATCAGCATTCCGTCCGCGGCGATGACCGCCACTCCAACAACCTTCTCCGGGAACAGCTCCGTCTTGTGCAGCTTGATCGTCTGCACCCCTTTGCCGCGGGCGAGCAGCGGCAGCTCGACGGCATCGAAGAGCAGCAGCTTGCCGCTCGTCGTCGCCGCGGCGATGCGATCGGTTTCGATCGTCGTCACGCGCTGCGGACGGAGCACCGTGGCGCCGTCGTTCACGTTGACGACGGCCTTGCCCGCTTTGCGGTCGGTCTGCAGATCTTCGAGCCGCGCTACGAATCCATATCCGTCGTCCGTCGCAAGGAGCCACAAATCCTCGGCGTCGCCCATCATCACTGCCACGAACGTCGCGCCGGGCGCGGGGGAGGTGAACGCCGTCAGCGGCTCGCCGTGGCCTTTCGCCGACGGCAGCTCGTGTGCCGGCAGCGAGTACGTCCGCCCCATCGAGTCGATGAACACCGCCAGCTGATTGCTGCGCCCGCGCGCGGCGTGGAGAAACGCATCGCCCGACTTGTACTGCAGCGTGCTCGGATCGAGATCGTGTCCCTTGCCCGCGCGAATCCAGCCTCGCTCCGACAGCACGACCGTCACCGACTCGGAAGGAATCAGCGCCGCGGCGTCGAGCGCCTTCGCAGCGTTGCGCTCCACGATCGGCGAGCGGCGGCGATCGCCGAATTCTTCGCCATCTTTTTCCAGCTCGTCGCGGACCTGTTTGCGCAGCCGCGTCTTCGATCCGAGGATTTTCTCGAGGTCGGCGCGCTCGGCCTGGAGCTTGGCCTGCTCGCCGCGGATCTCCACCTCCTGCAGTTTGTTGAGGAATCGCAGCTTCAGTTCGAGGATGGCCTCGGCCTGCAGTTCGGAGAGTTTGAAGCGCGCCATCAGCACCGGCTTCGGCTCGTCCTCGCGGCGGATGATGCGGATCACTTCGTCGATGTTGAGATACGCGATCAGGTAACCGTCGAGGATGTGGATGCGCGCGTTGACGTGATCGTAGCGATGCTGCAAACGGCGGCGCACGGTCTCGATCCGAAACTCCAGCCACTCGCTCAGCAAGTCCTTGAGCGGGTAAAGCCGCGGCCGTCCGTTGAGGCCGATCATGTTCATGTTCACGCGGTACGTGCGTTCGAGATCGGTGGTGGCGAAAAGGTGCGCCATCACCTCGTCGAGGTCGACGCGGTTCGAGCGCGGCACGAGCACGATACGCGTCGGGTCCTCGTGATCCGACTCGTCGCGCATGTCCTCGATCATCGGCAGCTTCTTCGCGTTCATCTGCGCCGCGATCTGCTGCTGCACCTTGTTGCCGGAGACCATGAACGGCAGTGCGCTGATGACGATGTCGCCGTCTTCGATGTCCCACTTCGCGCGCTGGCGGATAGAGCCGTTGCCGGTCTTGTACATCTCCCGAATCTCCGCCGCCGGCGTGATGATCTCGGCCTCGGTCGGAAAATCCGGACCCTTGATGTGCTTCGTGAGCTGCGCGATGGTCGCGTCAGGATTGTCGAGCAGCTCCAGACACGCCGCGACGACTTCGCGCACGTTGTGCGACGGGATGTCCGTTGCCATTCCGACCGCGATGCCCGACGCACCGTTGAGCAAAACGTGCGGAAGGCGCGAGGGCAGCAGCTTCGGCTCGCGCAGCGTCCCGTCGAAGTTCTGCCCCCACTCGACGGTGCCCTGCTCCAGCTCCGATAGCAGCGACTGCGCGAACTTCGACAACTTCGCCTCGGTGTACCGCATCGCCGCGAACTCTTTCGGATCGTCGGGTGAGCCGAAGTTGCCTTGGCCCTCGACGAGCGGATAGCGCATCGAAAACGGCTGCGCCATCAGCACCATGGCGTCGTAGCAAGCCGTGTCGCCGTGCGGATGAAACTTGCCGATGACGTCGCCCACCGTCCGCGCCGACTTTTTCGGCTTCGCATTCGGACCGAGTCCCAGCTCCGACATCGCATAGACGATGCGGCGCTGCACGGGCTTCAAACCATCAGCGACATGCGGCAGCGCGCGGTCGAGGATGACGTACATCGAGTAGTCGAGGTACGCCTTCCGCGCGAAGTCGGCCACAGCCTGATGTTCGACCTCGGGGATGGTAGGCGGCGGAGGAGTAAAGGAAGTCTGTTCTTTCGATTTGCGGGTAGCCATGTCGGGCGCGCGAAGGGTAAACGAAAAGGCGCGAGATGGCGATGCGGGAATGCGCGCGGACGATTCGCGGTGGGAAGTGCGTCAGCGGGCAGGTGTGGCGCTTCGGAATGACGTTAGCGCAAACCGGACGGTCTGACTGGAACGCAGCCTTGTCTCTTGATTGAGTCAGCGACAGGTTGGGCGCGCGACGAAAACATCGCGCGCCCAACGGCGACCAGCTATTGAGTCTTGCAGGTACAGCTTGCGTTGCTCGTAGCTGTCGCGTTTACGCAGCAGGCGTATCCGTAGCTGCAGATTGTTGAGCACGACCCGTGCGTATTTGAAGTCGAGCATTGGGACGAATTGGGACCCCCGGAGTCACAAGAGGTGCCACCTCCGCTTCCAGAGCCGCCATCATCGGGGTTGAGAACACAACGGTCGAAGTCTTCGCAGTCCAGCGCAACGATGCGTCGGCGGCTGCCAGATTGCACGACCGGGCGAATCTCATGGTTGAGACCATACCCGCCATAACTTGCTCCAGTGAACCCCATCGGCGGCCGCGGTGCATGCTTATCGGCGGCATTGGTTTCCAGTGCATAAAACCACTCCTGATCCGCGGCCATTGCGATCAGCTCGTCACCTCTGAATTCGATGCTGGCGCTCTGGCTGGTTGCGCGGAACGGCTTTACCGACCCGTTCGTCCAGAACCGGAACAGATGACGATACGCTCCGCCGTCATCGATCATTACCCCGATCATGTGCTCACCCACCGTAGCGATGGTGACCTTCCCGGCGAGCACAGTGTAGTCGTCCGCAGGTGGCAGAGGCGCATCCATGACCGGTCTGGCGGCGTAAACCGCTGTCGAGAGTAGGACGAGTACTAAAGCCAGAGTCGTTTTCCGCATCGCTGTCTCCTTAGTTATGGCGTACGCACGCCAAGGTAGTCTCTGCTCTTCCGTCTGTCGAGGGGAAAATCTGGCCATCCTTCCGTAGCATCAAAGGTGAGCAAGCAAACCGATTGCGTACCGCACGGAAAAACGTCCGGCGGTCACCGAAGCCCGCTATAAGCCCAATCTCGTCGAGGGCAAGGTCGGTTTCGCGAAGAAGACGCACTGCCACTTCCAGTTGCCTTTCGCGGATCGCCAAGCTCACCGGCATGCCCAGAACACGGTTGCAGGCACGCCTGAGACTGCGATATCCGATGCGGAGAAAGGTAGCCAGCTCGGATGCGCGCGCGGCCGTCTGCGCCTGGTGGCAGAAGGCGAGATAGGTCGCGATTCCCGTGTCCAATTCCTCTTTTGTGTAACTCATGGAAACGATACTTCTGTCCTCTGGTTGGAGAGACGTAAAGCCGGATTTCCCGGACTTACCGATCTGGCCGGTCTCTACAGGTGGGAGAGAAAGGGGGCGGATCAATTGAACCGATTCCTATGTCTGTCGCCGGTAGATCGTAGAAGAAGTTGCATTGACGCTTGCAGATGCTTCTACCCGAGGGAACCTCGGTTGATGACGGCATCAATGAACGTCGCATTGAAGTACGTTCGAACCGTGAGTTGGCGTGAGCGGCTGCGGGCCGCGATCAATGCGAGCGGACGAACGCAAAACGCCATCGCGGCGTCGGCGGGAGTAACGCCCGAAACACTCAGTCGCGTTCTTAACGGTGTGCATGCGCAGCCGTCGTTTGACACTGTCGTTCGCATTGCCCACGCCGTGGGCGAAAGTGTCGGATCGTTGCTCGACGAGCCGGCCTTCTCACTGGACGGGGAGCAGCGAGCCGAAGTGCGCCGCGTCATCAGCTATCTGAACGCAGCCGTCGCGGTGTCACCGGCCATCGACTCGTTATCGGCGCCCAACGCCGCGCCGCACCAGACTGCCGAGGTACCCAGGCTCTACTACCTGCGGGGCGCAAGATTGACGTTTCAAGCTGTCGGAGATTCCATGATTGAAGCGGGAATCATGGACGGCGACCTCCTCTTTGTCGCGCCTACCCGCGCACTTCGAGACGCCGCGAAGCGCGTTGTCGTCTGCCATCTCGCGGGACTTACGCTTGTGAAGCAACTGGAGTTGCGCGCCGGCCGCATTCGCTTGGTGAGCCGCAACGAGCGTTACGCTGCGATTGATGTCGATGAAGATGACGAGTTCCAGCTCGTCGGCATTGTGGCCGGAAGGCTTGGCAACATCTGATCGTGACCCACAACGGGCCGCCGCTATAATCGCGCCCCCTCGATGAAGCCTACGCGTGCGCAACTCGAAGACGTCCTCGCTTCTCTTCGCGATCCGTCGCTGCGCTATGCGGACATCCGTTGGACGGCGACGCATGAGCAGCATGTGCGGGTGCGCAACGGGGAGGTGGAGACGTTGTCGTCGACCATCGACCGGGCCATCGGCGTTCGCGTGCTCGTCGGCAACGGGTGGGGATTCGCGGCGAATAGTGATACCTCCGAGGAGTCGATCAGGAGGACGGCGCGGCGGGCGGTGGAGGTGGCGGCGGCGAGCAACATCGCGTCGACTCGTCGCGTCCTGCTCAGTGACATCGAGCCGCATGTGGCCACGTGGGCTTCGACGTATGAGATCGATCCCTGGTCGATTCCGATCGAGAAAAAGATCGAACATTTGCTCGCTTCGACCGATCCGATGCGCGGCGATGAGCGCATCCATCAGGTCTCGGGCGACATCTCCTGCTACCGGCAGGAGAAGATTTTTGCCTCGACGGTGGGGGGCTACATCGAGCAGACCACGACGGAGATGGGCGGCGGCGTGGAAGCGGTGGCGATCGACGGCAGCGAGTTTCAGCGGCGCACGTATCCCAATCCGTTCGGCGGCGATTTTCAGGCCGCGGGGTGGGAGTTCATCGAGCGGCTTGATTTGCCACGTAAGGCCCTCGACATTCGTGATGAGGCGCTGGCGCTGCTGACCGCGCCGAAGACGCCGGCCGGACGCACGGATCTCATCATCGGATCGGCGCAGCTCGCGCTGCAGGTTCACGAGTCGTGCGGCCATCCGACGGAGCTCGATCGGGCCATGGGACTGGAGATTTCGCTGGCCGGCGGATCGTTTCTGCAGCCTTCGATGCTCGGCAACTTTCGGTACGGCTCGGAGCACGTCAATATCGTCGGCGACGCCACGATCCCAGGCTCCATCGGGTCATTCGGTTTCGACGATGACGGTGTTCCCGCGCAGCGTTTTCACCTCATCGAGAAGGGGATGTTCGTCGGCTACCTGACCGGCCGCGACACCGCACCGGCGATCGGACGCAAGTCGAATGGAACCGTTCGCGCGGAGACGGCGGCGCGCATTCCGATCATCCGCATGACCAACATCAATCTCGAGCCGGGCACGGCGCCGCTGGCCGACATCATCGCGGACACGAAGCGCGGCATTTTCGTGGAGACGAACAAGTCGTGGTCGATCGACGATCTCCGTCTCAACTTCCAGTTCGGCTGCGAAGTCGCGTACGAAATCGAGAACGGCCGACTCGGACGCATGCTGAAAAATCCGCTCTACACCGGCAACACGCCGGAGTTCTGGCGCTCCTGCGATGGCGTTGCCGATCGGTCGAGCTGGCAGATCTGGGGCCTGCCGAACTGCGGCAAAGGCGATCCGATGCAGACCATGCGCGTGGCGCACGGGGCTCCCGCGGCTCGGTTCCGGAATGTGGAAATGGGATGATCTTTCCGAAATCAGAAATCAGAAAGCAGAAGTAGCCTCGCTCTTACTTCTGCTTTCTGCTTGCTGATCTCTGCCTTTAAGACATGCGCTCTGAACACGACTCCTTCGCCATCCTGGATTCCGCGCTGAATGCCGCGAAGGATGCCGGTGCATCCGAGGCTGATGCGGTGTTCGAGTCCACCGACCAGAACATCAGCCGGTTCGCGAACTCGAATCTGCACCAGAACATGTCCGGGATCAGCGCCGAGCTGACGTTGCGGGTCATCGTCGACGACGCCATGGGAGTTGCGTCTACGACGGTGTTCGACGCCGATGAAATCGCGCGCACCGCGGCGCTGGCGCGCGAGGCGGCCAGGCATTCCGATGCGCTGCAGAACTTCAGCGGGCTGTATCGCGCGAACGAACCGCTGCCGGATGTGCGCACGTTCGATGACGCGACGGCCGCGATCGCGCCGGCGGCGAAGGCGCGCGCGCTGCGGGAGATGTTCGATCGCGGATTGAAGTCCGACATCCAGTTCGCGGGCGCGTACGGGACCGGCGCGTCGTCGATCGCCGTCGCGAATTCGCACGGCATCCGCCGCTATTGCACGATGACGTCGTCCGACGCCACCGTCATCGCCATCGGCGCGAACGGCTCCGGTTACGCCACGGCGCTCGATCGCGCCAACATCGACGTCGTCGCGCTCGGCGATGAAGCGACGTTCAAAGCGACGCTCTGCGGCGACACGATCGAAGACATCGAGCCCGGCGCGTACGACGTCATCCTCGAGCCGCCGGCCACCGCCGAAGTGGTCGACTGGATGAACCTCATCACCCTCAGTGGCTCGGCGTACGACGACGGTTCGTCGTTCTTCGTCAACAACATCGGCAAGCAGGTCGTCGGAACGAACTTCACGCTCTCCGACGACGCGCTCGATCCCGCCTTCCTTCCGTTTCCGTTCGACCTCGAAGGGCTGCCGAAGCGGCGCGTGGCGTTGATCGAGCGCGGCATCGTCCGAACGCCCGCGGTCGACAAGGTTTACGCGGACCGTCTCAACTTTCCCCCGACCGCCACCTGCTGGAACCTCGGCGGCACCGAGCACGGCTCGGCGTTTCACCTCTCGATCGATGGCGGCGACGCTACGCGCGAAGAGCTCATCCGCTCCACGAAGCACGGCATCTGGGTCACGCGCTTCAACTACGTCAACGGCCTCCTCGAGCCGAAGACCGCACTGATGACCGGCACCACGCGCGACGGAACGTTCCTCATCCGCGACGGCGAGGTGGTGGCGCGTCTTCCGAACCTGCGCTGGACGCAGTCGATCGTCGAAGCCTTTTCGCGCATCGAAGGGCTGACTCGCGAACGCCGCCGCGTCGCCACCTGGTACAACCACTTCGGCGGTACGATCGCGCCGGTCATGAAAATCGGCGGCTGGAAGTTTGCAGGAAGGGCGAATACGAAGAGTGAAGGGTGAAGAGTGAAGAGTGAAAAAGGGGATTCGCCAGTCTCTCTTTCACTCTTCACTCTTCACTCTTCACCCTTTGTAAAATCCTTCACTCTTTGTAATGTCTCAATACATCCTCCGCCGCTTCCTGCAGATGATTCCGATTACGTTCGGGATCCTGACGCTCGTCTTTTCGCTGATCCACATGATCCCCGGCGATCCGGCCGTGCAGATCGCCGGCGAAAGCGCCCGGCCGGAGGACGTCGCCGCGGTGCGCAAAGCGCTCGGACTCGATCAGCCGCTCTGGACGCAATACGTCCACTACGTCACGCACGTCATCCGCGGCGACTTCGGCACGTCGTTCCAGACGAACCTCAGCGTCTCCGATCAGATCAAGCAGCGCTATCCGGCCACGATCGAACTGGCGATGGGATCGATGTTCATCGCGCTGCTGGTCGCCTTTCCGCTCGGCATCATCTCGGCGATTTATCGAAACTCCTGGATCGACAACGTGGCGCGATTCTTCGCGCTGATCGGCGTCTCCATGCCCAGCTTTCTATTCGGACCCTTGCTCATCATCGCCTTCGCCATCAATCACGAATGGTTTCCCGTGTCCGGACGCGACGCGGGACTTCGATCGCTGGTCCTGCCCTCGGTGACGATGGGACTGGCGCTCTCGGCAATCCTGACGCGCATGATCCGCATCTCGCTCGCCGACGAATTAACGCAGCTCTACGTCACGACGGCCGTCGCGAAGGGCGTCACGCGCGCGCGAGCCATCTTTCGTCACGCGCTGAAGAACGCGCTCATTCCGGTCATCACCGTCCTCGCGCTGCAATTCGGATCGCTCCTCACCGGCGCCATCATCACCGAGCAGATTTTCTCCTGGCCTGGGCTGGGACGCCTGCTGCTGACCTCGATCTCCAACCGCGACTATCCGCAGGTGCAGGCCTCGATCCTCGTCATCGCGCTGACCTACATCCTCGTGAACTTTGCCAGCGACCTGCTGTACGGGGTCGTCGATCCGCGAATCAAATTGGAATGAGGGAGTGGGGAGTAGGGAGTGGGGTGTAGGGATCTTCAAACTCCCACTCCCCACACCCAACTCCCCCCCAAACAACAATGCGCCGCCTTCTACGAAACTTCGCCTTCACCGCCGGCCTGCTGTTGACGGTCGCGCTGGTGCTCGTGGCCATCGCCGCGCCGCTGCTGGCGCCGTTCGATCCGAATGCGCAGGACACGGTCCGCCGCCTCGAGCCGCCTTCGCACGGACACCTCCTCGGCCTCGACGATCTCGGACGCGACGTCCTATCGCGCATCATCTGGGGTTCGCGCGTGTCGCTGCGCGTCGGATTCAGCGTCGTAATCCTCGCGTCGCTCATCGGCGTCACCCTCGGCGCGATGGCCGGTTACTTCGGCGGCTGGATGGACACGCTGATCATGCGCATCACCGACATCCTCCTGGCCTTCCCCGGCATCCTCCTCGCCATCGCGCTGGTCGCAGTGCTCGGTCCGAGCCTCAACAACGTCGTTCTCGCGTTGGTCGTAATCGGATGGGTCGGTTACGCGCGGCTCGTGCGCGGGCAGGTGCTGAAAGTGCGCGAGATGGAGTACGTTGTCGCCGCGCGCGCGATGGGTGCCCGCTCGCCGCGGGTGATCCTGCGCCACGTGCTGCCGAACGTCATCAACCCCCTGATCGTGATGGCCACGCTGGGCCTGGCCGGAACGATTCTCTCCGAAGCCGCGCTCTCGTTCCTCGGTCTCGGAGTGCAACCTCCGACACCGTCATGGGGCGCGATGCTGACCTCCGGCCGCCGCTATCTCGGCCTCGCCAACCATCTCGCCATCTGGCCCGGCATCGCCATCATGCTCGCCGTGATGGGCCTCAACTTCCTCGGCGACGGCCTCATCGACGCCCTCGATCCGAAGTACCGCAAACACATGTAGGCGCGCGTCGTGGCGCCGCGCTCGTAGCGCCCCGGCTCGCTGGCGCGTGATGCCGTCATCACGCGCCGAGGCGCGCAAATGTCCATCGCGCGGACCTTGTTGCGGCCGCCTCCGCGGCCGCGAACATCCGGCACCCCGCCGTTCCCCGCGCCGAGCGCGGGGCTGCACTGTTCTGCGCGCCTCCGCGCGCACCGCATCGGCTGCGCCTCGCCGCGCTACGGCCGGCGCTTCATGAACACCACTACCGGCCGCGCGGGACCGTCGCGGAACGTGCGCACCGGCGCGTAGCCGTTGGCGCGCAACGCGTCGGCGCGCGACGGGACATCGAGATCCGTCTCGTACAACCCGACTGCATCCGCATCGACGTCGGACAATTTCACTGGCGGTGTGCCGACGTCCGTCATTGCCATCGTCTCGCCGAGGTAAAGCTTGTCGCCGTAGGACCAGAGTTGGGACGCGGCGATGGAGTGGATGGACGGATTCGATGCAATCCACTGCGCCGCCATCACGGACGGCTGTGATTTTCGCGCGAAGTTGCGAAGGCCGTGCAGATCCCACAGCACCGAAATCGCGACGAGCGCGACGGCGATGCGGCGGTTGCGCATCGACGCGAATCCGATCGCGGCCGCGATGCAGAGGAAAGGAATGACCACCTGTAGATAGCGCAACTCTTTGTGTTTGATCGCGGAGAACGCGATGAGCGGAATGACGACGAACCACATCGCTCGACTGCGGCGGGCGTACCAGAGCAGCGGCAGCAGCGCCGGCGAGCACCAGCGGACGATGTTCGCGACATACCACCACGGCGCCTGGTACTTCACGCGCGACGCGAAATCGGGCGCGACGAGCGTGAGATGGGCGAACTTGATCGCGCTGGAGAAAGGAGTGCCCCAGGTCAGCCAATCGTAGAGGCCGACGGTGATCAGGATCGACACAAGGCAGCCAGCTAGCAGCGTCACTGTCATCCCGACCGCTCGTGATCGCTCGCAACGCGTGATTCTTGCTGCGTCGTGGCATACGCGCCGTTCCCCCTCACTCCCAAAGCGGTGGCTCGCTCGCCACCGCACTCCAACGCTTCGCGAAATTCGCGGTGAGCCGAGCTGGCATCAACGATCCGATACACGCTGATTTCTTCAAAGCCGCGAAGCGCGGCGGTGCCGAGCACCGGCGCAAGAAACACGATCTCGCTGAATCGATCCGCGAACGCAATTCCGATCAGCATTCCAGCAACGAACGGCCATCGATCGACAATCAACGTGGCAGCAACGACACACGCAGCCGCCAACGTCCGCGGATATACCGTGCTCCCGAAACTCAGCGGGATCCAATGTGTGGCGAAGAGCAGCGCAGCGACAATCGCCGCGCGTTCGTCGCACCAGCGCAACGCGAGGCGGTACACCAGCCAGATCGTGAGCGAAGAGAGCGCGATGAACGGCAGCGATGCGAAGAAGATCGTCGTCCGAATTGAAACGCCGCGCGACAAGAACACTACCGGCGCGACGACAACATCCGGCACGAACAGATTGCGGATATCCCACGGCGTGTACGCCAATCCGCGCGCGCGGCGGAACGCCTCGGACAGCACTTCGACATCGTCGCCGGTCAGAAATCCGTAGTAACGCCAAGCCAGCCAGAGTTGCGTGGCGACCGACGCCGCGATGATCGCCGTCAGCGATCTAGCCGTTGCTTTTTGCATGGCCGATCAGCGCCAGGAACTCGTCCTCCGTCAGCACCGGCACGTCGAGCGACTTCGCTTTGTCGAGTTTCGAGCCTGCCGCCTCGCCGGCTACCACGTACGACGTCTTCGCCGAGACGGATCCCGACGGCTTGCCGCCTTCGCGCTCGATCAGCTTGTGAAGCTCGTCGCGCGAGAAACGCGCAAGCGTGCCGGTGACCACAAGCGTCTTGCCAGCCAGGCGGTCGCCACGAACGAGCGAAACATGCGCCGGCGCGACGCCGAGGCGTTGCATCTTTTCCATTCGCTCGCGATTGGCCGGAACCGAAAAGTAGAACGTGATCGCCTCAGCCACTTTTGGACCGATCTCCGCCACCTCCACCAACTCCTCGGTGGTCGCACTCATCAGCGCCTCGATCGATCCAAAGCGATCGGCCAGCAGCTTCGCGGCACGTTCGCCGACCATGCGGATTCCGATCGCGAAGATCACGCGCGACAGCTCCGCCGTCTTCGACTTCTCAATCCCCTCGGCCAGCTTGCGCGCCGACAACTCGCCCTTGCCCGGCAGCGTCGCGACGTCCTCCTCGCGCAGTTCGTAGAGCGACGCGTAGTCGGTGATGAGATTCGCATCGAGCAACTGCGAGATGGTCTGGTAGCCGAGGCCCTCGATGTCCATCGCCTTGCGCGCGCCGAAGTGGAAGAGCGATTCGCGCACGATGGCCGGGCATCCCTGATTGATGCAGCGGATGGCCACCTCACCTTCGAAGCGATGCGTCGGTTCGCCGCAGGCAGGGCAATGCGTCGGTAGCGCCACCGGCTCCGTCCCCTCGGGACGCTTCGCGATCAGCACGTCGACGACTTTCGGGATGATGTCGCCGCCCTTCTCGACGACGATGGCATCGCCGACGCGGACATCCTTGCGTGCCACTTCATCGAAGTTGTGCAGCGATGCGTTCACCACTTTCGTCCCGCCGATATGCACCGGATCGAATTCGGCGACCGGCGTCACCGCGCCTGTCCGCCCGACATACAGATTGATCGCGCGCACCACCGTCTCCGCCGCCTCGGGTGGATACTTGAACGCGATCGCCCAGCGCGGCGCCTTCGACGTCGCGCCCAGCTCCTGTTGCTGCGCGCGCCGATTCACCTTGATGACGATGCCGTCGATGTCGAAGGTGAGGGCGTGACGTTGCTCGCGGACTGTTTCGAGGAACTCTTCAACCGCCGTCAGATTCGCGAACACGCCCCGCTTCGGGTTCAGCGGAAATCCCATCTTCGCCAGCAACTCATACGCCTCGGATTGCGACGTCACGCGAACATCGTCCGCGGCGACGAGGTGATAGACGAACGCGCTAAGTCTTCGCTGCGCAACTAACTTCGGATCCTTCTGCCGCAGCGATCCCGCCGCGGCATTGCGCGGATTGGCGAGCACCGGCTGACCCGATTCCTCCAGCTGGTCGTTGAGGATCTTGAAATCAGCAGCCGAGATGTAGATCTCGCCGCGCACCTCGACGCGCTTGAACTTCGTATCGATCTTCAGCGGCAACGCGCGGACCGTGCGTACGTTGACCGTCACGTCGTCGCCACGCACGCCGTCGCCTCGGGTCGCAGCGCGAGACAGCGCTCCGTTTTCGTAGAGCAGATCGATCGAGACGCCATCGATCTTCAGCTCCGCCTCGTATTCGACGTCATCGACGCCGAGGCCTTTCTTCACGCGCGCATCCCACTCGTGCAGCTCCTCGATCGTGTACGAGTTCTCGATCGACAGCATCGGCGGCTCGTGGATGACTGTCGCGAAATCGCCGGTCATCGGCGTGCCGCCGACGCGTTGCGTTGGCGAATTCGGATCGGCAAACTCCGGATGCGCCGCCTCCAGCTCCTGCAAGCGCTTCAGCCGCTGATCGAACTCGAAGTCGCTGATCTCCGGCGCGGCCTCGAGGTAATACAGCCGGTTGTGCCGCTCCAGCTCCGCGCGCAGCGTCTCGATCTCTTTCTTCGGCGTCATTGCGGCCTGGAAAGATACCGCGACCTGTCCACCGTTTTCTCCACGAATCCCATCGCTCGCAATCGCGCGTCGATGGTCGCCAGAAACGTGCGCCGTCCTTTGATCAGGTTCAGGTTCAGGGCCACGAAGCGCATGCCGCGCGCGGTGTCGTAGTAGACGATCATGCGATCGCCGCCGATCATCTGTTCGGTGCCGCGGATGTCGCTCCAGCGAAGCGTTCGCGATCGAAATTGATGCAACGGTCGCAGTGTGATCGTCTGCTCCGCCACCTCGGCCACCGCGCGCTGCGTGCCCAACCAGACTTTCAATCCGCCGATCCACAGTGTGGCGATGTATGCCCACACCGCGCGCTCGCCGATCCAGCCGTAGCGCGCGTTCGGATTTGCGATCAATGCAATAACAATCGCTGCCGTTACGCCAGCCGCAACGAGAACGATCGATGCACCTGCCCGGCGCACCCACGGCCGAAAGGCGTAAGTCTCAGCAGGTGCGGTCATTGCCAGCCGAGGTCCGATGCCGTAATCTGTTGAAACTACAAAGCCTGAGGCCGGTATGCGTTTCGCATAAGGGCCTTGCGAAACCGGGTAGCGACACAACCTTATGACTGGAAAAATCGACGGAAGCGGCCGGCGGATATTGGTCATCGACGACGACCTTGCCATCCGTGTCCTGCTGCAGGCGGTCCTGAAGCGGATGAAGTTCACGGTGGAGCTGGCCGAGGACGGGCAGGTCGGGCTGGACAAGTTGAAGCATGACGGCGCGTACGACCTGATTCTCCTCGATCTGATGATGCCGCGCGTGAACGGCTACGAATTCATCGACCGGGTAGCGAAGGAGTACCCCGATCAACGGCCGCACATCATCGTCTTCACGGCCGCGGGAAAGCGCGGCGTCGAGAAGATCCCGGCCGACGCGGTCTGCAACTCCATCCTCAAGCCGTTCGATCTCGAGAAGTTCATCGAGATGATCGGCGAGTGCCTCGCGGGCGCGCATGAGGTTCACGACGTGCGGCCGCCCGCCTGAGCGAGCTTCCACTCGATCTGCCGGATGATGCCGAGGAGGATGGTGGCTTCGCGGCCGTCGAGATTGGCGCGCGCGGAGATGGCGCGCAACTCGTCATACACGCGGTACGGATTGTCGCCGTGCAGGAATCCCACTTCGACGAGCAGCGCCTGCACGCGCTCGTGCAACCGTTCGATGCGCGCAGCCGTGGCGAGCTCGCGCGGTTCCGTTTCGCGTGAGGTCGTCGATAGCTCGTAGCAGAAGACGCCCACCGACTGCGCCAGATTCATCGTCGGAAAATTTGGTGACGTCGGAATGACTGCCGTGTGCTGGCACTGCACGACTTCTTCGCGCGTGAGGCCTTTGTCCTCGCGTCCGAAGACGAGCGCCAGGGTCTGGTCGCCAATCGACGCAAAAAGCTGCGCGACTTCAACCGGCGTCAGATCGACCGGCGTGGTCCGTTCGCGGTCCGAGGTCGTAGCGACGGTGATGTGCGCATCGGCCACGGCGTGATGCAACGTCGGCGCGAAGTGCGCATGTTCGACGACGTCATCCGCGCCGCTCGCCCACCATCCCGCCAGCGGATGCAGATTCGGATGACGTCCGACGATCCAGAGATCATCGAAGCCGAAGTTTTTCATCACGCGCGCCGCCGCCCCGACGTTCCCGGCTTCTTTGGGCTCGACGAGAACGATGCGTAAGGGCATGGTGATTTGGAGTCTACCGCGCGCTGCTGGTGCCCGTGTTTCGTGCGAAGCACTTTGAAGTGCGGTGGCGACTGAGCCACCGCTTTGGGAGGGGGGTGGAGTCGTGACAACCCGCAGTGTGTGATGCTTGCTCAGTCTTCGCGAGCGTCGCCGTCCCCCTCCCTCCCAAAGCGGTGGCTCGGTCGCCACCGCACTCCAAAGCTTCGCGAAATGTGCCGCGAGCCGCGCAAGCCGCTCTACATTTCCGCGAACCTTCTCAATACCGCCAGCATCCGATCCACATCCCCCCGCTCCGTGCGCGGATTGATCATCGTCACGCGCAACACGCGCTGTCCTTTCAGAAGCGTCGACGTGATCCATGCTTGTCCGGATCGGATCAGTTTCTCGCGTAACGAGGCGTTGGAATCATCGTCGCTGCGATGGCGGAAGCAGAAGATGTTGAAATCCGGGACGTGCATCGCTTCGAAATCGGACGACGCCACGACCGCGTCGTACAGGTAGCGAGTCAGGTCCGTCACATGCTCCATCGCCTCAACGAACGGACGCGTTCCGAACATCTGCAACGTCAGCCAGAGCTTGATCGCGTCCGCGCGCTTCGAACATTGAATGGTCATCTCGCCGATGTTGTCGCCGGCGCGTTCGGCGTTGAAGAGGTACGGCGCATCGGCTTCGAACGCGCGGCGAAGCCAGCGTCCGTCACGCACGAGGACCACGCCGAGGGATAGCGACATCCAGAGCATTTTGTGAGGGTCCCAGGCGAGCGAGTCGGCGAGATCGAGACCATCGACGAGCGGACGAAGCCGCTCGCTCAGAACGACCGATGCGCCGTGCGCGGCATCGACGTGCAGCCAGGTGTCGTACTTGTCGCGCAACGCCGCGATGGCTCGGAGATCGTCGAACGCGCCGGTGGCCGTAGAGCCCGACGTTGCCACGATCGCCATCACCTCGGTATCCCGAAGGGCCGCTTCGAGTGCACCAAGATCCAGCCGGTGCTGATCATCCGTCGCAACTTTCACGACGTCGTCCGAAGCGATCCCCATGATCGACGCCGCCCGCGCGATCGAGTAGTGCGCATCGGCGGAGCAGAGGATGACAGGACGCGAGGGCGTGGGGTGTGGGGAGTGGGGTGTAGGAGATTGGCCGCGCTCCCACTCCCCACCCCCCACTCCCCACTCCCTCTTCGCCTTCCACCGCGCTCGTGCGGCCAGCAGCGCCGTGAGATTCGCCGCCGAGCCGCCGGAGACAGCAGTGCCCAGCGATGTCTCGGGATAGCCGGCACGATCCGCCAGCCAGCGCACGACCTCCTGCTCGATCACTGTCCCGATCGGACTCATCTCCCACACCGCGGTCGACTGATTCAGCGTCGAGATCACCATGTCGGCGATGACCGCGGTCGGAAACGGCGGACACACCTGGTGCCCCATGTACGCCGGATGGTGCAACTGGATGGCGTTGTCCATCAGCTCCCGTATCAACGCCATCCCATCCGCGCCTCCTCGGTCGTCGATGCGCACGCGCGCCCGCAACTCGTCCGAGGTCTGCCAATCGACGACGCGCCGTCCCGCGATTCCTTCGACATGATCGAAGAGGGCATCGACAGTCTGATGCGCCAGCGCGCGCATGTCGTCGTCGTAAAGCGTTTTCACCACGGAGGCACAGAGTACACAGAGAAAGCCCCTCTGTGCTCTCTGTACTACTAATCCATAGATTCTTCTTCTGCCGCGAAGATTTAAGCGCCTGCGCGTCGCTCGCTGTCGGAACGCTGGCGTCCTCGCCGGCTGGCTCGGCTGCGTCCCCGCTGCCGAAGGGAGGCTTGCGCAGGTGTTGCGTTTATTAGCGACATTCGAGGGTTTATCCGGTCGGCAGCGAGACGCAGCCGGGCCAGCCGGCGAGGACGCCAGCGTTCCTTTTGGTTGCGGCTACGCCGCGCTGTGTCTCTGTGGTGAAATGCTTTTCATGCGAATCAAACTCTTCATCCTCCTCGCGCTCGCTGCGAGTCTCGCGAACGCACAACCGCTGACCTACATCAAGACCAGCTCACTGATCGATGGACGTTCCGACGCGCCGAAAGACAATCAGGTCATCGTCATCCGCGGCAATCGCATCGAGAGCGTCGGCGTGACAGCCATCCCGGACGGCGCGCGTGTCATCGATCTCACCGGCATGACCGTGATGCCGGGCCTCATCGATTCGCATACGCACATCTTTTTGCAGGGTGAAGATCCGGCCGAGGGCGGCTACGACGCGCAGCTGTTGAAGTACAGCCTCGCGTATCGCGCGGCGCGGGCCACCGTCTCAGCCAAGCGCGCATTGGATCAGGGATTCACGACCATCCGCGACGTCGAGACCGAGGGGGCAGGATACGGCGACATCGGCATCAAGCAGGCCATCGATGAGGGACGCATTCCCGGCCCGCGCATCTTCGCCGCCACACGCGCTATCTCCACCACAGGCGGCTACAACCTGGAGGGATACGCGCCCGAGATCACGGTGCCGAAAGGCGCGCAGCTGATCGACGGCCCGGTCGAGGCGCGCAAGGCGGCGCGCGAGCAGCTCGATCACGGCGCGGATTGGATCAAGGTCTACATGACGCACCGGTCGTGGATCGACAAGCAAGGCAACCTGATCTCGCAACCAACGCTGACGGTGGACGAGCTCCGCGCCATCGTCGACGAGGGGCACGGCTGGAAGCGCAAGGTGGCCTGCCACGCCTACAACGGCGAAGGTCTGAAGCGCGCGCTCGACGGCGGCTGCGATTCGATCGAGCACGGCCTCGAGCTCACCGACGACAACATCGCCCAGATGCTGAAGCAGGGGACGTGGTACGTCCCAACGCTAGCCGTCTACTACGACCACAATGGGCTGCCCGACACACCCGCCGGCCGCCGCGACGCCAAACGCGTCTCCCTGCACGAAGCCTCGTTCCGCAAAGCGCTGAAAGCCGGCGTAAAAATCGTCTTCGGCACCGACGTCGGCGGTTTCGCCTGGACCGAACCGATCGCCCAGGAGTTCGACAGGATGGTGGCCTTCGGCATGACCCCCATGGACGCCATCCGCTCCGCCACCTCCCTCGCCGCCGAAATGCTCGACGCGTCTGCGGACGTCGGCAACATCACCCCCGGCGCCTACGCCGACCTCATCGCCATCGACGGCGATCCCCTCCGCAACATCCACCTCCTGCACGACGTGCCGTTCGTGATGAAGAACGGGGAGGTGGTGAAGGAACGAAGGGTGAGGGCGCTATTGATGACGAAGTGACGTTCAATTGATCCTCATCGCCATGGCCCTCCGGGGGGCCACGTTCCCTCATTCGCAATGCCGCGGCGAAGGTCGTCGAGAACCGGAATCAGGAAGGGGCGAATCACCGCGAGGATCTCCTTACCGTTGCCTGTATCCGCTTCGAGGCCGGAGCGGCGCGCGAACGCGCGTACCTGCGCCGGTCGCATCGGATTCTCCCAGTAAGCGGCCGTC
Source organism: Thermoanaerobaculia bacterium (assembly GCA_035996815.1). Lineage (GTDB taxonomy): Bacteria > Acidobacteriota > Thermoanaerobaculia > Gp7-AA8 > Gp7-AA8 > JADGNZ01. The sequence continues at coordinate 70,542 of DASYJF010000139.1, read as the reverse complement.
AGTCCGATTGGATCGTCGGCTGGAATTGGAGTGTTCCGGCGCGCGAAGGTCGATCGAATGGCTTCAACCAGAATCGTCCTGTCGAACGTAAAGTTCTGCGCCAGATAGCGAAGGTCGAAGAAGTCTTTGATCCGGCTGTTGCGTTCGCCGAGGACCAGCGTCGCTTCGAGCTTCTCAGCGATGACGGATTCCGGCGCATAGGCGAACACCTCGGGCTCGGGCATGTCGAGAAGGGTTGCGTAGCGCTCGAGGCGCGGGGCCGGGTAAACGGTGTCACCGACTCCGATATCGACCTGCAGCGCGATGCGCGCCTTCTCGCAATAAACGCGCATCGTCACGCGCGTTCCTACAAATTCGTCCTCGGCGCGGATCGCTTCGAGCTGAATCGATTTCGTATCGAAATCGAGGCCATCGGGATCCACCGGCATCCAGCAAATGGACTCGATGTCACGCGCGATCGCTTCAGCCGTTGGATCTCCTCTGCGAAGTAGATCGAGGTCACGGGTCATCCTGTACGGGTGATCGGACCAGATCCGCAGAAGCATCGCCCCTTTGAGAACGAAGCGGTCGCGTACCGGTGAAGCAGCGAGACGGAAAAGAAAACGCTCGCAGACGTATGCGGTGAGAACGGTCTGGTATTCGTCTCCGGTCTTCTTCGAGCGAACGAGGAGACGGGCGAGGATCGATGCCGGGATATTGCTTTTCTTTTCCCGAGTCATGAGATCGCATCCAGATACGGCTGCATGACGTGGCTCACGCGACAGATCCCGGCGAAGCGGGCCAGATCGTTGGCGCCGCCGCGGTGATGACGTGTGAAGTCCTTCAGCGCTTCAACGGCCACGTCGATGCCGATCTTGTTGCGAAACTTGAAGCAGTCGGCCACGGTCTTCGCGGCGCTGTAGACGCGAATGCGAACTCCGGAAACGTCGTGTTCCTCGACGCCCGCGGGAAAGCTCGCGCCTGAAACGTGAACGATCCGTAGTTTCAGCCCCGGCCGCTTCGGCCGCCATGCCTTCGCTTCGATTGCCATCCAGACTTCGAACGGATTCTGTGTGGTGAGCCCGTGGAAACGGAGCGCCGTCAGGAGACAGATAACCCCTCCCGGAACGAGGCGGGTGGCTTCCGCGAGACTGTGATGCTCAGTCAGAACCGCGCCGGGAAGACCGTAAATACCGCGGGCAACGCGCTCCACGACTCGTCGTTCGGTGAGCCGTTTCAGTTCGCTGCGCGAGACGCCGATGCGTTCAAAATCGGCGGAGCGAATGAGCCCTTTCCTGCCAAGAAGCGCCTCGACTCGTTGAGCATTGGTACGAGACATATGTTACGAGTCCTCGGTACTTTACAATAAAGACCGAGTATTCGTAACACACGTGAGCCGCTGCTGCAAGTGAGCCGAAGCCGCCGAGCCCGGCTCAGTTCTCTGTTTGCCCCGCGACACCGATCAGCGCGCCCGCCAGGACGACGCCGAGAACCGAGTAGACGAGCGACTTACCAAACTCCTGCGTCGTCGGCTCCTCACCCAACGCCGGTACGTTCCGCCAGATCCCGACGACGCTCAGCGACACGATCCCGATCGCGATCAACGCATCGAGCAGGGGTGCCGGCTGATGCAGGTATTTCGCAGCGAAGTCGGTCACGGGAGAGGGAAGCCAGATGCATACGCCGTAGATGTTGCTGACGAAGAGGAGGATCGCAATGGAACTGCCGATGGCGATTGCGCCAATGATCACGCCGCGGCGGCGTCTTCCGGCGGATAAGGCGCCCTGAATCTGATCCAGGAACAACTGTCCGATCGTGGCGACCGCCACCAGGATCGCCAGTCCCGCCAGCAGGCGCAGGAACAGCATTCCAATGAACACGAGAAAAGAGCCCACAGCCTCGAGTGCAGCGATCACCCAATCTCCGATCCACTGCCACAACCACCGCAGCAGCCAGAACACGGCACCGCCGCCGGCCACAAACAGAAGTACACGCGCGATCGTCTTGAGGGTCTCGCGCGCGTCGCCTTGCGATTTGAGCAGAAAGGCAATGACAGCGATTGCAAGAATGGCCGGCACCAGCCACCAGAGGCCACCCAGCATGGATACGAGCAGATCGTAGATTCCCATGATCAGCAGCATCACGAGTTTTAAAAGGAAGAGGAAGATCGTCCCGAAAAGCCACCCAAAAAATCCGCCGATCGTTCCGAAGAGCCACAATACGAACATTACGACCTTCGCGAGGATAAATCCGCCCCAGGCAAATAGATGGAGAATCGCAATCGATAACGCCAACGTCACGGCGCCCCATCCAAAGAGGTCCGGCTTTCCGTGGCGGACCGCCAGCAACAACAACGAGCCGAGATACGCGAGGACGGCCCAGAAGACAACTCGCATCAACACGGGAAAGCCGGGAAGACCGCCGGACAGCCGCTGATTGAACGCCAGGCTTTGTTCGCCGAGCGCCGCGACCGTAAGCCACTCGTGGGCTTTCCCGACGGTGATCAACGCTTTCGGCAGGGTCAGGCCTACGTAAAAGGTACCGATGACGAGACTGGCGATAAACGTCGGAATCGGGTTTTGTGATTGACGCCCCGCGGCGTAGCCGACCGCCGCGAGCAACACCACGATCAATCCGATGATGACGACGGTGGCCATTCCTCCGCCCGGAGTCGTGACCGTGGCGTCAGATGGCGCCGCCGGTGGTGCGTCAGGCACCAATTCGACGTATTTCTTCGCTACCCATCCCTCGACGCCCGTTTTCTCGACGCGTACGTGATACCAGCCTCGAGTCGTTTTGAGAATCGCGAATGTCTCGGTCGTCGTCAGCACCGCCACGACACTGCTACGACGCGCGTTCGGCGCCGTACGCACGTTTAGATCGGTCCGCGCTCTCCCTGTTTCGCCAAGAGCGGCGGCGGCAAACAGGCAGACAACGAGTAAAGCCGTGGCTCGACACATTCCGGAACCTCTCTTCGCTGAAGGAACGAAGAGAAACTATCATGAATGATGGCGTTACGTTCAGGAATGCGTGCCGCGAAGCCATCCGGTTCGGTGACGCCTCGTGGATTGGCAGCTTCGAGGTCGGTCACCGGGATGCGGGCCGCTCGAAGCGGAGGCCTGACCCTACTCTTCGACCCCAACATCAAAGGCCTGACCCCGTCGGTTTTTCCTGCCAGCTCCGCGGGCTCAATCGGAGTGACTTCGGGATCATCGCTTATGGCTCATGGAAGCGCGGCCGGGCCACGAAGTCAAGAAAGGCGTCCTCGAAATGAGCTTGCGAGCGTATCGCAATGACAAAAGACTCTCCGACAAGACGATTCGCTCACGGTGTTGATGTCGCCGGCATCAACGCCATGTCCGCCATCGCACATTTTGATGTCCTGGAACATCAATCGATAAAGCCAGACCGCCTCTGTTGATGCAGGCTACATCAACAGACCAGGACGCGTTGACCATTTTGATGGATGCCTGCATCAACATAGGCAGCGGGTCTACAGTGGTTGATGTCGGCGACTATTCGTTTGATGTCGAAGGCATCAACGCAGGCCTCGCGTGTCACCAATTTGATGTCATGGACATCAACGGGCACAGTCTTCACGTGCCTTTTGATGTCGCAAACATCAAATGGAGTGAAGTCTGCCATTTCGGATTTACCGCCTCTGCTGCTCGCGCTTGAAGACAGCGGCGACGACACGAACGAAGGCATCCGCAATCAGTTGCTTCGTTTCGTCGAGAAGCCGGTCGCGAATTTCGTACGTCAGGTCGTGGAAGTGTGTCTGCGCCGCAGACTCCTTCCCGCCTGGACCGTCATCAGGAAACGTCTGGTCCGCGTGGCGCTCAGCGCCATGAAAAAGATTTCGGAGTCAGCCGTTTCGCGGTAAAGCTGCTCGGCGAATATCAATCCGTGCTCCGGCGTGACCGTCTCCACGGTCTCGACTCTCGGCGGAATCAGCGACTCTTCGACCCGTGTCCGCTCTCCTTCGAAAAGATCATCGATTCGGGCGCTTTCATCGATGGATTCAGCGAGGCTGTTCGTTGATGACATCTATCAGCGTCTCCGCATGCTCCATCGTCACGGCGTTGACCGTTTCAACCTTCGGGAGTGTCACGGCTTTTCCCTCCTCATCCCGGCGCTTCGCGATTGCTTCATCAGGCGCTCCACTTCGTCCAACATCTGCTCTCCCGCTCCTCGGTGCTGACTCGCAAACGTGTCTTTCAGGCGCCGCGTTCTCTCTTCACGAATTGAGCATCTGAGGACGGGCTAAAAAGCTCCACGGAAGTACACCGGAGCCAGCGCCAGCGGGCTCCGGGTTTTTATGCCTCGTGGTTCAGCGTGACGGCTCGTGGGCAGCCAGGCCAACACCGGACGATAGGCTCTCAAAAAACCCCTTCCGGCTCGCCGCTACTCCCCATCCTTCTCCTGATGAATCACCTGCACCACCTGCACTCGGTTCATCCGTGCGCCACAGCGTACGGACCGCGCAGAACGAGGCCGGGAGCAGCGCGCTCACGACCTACGCTCTGGCGAAGCGCCTGGCCAAACGTCCGGAGACAGCCGCTCTCGCTCCGCACCTCGAGGACATGCGCATCGCGCTGCACGGTCGCAGCCGCAAGGCCAAGGCAAAGCCGGCCCCGAAGCCGGCAACCCCCGGAACATCGCCCACTCCGACGCAACCCCCGCCGGTGACGACATCGTCACCCGCGACCGCGCCGAAGTAGTGACGTTCGGGTAGTGCAGTAAGCCCCGCGCGGGCGCGTCCGAAGGCGCGCCCGCGCATTTTGGTTTCAGGTCAGTTCATCTGCCTTCGACGGAATCCGCAGCGTAAAGCAACGCCTGCCGGATATCCTCATCGTCCAGCCGCGGAAAGTCCGCGAGGATCTCCTCGCGACCTCTCCCCTCGGCTAGGATGTAGAGGACACGCTTCACCGTGATCCGCGTCCCGCGAACACACGGCTGCCCGTTCATCACGGCTGGGTCGATCGAGATTCGTTCGAGCATTGCCGAAATACCTATGCGTCGCAGTTAGTGTCTAGCAACTTCCCCTGCGGTTCAGCGCGTTTCCGAGGATCTGACCGACATATGACTCGCTGTCTTCTCCCTGGAAGACGATATTTCGTTTCCTCATCTCTGCCTTACTCATACCCCATTGCCCCTGCACCATCGGCGAAGCCGTGTTCGAGACGATGAAAGATTCCAGCGTGACGGCAGGGTCGCCGAGGCGATTCTCGATCTCTTTGATGGTCTGGTAGAAGCGAAGCTTGTCGTCGTTTGGGCCCAGGTGGCCGATGCCTTTCGGGTCGACGAATATCACGTGCTGATGGTCTTGCGCTACGAGCCAGATAATGAAGTCTGGATAGAAGTTGCCGGCTTCGAAGAAGCCGACGCCTCGTCCGCGGCTGAGGTTTCGGAGAAGGTAGAGCTCTTTGCCCGCGAATGCCCAGGGATTCGTTTCGTAGAACTCCCTGAGATCTTCCACAAAGCGTCGTTCGCCTTCGTTTAGCGCGACCGGCGTGATCTCGACGATCTTTTTGTCGAGGTAGAGGAGGGGTTGGTACAGATGCCGACCGAACCAGACCGCCTTCATGCCGCGGAACTCCCACGGTTTCAGGTCGCCACGAGCGATCTGTTCTTTCAGCTGCGTGAGTTTCTCGACAATCTCAACTTCTGACCTGTCGATCAGGACGCGATATCCCTCGGCGGGGCCGTCTTTGATGATGAGCGACTCTGGAAGTCGGAGGAAGTTCGGATCGTTCTCCGAAAGGTTCTGGTACTCCAGATGCGGTTCCTCCCACTCGCGTTTGCGGAACGTGTAGAAACGCTCCATGTACTTTTTCAGAAGGGTGATTGCGATCTCTTCCCACGTACGGATGCGCGCGAACGAGTCGAACGCCAGCTCCTCGGCTGGAATCAGCAGGTCGTACCACGTGCGGTCGCCAAGAAGTTCCGCAATGGCGGAGCGCGGCACGTTGAAGTTGTGCCATCCGCGCTCGGCCTTGAAACGCTCGAGTTCGAACCATATCCTGTCGTGGTCAAGAAACGCCACGTGTCTTGGCGTTAAGTGAGTGACGTTCGTCGTCGTCTCGGTCTCTCCACCGATCGCGCCCTGCGACTTCATCGCCTGGATTCTCGGATACCAGTTCACGATGACTCGGGCTTCCCGCAGCCAGTGGTTTTCAGACTCCGACCTCGCGTCGGGCAAACGGAGAGTCGGTACCGGCGCTAGTTTTCGAAACGCCTGACCAAACTCCGTGCTCTCGCCGTTGATCGTCTTCTTCAGACGGATCGTCTTGAGCTTCTGCGAGCCGAGGTTCTTGATGACGGGGATGACCAACTCGATCTGCTCATCGTCGTCAGGCAGCCCTTCGTCTCGCAGGAAGTCGCGGAACTGCGCCATGTAGTCCGCGTGGATGCCGAAGATGCCTAGCGTTTCGAGAATCTGAATGTATTTGGGCCGTTCGATGCCGTCCGGAAGCTGCGTCTTGCCGCTCCGTTTCAGGCTCAGGGCGTAGCCCTTGAGGCGCACGCCACGCCCGAAGAGCTGGATGATCTGCGCGCCTTCGCCCTTTCCGACGTTCATGAGGCCCATCGTAGACACGCGCCAGCTGCTCCAACCCTCGGTGAACTTCTTCGATCCGATCAGGATGTTCACGCAGGACGCCGGCGAATTGATCTCGTGAAAGAGCGAGCCTGAGAATTCGCGATCGCCGGTGGCCAGTCCGTTTTCTGCGCAGAGCTTCACGAGTTCCGCGTCGTCGCCGACGTTGATCACGCCGAACGGGTCGTTTTCAGCGCCGAGTCGCAGTGCAACTTCGCCGGTCGCCCCCTTCAGGTTCTCGACGTAGAGCTGTCCTCCTGCAGGCGCATGGAAAAGCGTCTTCAGGGTTTCGTCGAAGATCTGATCCGGCGAGAGGCCGCAAGTGTTCAGATACGCGAAGCGGCCGGCAAACAGATTCTGGCTGGTCGCGGTGACGAGCCCCTGATTGAGCACGCGCCCGATCATCTTCTTGCTGGCCGCGCGGTCAGCCACGTAACGCGCGAGGAACTTGAGGATCTGGACAATGTCCGAGGCGTCCTTCGACGCCAACTTCGCGGTGACGCGGCCACCGACGAAGATCCACAACGGCTTTTCGATGTTGAACGGGCGGAACGTCGCACCGCGTTCGGCGAAAAGCCGCTGCTGTTGATAGAACGAGAGCAGACAGGCCACGAGGTAGAGATCGAGGTGATTCTCCTGAGTCTCTTCGTCCAGGTTCAGGATCTGGTAGTCCTTGCCGAAACCGTCACGGTAGAAGTAGCGATAGGAGTAGTCGACGAGGACATTCTTCGCGTAGAGATCGGTAAGTGACTTGCTGCCCTTGACTGCCTGCCCGAATGTCGCCGAGTACTCGAACGAAAAGCCCTTCTCACACAGCGCGTTGCGGAAGCGCATCCAGGCGCCCTGTTCGCCGCTGCTGGCTCCGCGGTGGCCTTCGTCGACGAGCACGAGGTTGTTTCCTTCGAACGCGTCGACGGCGATGGTCTTGTCGCCCATCTCTTCGTTGAGCTTGTGGATGTCGATGATCTCTATGGCCTGCCCGGCGAAGAGTCCCGGTCCGTCCTTGCTGAACAGCTCCGCCTGAATTCCTGCGATCTCGAACTCACGCAGATGCTGCTGAGACAACCCTTCATTCGGCGTCAGCAGGAGGATGCGGTTCATCTCCCGGCGGCGACCGTGCTTTTCGAGATAGTGCTGGTACTGAAGGATGTTGGCGTGCATCAGGAGCGTCTTGCCGCTGCCGGTGGCCATCCAGAACGCGATCTTGTTGAGCTGTGGCCACGCGTCGGCCTTGGTGTCGAGCGACGTGACCCGATCCGATTCCGGTTTGCCAACGTTGTAGATCGCCACCTGTGCATTAACCTCGGCAAGTAGCGCCTCGGGGTCGCGGAAGTAGTGGTCTAGGTAGATCTCGGTGAAGAGGAGCGTCAGGTATTGAAAGTACTTCCAGGCGATCTCCGGCTCGCGGCGCCGGGCGCGGCGCTCGTTGAGGATGAGCGTGTGCTTCACGATGTTCTGGTCGTATTCGAGCAGTAGTTCCGTGGGAAGCTGGGTCAGGTTAAAGAGCTGGGAGGTGAGGGCGTGATGGAAACGGTGGATGTTGTTTTCGTCCAGCCCTTCTATCGCTTTGTTGCGGAGATGTTCGGCGAGATCTTCGAAACGCTTCACGTTGAACAGGGAAAGCAGCCACTGATTCAGGACTAGCTTGTACGCGAATGGTACCTGCTGCTTGTTGCTGGAGCGGCCACGAGGCGCAGGCGTCTCGTTCGCTCCGGTTGCGATGTTCTTCCTGGCACGGGCGGCAGCCATCAGAAGCCCACCCCGAATCCGTCACGCACCGCGTGATCAATCGTCAATCCGGCACGCGCCGAGTGCCATTTTTTGTGCACGGACAATACCGAACGCCGTGCGTTCACCTTCTCGAGATTGCTCCCTTTCGCCATCATGCTCCCTCGGCCTCGAACATGAGCCGGTGAAAGTCTTCCTCGATGAGGCGCACTTTCCAGGTGTCTTCGGGCGTCTTGAGGTTCTCGAGGTTGTTCGTGCCGTTGACGTAGATCAGATCGAACTCGGAGTCTTTCGACGAATAGCCCTGCTTCTTGAACCATTCGTCGAGGACGAGATTGTCCTCTTCCGGATTGCCGGTGAGCTTGCGCCAGATGATGAGCGTCTTTCGTCCCTCGGGGGTCGTGCCGGTGACTGTGCGGAACCAGTAAGGGCCGCAGTCCTGCTGTTTGATAGCTCTTTTGACGCGCAAGCGCTTCTCGCTGTCGCGTTCGAAAGAAGCAGATAAGGTTTGCGGTGCCGCGAAGTGCCTCACGGTGAGACCGACCAGCCAGTTGAAGGTCTCGATGAGATCGACGTTGACCTCACGCGACTCGTCCGAGCCCGGCCGCTTGACCTTCAGCTTGTAGGCGGTAGGATCGGTGAACGCCTGAATGTTGAGAAGCGACTGGCTTCCCTGCGTCTCGACGTTCAGCATGTAGCGCAGGAGGTACTGCTCTTTGAGCCCGTCCGCGACCTTCGAGTCGGCACTCTCCAGGAGGCGCTGCTGGTCGTCGGTGCGGCGAGTCTCCAGGTTGTTGAGCGCGTCTTCGTAGGACTCAAGACGGATGTACTTTATGAAGTGGCTGCCCCCGGCAGACGGTGCTGGTTTGCCATCACGCCAGATTCCGGAAAAGCATGCCTTCTTGATTCGGGGCAGGAGTAGCGAGTCGAAGTGTCGGCCAACCTCGACCAGTACGTGCTTTCGGCGTCCTGAATCCTCTCTGTTTTGAGAAATCACCGCATGGCCAGTACTCCCAGAGCCGCCGAAAAAGTCAACCACCCAGTCGTCTTTCCGCGCCGTTTGCGCGATAAACTTCATAACGAACCGGGAGCTCTTGGGCGAGAGAAACAGGCCGGACTCGCCAAAAAGATCCGATAGCTCGGCCTCTCCATCGTTGTACGCATAGAAAACACTGGTTCCGATGTTCGTTTCTACTTCATGCAGAAACCCCTTTGTTCTAGCCACCTTCGACTCGTCCTCACCCCAGACGATACGAGCGTCAGCGTCTAGTTCAGTAAAGCTACGTCGATCAGCGCTCTTAGGATCGGGCTTGTAAGGGAATTTCCAGCCACTCTTTGGGTGCGGACACGGCTTTTGCGTTACAGGGTGGAGCGGCCGATAGTACCTGAAGTTAAAGTGCGAAGGGTCCTTAGTAGTAGGAGACTGCTTCGACGCAGGCGCCGAGGTAGGAATCTCACTCCACACCCACAGAGACCCTTTCAAAGCTGCAGCCTGAGTGTCAGGAACGAGCCGGCCGGCAGCGTCCCGGTACTCCGCTCGATTGTAGGGATAGATGCCGCGCCAAGGATCCTGGCGTTTTGCATCAGCGTCCCAAGTACCGCCACGCCCCTCCCATTCTGATCTAAAGAGTGCAATGTGCTCGTCATACAGCTGCCTAATTCTCGCTTGCACCTCTCCGCTTGGCACATAGTCTTTCTGAAGTTCGTCAACGAGAGCAATCACTTCGGCAAAGCCTGGCTTTGGCTCGCGAAACATTTGAGCATCAGACTCGACGGCTCGCCGGTCGCGTGCGTAGACCTCAACGTATTCATGGTTAGTTGCGTAATTTGGAAGCTGGCCGTTAGCCGTCCCCTGCGTCCAGATCAGCTCTTCGATGTGATTATCCGAACCAAAGACGGTATCAAGGGCGTATTCAAGTATCGTTCGCTCGGTCTTGTCGATGCTGACAAATACAGCGCCATCGGTTTTCAGCAACTCAGCCGCGAGCTCTAGACGGTCTCGCATCATCGTGCCCCACGACGAATGCTGATAATTGTTCTTGTATGGAATCGCGCTTGAGCTAGTGTTGTACGGAGGGTCGACATAAATGCACTTCACTTGACGACGCAAGCGTGCTTGTAGAAGGTCCAGTGCGTGAAAGTTGTCCGAATGGATCAATACGCCATCCGTCTGTTGATCGATTTCGGACACGATTGAGACTAAGCGCACTACGAAGTCGGGGTTAAAGTGAGCGGTATCGACCACGAGGCTCGGATTATCCGCGAGAAGTGCAGTGGTCTCGGGCTGGTCGATGTCGGTGTCTGTGGGGAATTGAACAGAGAACAGTTGCTGCCACTCCGCACGCTGTGCTGCGTTCGCAATGATCTCGGGGTAGAACGATGCGGAGATCCGGTCGAGCGTGATGCAGTAGTTCGTCTCAACGACAAACTTCTTCTTCAACCACAGCTTCTTCTGAAAGTCCTCGAGCTGCGTCAGGAAATCGATGATCTTATTCGCGATCCGGCGAATGACCTTGATCTTTGACACGTACTGTTCGACGCGCGCCACCGTTTCGTTCTCCACATCATCGAGGTGCATGACCTCGTTCTTGATGTAGAAGTCCAGCTCGCGGCGCAGGAAGCCGCCGAGGTCTTTGTGGATGAAGTAGTCGAAGGTGTTGCGGGCGGTGTAGCGGCGCAGATGCACCTCCAGCCGTGAATAGTCGGCCTTCTCGCCGCCCGATAGCGTCTGCGGCTTCTGCAGTTCGGCGATCCATCGCCCCAGGGAGACATCGGTTATGGACAGAACGCGCTGCACCGAGAGCGCGCTCAATTCCTTCTGTGTTGGCGGCTTGTTCTTTCCGGCACGCACCTCCTCCGGCCAGTCGCTGAGCGTGGCCGGCCGGTACTCGAATCTGATGGCAAGCTCTTTCCCTTGCTCGCCTTGTTCCTCGGCAATGAAGTCATGTCCCGATTCGCCGCCCGTGGCGAGCATGAAGACACGGTCCTTCCCTTCGGCTGGCTTGATGTTGCCATGCTCCCCCTCGACGGCATCGACGAGGCGGAAGTGCACACGCAGAGGGTTCTTTTTGTCGTCAGGACGCAGACGGAAGGCGTAGTCGCGCAGGTACTCGCTCGTCTTGATGTAGTACTGATCCTTGTTCGCCCAGTGAAGGGTGACTTCTTCTCCTTCGTAGGGAATCGCGTAGACGCCCGGCTTGTAGACGCGCTTCGCCAGAAAGTCGCCTTCATCGTAGTAGCGGCGGAAGAAGCTGAAGAGATGGTCGTAGACCTCGCTCTCCAGTGCATTGAGATCGACGCTATCGGTGGCCAGGCGCGCGCGAAGCTCTCTCACTTTCGGAGTGGTCTCGGCGTTGACGTCGAGCGCCTTGGCCTGTTCGATCGCTTTGGAAAGCTCCTTCTCGATCTCCGCCTTGTCGGCGCTCTTGTATTGGCCGAACGCTTCCTTGACTTGTGGGAGCAGATCGTCGTCGAGGAACTGCGTCACCTCTGCGCTCTTGGCGTGCATGATCCGGTAGAGACCAAAGTCCAGATCCGGCTGATCGAGCTGGAACAGCTCCATCAGCAGCTTCTTCAGCTTCTCGTACTTCTGACTCATCCAGTCTCCCGTCCTGCTCCCTACACGACCGACCAGCGAATCGTGAAGAGCGTCTCCATTGCCGTCCGTTGCGCCAGCCGTTTCTCCAGCGATTCGACGAGCTGGTCGCGCTTCTCCATGATCTCGTCTTCCACTTTGAAGATCTCCTGCCTCTGGCGGCGCTGCTGCCGTTCCAGCTTTTGCATCTTCTCCTGAATCTCGTGCTGCTCGGCAAGGGTCACAGCCTGGCGTGCCTGGCGACGCAGTACCTTGATCTGTTCTTTCGTGTCGAGCAGGGACTTCTCAGCTGCCAATACGAGATCATCTGCCCACTTCTCGAGCTTTTCGCGCGCTTCGTTGAAATGGATGTTGTTCTGCTCCAGCGACCGGCTGACGGTGGCTTGCACGTGTCGCTCCGCCTCGGCCTGCAGCCGTTCTGCTGTCGATCCCTGAGTCTCCTTGTTCTCATTTTGAGCGAGCGTTCCCGAACAGGAGAAAAGCTTCTCCATCGTCTCTTGATCGATTGACACGCCTCGGTCATCAAAACCGGAAAAGAGCAGGTACTCCTCCCGTTCGTAGGAGTCGACGGTCAGGTGCGTCAAGGTCAGATAGCCGGACTTGCCTCGCAGTGCTTCGATTACGTGCAAGTGCGTGGGATGGTGCGTCACATCGAAGACGATCGCCTCGGCGGGCGTTTCAAGTGCTTTCGCGCCTTCCACGACGTGCTCGCCGAGGGGATGAGAAAGACGGTAGAGAAAAAGGCTTCTCTCTTCACCGCTATCAGCTTCAGCGCGCGGATGGGACTTCGAGATCAAGTGATAGCGGCCGGGCTCGATCGCAGCGGATGGCGGATTCTCCAGGTCGAAGGCCAGTGCGGTCTGATCGAAGCGTGCACGGTCCGCCAGCATGAACTGCGTCAACGCCCAGAAGCGCTTTCCAACGCGGTCGAGTTGCGCCTGCGCGTCGGCAAGCTGGAGGCGCAAACGGTCATGCACATCCTGATCGAAGTGTTCGAAGAGCGTACGACGGGTGTCATGGAGACGAGTGCGAATCTGTTCGTCCATCTCCGTCTGAAGCGCTCGGAATGCAGCGTCAATCTCGTCGGGCGTCCGGCACTCCTGGTAAATCGCGAGGATACGTTTCTCGAAGTCGACGCCCGACTCGATGCTACCCAGAACGTCATCAGACGCCCCGAAGACACCGTCGAAGAGTTTGAATTTTTCGGTGAGCAACTCCAGCACACGGCGATCGGCGTCGTTCCGCTCGTTTAGGAAATTGATCACCACAACGTCGTGCTTCTGCCCGTAGCGATGGCACCGTCCAATGCGCTGCTCGATTCGCTGCGGGTTCCAGGGAAGGTCATAGTTCACGACGAGCGAGCAGAACTGCAGATTAATCCCCTCGGACGCCGCCTCGGTGGCGATCATGATGGATGCGCTGTCGTGGAAGTGCTCGATCAGCGCGGTGCGGATGTCAACGTCTCGCGATCCCGATACACGGCCCTTGCTGCGGTTCATCTCCACCCAGCGGTCGTAGATTGCCGTCGTTTCCGGTCCACCGTTCGTGCCGTTGAAGAGCACCAGTTGCCCGGCATAGCCGTGGGTCTCGAGGTATTGCCTCAAGTACTCTTGCGTGCGGCGCGACTCAGTGAAGATGAGTGCTTTTCGTTTGGCACCTGTCGTGGCCATCTCGCGAAATCCGATTTCCAGCGCTTTCAGCAGCGTCTGTGTCTTCGTATCGACACCGATGCTGCGCGCCCAGGTGGCGAGATGTTGAAGGGCTTCGATCTCTTCGCTTAGTTCGGATCGATCGACGGCGGAGGGAACATTCTCCCCACCTCTTGGATCTTCGTCCCCGAGGATTTCGTCGAGTAGCTCATCCTCAATCTCCTCTGAATCAATCAAATCTTCTACGAACGCAAACTCGCTCTGCGGCTGTTCGCTACTCAATTTCTCGAGGCGGACTCGAAGGGTGTCGAGCGTGGCAGCAATGGCCAGCGAGGACGACGCGAGCAATTTGCGAAGGATCAACGCGGTGAGATGCCGCTGGCGACTGGGTAACGCGTAACTATTTTCCCGCTGCAGGAACGTGGAAACGGCCTCGTAGAACGCGTGCTCGTCGTCCCTCGGACGGAATGGCCTGGTAATGGCGCGGCGCTCCGTGTAGCGGATGTACTCAGTGACTTCGTTACGAAGTGTTCGCTTGCAGCATGTTGCGAGCCGCTGCCGCAGAGTATCGAGACTGCCGCTGGCGTTGACGTACTGGGCGCGAAACGAGTTGGCGTCGCCGAAGAGTTGTTCATCGATGAGCGTCGACAAACCGTAAAGCTCGAGCAGCGAGTTCTGTAGTGGCGTCGCGGTAAGCAAAAGCTTGCGGCTGTCCTCCGTAGCCCAGCGGATTCCCTGTCCGACTTTGTTGCTCGGCCGGTAGGCGTTGCGCAGCTTGTGCGCCTCATCGATCACGACGAGATCCCAAGTTACCGCTTTCAGTTCGTCTCGAAGCCGACTAGCGTAGTTGAACGAAAGGATCACGATCGAGCTTGACGAGAGCGGGTCGCGACTGCTTCGCTGCGCCTCGCTGTAAGCCTTCGCGTCGAGAACGACAACCGGAAGGTTGAATTTTTCCTGAAGTTCCAACGCCCACTGTTTTCGCAGCGAGGCCGGGCAGATGACAAGAAGGCGTCGTTTGCGCTCCGCCCAGAACTGACAGAGGACGATGCCCGCCTCGATCGTCTTGCCTAGGCCGACCTCGTCCGCAAGGATGACTCCCTTCGAAAGTGGAGACTTGAGGGCAAAGAGCGCTGCTTCGATCTGGTGGGGGTTGAGGTCAACGGCTGCGTCGAACAGCGATATCGAGAGCCGGTCCATGCCGGCCGCGCCGCGGCGAGTGAGATCGTGTGCGTAGTACTTAGCGTGGTGAGGCGTCAGCGACATGGTTTAGTTTTTTTGCAGGGTCGGTGCATACGGCCGAAAGCCTTGATTTAGCGAGTTCGTGAGGATGCCTCGGCCCGCTAGTTTTAGCGAGCCGGCGACCATAATCGATGCGGCGATGTTGCGCTTCTTTTTCTGAGTCATGAAGTCGCGTCCACATACCGCTGCGGGACATTGCGTTACGAAACCTCGGTACTTTCCAAACAAGGACTAAGGATTTGTAACACGCTTGGAGCTGCCTGCAACTCTTGGTGCGACCACACCGCGAACTCTTCGATCGTCGCTACGGCTCCTCATCCTTCTCCTTGTGAGTCACCTGCACGACCTCCACGCGGTTCATCACTTCCATGAGCTCTTCGATCTGTTTCGGGGTCATCGGGACGCCGGCGAGGGCTCCGACTTGCAGCATTCCGAACAGCAGTACTTTTCCCAGAACACTCTTCAGGGACATGGTTCCTCCCGCGGACTACGGCGAATGAGGGGGAGCTCAGACGCGGGGGGCGGGAGGGGCGCGGAAGAGGGAGAGGTTGCGGAGGGCCAGCGGCTGCGCGATCGCGGCGGCGTCGATGGGGTGATGCGTGGCGAGGAGCGCCGGGGTGATGAGCAGCAGGATTGCCGCGATGACGATGGCGGCCGGCACCAGGACGGTGAAGAGAATCGCGGCGGCGACCAGGAAGATGATGATGCGCGTGTTCATCGGAAAGCTGCCACAAGGATAACCGGAATTCGGGACCTGCCAGCGAGCCGCTGGCGGTACAGCCGTCGAGCCGACGGCGCTACGTTCGCTATGCGTCCGGCTGGTCGTCGCCGGAGCCGAGAACATCCTCCAGCGATTTTGCCGGATGGTATTCGCGGATCAGTTCATCCCAGGCTGCGAGGTACTGCTCGCGCGGGATGCGATAGCGGCGGGTCAGCGCGCCGCGCGGGGTGTCGCCTTCGAGGATGTAGACATCCGTGCCTTGCGCGAGGATCATGATGCGCCACGACTCGTCGGTGTCTTCGAAGGGGATTTCTTCGGTGCCGAGGGGGATGTCGTCGTGGGTGAAGTGGCGGAGGTCGCGGTCGGCGTGATCCCAGGCGGGGAAGCCGGCCAGGTGGCCGCGGGTGCGGCTCATCATCTCGATGTGCAGGCCGCCTTCGGGATGCTCGCGGAGCGTCAGGTAAAAGTCGGGGACGCGTGGGGCGTCGTCGAGGTTGAGATCCATGCGTAGTTAGTGGATTAGTAGATTAGTAGGTTAGTGGATCAGTGCATCAGTGCATCAGTGCTTCGTGGATTGTCGAATCTACTAATCTACTAACCCACTAATCTACTAATCCACTGCTTAGTGCGGCGAGATGATCGTTACCTGTTGCGTGTCGTTGTTCGTGATGCTCAGCATGCCCCAGATGCGGGGAAAGGCGAGAGGGACGGCTTCTGAACGGTATCCGGAAGGATAAACGCGCAGCGTGTTCGGGTTCGCCGGCGTTCGCGTCAGAAGCGAGGTGACGTCGATGCTCCCGAACGACATGGCCGTGCCGGTGATTTTTGTCATCGGGATCGCCAGAAACGGCACCTCCGTCGTGACCAGGCTCACCGGCACCGCGACGGTGAACGGCGGATTGTTCCCGAATGGATTGTCGCCGATCGACCAGAGGCGCAGCATGACGCGGTAGTGCGCGTCGACGGGCACATTCATGAAATTCAGCCGGCTGCGGAAGTCACGCTCGCGCACCACCGGCACCTCGGTGCCCGCCGTCTGCGCCTGACGCGACGTGTCGCGAATGCGCGACGCCAGATGGAGCGAGTCCGCGGTGCCGCGGATCGCGTAGAGCACGTGGCCCCACGGATTCGCGTTGTTCAGCAATTGCACCGAACTCGAAATGATCGAGCCGCAGCACGGTACGCGGTCGCGGAAGAATGCGAGCGTCTCGGATGACATGAAGTTCTCGGTCACCCACTGCGATCCGAGGGCACCTGGTCCCTGGAACGAAACGGGGAAAAGAATTGGCTCGAAGATGGCCGGGTCGGTGGAGGCGGGATCGTAGTAGATGAGCGCCGCTTTTGAGGTCACGGTGTGCGACCCTAAATCGACGACGACATCGACAGCGCCGGGAGCATGTGGCGGTGCATCGAACGAAGGCGGCCCGTCAGTCGGCCCCGCCAACACTACCGTGACGCCGTCAATCGTCACCGTGTTGCCGAGCACGACGGGAGGATTGAAGATAGCGATCGGTGCGCCGGTGATCGGCACCGCATACGGCGAAAGGCGAATCGTCTCCGAATCGCGCACGATCATCGGGACGCGAGCGCGCTCGGTAACGACGCCTGCCGACTCCGATACCGCAATCACCGTGTAGCTGCCGGCCGGGAGAATGCCGAGGTGGAAGAGTGCCGCATAGGGCGTGACGGCTGTGAGGCAGCCGACGCCCGGCGGCAGATTCGCGTCGAGGGTCAGCGTGATCGTCGATCCGGAGACGATGACACTTTTCGCCGGCGGCACACAACCGTCGTTCCAGAGACCGCTGACGATCGCATCGACCGAATGGTTCACCGTCACACCGGGAGGATCGAACGCGATCGTGTCAGCGGAAGCGGCGGAGACGAGGAACAGCAGCGAGAAGAGGAGGAAAGTGGTCCGGAATCGCATCAGTCGTTGGATTCAATCCGATAGTTCGGCGCTTCCTTTGTGATGACCACATCATGTGCGTGTGATTCACGAAGTCCCGCCGCCGTGATGCGGACGAATTGCGCTTTCGTGCGCAGGTCTTCGATGTTGCGCGAGCCGGTCAGACCCATACCCGAGCGCAGACCGCCTACGAGCTGCGGGATCATCGCGCTCAGCGATCCCTTGTATGGCACCTTCCCCTCGATCCCCTCGGGGACGAGTTTCGAAACCTCGTCGGCGTCTTCCTGGAAGTAGCGGTCCTTCGAGCCGGCTTGCATCGCGCCGATCGAGCCCATGCCGCGGTAGGCCTTGAACGTGCGTCCCTGGTAAAGGATCGTCTCGCCGGGCGCCTCGTCAGTGCCGGCGAAAAGCGAGCCGATCATCACGCAATGCGCGCCCGCGGCGATGGCTTTGGTGATGTCGCCGGAGAACTTGATGCCGCCGTCGCTGATGATGGGGATGTCGAACTTCTCCGCGGCGCGCGCGCACTCCATGACCGCGCTGATCTGCGGCACGCCCGCGCCGGCCACGACGCGCGTGGTGCAGATCGAGCCGGGTCCGATGCCGACTTTGATCGCGTCGACGCCGAGGGAAATGAGATCGCTGGCGCCTTCGTAGGTGGCCACGTTGCCGGCGATGAGCGGCGTGTCGGGGAAGAGTTTTTTGAACTGGCGGATCACGTCCATCACGCCGTTCGAATGCGCGTGCGCGGAGTCGATCACCACCACGTCCACTTTCGCATCGATCAGCGCACGGGCACGGTCGAGGCCTTCCTTGCCGACGCCGATCGCCGCGCCGACGCGCAAACGGCCGAGGGAATCCTTGGCCGCGTTCGGGTAGCGCAGTTTTTTCTGAATGTCCTTGACGGTGATCAAGCCCTTGAGATCGCCGTGCATGTCGACGACGAGCAGCTTCTCGATGCGATGTTGATGGAGGACTTCGCGGGCCTGCTCGAGCGTCGTGCCGACCGGAGCGGTGATCAGGTTCTCTTTCGTCATCCGCTCGGCGATGGGGAGATCGAAGCGCGTTTCGAAACGGAGATCGCGATTGGTGAGGATGCCGACCAGCTTGCCGTTCTTGTCGGTCACCGGCACGCCGGAAATCTTGTACTTGGCCATCACCTCGAGCGCCTCGGTGATGGTCTGCCACGGCCGCATGGTGACGGGATCGACGATCATCCCCGCTTCCGACCGCTTGACCTTGTCCACTTCCTCGGCCTGCGCATCGATGGGCATGTTCTTGTGAACGATGCCGAGTCCGCCCTGCTGGGCCATGGCAATCGCGAGCCGCGCCTCGGTGACCGTGTCCATGGCCGAGGAGATGATGGGGATGTTCAGGTGGATGTCGCGGGTGAGTTGGGTGCCGACTTCGACGAAGTTCGGATGGATGTCGGACTTGGCCGGACGGAGGAGCACGTCGTCGAACGTGAGGCCGACTTCGATGGCCTCGGCGAATCGTTCGGACGGCAGCGGGTCGCGGCGCTCGATCTCATGAAGATCGATCCGGCCGATGACAGGCATGTCTTTGAGTACGCGTTCATCGCTCATGCGTGCCCCCTTTGAGTGAGTATAGAACAGCGGTTCAGCGCACATGAATTGCAGGCGGCAGCGCGATGCAACGGTTGCGCGCGGAGGCGCGCTCGACAGTCCAGCCCCGCGCTCTGCGCGGGGTTGTGCGCGCGCGTACGAATCGGCGGCCGCGGAGGCGGCCGCCACAAGGTCTTGCGCGGCGCGAGCATTTTTGTAGTGGCCGCCTCCGCGGCCACGGCCTTCGTCCGCAATCGACGTTCCCCGCGCCGAGCGCGGGGCTGGATTGTTGAACGCGCCTCCGCGCGCGACCGCGATCGACGACGATCGCCTCACAACCTCTGAGTCGCCGGAGCAGCGCAGGACGACGAAGGATCTCAAGCTTCCCAATCTGCGTTGAAGCCCACGGGGTTTCAGGCGCGTGCTGCGAATCTTGAGATTCTTCGGCGCGTTTCGCGAAGCTTTGGAGTGCGGTGGCGAACGAGCCACCGCTTTGGGAGGGAGGGGGGCGGCGACGATCTCGCGTTACGTTGCGAGCATCACACGCGACGGGCCGTCACGATTCCTCCGCCCTCCCAAAGCGGTGGCTCGTTCGCCACCGCACTCCAAAGTGCTTCGCACGAAACGGACGCCACATTTCCGCACAGCCTCTCGGGATGACAGTTACTTTCCCACCGTCGTCATCAGCTTCTGCACGTCGGGATCGTCGGGCCGCATCTTCTGCAGCTTCGTCGCGACCACGCGGGCCTCGTCCATTCGCCGCAGCTCGACGAGCGCGATCGCTTCGTTGAAGAGCGGCTGCCATTGATCGGGGGCCATGGCGGCGGAGCGCTGGAACTCGGCCAGCGCTTTCTCCGGCTGATTCGATTCCTTGTAGCAGATGCCGAGGTCCATGCGGACGGCGGCGTCGTCGTGGACGGCCAGCGCGCGTTCGAGGTACTCCGCGGCTTGCGGGAACTTCGCCGCCTGCATGTACATATCGCCGAGCTGCACGAGCGCCTCGGCGTCGTTCGGATTCTTCGCCACGGCGGCTTTGAGCGTGGCCAGTTGCTGCATCACCGTTCCCATCGGATTTCCTGCGGTGGCCGTCGCCGCGGCGGGCGCTTCCGCCGGAACCTCGGAGGCGACAGGCGCGCCGGCTAGTTTCGACTGCGCGATCTTCGGGCCGATCACGAAACTGCCGAGCGTGATCCCGAGGAGGAAACCGCAGGCGGTGAAGATGATCGTCTCTCGTTTCATCCGCGCGTGATGAGCTCTTTCAGCATCGAGTCCTGGAGTTGGTAGATCGCGTACACGCCGACATGGTAGCCGTTGAAGACGAATGAAAACGCGTACATCTTGCCGCTCGCGCCGTGTACGTAACCGGAGAGCCCGACCACGCCGACGATGTAGCCGGTCTTCGCGTAGACCTGCCTCGCGTACGGCGCCGCGCGCAGACGATGTCCGAACTTCGCATCGGGATCGCCGGAGTAGGGAAGCGAGCTGACGAAATCTTCGCGATACGGGCTCTTCCACATGTAGCGCAGCAGGTGGATGAACGCGTTGGCCGAGGCGCGGTTCTCGCGCGACATGCCGGAGCCGTCGGCCTGGTGAAACTCGTTCGACGGAACATCGAGCTTGCCGGTCAGCCACTCCGTGACTGCGCCTGTGCCCGCGGGCCACGTCCCGGCTTGTTTCTTCTCCGCGCCGATGATTTTCACCAACTCCTCGGCGTAGTGATTCTGGCTCTTCTTGTTGATGACGTAGACGACCACGTTGAGCGGCGTGGTGTGCTGCGACACCGCCTTCCAGTCCGCGCGCTCGTCGTGCGGCGTAACGATGATCTGTCCCTGCACGTTGATGCCGTTGCGGACAAAGGTCTCGTGCGTCACCGACGCGAAGTACTGCACCGGATTCTCGATGGTCACGAAGATCTCGGTGATGCCGGTGCGCGCGGGCGTGCCGCCGCGGACCAGGATCGTGTTCGTGTTGCGGTAGCGGGTGATGAACGGAAGTCCGCGTCCGGTGATGCACGACGACTGCAGCTCGAGATACGACGTGGGCGGCTCGAACTGGACCACGCACGCTTTGCCCGGCCGCGACGGCGTGACGCGCACCTGCACGCAGTTTTCCTGCATCGAAAACGCCGACACGGGCGCCTCGTACCAGTTCACGAGCTGATCGACCGGCCAGGTCGAATGGATGTACTCCGTATCCATGTAGCCGTATTCGAAAATGAGATTGCCGCGGATCGTCTTCACGCCGGCGCGCTTGAGGTCCGTGGCCCATTCGTCGATGACGGCGGTGGCATGACCGTCGTGAAATCGTCCGCCGATGGTGGGATCGCCGTGACCGACCACTTTCACATCGCCCGTCAGCGTGCCGCTCGGATCGACCGCGCCGCGCATGAAGACAGTGGTGGTGAGCTGAAAATCGGGATGGAGCAGGTCGATCGCGGCAGCGGTCGTGAAGAGCTTCATGTTCGACGCGGGAGCGAGCGGCGTGTGCGGACTGCGCTCGGCGACGACCGTGCCGCTCTCGACTTCGACGACCTGCAGACTGGCGCTGGAACTGCCCGCCACGCGCCCATTCATGAGTGAGCTGATGCGCTCGGCCAGTGTGGCGCCGGATGCGGCGTCGGCGGGAGCGGCCGGCGCGGCCTTGCGCGCGCGCGATTTCTTCGTCCGGCGCTTCGCGGCGCCGGCGATGGGAGTGAGCAGAATCAAAAGGAGCGCGAATACGACCAATCGCGTGGACCGAACCGTCATCGAATGCGAGGAACCTTTCTCAAATGTCGTCCTTGATTGCACGCCGCGCGCCGGGCAAATCACAATCTCTGATACGGCTCCGGCAGCGCCAGCCGGATCCGATCGCGCAGCACCGCCGGACAGCGGCGGCGAATCTCATCATGGATCACGCCGCGAGAATACCGCCTGCTGAAGTGCGTCAACACGATCGTTTCGTTTTCGAAACGGTCCGCGAACGCGGCGATGTCGTCGAAGTGGATGTGCCGGTACTTTGCCGCCCGCTCCTCATGCCCGGCCGTGATGAACGAGCACTCGATCATCAAGACCTCGGATTTATACAGCTCGTCGTTCTGCTCGAGAATGCCGCGATCGGTATCGCCCGTATAGAACAGCATCGACCTTCGCCACTCCTCGGACACACTCACTCCGCTCCGCCGCAACTCCATGATCTCGAGCTCGTCGCGCCCCGCGAATTCGTCGCGCAGCCGATGCCGCAGCTCGATGACTTCGTACGCGTTCGCCGCGACGCGGTGCGTGGCCCGATGCACGCGAACCTCGTGCGTTTTTCCGAGTTTTACGACGTCGCCAACCGCGAGTCCGATGACCTCGACCTCGTCGAAGGTCGCGCCAGTGATCCGCTCGTAGATGGTCATGATCTCGCGCATCCCCTCGGCCGCATCCGCCGGCACGTAGACGCGCCCGCCGGTCATCCGATGCAACTGCCGCTGCCCCGCATAGAACGGAATGCCGACGGCGTGATCGAGATGGGCGTGCGTGACGAAGATGTCCGAGGTGCCGATGAGCTGATCGGGACAGCGCCCGATATCGAAGGCGGCGTTGAACTCGCGAACGCGAAACCAGGTTTCGTGGCCCGCTCGGGACTGCCCTTCGATCGAGAGGTGCGGGGTGTTGATGGTGACTACATCCATTCTTCGCAAGGGTACCGTTTTCACGCGGAGGCGCGGAGAACGCGGAGAAAAGAATCATCTCCTCCGCGTTCTCCGCGTCTCCGCGTGAACCGTTCCCCTTAGAATCCGCGCCCATGTCCGAAGTCATCACCGACATCGAAACACTCGACGCGCTCGCGCCAGCCTGGATCGATCTCTGCCAAAAGACCCAAGTCACCCCATTCCAGACGCCGATGTGGCTTCTGCCGTGGTGGCGCAATTTCGGATCGAATGATCTGGCGGTGATCGTGTCGCGCGAAGGCGATCGCGTCGACGCCATCGCCCCGCTGTACATCCTTCGCGACGACGAGTCCGACGAATCGCTCGGCATGTTCCTCGGCACCGGCATCAGCGACTACCTCGACGTCATCGGCGACGCGTCGCTCGTGATCGACGAAATGGCGAAACTCAATTGCCAGCTGTGGGATCTCCAGCAACTCCAGCCGTCATCGTCGATGCTGAAGGTCTTGCTGCCGGACGGGTTCTCGGAGAATGTCGAAGATCAGGAAGCGTGTCCGGTCCTGCCGCTCTCCGGCAATACCTTCGAGAACCTCGGATCAACCCACTTTCAAAAAAAGCTTCGCTACTACCGCCGCGCGCTCGAACGCACCGGCGAGGTACGCATCGAAACACCGACGACGGAAACACTCGACGATCTGCTGACGATCTTCTTTGAGCTCCACGCCGCGCGCTGGCGCCGCCGCGATCTTCCGGGCGTGCTCGCCGACGACGCCAGTCAGCAGTTTCATCGCGATGCCGCACGGCGCATGCTCGACGCCGGAATGCTGCGGATGTACGCGATCCGCTGCAACGATCGCATCGTGGCCGTCTTCTACGGATTCGCGCTCAATGGGATCGTTTACTACTACCTCAGCGGCTACGATCCCGACCTCGAGAAACTGAGCATCGGCACGATCCTCGTCGCGCACGCCGTCGAACAAGCCATCCGCGACGGCGCCACCGCCTTCGACTTTTTGCGCGGCGCCGAGGAGTACAAATACGCGTGGGGCGCAACGGATCGGATGAACATGCGGCGGCAACTATTTAGAATGTGAGCAAGGCACTTTTCGTGCGCAGCACTTTGGAGTGCGGTGGCGTCGAGCCGCCGCTTTGGGAGTGCGGTGGAATCGTGAAGACTCGCAGCGCGTGATTTGCCACGCGTTGCGCACGCATCAAAAGGTTGCGCGAAGTGACGCTACCCGCTCCCTCCCAATGCGGTGGCTCGGTCGCCACCGCACTCCAAAGCTTCGCGAAATGTGCCGTCGGACCGCGCGGCTGCTCCCTCACTCCCGCGGGAAACTCGGCGAATACAACACCGCGTTCAGGAACAGCGGCAAGGTACCGCGCCAGAAGAGGCGGAAGTGCGGTTCGTCGGCGAAGGTGATGACCTGGCCGCGTCCGTATGGTTCGCTGACGAGGTAGATCGAGCCTTTGAGGCGATCGATCGATTCGTTCCACGCCACGCCGGCCACGAGCGGTTTGTCTTTGGTGATCGTGACGATGTTGTCGACGGCGTGGCTGACGGGGAGGAACGCGGCCGAACCTTCGATGAGCACGTTCGGACTCCGCGGAACGCCGAACGTCAGGTAGGAGCGATCGTTCATCGCCGTGCGAAACGTCGCGCCGGGTACGCGGTAATCGTTGTACAGCTCGGGCACAGACGGCGTTTTGTCCTTGTCGTCGTCCTTCTTCTTCGGCGCTTCCCACGGCTTGAGCTTCGAAATCTCGACGTCCTTTTCGCGCAGGAAACTGCTGGCACCTTTGATGACCACGAGCGTCCCGCCGCCGTTGAGCCACGACTTCAGCTTCTCGGCGTTCTTGCCGAACCGGTCGCCGTAGTCGCCGTCGGGAAGGACGATCACGCCGTACTTGGAGAGGTCGGTATTGCGCAGAGACTCGACGGAAAGATTCGTGTGCGGCAGCGGCGTGTCGACGTCGAGCGTGTGCCAGAGCATGCCGTACGACGTGGCGTTGACGCGCGGTCCGCCGACGAGGGCGATGCGCGGATCCTTGATGAAGTGAATCTTCGACGAACCGAAACTGGTCGCACCGGTCCAGCCGGAATCGATCGGTGTGATGGCGGCGCCGGTGTCGCGGATGACGCGCTCCAGCGACGCATCGAGATCGGACTTGTTGTTGCCTTTGAGCACGACCACCGAGCCGCGCGCGAAGTTGTGATCATTGACTGTGATCACGTCTTCGCTGACATTGAAACGGATCGCGTCGCGCAGCATGCGGCCGGCGGCGCGATACACATTCGGATCGCTGCCGTCGATGACGTAGCCGTAGCGCGCGGCGCGGAACGCCGGTTGCGCGGCGGCCGCGTACGGATGCAGTTCGGCGGTGATCGGCGCAGTGGTGACGTACGTGTCGACGTTCATCGCCAGCGGCAGCGACCAGGAAGTGAGGTCGTAGAACTCGTCCGGCTCGTCGGCGTGGGCGCGTTTCTGCTGTTCCTCGACGTAGCCTTTCGTGAAGACCGGCGAACGTTCCAGCAGCGTCTGCGCGAGCCCGCCGAGCGGCTGGCGCGTGTTGATGACCACCGTGCCGGTTGGGAAGAGATGCGCATCAGAAGCATCGCTGTCGATGCGCGCCGCTTTGATCGTCAGCGGCGACGCCAGTTGCGACATGGCGATCGACTGGCGCTGCAGCATCTCGATCAGCGGCCGGAAGTTCGGCGAGTCGGGTTGGAGCAGGTAGACGTTCGATCCCGACGCCACCTGCTTGCGCATCATCTCGTAGGTGTATTGCAGCAGCCCTTCGCGATTCTCGGACGCCGTGCGCAGCGTGGCCATCGCGGTCGTGTAGTGGCGGGCGATGCGGTCGGCCAGCGTGTAGACGGTCGTGTCGTCGCGCGTGATGGCCGTTCCGGCGCGGCTGTGGCCGGCCACCTCGTACGTCATCCCGATCGCGCCGTGCAGCGACGGCCAGGAGTCGCCGTAGCCGGGATAGAAGAGGTCGAACTCTTCACCCGTAAAGAATGTCCATCCCTTTTTCGTGAACGCCTCGGCATCCGCGCGGCCGAATTTCTCGAGCCACGTATCGACGTCCTTCGGCAGATTTGCGTTGACCGGCCGCGCGTCGGGCGGGAAAAAGTACGACGACTGGTAGCCCATTTCGTGGAAGTCGACGAACACCTGCGGATTCCACTTCCGATACTCGGCCACGCGCGCGCGCACCTCGGCCTGCGACGACCAGGCCCAGTCGCGATTCATGTCGATCAGATAGTGATTGAAGCGGCCGCCGGGCCACGGCTCGTTGTGCTCGAACGCGTCGGGATTCGGATCGGCTTCTTCGCCGCGCGTGCGGATAAACCATTGGATGTAACGCTCGCGGCCATCGGGATTGAGCAGCGGATCGATGAGGACGACCAGATTGTCGAGCAGCGCTGCCGAATTCGGATCGGTGAGCAGCGTGTGCGCGACTTCCATCGACACTTCGGCCGACGACGACTCATTGCCGTGTACGCCGAAGGCGAGCCAGGCGATTGCCGGCGTGCTCTTGGCGATCTCGTTCGCGCGCGTCTGCGTGGTCGCGTTGGGATCGGTGAGCGCGGCCACGTTGGCGCGGATCGAATCGAGCGCGGCGCGATTCTTCGGCGACGTGATCACGGCCAGCATCAGCGGGCGATGCTCGTACGTTTCGCCGAACTGCTGCATCGTGATCAGATTCGACCGCGTCGTCAGCAGGTGAAAGTAGTCGAGGATGCGCGCATGCGGCGTGAAGCGGTCGCCGAGCGTGTAGCCGAGGAATTCGTCAGGTGCGGGGATGGCAGTCTGGGCCTGCGACGCGACGGCGAACAGAACAACAAATAGGCAGAGAGCGAGTCGTCTCATCATGATCTTTCAAGTTGTGCAGATGATTGGAGCGATTTTGATTCTGGCCGCATTCGGCGCGCAGCAGTTCCAGCGCCTCGAAGCGGAGACGAAAACGTATCAGATGTTGAATCTGATCGGCGGATTCTGTTTGTGCCTCGCCGCGATTCGCGTCCGGCAGTACGGTTTCATCCTGCTGGAGGGGAGTTGGACGGTGGTCAGCGTTTGGGGCATTTGGCGGGTTTCGCGACTGTCATCCTGAGAGGGTGTGAAGGTCCTTCGCCGTCCTCCGGCGTCTCGCCTTCGGCTCTGCACCTCTCCGGCAGGTGATGCTTGCGCAAGTCGCGGCACATTTCGCGCAGCTTTGGAGTGCGATGGCGACTAAGTCACCGCTTTGGGAGGGAGGGGGACGGTGACCATCACGAGGACGTGACAAGCATCGCACGCTGCGTGTCGTCACGATTCCACCGCCCTCCCAAAGCGGTGGCTCGGTCGCCACCGCACTCCAAAGTGCTGCGCACGAAACGCGCGCCACATTTCTTCACGCCTTCGGAGATGCCGGAGGACGCTGAAGGATCTCAAGTTTCGCGAGTTGCGTAGAAATCGCGGGGTTCAGCCGGAGTTGCGCATCTTGAGAGCCTTCGGCGCGCTTCGCCAGCCTCAGGACGACATGCGCGCGAGCTCACTTCACACTGGATACACTCCTCCTCCATGCGACCCATCGTAATCGCCGGCCCGACTGGCACCGGCAAATCCGAGCTGGCGCTGCGCATCGCGGAGGCGATCGGCGGAGAGATCGTGAACTACGACTCGATCCAGATTTACCGCGGGTTCGATATCGGCAGCGCGAAACCGTCGGCCGAGGTGAGGAGGCGCGTTCCGCATCATCTGTTCGATGTGATCGATGCGGATGCGGAGTTCAACGCCGCGGATTACGCGCGGCTCGCGCGCAACACGATCGCAAGCATCGAACGTCCTATCCTCGCCGGCGGGACCTTCTTCTATTTGCGTGCGCTGCTGCACGGATTGCCGGAGATGCCGGGACGCGATGAGCGCATCCGCACACGCATCCGACGCATCGCCGGGCGGCCGCGCGGAAGCGTCTGGCTGCATCGCTGGCTATCGAAAATCGATCCGCAAAGTGGTAGAAGAATCGCCGCCGCGGACCGGCAACGCGTCGAGCGCGCGCTCGAAGTCTGGCGGGTCAGCGGCAGGCCGATCTCGGAGTGGGAACGTCCGGCGGCGAATCGTGCGAATGAGATGGCGGCGATAAAAATCGGACTGATGATGGAGCGGCGGCGTTTGGTGGAACGGCTCGAGGCGCGTGTCGACGCCATGTACGCGGCGGGTCTGATCGGCGAAACGCGCGCTCTGCTGGAGCGCTATCCGCGCACGGCACGGCCGTTCGGCGCGATCGGATATGCCGAGGCGGCGGCGGTGGTTCTGGGCGAAATGGATGCTGCGGCCGCGGCTGCCGAAACGAAGCGCCGCACGCGCGCATACGCGAAGCGGCAGATGACGTGGCTGCGGTCGGAGCGCAACGTGCAATGGATTGACGTCGCGGCATCCGATCCGTTCGAGGCCGCCATGCGTGTGATAGAGGAAACGACGTGACAAAGACATCGATAGTAATGATGGCCGCTCTCGCGATTGCGCTGGCGAGTTGCGCGCCCGCGCCGGCGCCTGTCGTCGCGCCTGCGGCGCCGCAGGGCAACGACCGATTCCTCATCGATCCGCGCACCGGCTACGACGCGCAGCCGACGCCCGCGAATGCGAAACGCTTCGACGATGCCTGGCGCGCCATTCTCGGCGGCGATTACACCACCGCGCGCAAGAAGCTGGACGACATCCGCGCGAAGGAACCGAATTACGGCCCGGTGCAACTCGCCGAGGCGGCCATCGACCTGCGGCAGGGGA
Source organism: Thermoanaerobaculia bacterium (assembly GCA_035996815.1). GTDB lineage: Bacteria > Acidobacteriota > Thermoanaerobaculia > Gp7-AA8 > Gp7-AA8 > JADGNZ01. The sequence goes on along the minus strand of DASYJF010000139.1, from coordinate 42,154 downwards.
AGACCGATGCGGCGCGGCCGATCGTCGAGCGCGCGTTGTCGAAACGTCCGCGCTATACGGCCGCCGAGGTGTATGCGGCAGAGATCGCGATCGCGGAGAAACGGACGCGCGAGGCGTACGACATGTATCGCGACGTCGCATCGCGTCCCGGCGCGCCGGACTTTGTCGTGGAACGAATCGGCGAGTTGCGCACGACGCTCTTCGATCAGATCTATAACGCCGCGCTCGTCGCGCCTGATGAGGAATCCATCCGTCTCCTTCGCGAAGCGTTGGTGATCAATCCATCGGCGAATCCAGCGCGCATCCTCCTCGCGCAGAAGCTCGTTGCGGAGCACAAGTACGACGAGGCGCGCACGGAGCTCGATCCGGTTCTCGCGACCGGCGACGTCGATCGTTCCGAGGTGCAGGAAGCGCTGGCGGAAATCGACATCAGCCGCGGGCGCTACGAGGCCGCGATCGCGCGCTACGAACGGATTGCGAAACGAGACCGCCGTTTCGCCGCGCGCCTCGATGAAATCAAACAGCAATACGCGGAGGCGAACATGCCGCCGCAATTCCGCCGTGCGATCGAGAGCGAATCGATCACTCGCGGCGACCTCGCTGTCCTCATGTACTGGAAAGTGGCCTCGGTGCGCTTCGCTTCGAACATGGCGGCCCCGCCGATCGCGATCGACATCGGCGAAACCCCGGGCCGCGACGAGATCGTCCGCGCCATGGCCCTCGGCATCTACCAGGTCGACCCAGTCACGCGCCGCGTCGGTCCGTACTCGCCGGTCAACGCCGGCGCGCTGTCCCGAACCGCGGCGCGACTGTTGACCATGCGCGGAGCGGCCTGCGCACGCGGCGCCGGAAACGATCCGCAGAAGGTCCTGGCTGCCTGTGCGATCGTCGATCCAGCTTTGGGTGCCGGCGCCGAAGCGCCCGTACCAGGGCGGGTGGCGGCGGGCGTGATGGAGCAGGTGGATCAGGCGCTGTCGCGGTGAAGAGCGACCGCCGGTACAGGCGCGAGCTGCGCCCTATTTCGCGAAGCTTTGGAGTGCGGTAGCGATCGAGCTACCGCTTTGGGAGGGCGGGGGAATGGTGATGAACGCAGCGCTGCGGCTAGTCGCGATTCCACCGCACTCCCAAAGCGGTGGCTCGACGCCACGCGCACTCCAAAGCTTCGCGAACTGTGCCTCGATTTGCGACGGGCACACCACCTACCGCAAGCTTTTCTGCACCTTGTCCCGATACTCCTTCGCTTTCGCGACCGCGGCCGCCACATCAACCGTCAACACCTTCCGATTGCGCATCAACACGTTGCCGTCGCAGATCGTCGTGACGACGGCGCTGCCGGACGCGGCGTAGACGATCGCCGATTCGACCGCGTACACCGGCTGCGTCTTCGGCTGCTGGAGGTCGATGACGATTACGTCGGCGCGTTTGCCGGTTTCGAGGGTGCCGATGCGGTCTTCCATGCCGAGGGCGCGGGCGCCGCCGATCGTGGCCATTTCCAGAACATCGCGGGCGCTGAGCGCTTTCGGATCACCTCGGGTGATCTTCTGCAGCCGCGCGGCGCTGGCGGCTTCTTCGACCATATCGAGATTGTTGTTCGAGCCGGCCGGACCGTCGGTGCCGAGGCCGACTGCGACGTTCGCGCGGCGCAGGTCGACGACCGGCGCGACGCCGGAGGCCAGCATCATGTTGCTCTCCGGACAATGCGCGACGCCGACGCGTTTCGCGGCGAGCATTTTGATGTCGTCCGGCGTCAGCCAGATGCCGTGTGCGGCCACGACGTCGTGTCCGAGGAAGCCGATGGAGTCGAGGTAGGCGGCGGGGGAGAGGCCGGCGGTGTTGTCCTTGATCTGAGCGGATTCACCCTTAGTCTCAGCGACGTGGATGAGGATCGGCGCGTGCAGCTCGGTGGCGAGCGCGCGGACCTGATCGAGGTGCGCGCGCGAGACGGTGTAGGGCGCATGCGGCGCGAGCGCGGGCGTGATCAGCCGGTCGCCGTGCCAGCGCTTGACGAAGTCGCGGACGTAGGCGACAGCGGCGTCCCACGTTTTGTTGTCGGGCGCGGGGAAGTCGATCATCGTTTCGCCCAGCACGCCGCGCAGGCCGGCCTTCTTCGCCTCAGTCGCGATGTCGCTCTCGAAGTAGTACATGTCGGTGAAGGTGGTGGTGCCGGACTCGATCATTTCCGCGGCCGCGAGCCGCGTTCCCCACCTCACGAAGTCGCGATCCACATTCTTCGCCTCGGCCGGAAAGATGAAGTGCTGCAGCCAGTCCATGAGGTCGCGGTCGTCGGCAATGCCGCGGAAGAGCGTCATCGGTACATGCGTGTGCGCGTTGACAAATCCGGGAAGGATGGCCATGCCGCGCGCGTGAATCGTCTCGGCGCCGGCGAATCGTTTGGCGATCTCCGCGGACTTGCCGACGCCGACGATGCCGCCCTTGTCGATGGCGACCGCGCCGTCATCGATGTTCGGTCCGGCCATGGTGATGACGGTGCCGCCGGTGATGACGATATCTACGCGCCGTGGAGCGGCGTGGGCCATCGCGGCGAAGAAGGTGAGCAGGAGTGCAGAGGACAGACGTCGGTACATGGCGGCGAACCTTAGCGGAATCGGATGCGCGCGTACAATTTCGGCGTGCGAAAGCGCTCTTAATCTGCGTGAATCTGCGAAATCTGCGGATTCGTCCTTTCGCAAGATTAATCCGCAGATGGACGCAGATTTACGCAGATGGAGAACGGATCGCAGTCCTCGGCCTGAGCTTTTCGGTCGCCGGCATGGCAGTCCAGGGCGGGGAGCCGTACGCCGAGGCTGAGGATCGATCTGGGGTCGCGACGAGGTGTAAGTCCGGGTCGATCTGTGGAGTACGGACGTGGTGTCACTGCACGTTTCCGCGCTTATGTGACCCGTCGCAGGAAATCAGGCGTATCGTTGCAGGCCTTCCCCGAATCCAGACAGTCGAGGAGCGATAGACGCCTTCAAATCACTGATATAGTTATCGGCGACATTTATGGCATTATTGCCTTCGCCGCGGTCAGCAATACGACTCGCCATTGGCAGGCCAGCGGATGATCACCGAAACAGTGCAGCGGCGCGAAAGGAGTTTTCCTGGCGCGCCTACTGACCGATCTTCTCCTGCGGGAGCTTCCCGACGCGGTCACCATCACCACGCCAGCCGGCGAAATCGTGTACTGGAACAGCGGTGCCGAACGGCTGTTCGGTCATTTGGCCGCGGATGCGATCGGCAGTTCGATTGACGCGCTGATCGTTCCGCCCGGGCATGTTGACGACCTCGATCAGTTCCGGCGTGAAGCGCTGACCACCGGCTTCTCCACATTCGAGACGGCCCGGCTTCGCAAAGACGGCTCGCTGATCTACACCGTCGTTTCGAACAAAGCCATTTACGACGCAGAGGGACGCGCGGAATTCATCGTCATCACGCAGAAGGATGTTACGCATCTCAAGGTTCTGCGGGACGCCAAACTGGTCGAGTCGCAGTTCCGCGATCTCCTCGAATCGACGCCTGACGCCATCATCATGGCCAACCAGACGGGCCGCATCGTCCTCGCGAACAGCCAGGCCGAGACGTTGTTCGGATACGAGCGCGGCGAGTTGCTCGGGACGCTCGTCGAAGTCCTCCTTCCCAGCCGTTATCGCGGCGGCCATGTTAGTCATCGTTCGGGCTACTTCCACCAGCCGCGCACGCGATCGATGGGCGCCGGTCTTGAGTTGTTCGGACTCCGCAAGGACGGCAGCGAGTTTCCGGTCGAGATCAGTCTGAGTCCTCTGAAAACCGACGGGGGGACGCTGGTGATGAGCGCCATTCGGGACATCACGTCGCGTAAGGGGATCGAGCGCGCGCTGCAGGAAAAGAACGTCGAGCTGGAGCGCGCCAACCAAGCGAAGGACCGGTTTCTGGCGAGCATGTCTCACGAGTTGCGGACGCCGCTGAATGGCATCATCGGATTCGCCGAGTTCCTCTCCGACGGGAAGCCCGGACCGCTCAACGACAAGCAGAAGGAGTACCTCGGCGACATCCTGAACAGCGGCCGGCATCTGCTGCACCTCATCAACGACATGCTCGATCTGGTCAAGATTCAGGCCGGCCGGGTGGACCTCACGCTGGAGCGCTTTTCGATTCGCGATGCGATCAGCGAAGTTTGCACCGGCGTGCATCCGCTCGCCGTCAGCAAGGCCATCGAACTGACCGTGAACCTCGCTGACGGCATCGAGCTCGTGACGCTGGACCAGCAGCGATTCAAGCAGATCCTTTACAACCTGCTTTCGAACGCGCTCAAGTTCACCGACGAACAGGGACATATCGGCATCGACGTCACGCTGCTGGATGGAGGCCGATTCCGCCTCGTCGTCTCCGACGATGGCATCGGCATCCGCGCCGAGGACATCGGGCGGCTGTTCACGGAATTCGAGCAGCTGGATTCGGGAACGGCGCGCCGCTTTGGCGGCACTGGCCTCGGCCTGGCACTCACGCGGAGCCTGGTCACCCTTCACAAAGGCGTCGTCGAGGTCGAGAGCGAATTCGGGAAAGGAAGCACGTTCCGCGTGATCCTGCCCCTCGTAGTCGCCGGAGAGAAAGCGAAGGCGTCCGCATGATCCCAATGTTCACGAAATTCTTCGCCAATACGATGGCCGCGGGGCTTTGTGCGCTGATGAGCCCCGGTCTGCTGGCACAGCAAGAGGCCCAGAAGGACACACACCCGAACGCGCTCGTCAATCTCGATCTGAAGGAGCTGATGAATATCGAAATCACGTCCGTGTCGCGGCGTCCTGAACGTCTTTCCGATGCGGCTGCATCGATCTTCGTCATCTCCGGCGACGACATCCGCCGCTCCGGCGCCACGAACCTCCCCGAGGCACTGCGGCTCGCGCCGGCGCTGCACGTCGTACAGATCAGCGCCAGCAGCTATACCGTCAGCGCGCGCGGGTTCATCAGCTCCTCCTCGAACAAACTGCTGGTGCTCATCGACGGGCGAGTCATCTACACCCCGTTCTTCGCCGGCGTCTTCTGGGATGTTCAGGATGTGGTACTCGAAGATGTCGATCGCATTGAGGTGATCAGCGGACCTGGCGGCACACTCTGGGGCGTAAACGCCGTCAACGGAATCATCAACATCATCACGCGCTCCGCGAAGAACACACAAGGTGAGCTCCTCGCGGCGGTCGCCGGCAACCGCGAGAGGAACGGCACCATTCGCTCCGGAGACGACGCCGGCGTGAATGGCGGCTATCGGATCTACGGCAAGTATGCCGACCGCAGCCGCACCGAAACCGCGAACGGCACGTTGAAAGACGATGCCGTTCACAGGGGGCAGGTTGGTTTCCGCGCCGATTGGGAGCGCGCGGCAGACCAGTTCATGCTCCTCGGCAACGCCTACAAAGGCTCCGAGGGCCAGCCGCCGCCGGGCACGATCGCGACGAATGCGAAGTTCACGCTCGGCGTGATTCAGGTCTCCGGCTGGAATCTGACGTCGCACTGGAAGCGAACCCTCGGCATTGGCTCGACGATTACCGTTCAGGGCTACATCGACCGCACCGAGCGCACCGTTCCGCCTACGTTCGCCGAGACGCTGAACATCGCCGACCTGCAATTCCTCCACACATTGCGCCAAAGCAAACACTCCATCGCCTGGGGCGCGGAGTACCGCTACGGCATGGATCGCGTCCGAAATAGTCCGTACGTCGCCTTCCTGCCGGCGCGTCTGAATCAGAAATGGATCGCCCTCTTCGCGCAGGACGAGATCGCGTTGCGGAAGGGCGTGCGCCTGAGCCTCGGCGCCAGGAGTGAGCGCAACGACTACACCGGCTACGAGTTTCTCCCCAACGTGCGCCTGGCCTGGAACGCCGCGCCCGATCACCTTCTATGGACCGCCGCCTCGCGCACGGTCCGGGCACCGTCGCGGTTCGACCACGATGTCTTCGTTCCCGGCAGCCCGCCCTTCTTGCTCACGGGCGGAAGCAGCGTCATCTCCGAGGTCGCGAATGTTTACGAGCTCGGATATCGCGGACAACCGGTCTCGTCGATCACCTTCTCCGCAACGGTATTTCATTCGATTTACGACCACCTGCGCACCCAGGAGATCGCCCCCAGCCGAACCAGTCTGTTTTTCGCGAACGGGATGAAAGGAACGGCCAGCGGAGTGGAGATGTGGGGCGCGTATCAGGCATCGCAACGCTGGCGACTGAGCGCCGGATTCAACGGCCTGACCACGCATTTCGAGCTCAAACCCGGTAGCAGCGACACGGCCGGGCTTGCTGCCCAGAAAGGCCGCGACGCGAAACAAAGCTGGCGGCTGCGCTCCTCGCTCGATCTTCCCCGTCAGTGCGAATTCGACATCACTGCCCGCCGCGTCTCCGCACTGGCGGCGCCGGTGGTGCCCGCGTATTCGGCCGTCGATCTGCGTTTCGGATGGAAAGCGCATCGCGGAACTGAGATCTCGGTGACAGGGCGAAACCTGTTTGGCAAAGGACACGGAGAGTTCGCCGACGTTTCGACGCGCACAGAAATCGGGCGAAGCGTCTTCATCAGCTACGTCAGCCGTTTCGGCCGAGGATCGTAGATGCTTCGACTCCATGCGCGGTTGGGGTGGTTGGTTGCCGCGGGCCTCTGCATCGCGCAGGCGCGCGGAGAATCGGCGCTCTCGGAGTATCAAGTCAAGGCCGCCTTCGTTTACAAATTCGCGACCTACATCCGCTGGCCGCCGCGGACTGGTCTGGACGCGAGCTCTCCGTTCGTCATCTGCGTCATCGGAAGGGATCCGTTCGGCCGCGAGCTCGACGCGGTGATGCACGGCCAGAACATTCACGGCAGGCGCATCGTCGTGAAGCGGCTGGCCCGGCCGGAGGAAGCGGCGCGTTGCGACGTCCTCTTCATCGGCTCCTCAGAACGAGCGGCGCTGCCGCAGATCCTCGACGCGGTTCACAACGAGCCGGTGCTCACGGTCGGCGACATGGATCACTTCGCGGAGCTGGGCGGAATGATCAATTTGACCACCGAGGACAATCACATCCGCTTCGACATCAACAAAGGGGCGATCGACCGCGCAGGACTCAAGGCGGCATCCCAGCTTCTCGGATTGGCCCGGATCGTCGACGAGGAGAAGGTGCGTTGATGGCGCGCTCCTCATCCATCGGCCGCAAGCTCCGCTGGCTGAGCATCCTCAGCAGTGGCACGGCCGTCCTCGCCGTCAGCGTGACGCTTCTCTTCGTTCAAATACAGCGGGCGCGGAAAGACATGGTCCTGCGTTTGGGAAGCGTGACCGAGCTGATCGCCCTCAACAGCGCGGTGGCCGTCGATTTCAACGACGCGGACGCCGCCACGGCCCTGCTCAGCTCATTGACGACGCGGCCCGGAGTCCTGACCGCCGCCATTGTCGTGAACGGCCGCGTCTTTGCCATCTATCGCCGCGCAGACGTGAGCTTTCCAAAGGGCGAGGACCTGCAAATCACCAACGGATCCCGCTTCACGGACCATGACGTTACCGTGTTCCGCCCGATCGTCTCCGGCGGACGTTCCCTCGGAACGCTGTTCATTCGCGCGGACCTCCGCGAGATCGAGGAGACATGGAGATGGTTCGCGGCCATCACGGCGTTCGTGGCCATCCCTGCGTTGTTGATCGCGATTGTGATCTCCCAACTGCTGCAGCGCGCGATCGCTCGTCCCATTCTCAACCTGGCGTCGCTGGCCAAGGCGGTCTCGATCGAGAAGGACTATTCCGTTCGCGCTCCCACCGTCCACACCGCGGCCGAGATCGAGCAGCTGGTCGGTACTTTCAACCACATGCTCTCCGAGATCGAGCGGCAACACGCGGAGATTCAGGAAGCACACGGCACGCTGGAGCAGAGAGTGGCGGACCGCACGTCGGAGCTCAAACAGGCCAATCAGGCCAAGGATCGCTTCCTGGCCAGCATGTCCCACGAACTGCGCACACCACTGAACGGCATCATCGGTTTCGCCGAGTTTCTCTCCGACGGAAAGCCCGGTCCGATCAATGACAAACAGAAGGAGTACCTCGGCGACGTCCTCAACAGCGGCCGGCACCTGCTGCACCTCATCAACGACATGCTCGATCTGGTCAAGATTCAGGCGGGCCGGGTCGACCTCACGCTGGAGCGCTTTTCGATTCGCGATGCGATCAGCGAGGTTTGCACCGGCGTGCATCCGCTCGCCGTCAGCAAGGCCATCGAGTTCACCGTGAACATCGACGCCGGTATCGAGCTCGTGACGCTGGATGAGCAGCGATTCAAGCAGATTCTCTACAACCTCCTGTCGAACGCACTCAAGTTCACCGACGACCGTGGGCATGTCGGTATCGAGGTCACGCCGCTGGATGGCGGCCGATTCCGCCTGGTCGTCTCCGATGATGGAATCGGCATCCGCCCCGAGGACATCGGCAGGCTGTTCACGGAATTCGAGCAGCTGGAAACCGGAACGGCGCGACGTTTCGGCGGCACCGGCCTCGGCCTCGCGTTAACGCGCGAGCTCGTCGAACTGCACGGTGGCGAGATGGACGTCGAAAGCGAGATCGGCCAGGGCAGCAGGTTTGGCGTCGTCCTTCCGCTCGCGATCACGGGCGGCAACAAAATGGGAGGCCAGGCGTGACGGTCGCCGACGTCCCGCTGCTGAGCGAAGAGCGCTTCCGCGCTGCGCTGGAGAATCTGAGAGAAGGCTGCCAGATCATCGGCCGCGACTGGCGCTATCTCTATCTGAATCCCGCCGCCGCGCGGCATGGACAGTCTTCGGTTAACGCTCTCGTCGGACGGACGATGATGGACGCGTATCGGGGCATCGAGACAACGCCAATGTTCGCCGTGCTGCGCGAGTGCATGGAGACGAAAACCAGCAGGACGATCGAGACTCTTTTCGAGTTGCCCGATGGAACGGTTGGATGTTTTGAGCTCGCCATTCAGGCGATACCGGAAGGATTGTTCGTTCTGTCCCTCGATATCACTGAACGGAAGCGCGCTGAGAGCGCGCTCCGTGAAAGTGAGGCGCGCTTCAACGCGTTTATGAACGCCAGCCCGGTTTTGACGTGGATGAAAGACGAGAACGGACGTTATCGGTACGTCAACAGCGGTGTGGCCGCGGCAACCGGCGTGGACACCACGGCATGGCTCGGCAAAACTGAATCGGAAGTTTTCGGCGTCGAACAAGCGGAGGATGTGAGGCGAAAGGATTGCGAGGTTCTCGACCGCAATGAGCCGCTCGAGACGGTCGAGCGGACTGCGATGGAGGGCGAAACACGATTCTGGAACACGATTCGTTTTCCTTTCACCGCGCCGGATGGACGACGGTCCGTTGGCGGAATCGCGCTCGACATCACGGCGCGCCTGGAGGCCGAGTCGGCGCTTCGTGAAACCGAGGCACAGCTCCGCGCGGCAAGCGCGGAACTGGAGCAGCGCGTGCGCGAACGTACCTCCCAACTGCAGGAGGCGAAAAATCGGGCCGAGTCGGCGGCACGGGCCAAGTCGGATTTTCTGGCATCGATGAGCCACGAGCTGCGCACGCCGCTCAACGGCATCATCGGATTCGCCGAATTCATGATCGACGGCAAGCCCGGCCCGCTCAATGACAAGCAGAAGGAGTACCTCGGCGACGTGCTCGCCAGCGGCCGCCACCTCCTCCAGCTCATCAACGATCTCCTCGACCTCTCCAAGGTCGAATCCGGAAAGATGCCGCTCTTTCCCGAGGCATTCCACATTGCGGACGCCATCGAAGAAGTGTGCGCGGTCATGAAGCCGCTGGCGCAGCCGAAGAACATCGCCATCACCACGATCATCGAGCCGCCGCTCGATGTGGTGACGTTCGACGAGCAGAAGATCAAACAGGTTCTCTACAACCTGCTCTCGAATGCCGTGAAGTTCACCGGTGATGGCGGGCAGGTGCAGATCTCCGCTGCCATTCGTGATGCATCCCGGCTGGTGCTCCGCGTCTCCGATAACGGCATCGGTATCAAGGCGGAGGACATGGCGCGACTCTTCACCGATTTCGAACAGCTCGACGCCGGCATCGCGCGCAGACACACCGGCACGGGCCTCGGGCTCGCGTTAACGCGCAGGCTGGTGGAGCTCCATGGCGGCGCGATCAACGTCGAAAGTGATTTCGGCAAAGGCAGCACATTCACCGTGGTCCTGCCGTTCGCCGCGAAAGCAGAGGCCTTATGAGCAGCAGCCGCATTCTCATCGTCGACGACAACAAGACGAACCTGAAGCTCGCTTCGGACGTACTGGGGTTTGATGGTTACGAAATCCTGAACGCGGGCGATGCCGAGTCGGCGCAGGAAATCATTCGGAGCTCGCCGCCCGATCTGATCCTGATGGACATCGCCTTGCCCGGCATGGACGGGCTCACGCTCACGCGGCTTCTGAAGGCGGATGAAGCGACACGGCACATCGTGGTCGTCGCGCTGACTGCATTCGCAATGAAAGGCGACGACGCCCGCGCACGGGAGGCGGGCTGCGACGGCTACATCACCAAACCGATCAACACGCGGACGCTTCCGGACGCCGTGGCCGGATATCTCCGCGCGAGGGCATAGCCATGGAAACTCCGATCAAAATACTTGTCGTAGAAGATCAGCCCGCGGAGCTGAAGCTCGCCGTTCACGTGCTCAGCGCGGCCGGCCATGAAGTGGATCGCGCCATCGCGGCCGAACAGGCGCTGGCAGCGATCGAAAGAGACCGGCCGACCGTCATCCTGCTCGATCTATCGCTGCCTGGAATGGACGGTCTGACGCTCGCGCGCAAGCTGAAAGGCGACCCCGCCACCAGCGACATCCTCATCATCGCAGTCACCTCGTATCCGGAGAAATTCACGATGGCGGAGGCGTTGGAGGCGGGATGCGATGCCTTCCTTCACAAGCCGGTCAGCACGCGCACGCTGCCGCAGACTCTGCGCGCGCTCGTCGACAACGCGGAGAGCAACGAAAATCCATGAACCCCCTGAAGATCCTCATCGTCGACGACCAGCCGATCAACCTCCGACTTCTCCGCGCCGAGCTGGAGGCGGAAGGCCACACCGTTTTCGATGCAACGAACGGTGAGGAAGGGCTGGCCGTTCTCGACCGCCAGCAGATCGACGTCATCATCTCGGACATCCTCATGCCGGTCATGGATGGCTATCGCTTCTGCTACGAGGTGCGCCGCAGCGAGCGTCATCGCGGCATCCCCTTCATCGTCTACACGAGCACCTATCTTTCTCCGTCCGACGAGAAGCTGAGCCTCGACCTCGGCGCCGACCGCTATCTGCGCAAACCCGCATCGCTGAGGGAGATCAATCAGACCATCGCGGAGGTTCTTGCCGCTCCTCGCCGCGCGCCGACGGCGGTCTTCGATTCGACCGACGTTCTCAAGGAGTACAACGCCGGCCTCGTGACCAAGCTCGAAAAGAAGAACGTCGAGCTGTCGAGTGCGATGAGTCTTCTCACGCTGCAGAGTGCCGCGCTCGAAACGAGTGCTGACGCGATGCTCATCACCGACGCCGCGGGAGTCATCATCTGGATCAATGCGGCGTTCTCGACCGCGACCGGTTACGCGCCTGAGGAGGTCATCGGCCAAACGCCGCGCATCCTCAAATCGGGACTGCAGGACGACGCGTTCTATCGCCGGTTCTGGGAGACGATTCGCGGCGGGGACACGTTCCGCGGCGAATTCATCAACCGCCGCAAGGATGGAACCGTCTATTACGACGAGCACACCGTCACGCCGGTCCGCGCGGCGGACGACTCGATCACGCATTTCGTCGGCGTGATGCACGACATCACCGAACGGAAACGTACGGAGAAGGAGCTTCGCAACGCGAACGCGCAGCTCCGCGAGTTCCTCGATCACACCCCTGTTGTTCTCTACGCGCTGCGCCTGGAGGGCGAACGAATCGATCCGCGCTTCGCCAGCGAGAACATCACCCGCCTCCTCGGCTTCGAGGCGCAAGAGACGCTCACTTACGAGTGGTGGTTAGGTCAACTGCACGAGGACGACCGCGACGGCGCTGTGGCCAGTGTTGCCCAGACCTTAGTGGATGGAAGCAACCGCCACGAATACCGCATGCGCCACAAAGACGGGCGGTATCTCTGGGTCGAAGACAACCGCCGGCTCGTGCGCGACGAGCACGGAGTACCTGCCGAGATCGTCGGCGTGTGGACCGACATCACCGACCGCAAACGCGCCGAGGCCGAACTGCACGAGACGGAGCGCCGCTTCCGCGAGATGCTCGACAACCTCGAGCTCATCTCGATCATGCTCGACACCGATGCGCGTGTCGTCTACTGCAACGACTACTTCCTGCGGATGACGGGTTGGTCACGCGAGGAGATCATCGGCACGGATTGGTATGAACGGTTCCTTCCGGCGGATGTCGCCGGCGAGATGCGGGAGTTGTTCCTGGCGCTCCTGAGCGACGGGAAAGAAGTCCTGCATCACACGAATGAAATCAAGACGCGTTCCGGCGAGCGGCGGCTCATTCAGTGGAACAACTCACTTCTTTACTCAACCACGGGCGAAGTCATCGGCGTGGCCAGCATCGCCGAAGACATCACCGACCGCGCCCAACTCGAGAAGCAGCTTTTTCGCGCGCAACGCTTGGAAAGCCTCGGTACGCTCGCCGGCGGAATCGCGCACGATCTCAACAACCTGCTCCTGCCGATTTTGATGGGCGTCACGTTGCTGAAGCGATTCGGTCCGAATGAGGCGAGCATGCAGGCCATCGACAACATCGAGCGCAGCGTCAAACGCGGCAGCGAGCTGGTTAAACAGGTGCTGCTCTTCGCGCGCGGAGGCCAGACTTCGCGTGAATCGGTACGCCTGGGCGAAGTCGTGCGTGAGATCCAGGCCATCATCACCAGCACCTTCCCGAAGAACATCACACTCGAAACTGCCGTCGCCAAAGATGTCGAGCTCCTCACCGGAGACGTGACCCAGTTGACGCAGGTCCTGCTCAACCTCTGCGTGAACTCGCGCGACGCCATGCCCGAGGGTGGTCACATCCTCATCTCTGCGCGAAACCACATCATGAGCGACGCCGAAGCGTTGCAGCACGGAGCCGCCGCGGGAGGCGCCTACGCCGTCCTCGAAGTGGCCGACACCGGCGAGGGGATGTCGAAGGAGATCATCGACCTTATCTTCGATCCGTTTTTCACGACCAAGGAAGTCGGCAACGGCACGGGCCTCGGTCTGTCCACGGTCCAAGGAATCGTCAGCAATCACGGAGGATTTGTCACCGTTGCCAGCAACGTCGGCGAGGGGAGCACGTTCACGGCTTACCTTCCGGCGCGGCGCCCGCAGGCGGAGCCCGTCGCGTTGCCCGTGGTCATGTCGGCCCCGCCGCTGGGCAACGGTGAACTGATTCTGCTTGTCGACGACGACGCTTCCGTCCTCAGCATCACGCGGCAAACGCTCGAGGAGTTCGGCTACAAGGTGGTCACGGCAGAAGACGGAGCGCAGGCCATCGGTGTTTTCTCGCGGCAGCATGAGGAGATTGCGTTGGTCCTTACCGACATGGCCATGCCCATCATCGACGGTTACGCGCTGATCGCGGCTCTCAACCGCATCGGCCGCGACGTTCGCGTCATCGCTACCACCGGAAACCCCTCCGCCGCGGCGATGACGAAAATTGCCAAGAGCGGCGTTGCCCACGTTATGGTCAAGCCGTACACGGCCGACCACCTGCTGCGCACGATCGCAACCGTGCTTGCGGAGCCGGAGGCAGGGCAAACCGGACGCCGGCACTAGCTCGGGGCCGAATTACTCCAAATATCTGCGGCGCAAATTCGTCGAATTGAAGTTTTGCGCCATCATGCCCGCCACGATTCAATCCGCCGGACGTTTGCGTTCAACGATTTAGATCGATTTCCGCAGCGGCACCCCTGTTGAATGTCGTCAGGCGCGTCCGTCTGTGACTCATGCGCCGATCCTTTTTAGCAAACCTTGTGATCCTCGCCGTGACGGTGGCGATTGTGGCCGGTGCATTCGCATCGTTCCAGCGCAAACGATCGTCGTTCGAACGGATCGACTTCACCTTCACGCGCGACAGCGGCGTCGTCGTCGTCAAAACGGTCGACCCCGGCAGCAGCGCCGAAACCAGCGGCCTCCGTCCCGGCGACCAGATCTGGCTCATCGGCGACACGCCGTCGACCGAGATCGAAGGCCTGCAGAAAACGCTGCGCCGCATCGGCCAGAAGGTGCCGATGGTCATCAACCGCGGCGGCAAGACCTTCAAGCTCGACTACCTCGTCCCTGAACTGAAGATCGATTACGCCTACCTGATCCTCAGCTTCATCGGATTTCTCTACCTCGCCATCGGCATCTTCACGCTCTTCCGAGGGGGCAGGACCGAGTCCACGCTCTTCTTCTTCGTCACGCTGTTGTCGTTCACCGTCTACGTCTACACGCCGGCCGGCGACATCGACGCCACGTACAAGCTGCTGCAACTCGTCGAAGAATTCGCGACGATCCTGCTGCCTCCGCTGACGCTCAACTTTTTCCTGGTCTTCCCGCGGCCGATCGTTCGCTACCAGCGCCTCATCGCCGCGATGTACATCCCGCCGGCGCTGCTTGCCGCGTGGGATCTCGACCTGCTCGTCCTCGGCAACCGCCTCGCCATCGCCAACCCGTACCGGTCGCTCCTGCTCGTTCAGCGTTGGGAGCTGCTGCACTTCGCCGTCTACTTCACGCTGGCCGTCGTCGCGCTGGCGTACACCTATCGAACGGCTGCCGCCGTCGGCAAGAAGCAGATCAAGTGGATTTACCTCGGCATGGCGCTCGGCTTCGTGCCGTTCCTGCTCGTCTATCTCGTGCCCTACCTCGTCAGCGGCTCGGTCAAGCCGATCTACGCGACGATCTCCATCCTTCCGCTGGCGCTGATACCGCTGGCCTTCGCCGTCTCCATCCTCAAATACAAGCTGTGGGACGTCGAAGTCGTCATCAAGGAGATCCTGGCGTACTCGGTCACGTTCATCTTCGGCATGATCGCCTTCTCGACGATCAATCTGATCCTCACGCACGTGATCGAAGAGCGTTCCGCGCTGGAGCGCAGCTTCCTCGCGTTCACCTCGGGGCTGCTCATCGCGGGCGTGCTGATTCCGGTCAAAGGACGGATCGAGTCGGTCATCGAGATGTTCGTCTACCGCGACAGCTACAAGCACCGGCGCGCCATCGCCGAGTTCGCGCAGGAGCTGGCCACGTTTCACGACGTGCACGAGCTGATCTCGATGATGCGCGAACGCCTTCGCGACGCGCTCGGCCTGCAGCGGATGAACCTCTTCACGCGCGAAGGCGCATCGCTGGTCATCTACGACGCCGAGTCGGAAATCCCGCGCCGCGCCACGATCGTCGAATTCGGCGCGATGCCGGCGGAAGGCCCGCTCGTGCTCACCGATCCGCGGCTGCCGGAAGGGAGCGAGCTACCGTGGCTGCTGCTGCGCGCCGGTTATCGCTATCTCTTTCCGCTCCGCAATCGCGGCGAGCTGCAAGGTCTCCTGCTCCTCGGCACGAAACGCAACGAAGAGCCGCTCTCGCGCGATGACCTGCACCTCGTCGAATCGCTCTGCGCGCCGGTCGCTCTCGCCATCGAAAATTCACGCCTCTACGGACGTCTGCGCCGTCAGCTCGAAGAGATTCGCGCACTCAAGGAGTACAACGAGAACATCATCGAGTCGTCGTCGTCGGCGATCGCCGTCGTCGCATTCGACGGCACGGTCCTCACCGCGAATCACGCCTTCTGGGAGCTCCTCGGCGGCGTCGGTCCGAGCGAGGTACCCGTTGAATCGATCGATGAACCGATCGCCACGCTCTTCCCGCCGTACGACGAAATGCGCCGCACCAAAGCGCGCTCGATCACCACCAACTTCATGAATCGCAACGGTGAGGAGAAGGAAGTCACAATCACTGCCAGCCCGCTCAACGCCGACGAACCGGACGGCGCGCGCGTGCTCGTCATCGGCGACATCACCGAGCGCGTTCGCCTCGAGCGAGAGTTGCAGGACAAAGAGCGGCTGGCGTCCCTCGGCCTTCTCGCCGCCGGCGTCGCGCACGAGGTCAACACGCCGCTCACCGGCATTTCGTCCTATGCCCAACTGTTACTGGCCGACACGCAGCCGGACGATCCCAAATACCGGCTCCTCAAGAAGATGGAAGCGCAATCGTTCCGAGCCTCACACCTGGTCAACAACCTGCTCGATCTCATCGCCAACCGTCCGCGCTCGCGCGAGATCGTCAACATCCCCGCGCTCATCGACGCCACCATCAATCTGCACGAGGACCTGTTCAAGCCGAAGAACATCAAGGTGCATGTCGCGCCGATGACCGATGCTGAGGTGCAGGGGAACTTTCATGATCTGCAGCAGGTGCTGACGAACGTCCTTCTCAATGCACGCGATGCCGTCGCCGACAGCGGCAACATCTGGATCACCGCCGAAGAGAATGGCTCGAAGCTCGTCATCAAGGTCAAGGACGACGGCAAAGGCATCGCGCCGGACATGATCGGGCGCATCTTCGAACCGCTCGTCACGACGAAACGCGGCCAGGGCGGAACGGGCCTCGGCCTCGCCATCACGCGCCGCATCCTTCACGCGTCCGACGGGGAAGTGACCGTTGAGAGCACGCCAGGGAATGGCGCCGAGTTCACCATTACGTTGCCTCGGAAAGGCAGTGGATTAGTAGATCAGTCGATTAGTCGATCAGAATCAAAGAACGAAGCTGTCGAAGACCCCACGAATCTACTAATCCACTGATCTACGAATCCACTACTGATGATGATGCGAGTCCTGATAGTCGACGACGAAGAAGTTCTTCGCGACGTGCTCGACGCCGTGCTGCGCCGCGAAGGCTTCGAAGTGCTGATGGCCTCCAGCGGCGAGGAAGCGCTGGCCGTTCTCGACGAGGACGACAACATCGACCTGGTCATCCTCGACATCATGCTGCCCGGCATCAGCGGCATCGACACGCTGCGCTCGCTGCGCATTTCGAATCCGTCGCTGCCGGTCATCATCATCACCGCGTTCTCGTCCATCGACGGCGCCATCCAGGCGATGAAGCATGGCGCGTTTCACTACATCCCCAAGCCGTTCAAAAACGAGGAAGTCATCCTCACCGTCAACAAGGCGCTGGAGCAGCGGCGCCTCTCGCGCGAGAACGAGCGCCTCAAAGCCGAGCTGTCGGAGAAATACGCGTACGCCAACATCATCGGCAAG
Source organism: Thermoanaerobaculia bacterium (assembly GCA_035996815.1). Classification (GTDB taxonomy): domain Bacteria; phylum Acidobacteriota; class Thermoanaerobaculia; order Gp7-AA8; family Gp7-AA8; genus JADGNZ01. Next base: position 24,960 of record DASYJF010000139.1, on the reverse strand, counting down.
TCGGAGGCGATGCGGAAGGTGTACGACCTGATCCGCCTCGCCGCGCCGTCCCGCTCGAACATCCTCGTCACCGGTGAATCGGGAACAGGCAAGGAGTTGGTCGCGAAAGCGATTCACCACGCCAGCCCGCGCGCGCGCAATGCGTTCGTGACCGTCAACTCCGGATCACTGCCGCCCGAACTGCTGGAGTCATCGCTCTTCGGTCACATGAAGGGATCGTTCACCGGAGCGATCGCCACGAAGCGCGGCCTCTTCGAAGTCGCCGACGGCGGCTCGATCTTCCTCGACGAGATCGGCAACATCAATCTCGAGACGCAGGCCAAACTCCTCCGCGTGATCCAGGAAAAAGAGTTCATGCGCCTCGGCTCCGTCGACACGATCAAGGTCGACGTCCGCATCATCGCCGCGACCAATGCTGACCTGAACAAGCTGATGGCGGAGAACCGCTTCCGCGAAGATCTCTACTACCGCCTCAACGTCATCACCATCCCGCTGCCGCCGCTGCGCCGCCGGCGCGAAGACGTCGCGCTCCTCGTCGCGCACTTCCTCGACAAATACGCCGAAGAGAACAAGCGCAAGGTGAAGGAAGTGACGCCGGACGCGATGCGCATCCTGCTCGATCACCCGTGGCCCGGCAATGTGCGCGAGCTCGAAAACACGATCGAGCGCGCCGTCGTCCTCTGCACCACCGACCGCATCGGCATCGACCTGCTGCCCGATTACCTCCGCTTCCCGCAGGCGACCGATCAGCCGGCGATGATCGTTCCGTCGGAAGGGTTGTCATTGAAGGATGCGGTCTCGCGATACGAGCGCGGCATGATCCTGCAGTCGCTGGAGATGGCCAACAATGTCCAGAAAAAAGCGGCCGAGCTGCTGCAGCTCAAGCCCTCCACGCTCAACGAGATGATGAAGCGCCTCGGCATCCACACGAAGTCGAACGCGAACGTCGAAGAGGAAGTCGGTGTTGAGTAGTTCATGACCGACATTCGCGACTCCGTCCTCTCCGCCATCGGAAACACGCCCGTCGTCCGCCTGCGAAAGCTCGCGGCCGAGGGCAGCGCCGACGTCATCATCAAACTGGAGTTCTACAACCCGACCGGCTCCTACAAAGACCGCATGGCACTGGCGATGATCGAAGGCGCCGAGCGCCGCGGCACGCTGCGGCCCGGCATGCGTGTCATCGAGTACACCGGCGGCAGCACTGGTTCATCGCTCGCACTGGTCTGCTCGGTGAAAGGCTACCCATTCATCGCGCTCTCGTCCGACGCCTGGTCCGAAGAAAAGCTGCGCACCATGCGGGCGTTCGGTGCCGAGGTGCGCATCTTCCCGAGCGAAGGCGGCAAGGTCACGCCATCTCTTATCCAGACATTGAAAGCCGAGGCAGAACGGCTGGCCGCCGAACCGGGAACGTTCTACGCGAATCAATTCAACAACCGCGATGCCATCGAAGGCTACCGCGGCATCGGCACCGAGTTGCTCGCGCAAGCTGGACCAATCTCGGCTTTCTGTGGCGGCGTCGGAACCGCCGGAATGCTCGCCGGCGTATCGCAGGCATTGAAGCCGGGCGGAACGCGCATCATCGCCCTCGAACCCGAAACGTCCCCCGTCCTCACCGCCGGCCGCGGCGGACCACACCGCGTCGAAGGGATGGGCGTCGGCTTCGTCCCGCCGCACCTCACGCCGGACGTCTACGACGAAGCTCGCGCAATCAACGAAGCCGAGGCGCGCGCGATGGCGCGACGGCTGGCGCGGGAAGAAGGCATCTTCGGCGGCGTGTCGACCGGATTGAACGTCGTCGCGGCGCTGCAACTCGCTCGCGAGCTCGGAGCGGGACACACCGTCGCAACAGTCGCCGTCGATACGGGATTGAAGTACCTCGCGGGCGATCTGTTCGACCTGTCATCCTGAACTGCTCTTTGTGGTGAAACGCCTTTGGGCACACCTCTATACTTCGCCTCCATGAAAAAACTCGCCGCTCTCCTCCTGCTCGCCGCATCCGCGTTTGCGGCTCCGCCGAAAGCTTCTGCGCCGAAACCCGGCAGCGACCAATTCGCGGTCGAGTCGACGGTGCTCGCGGTTTACAACGTCATCAGCGGACCAGCCGGACGGCGCGATTGGGATCGCTTCGAAGCGCTCTTCGCGCCGGGTGCGCGGCTGGTCTCGGCGAAACGTGGCGAGGACGGCGTGATCACCGCGACCGTCATGACGCCTCAGGAGTACAGGGCGAAGGCGACCACGTACTTCAACGAGCACGGCTTCTTCGAACATCCGGTGAACACGCACGTCGATCTCTTCGCAGACATCGCGCACGTTTTCACCACGTACGAATCGCGTCACGCGGCGTCGGACGACAAACCCTTCGCGCGCGGTATCAACAGTTTTCAACTCGTGCGCATCGGCGACGACTGGAAAGTGCTGACGATTTTCTGGGAAGAGGAAGACGCGAAGCATCCGATTCCTGCGCAATTTCTGCCGAAGCGATGAGCCTCGCGGTCGCGCAGCTTTCGGCGCGGCGCGGCTCGCGCCAGGTTCTGACGGACGTCTCGTTCACCGCGCATCCGGGCGAAATCCTCGGCGTGATCGGTCCCAACGGCGCCGGCAAGACCACGCTCTTCGAATGCGTCGCCGGACTGCTGCCGTACAGCGGCACGGTCGACAACAACCTGCTTTTCTACGTCCCTGACGCCATCCGTCCCTGGCCCGATCAAACGGTGCGCTGGACGCTGGAGCTGACGTCGCGCATGTTCGAGACGACACTCGACGAAACGTTGCTCCACGATCTCGATCTCGTCGCGCTGCGACATGCGACTGTGAAGTCACTGTCGAAAGGGGAAGCGAAGCGGCTCGATATCGCCATCGGGCTCGTCGTACCGCGAACGGTTTTGCTGCTCGACGAACCGTTCGATGGCCTCGATCTCCGCCAAACGCGGCAGGTGACGGACCTGCTCCGACGCGACGCCGCGAACAGCCGCACGCTCGTCCTTTCCATTCACCAGCTCAGCGACGCCGCGCGCGCATGCGATCGATTTCTACTGCTCGATCACGGTCGATCGGTGGCCGAGGGAACGCTCGACGAGTTGACGTCGGGAGTGGGCGGACTCGAGGAGGTCTTCCTTGCGCTTACGTGATCTCGTGCGCAAAGAGATCGCGGAGCTCGCGGCTAGCCGCGCATTCTGGCTGTTGCTCCTGATCGTCGGATTGCTGACGGGACAAAGCTTCATCACCGCGATGAATGCGTATGCCGAGGCCAGCGGAATCGGCGGCGGTCCCGCGGCGCTCGCGCAGGGACTGTCGCCGCTCGACGGCATCCTCACGCCGACCCTCGGCGCATACGACCTCGCCATCACGCTGCTCCTTCCGTTTGTCGTCATCCGCCTCATCGCCTCGGAGAAATCGTCCGACGCGCTGAAGTTGATGCTGCAATGGCCGGCATCAATCGAACGGCAGATCGCAGCAAAAGTGCTCGCGCTGACCGCCGCCTGGATCGTGTCGCTACTCCCGTTCTTCATCGCGCTCGCGTTGTGGCGCGGCTATGGCGGACATCTCCACCCCGCGGAATTGCTCAATCTCCTCGCCGGCTACACGCTGCGATTTCTGTTGACGGCAGCGATCGCGATGGCCGCCGCGTCGCTGATGTCCGGCGCCGCGAACGCTGCCATCGTCGTCCTCGCATTCACCATCGGCACCTGGGCGCTCGACTTCATCGCCGCCGGCCGCGGCGGGCTCCTGCAGACGCTGGCCTCGTTCACGCCGACCGCAACACTGCGCGGTTTCGAGCGCGGCCTTCTTCGCATCGACGTCGTGCTGGTGATGTTGATCCTTTCAATTTTCGGCTTTGCCATCGCCGCGAACTGGCTTCACCTCGGCCGCAGCATCAAGGCGCGGACGGCGGGAACGGCCGTGTTGTCGATCCTCGCAACGCTCGCGATCGGCCTCGTCGTGATGCTGGTCCGATTCAGTTTCGACATCTCCGAGAATCGCCGCAATTCGTTTTCGGTCTCGGACGAACGCGCACTGTCGACGATCAACGATGAATTCACGATCACCGTCTTCCTCTCGTCCGAAGATCCGCGAATGATGGATTTCGAGAACAACGTGCTGTTGAAGTTGCGGCGATCGATGCCTGATGTGACGGTGATCTATCCGCTCGCCGGCCGCTCCGGCCTCTTCGAAAACGACGCGCGCTACGGCACGATCGAATATCGCCTCGGCACAAAGTCGACGATGTCTCGCTCGACTACGGAGGAGATCGTCCTCGATACGATCTACGACCTCGCGGGGATTCACGCGCCGGCGAGAGAGGGAGCGTCATATCCGGGATATCCGCTCGCGAAAAAACCGACGGGAGCGCAGTGGGTTTTCTATCTGCTCTGGCCCGTCATCGTGGTGGTGATGTGGCGCAGCACGCGTCGTAGCGCCGGCGGCCCGCCGGCTGGACCGCCGCCGGCTCGGCGGCAACCGTAAGAGAACCGCCGTCGAGCCGACGGCGCTACGCGTTACCGCGTCACCACGTATTTATCGAACTGACTCACGCTATCCGTCTTCGACCACACGCCGACCTTCCCCGACACCGGTTCGGCGAGCGTGTATTCGAGCAGCGGCTTGTCGTCGAGGAAACCGTGCAACGCGGTTCCGGCGACCGCGATCTTCATCGTGTGCCATTCGCCGAGGGGGATGTGGACGTTCTCGGAGCCCTTCTTCACGAAGCTGCGCTTGCCTGTTTTGAACGTCCAGAGCACGAGGTTGTCCTCTTTGCCGTTGAAGCGGACGGTCAGGTAATCGCCGTTCGTTTTCAGGTTGAAGAGGATGCCCGCGCACTGATCGAGCTGGCCGGCCAGGAGGCGGAAGCGGATCGAGATCTCGCCGTCGTGAAAGTCATCGACGTCCCTCGCCACGGCGTACGGAAAGTACGCGTACGCCTTCACGCTGTCGATGAACTCCTCGTGCTTCGCGCCGTAGATCGTGCGCGCCTTCGCGGCCAGTCCGGCGGACGGCTGACCTTTGATCCACTGGCGGCCATCAACCTGCAGCATGTGATCGCTGGTGACGTTCCAGTCGCCGACGATGGCCAGAAAATGCGACGGCGGAACGGCGACATTTGCGGCCGCCGCGAGCGAGAGAAGTGCGATGGTGATGAAAGCAGGTTTCATATCGGAGATCATCGCACGTATGACCAGTCTCATTCCGCCGTACGGCGGCGGCCTCATCGATCTCTTCGAACCTGCCGCATCGCTCCCCGAACTTCTCGCCACCGCCGGCGCGCTTCCCTCGGTGCAACTCTCCGAGCGATCACGCTGCGACCTCGAGCTCCTCGCCACCGGCGGTTTCTCACCGCTCGACCGATTCCTAGGACGCGCCGATTACGAACGCGTCGTCGCCGAGATGCGACTCGCCGACGGAACGCTCTTCCCGATTCCGATCACGCTTCCTGTCGCCGACGATGCGCCGGTCCCGATTGGGAAGGACATCGTGCTTCGCGGACCGCACGCTGAAATTCTAGCGGTGATGACCGTCGAAGAAATCTACGAATGGGATCGCTACGAAGCCGCGATCAACGTCTTCGGCACGGGCGACACGAAGCATCCGCTCGTCGCGGAGATGGCGGGCTGGGGACGTCGCAACATCAGTGGCCCGCTGCGTGTGATCAGCACCGGCACGCCGTGGGACTTTCGCGATTTGCGGCGCACGCCCGCCGAGGTGCGCGAGGCGCTCGATGCATCCGGACACGACAACGTGGTCGCGTTTCAAACGCGTAATCCGATGCATCGCGCGCACGAGGAGCTGGTGCGCCGCGCCATCGATGCGGTTGACGGCGTCCTGCTGCTGCATCCGTCGGTCGGCATGACCAAGCCCGGCGACGTCGATCACTACACGCGCGTCCGCACGTATCGCGCGCTCGCCGAAAAGCATTTTCCGCCCGGCCGCGTTCTGCTGTCGCTGCTGCCGCTGGCGATGCGAATGGCCGGCCCGCGCGAGGCGCTGTGGCACGCCATCATCCGCCGCAACTTCGGCGCGAATCACTTCATCGTCGGACGCGATCACGCCAGCCCCGGCGGCGGTTTTTACGGACCGTACGATGCACAGGAATTGGTCGCCAAACATGAAGCCGAGATTGGGATCACGATGGTCCCGTTTCGCGAACTGGTCTTCATCGCAAATGAAGATCGCTACGAAGAAGCGTCGAACGTTCCCGCGGGCGCCGAGACGCGCTCGATCTCCGGCACGCAGGTCCGAGACGATTTCCTCGGCGCCGGACGTCCGCTGCCGGAATGGTTCACGCGCCCCGAGGTCGCGGCGATCCTCGCGGAGAGCCACCCGCCGAAACATCGCCAGGGATTCTGCATCTGGTTCACAGGCCTCAGCGGCGCCGGCAAATCGACGACCGCGGAGATCGTCGTCAGCCGCCTCCTCGAGCACGGACGCCAGGTCACGCTCCTTGACGGCGACGTGGTCCGAACGCATCTCTCGAAGGGACTCGGCTTCAGCAAAGAAGACCGCGATGCGAACATCCTCCGCATCGGTTTCGTCGCCGCGGAAATCGTCCGTCACGGCGGCGCCGTCGTCTGCGCGGCGGTCAGTCCGTACCGCTCCACGCGCGACGCCGTCCGCGAAATGGTCGGGTCCGCAAACTTCATCGAAGTCTTCGTCGATACGCCGCTCGATGTGTGCGAATCGCGCGATACGAAAGGGATGTATGCGCAAGCGCGGCGCGGTGTCATCAAGAACTTCACGGGGATCAATGATCCATACGAAGCGCCGGCGTCGGCGGAGTTGATCCTCGATACGACGGCTGTAAGTGCTGAAGACAATGCGGCGAAGATTGTTTCGGTCCTGAGCGACCGCGGATTCATTCGCTGAGTAGCACGTCGATCTCCAGCCGCGGAGCGGCGAAATCTACGTGGCCCACAGCGTGAGCTGTGGGAATCAGAGCGATACGAAAATTTCCAGCCGCGGAGCGGCGACATCTCGAAACATCATTCCCACATATACCGTTCATCGCCCGCGATTCCGTGCTTTTTCAGAAATGCTCTAACCTCGTCCTGATAGCTGACGCGGTGATGGTGCTTCTCCTGATTGTCGATGTATCGCACGACGCTATCGACGCCTGACCTGCTGACACTGAACGCCGCGTACCCTTTTTGCCATGCAAACTTTGGTCTGCTCCGATTTTCATGAATCCACTTCGATGAGTTTGATTTGATGGTGCGGACGAAATCCGAGAGCGCAAGGGTCGCAGGCATGTCTACGAGAAGATGGATGTGGTCAGCGACTCCTCCAATGGCGATGCGCCGGCCGCCGACGTTCTCGACGATTCCTCCGATGTAGGCCCGGCATTCAGCTCCGAGGCCGGGGTCGAGGTGGGGGAAACGATCCTTGGTGCTGAAGATGAGATGTGTGAACAGGGCTGTGAATCGGTGGCTCATCGTCGATCTCCTTCGCCAAACATATCTTGCAACACTTAATTCGAGATGTCGCCGCTCCGCGGCTGGAAATGCGTGCGCGTCGGATTTCCCACAGCTCACGCTGTGGGCTACGTAGATGTCGCCGCTCCGCGGCTGAATATTCGGGCGTCTCGATCGCATCTCCTCATCTCCGCGTCTCCATCTCCGCGTCTCCGCATCTCCGCGTGAACTGCTGTTGGTGTAGCGTTACGCCCCATGAACAAACGCAAACTCGGATCGCAGGGTCTCGTCGTTTCCGCTGAGGGCCTCGGATGTATGGGGATGAGTCAGTCGTATGGGCCGGCAGATGAGCAGGAGTCGCTGGCGACCATCGACCGGGCGCTGGAACTGGGGATCGATTTCTTCGATACGGCCGAGGTCTATGGGCCATATATCAATGAAGAGTTGGTCGGACGCGCGCTGCGCGGGAAGCGGGACAGTGTCGTCATCGCTACGAAGTTCGGGTTCAAGATCGAGGATGGGAAGCCGGCCGGGCTGGATAGCAAGCATGTTCGGCGCGCGGTCGAAGGTTCGCTGACGCGGCTCGGTACCGATCACATTGATCTGCTCTACCAGCATCGCGTCGATCCTGATGTGCCGATCGAGGAAGTGGTCGGCGCGATGTCGGAGCTTGTGGCCGAGGGGAAGGTTCGATTCCTCGGGTTGTCCGAGGCCGGCGAGCAGACGATTCGGCGCGCGCATGCGGTGCATCCGATCACGGCGCTGCAGAGCGAGTATTCGTTGTGGGAGCGCAACCTCGAGCCGAGCATCATTCCGCTGCTGCGCGAGCTCGGCATCGGCCTCGTTCCGTTCAGCCCACTCGGACGCGGCTTCCTGGCGGGCAGCGTCAAGCGCGCCGAGGAGTATCCGGAAGGCGATTTCCGGCGCAACGATCCGCGGTTTCAGGGCGAGAACTTCGACGCCAACATGCGCACGGCGTCGATCGTGCGCGACATCGGCGCGACGCATGACGCCACTCCGGCCACGATCGCGCTCGCGTGGTTGCTGCACAAAGGCGACGACATCGTTCCGATTCCCGGCACGAAGCGGCGGAGGTATCTCGAAGAGAATGCCGCCGCGGCGTCGATCGCGTTGAGCGCCGATGAAATTGCCACGCTCGATGACGCATTGCGTCCCGAGGCCATTGCCGGACCGCGCTACAGCGCGAACAACCAGCGCTGGATCGATCGCTAAGCCGGCACGGTCGGCAGCGTTAGTTGCCCAAGGCTCGGCCACCTTTTCGATCGATCATTCTGACGAGCGGACTCCTAGGCGACCCGATCGCGCGCCGGTTCGGAACGTCGTTCAACTTCATCAAGCGCGGCGTCGCGAAAACATTCGCCGCACAACAAACGTCCGCCGACGCGGACCGCACCGCCGAGGTGAAAGCACGACTCGCAGCGGAGGAGTGACGGCCGGCGCGAGGCGGCGAGAAGCGGAAGGGGAAAGCTGGCTGGTCTGCCCATGGTGATGTCTCCAGTTCAGAAAATGGGCGGCGGCCACGCGCCGCCGCCCCGATCGAGGAGGATGAACAATCAGAAAGCGATGGTCGACGTGACGACGCCCGTGCTGCTGATTGCGACGAGGTTCCGGGTAGCCGTGCCGCCCGTGGTCGTTGCCGGGATGATGACGACGGCGTAGGTGCCGCCGCTGTACGCCGTGAGATCTTCGACGCGTCCGGTGATGCTGAGCGTCCACGCCTGCGCGCCGTTCGAAACGTTGAGAGCAGTAAGGCCGGTCGTGGGCGTCGACGCGCCGGACGCGGTCGTGTCGGTGACTTCGATGACCTGCGCACCCGACAGCTCGACCTCGGTGCGCGGCGAGGGAAGCGTGGCGCTCCACGCGATCGCGCCGTTGCGGATGGCGATGATTTCCGCGACCGGAGTGGCGGTCGTGCTGCTGGCCGCGGCGCGGCGAACGATGACGGTGCCGTCGGCAGCGACGTTGAGATGGCCATCGCCTTCGATGCCGCGTCCACCGAGTCCGGCGGCCGGTCCGGGTCCGCCGGGTCCACCATGCTCATTCGCGACGGCAAACGTCGCGACCATCAAAAGTGCGAGAACTGCGATACCAGTTTTCTTCATGGGGTGAGTCTCCTTTTCGAGGAGGAACTAGACCAAGCGCGATGCCACGCGTGCGCAGGGTAGAAGCGACGATTTGCGGGTCAGGATGACGCGGGGTTCGCAGTCGGATGACGCGAAGTGAGGCGCGATGACTCGCCACGGCGGACGTTCTCGCTCCAGTAGGGCTTCGAGTTCGGAATGACGCGGGGTCCAATTGAGTTATTTTGACCCCGTGTCCCCCAAAAAATCTCTCCTCATCATCACGTGCCTGTGGCTTGTCACGACTCTCCGCCTGTCGGGGGAGTGTTCACCGACTGTGGCCGTGCTCGCGCCGCCGAACGCGTGCAAGTCGGGTACGGCCACGGTTGCCGTCATCGGCGTTCCGGGGGCGACCTATGCGTGGACCGTCGATGGCGGAACGATCGCCGGCGACGCGACGAGCGACCGCGTCAACCTGACGTTCGGCTCCAATGCCGCGGCGACGGTGTCGGTCACGATGACGGCGGGCGGTTGCGTGTCGCATGGCAGCAGCGTCATCGCCCTACGCGATCCATTCAACGTTCGAGTTGCCCCGATTCCCGCCGCACACGCCGGCGAACCGCTGACCTTCTCCTGGGCGTACAGCGATGGATCGCCCGCGCGGCAGACCATCACCAGCTCCGACTTCGGCGCGATCACACTGGCGCCGGCGGTGCGCACGTATACCTATTCGCCCGACAAGAGCGGGACAAAGCAGATCGTCATTGACGCCGCCATGGATACGCCGGCATCACCACCTGCGACTTCGAGACAACGCGCCGTTGCCAAGAGTCCGGTCTCTGCATCGTCCTGCACGCAATTGCACACCGTGCTTCCTTACACCGTTGGCGAATGCGTCACGCCATCCGTTGTCATCGACGCACCCGATGCCGTAGTCAAGGAGAAGAGTTTCCATGTGAGCGTCCGGTCGCAACCGGGAGCGGTGGCCTTCTGGATCATCACCAACGGTTCGCCCGCTACTGCGACTGGAGAGGACGTCACGATCACGGCCGGATCGACCGGCAACGTCGGCGTCACCGTGCAGCTCACGCGCGGCGCGTGCGGGGACCAGGCCGTGCGCAGCATCCCCATCCTGGCGGAAGCGGTCTGCGATCACCCGACCGCCGTCGTCAGCGCCGGCCCGATCTCGTGCGGCTCGGCGATCGTGAACGTCTCCTTCACCGGCACGGCGCCCTTCAAAGGAACATGGTCGGACGGCCTCCCCTTCACCGCGCCGGGAAAGTCGTTTACTCGAACGGTCACGCACCCCTTCAGCTACAGCATCAACAATTTCGAAGATTTTATGTGTGCCGGTACGTCATCGGGCGTAGCCGTGATGCCGGAGCCGCACCCGACAGCGACGATGACGGCGACCGGCAACAGTTGCGTCGGTGTCGACACGATTACCGCGACGTTCACCGGCACGCCGCCGTTCACCGGGGAGTGGAGCGATAGCGCTCGAACGCCATTTCAGACGAACTCGATGGCGATTTCCAGGCCAGTCTTCGTGAATTGCATTCCGGGCTTCTATGCCGTGTTGCAAGGCCACGACGGCACCGGCTGCGCCATCGTCGTCGTTGGTGCAACGCCGATCGTGCACGTACCTGACACGGTCACCGTGAACGTGTTTTGCGGTTCCGGCAACACTTCGGACGTGTATGCCAGCTTCGGCGGAAACTCATGCCTCAACAACATGTCCCTGGAAGGGCCATGGACGGCCGTGTGGTCGGACGGCGTAACGACGTCATCGAACCTCACGAAGCACGATCGTTTCGTCAGCGTTGGTCCGACGCCCACGACATACACCGTCGTCAGGGCGTACGACGCCTTCTGCGAGGCTCAAATCATCAAGCCGTCCGTCACGCCCTACCGGGATCCCATCGCCGATTTCGTGCTCCCGGAAAGCGTCTGTCAAGGACAAACGCAAACCGTGTCACTGCTCACGCCTCCTCCCCAGGGCGCGCAGCTGATCTGGTCCACTGATAACGGCTCGATCATTTCAGGACAGGGGACCAGGACGATGCAGTACACCCCCTCCTTTGTCGGAACGGCCACCATCGGTTGCACGTTTTCGTTCCCCGATCCCGAGCACTGCCCGGTGATTGGCAGGCGAATCTGCCTGGTCGGCCCGGTCTATCCGCCTGCCACCCTGTCGCTGGCGAGCACGCAGATTCATGCCGGTCAGACCGTCGATCTAACGATCAACAGAGACTTCGGCGTCCTCGGTTGGACCTGGAGCAACTCCCTGAACGACTCCATCGCGCCCCTCGGCACCTGCAGCGGCACCTCCTCCTTCGATCCGGGCATTTGTCACGCGCGTTACACGAGCTCTCACGGCGCCGGAGTGTCAACGATCACCATGCACGCGTACGGATACTGCCAGACCAAAGACATCGTGGTGCAGTTGACGATCGTGGCGCCGTGAAGCCTCATCGTTGCCGCAACCCGCCCTCGCGCCCCAATACCGATTCCAGCTCCGCCAGCCGCCGCGCGTCGAGATACTCCTTCGCCATTTCGGCGAAAAGCAGTTCCACTCCGGCGCGATATCGCCGGAAAAGCGTCGCCGGCGGCGTGAGGCCGCTTGCGCGCAACGCGGTGATGAGCGTCAGCGCGGGCGAATCCGTGGGGAGCCGCTGCGGCAGATCGGACATTGACGGCGCGTCGATCTCCACCTGATGCGCGCCGAGTATCCGTCGCCGCGTCCGATTCTTCGACGCGATCGTCTCGACGACGCGGCTCCGTGCCTCGGGTAAAAAATAGATCGCGCGAACGGAGTCGCGCGTCTGCCCGATGCGGTGAGCGCGTCCGTTGCGCTGATCGAGCTTCACCGGATTCCACGGAATGTCGTAATGCACCACGACCCCCGCGCGCTGCAGGTTCAATCCCTCGGACGCGAGGTCCGTGGCGACGACGCGATCGATCATGCCGCGCCGAAATGCGTCGATGGCGCCGGTGCCGTCACGCGCGGTGGCCAGTCCGCAGCGGAGGCGGCGCGCCAGCGCTCGTGCGGTGGCCGCGGCGCCGGTGAAGATGAGCGTCGGGTCGGCGTCCAGAATCGACTCGAGCAGCGCGGCCTTCGTGTCATCGGCGCGTTCGACGATCGATCGGATGCAAGCCAGGCGAGACATCTCCTCGCGAACGGCGGCCGCGTCGAAGCCATCCGCGGGCGCGAGCAAGTCCCAGAACAGGATCTGCTGAAACGCGTCCGCATCCTCCTCGGCGGCGAACGCCTGGCGATAGTCGCGGCGCGAAAGTGCGCGGCCGCTTTCGATGACGCGTTCATAGAAGCGAAGCTGACGGCGCACCGATTCGAGCAGCGCGGCGGGACTTGACTCCAGCCGCCGCCACAAAAACTGACGCAGCAACGGCGCGCTCGTGCTGAGCGGAAACTGCAGTGCGTCGATCGCAGCGGCGGCGATCGGATGGCGGATCACGCGCCGTTCGAGGGCGCCGAAACGCAGCTCGGGCGGTAGCACGTCGCGTTCGCGGCGGATCACCAGCTCGCGGACGATGACGTCGAGCGCGGGTCCATCGCGAATGGAGAAGGCGTCGTCGATCGATGCCACGCCGCGGAGCCGCAGCGCGTCGTCGGCGGAGATGAGCGACACGAGCGCGAGGAGATCGTCGGCCCCATTGCAGATCGGCGTCGCGGTGACGAGCAGCAACCGCGATCCGATCGAACGCCGCGCCAGTGCGCACCAGCGCTGCGTGCGGCGATTGCGAAAGGCGTGCGCTTCATCGACGACGATGAAGCGATTGGCATCGCCGAGGGAGGGATCGCCAGCGAGGGAATCGTGCGTGATGATTCGCGCGTCGATGTTGAAGACGCAGAGCGTGTCTCGCCACTGCGATACGAGTGACGCGGGGACGACGATCTCGACGCAACTTCCTCGGCACTGCAACTCGGCGGCGACGCGCGCGGCGACGTACGACTTGCCGAGGCCGACGTCGTCGGCGAGGATCGCTCCGCCGTGGCGGGCGATGAGATCCAGCGCGCGGCTCACCGCTTCGCGCTGATGCGGCGCCAGGTCAGGCATCGCCGTTGAAGCCGAGGCGTGTGCGGAGGAACGAGGCGAGTCGCGCGTGCTCGGCGGGCGAGACGCCGTAGAGCGCGTTCACCGCGAGATCGATTTCGTCACCAGCGCGATCTGGATTGCGCCGTGCGCGGCGCGCAGCGCGCAGCAGCCGCGTCCACGAATCGCTTGCTGGTGCAACGGCCGGCAGTGGAAGACGAGCGACGGTTCGGCCGAAGTAGCGAAAGTAGAAGTCTTTGGCGCGTTCGGCGATGGCAATGGTCAACACGTTGACGACGGTCGAATTGAGCATCGCCGCCAGCACATGCGCTTCTTCGATCGTTGACGCATCGAGCGAGTAGAGCGTCTGGTTCGGGACGAGCGGGATGTTGCGCTCGCCGAGGCGGATGGAATCTTCGAGGACGGCGGCGCAGAATCCGCGGGAGAGATCCTTCCAGACCACTTTGATGCCGACGTGCTCGGGGCGTACGTACTTCAGTCGGAGCGTTTCGACGTCGACGCCGCGCGCTTCGGCGAAGCGCTCGACCCACTTCGGCGGTTTGCGCCAGCCGCCGGCGGGCGGCCAGAGCATCCAAGGCGCATCGGCGATTTTCCAGCGGCGGACATCGCGTCCGCGCACGCAACGGCAGACGGAGGTGAGCGGAATGTGCAGGCCGTCAAAAGTCTCGACGGCGTTCGCGCGGACGCGCTTCACATCGAGAAAGAAGGCGTCGTTATCGCCGGTCTTCACGCCCATGATCGGAACTCGGCCGAGCGTTTCGGCGAGCGGCGAATGCGTGGCGTGGATGCGCGCGACGATCGCGTACACGTCGGGCGGCAGCAGCGACCATTCCGTTCCACCGATCGTGAGGGCTGCGTTCGGAAGCGCGAACGATTCGCCGGCCGAGGTGATGGAGATCGTTGAGGGGGGAGCTCCATTGCGATGGGCGAGCGTGATTCCGAGCGGGAACGTGTCGGCGTCGAAGTGGCGATGCGCGTCGGAGGACCAATCGTCGAGCGCGACGATGTTTGCGGACGACGCCGCGTGCTTACGCAGTCCCGCTGCGTAGCCGGCGTTGAGCAATTTCGAGGGAACGAGCAGTGACATCACGCCGCTCGGCCCGGTCAGCGTGAGCGAGCGCTCCACGAACGCAATCGACAGATCGGGCTGATGGAAGGCCGCGCCGCGCGCACCGTCGTTGCGAAAGAGCGCGAAGCGTTCGGCGTACATCCGCTTCGCGCGCGGATCGATGCGGCTGTTGCGCACCCACGGCGGATTGCCGACCACGACGTCGAAGCCGCCGGCGGCCATGACGTGCGCGAAATGAACGTCGAATGAAAAGAAGCCGATCTCGCCGTCTTCGATGCGCTCGAGCGTGCGGCGGTTGGCCATGATGCGCTCGCGCAGCTCGCGGCAGCGCTCGATGTTGACCTCGCGCAGACGGCCGAAGAGATCGTGCTGCGGCGCGCAGAGCACTTCCTGTTCGTGCTCGTCGAGATCGATCGCTTTCGCCAGCAGCTCGCTGGCCAGCCGGCCGTCGTTCGCGCGGATGAGGCGCGACACCTGCGCGCGCTCGCGGTGCGGCGCGTTGCGATAACGCGCGATCAGGTCGGACTGCGCGCGGAGCGCGTAAACCCATTCGCGATACACGTCCCCGCGGTTGCCGCCGAGGAAGTCGGTCGGGCTGAGGAGCGAGTTGCCCTGCAGGATGTTGCGGTCGAGATTCGGCAGCGGCTGGATGTCATCCGCGTCGTCGCCGGCCTGCGACACGATGGCCAGCCACAGCCGCAATTCGCAGAGCCGGACCGCTTCCGGTTTCAGATCGACGCCGTAGAGCGAGCGCTCGACGATGCGCCGCCGAAGATCGGACGGCGGCGTTGGATTCAGCGCGAGCGTCAGCCTCTCGACGGTGCGGAGAGCCGACAGCAGAAACGCTCCCGATCCGCAGGCGAGATCGAGAATCGTGATCGCGTCGAGCCGTTCCGCGAGCGGCTTCGCATTGCGCATGCAAACCGGCTCGCCGCGAAGAATGCGCTCGAGGCCGTCGCGCGTCGATTCATCGCCGTCGCTGAGCCACGCCACGATGGCGCGCGCGGCGAGGACGTCGACGATCGCGCGCGGCGTGTAGAAGCTGCCGGTCGAAAGTCGCTCGTCGGTATTCATCAGCGACTCGAAGACCTTGCCGAGCATTTCCGGATCGATGTGCGCGCCGGCGGCGTCGGTCTCGTCGATGGAGAAGGCGAAGCGCTCGAAGACGTCTTCGATGACGCGCTGCAGCAATTCGTCCGGCAGCTCCAGATCGGGATTGCGCTCTTCGAATGCCGACGGCTCGAAAAGACCGCCGTTGAGGTAGGGGATCTTGCCGAGTTGCCGTGCGACCGCGTTGCGCTCACTTGTAGGCGTGTTGAGACAGCCGAAGAAGAGCGGCTTCAGAAGGTTCGCGTAAACATCGTGTTCGATGCGATCGACGAGGAATCGCCGTTCGCCGTTGAGCCAACCTTTCTGCTGGATGAAGTAGAGAAACAGCAGCCGCGATAGGAGCAGCAGCGCCTGACCGTCCGCCGCCTCGTGTGGCTCAAACGATAGAACGCGTATCGCCTTCGACACGTCGCTGACCGCGCGGCGGAAACGCTCGAAGAACTGCCGCGTCAGCGATTCGCGGTCGAGAGCGCGGTCGAAGATGCGCGCGGGATCGCCGCCATTGGCGAGCAGATTCAATCGATCGAGTGCGTGTGCGGTCGGATGATCGAGATCGACGTCAAGACGGCGCGGCTCGCGGCGGGCGGAGAGATCGTGAATCGTCAGCCGCCGCGAGGTCACGCCGATGGCGACCGGCTTGACCAGCGCGTTGTACGACGCCAGCGAGCGGAGAAAGGCCGTGATCGCGTCCGGCTCCGGCAGTTCGCTGGCGCTGATCACGTAGAGATCGAGTTGCGGCGTGCGCGAGGCCAGCTGCAGCGTCACCTGGCCGTTCCAGCCGATCTCGATTCCGGCGCGGCGCCAGTCGACGGCGGCGATCGTGATCGGAGCGATGTCGTAGCCGAGCGTGCGAAGGAGCGTGAAGACGTCGGACTCGCGCAACTGCGCCGGCGTGATCACGACGCACCTGTCGAGAAACGGGAGTCGGGAGTCGGGAGTCGGAACGGATGCGGAGCTCCGACCCCCGACCCCCGCGGTCCTACGACTCCCGCATCCGATACACTGCGCGCGCCGACATGCCGATCCGCTGGGCGTACCTCAAGCGCGTGCTCGCGGGCGCGATCTTCGGCCTCTACATTGCCAACCTGCTCTACTTTCTCAACCCGCAGATCGACATCACGCCCGGCCGCCTGGCAACCGTAACCATCGTCTACGGTCTGATCTGCGGTCTGCTTTTCGGATCGGTGTTGTGGCTGCTGCGCGCGCTCCGCGTACGCCTCTTCGGGAAACCGGAAACGCACGGCGGCTTCCGGCCACACGGCTTCGGCTTCGTCGTCCTCGCGGCATTCCTCGCAGCGGCGATCTACTGGATGCACCTGGAGGTGTTCAGGATTTATCTGCCGGTCGGCGCGATCCGCGTGCTGTCGAAAGCGACGAACCTGATTACCGCTACGGCCTTCATCCTGCTGCTGATCTGGTTCGCCGAGCGCAATGCCGACCGCCGGACCTCGCGCATTCTTTTCTTGATCGGCGTCGTGCTGATCGCCGTGTCGTCGGTCTTTCTCTACCAGCGCCGCGATCGGTATCGCACCGAAACGCACGCCGTGGTCGTCGCCGACATCGGAACCGTCGCAGGAAAACGGCCGGTGATCGTCGTTGCGATCCGCAATCTGCCGTACGACTGGATCCTGACGCTGGCCGGCGAAGGCTCGCTGCCGTTTTTCGATCAGGCACGGACGCGCGGCTATTTCACGCGGCTCGAACCGTTCCCGACCATGAGTCCGAAGTCGATCTGGGCTTCGGTCGCCACAGGCAAACTCCCGTTCCGCCACGGAGTCACCGGCCGGCTCGGATACGCGACTCCGCTCAATCGTCCCGGCGAACGCTTTCTGATCGTGCCGGGAGGCGTCGGATTCAAAGCGTGGGGATTGATCCCGCCGGTGACGCGGATTTCGACGCCGCTCCCGGCCGGACTCTCGCTCCCGCTGTGGACGCTCTTCGAACGCGTCGGCCTGCACGCGGCGGTGATCGGCTGGCCATGGTCGGAGCCAATCGGCGCGTCGCGGCTCGTCACCGATCGCTACTTCGACAGTGCGCCGCGCAAGACGAGCGAAGCGATTCCGCCGCAGTTCGCCGCCGAAATCGTCAAACTCGAAACGATGCCTCCCGATTCGGAGACGCAGCGATTCAACGGCACCGGCACGGCGCGGCAGCGCATCGTGAACGGCCTCGTCGCGGATCTGACGTCGATGGCCATCCTGCGCACGTCCGCGCCGTCGTTCCCGCTCACCGTCTGCACGCTGGGCGGATTGGAGCAGGCCCAGCGCGCCATCCACATCTTCAGCGATGACTTGCCGCCGCGTTCGAATGTGAAAGGGCTCGTGCTGCGCGCGTACGCGGAGCAGCTCGACCGCATGCTGGCGTCGCTGGCCCGCGACTATCCCGACCACATCATCGTGGTCGTCTCGCCGTCCGGCCCGGTGCCGCCGCAACTTCCGGCCACGCCGTACGCGCTGCTGCGCGACTTCATCGATCCCGCCGATCCCAGCGCGGACGATGGCTTCGTGATCGTGTACGGCAAGGGCGTGGTTCACATCGACAACCCGCGTTCCGCGCAAGCAGTCGACGTCGTGCCGACGGTGCTGTACATCGGCGGACTGCCGGTCGGCCGCGACATGGATGGCAGTGTTCTGTCCGAGGCGTTTTCGGAGGAGCTGCTGCGATCGAATCCGCTGTCGCTCGTGCAGACCTACGAGGCGCAGCAGTTGGTGGTGAGGCGAAGCGGGACGTAGTTCGGGCACAGGTTCTCCTTTCGGGTGTGGGGAGTGGGGGGGGGAGTGGGGGCTTGCGGGTGAGTCGATTAGTCGATTAGTCGATTAGTCGATTAGTAGATTTGGAGATTCATTGGTCGATACTTCACTGACCACTGACCACTGACCACTGACCACTGACCACTGACCACTGACCACTGACCACTGACCACTGACCACTGACCACTGACCACTGACCACTGACCACTGACCACTGACCACCGACCACCGATCCACTAATCCACTAATCCACTGCCTCTCCCCAAGACGGCCGCCCCGCTTTCGCGAGGCGGCCTGGGGGAGGGACGGCGCCTTACGACGCCGCGGGGGAGGGCTTTTTCGAGGACGACTTCCGGGCGCTCTTCGTGTGCACCTTCGACGTCAGCGTGGTCTTGCCATCGACGGTCACGTACGCGGCCAGGCGCTCGAACGACTTCTCGCCGAAGCCTTTGACCTGCATCAGATCCGAGGTCTTCTTGAAGGCGCCGTGCTCCTTGCGGTAGTCGAGGATGCGCTGCGCGGCCTTGATGCCGACGCGCGGAAGCATCGCGAGTTGCGTTGCATCAGCGGTATTGAGGTTGACGATTCCGGTGGCCTGCGCTGCGCCAACCGGCTGTGTATCGGCCGCCATGGCGGCGCTGGAAATGGTGGCGATGAGAATTACCGACAGGACGATGAGGTGGGACTTCCGCATGGTCTGTTCTCCTTTTTGATTGGTCGTTTTTTGTTCGGTTGATCGATGACGCGTTTCGGTATTTCTGGCTGTTTCCCACACGAGGACCGTTGATCCTCTGCATCAGTTGGATTTCGCTCTCTCCGTTAGCACCACCTCCTTTCGGGGACCGGTAGTGCGATCGAACGGCCAGCGTGCCGGAATGCGTAAATCATTGAATACGAGTGATTTACGTCAAACCGACGATGCGCGATGAGTCAAGAAGAGCGCTGAAATGCAAGTGTTTTTGACAGCGGTCCGCGCGCGGAGGCGCGCATGAGAATGCAGCCCCGCGCTTTGCGCGGGGTAGCGAAGCGACACGATGATCGCGGCCGCGGAGGCGGCCGCAACAAGGCCGCGCGATCGTTACGTTCGCGCGCGAATGTGGTGGCCGCCTCCGCGGCCACGGATCGCGCGACGACCCTGAACCCCGCGCAGAGCGCGGGGCTGCATTGTCGAAGCGCGCCTCCGCGCGCAACCGCCGGAATCGCTACGCGTTTTCGCACTCCAACGCGATATCGCAGTTCGCTGACTGCGTGGCGCCCATTCGCCGCGCGATCGTTACGTCGCGCGCAATGCGCTGGCCGCCTCCGCGCGCTCCGCCTCTCGGCGCACTCCGCGTGAGCGTGATCCTTCACTCCGAATTTACATCGCGTGCATTCGCACTTCGGATGCGATCCGTACCCTGCCCGCATGAAACTCAAGCCGTTCGCACTGCTTCTCGCCGTGGCCTTGGCCGCATGTCAATCGAATGAATCGAAGACAGCCAATCCGACGACCATCAACGGCGCAGGCGCTACCTTTCCCAATCCGATCTACTCGAAGTGGTTCGACGAGTATCAGAAGTCGCATCCGGACGTTCGCATCAACTACCAGCCGATCGGATCCGGCGGCGGGATCAAGCAGCTCACCTCGCAGACGGTGTTCTTCGGCGCCACGGACGGACCGATGACCGATGCGCAGTTGAAGGCCGCACCCGGCGCCGTCCTCCACTTCCCGACAGTTCTCGGCGGTGTCGTTCCCGTCTACAACGTGACCGGCGTGACGCAGCCGCTTCGTTTCAGCGGCGCCGTTCTCGCCGACATCTACCTCGGCAAGATCACGAAGTGGAACGGTGCCGCGATCGCTGCCCTGAATCCCGGCGTGAAACTGCCCGGCGACGACATCGCCGTCGTCCATCGATCCGACGGCTCCGGTACGACCTACATCTTCTGCGACTTTCTCTCGAAGGTTTCACCCGACTACAAGACGAAAATCGGCGTAGCCACCTCGGTCAACTGGCCGGCCGGCGTCGGAGCGAAAGGCAATGAAGGCGTCTCCGGCCTCGTGCGCCAGACGCCCGGCGCGATCGGCTACGTCGAGCTGATTTACGCGCTGCAGAACAAGATGGCCTACGGCTCCGTGCAGAACAAAGCCGGCCAGTTCGTCACCGCATCGCTCGATTCCGTCACCGCCGCCGCCACCGGCGCTGCGATTCCAAACGACTTCCGCGTCTCGATTACGAACGCCGACGGTGCGAACGCGTATCCGATCGCATCGTTCACCTGGCTGCTTCTTTACGACCATCCGAAAGACGCCGCGCGCGGAAAAGCGATGGTCGACTTCCTCAAGTGGGCGCTCACCGACGGCCAGAAGTTCGCGCCGTCGCTCGGCTACGCGCCGCTGCCGCAGCCCGTCGTCGCGAAAGAAATGCAGGCCCTCGGCAAGATTCAATGACGCGTTCCTCCGACGACCGCAGCTTCCGGATCGGCACGGGCGCCTTCGCGGCGCTCGTGTTGCTGATCGTGACCGGCATCGCCTTCGAGCTGACGCGCCAGTCGACGCTCTCGATCACGAAGTTCGGTCTGAAGTTCTGGACCACGAAAGTCTGGGACCCCGTCTCCGGCGACTTCGGCGCGCTCCCGTTCATCTGGGGCACGCTGTACTCGTCCGTTCTCGCGCTGATTGTTGCCACGCCGATCGCGCTCGGAATCGCCATCTTCATTTCCGAGCTTTCGCCGCGAATGCTGCGTCAGCCGCTCGCGTACCTCACCGAGCTTCTCGCCGCGATTCCATCGATCGTCTACGGCCTCTGGGGAATCTTCGTGCTGGTTCCGATCGTCCGCAAAATCGAAATCGCCATGGGCGCGAAGCCGGCCCTCGGCGTCGGCATGCTGGCTGCGGCGCTGATCCTGGCGGTGATGGTGATCCCGTTCACATCATCAGTCGCGCGCGAAATCCTCAAGAACGTTCCAGCGACGCAGCGCGAAGCCGCCTACGCCCTCGGCGCGACGCGCTGGGAAGCGATCAAGGTCGCGATCGGCTTCGGACGCACCGGCATCATCGGCGCGGTCATGCTCGGATTCGGCCGCGCGCTCGGCGAGACGATGGCCGTGACCATGGTCATCGGCAACTCGCCGCAGATTTCCGCGTCGCTCTTCAAGCCGCAGTACACGATGGCCGCGGTCATCGCGAATGAGTTCACAGAGGCCGCGGATGAGTTGTATCTGCACGCGCTGATCGAGATTGGGTTGCTGCTCTTCATCATCACCGTCGGCGTCAACCTTCTTTCGCGGCTGCTGATCTGGTCGACCAAGCGGCGCGCGGTGACGGCCGTGATTGCGCCGGTCGTGGCCGAGGCGGCGGCATGACCGCGAACCTGCGTCGGAGGAAGATCTACTCGCGCATCTTCGAGACGTTGTGCGCGCTCGCCGTGATCGTCGCGCTGATCCCGCTGGCGATGATTCTCTTCTACGTAATCAAGGAAGGATTCGGCGCGCTCAACCTCGACTTCTTCACGCACATGCCCAAGCCGGTCGGCGAGAGCGGCGGCGGAATGGCCAACGCCATCGCCGGGACATTGATCCTGATCGGCATCGCCGCCGCGTTCGCGGTGCCGGTGGGATGCCTCTGCGGCATTCACCTCTCCGAATATCCGGCGACGAAATTCTCCTCGATCGTTCGCTTCGCTGCCGACGTTCTCAACGGCGTCCCGTCGATCGTGGTCGGCATCTTCGCGTACGGCATCCTCGTGCTCCCAGTGAAACGGTTCAGCGCCATCGCCGGCGGCGTGGCCCTCGGCCTGCTGATGATTCCGATCGTCGTCCGAACGACCGAAGAGTTGCTCCGACTCGTCCCCGGCGGACTTCGCGAAGGTGCGCTGGCCCTCGGAGCCACGCGCGGCCGCGCCGTCTTCAGCGTGATCGTTCCCGCCGCGCTGCCCGGCATCCTCACCGGCATCCTCGTCGCGCTCGCGCGCGTGGCCGGCGAAACCGCGCCGCTACTTTTCACCGCGTTCAACAACCGCTTCTGGTCGACCAGCTTGACCCAACCGATCGCGTCGCTGACGGTGCAGATCTTCACGTACGCGATCTCGCCGTACGACGACTGGCACCGGCAGGCGTGGGCAGGCGCGTTCCTGCTCGTGATGATGATTCTGGCGCTCTCGATTCTGGCCCGCCTGGCCGTCCGCCGCCTCGAAAGGATGAACCGCTCGTGATCACTCTTGTCCTCGAACCGGAGCAGAAAGCCGCGATGCCGCAGGTGGCAACGCAGGCGAACGACGACACCAAAATCTCCGTCCGCGATTTCGATTTCTTCTACGGCTCCGCGAAAGTCCTGCACGGAATCTCGCTCGACATTCCGGCGCGCAAAGTCACGGCGCTGATCGGGCCGTCCGGCTGCGGCAAGTCCACATTCATCCGCTCCATCAACCGCATGAACGACATCATCACCGACGCGCGCGGCAAGGGAACGATCCTCATCGATGGCAAGAACGTCTACGGCGGTGACACTGATGTCGTCGAACTGCGGCGCCGCGTTGGGATGGTCTTCCAGAAATCGAATCCGTTCCCGAAGTCGATCTACGACAACGTCGCGTACGGACTGCGCATCGGCGGCCTGCGTAACAAGCGGCAGCTCGACGAGATCATCGAACGCTCGCTCACGCGCGCGGCGCTCTGGCACGAGGTGAAGGACCGCCTGCACGCCAGCGCGCTGGCGCTTTCCGGAGGCCAGCAACAACGCCTCTGCATCGCGCGCGCTCTCGCCGTCGATCCCGAGATCCTGCTGATGGACGAGCCTGCGTCGGCGCTCGATCCGATCGCCACGTCGAAGATCGAAGAGCTGATCTATGAATTGAAAGACAACTACACGATCGTCATCGTCACGCACAACATGCAGCAGGCCGCGCGCGTCAGCGACCGCACCGCCTTTTTCATGCTCGGCCGCCTCGTCGAAGAGGGCGACAAGAACACGATTTTCATGAACCCCAAAGAAAAGATGACCGAAGATTACGTTACGGGAAGGTTCGGCTGAGACGACATGCAACGCCACTTTGATAAAGATATCGACGAGCTGAAGCATCTCCTGCTGCGGATGGGCGCGATGGTGGAGGACGCCATGGCGCGCTCCATCCGCGCGCTGCTGGAACGCGACACGGCTCTCGCCAACGAGGTCATCGAACGCGATGATGAAATCGACCGGATGGAGATCGTCATCGATCAGAAGACGATTGAGCTGATCGCCATCATGCAGCCGACGGCTAGCGATCTCCGTTTCGTCGCCACGATCATGAAGATCACGCCCGAGCTGGAGCGGATCGCCGACCTGGCGCAGGATGTCTGCGAGCGCGTCATCGAGCTGAATCGCGAGCCGATGCTCAAGCCGGTCTCCGACCTGCCGCGGCTGGCGCACGATGCCCAAGCCATGGTCCGCGAAGCGCTCGATGCCTTCGTGCGCGGCGACGCTGCCCTTGCCCGCCGCGTCATTGCGCAGGACGACAACGTCGACGCGCTCACCGAAAGCTCGTTCCGCAATCTGCTCACGTACATGCTCGAAGACGCGCGCAACATCTCGTCCGCAATTCGATTGACGTTCATCGGCAAGTACTTCGAACGCATGGCCGACGGCGCCACGAACATCTGCGAGATGGTGGTCTACCTCGTCGAAGGAAAAATGATCAAACACACGGCCCACGCTGCCGCGGCGGACGAATGACGAAAATCGCCCTGATCGAAGACGACGCTGACATCGCCTTCACCGTCCGCCTGAACCTGGAGCGCGAGAACTATCGCGTCACGGTGTACGCGGACGGACATGAAGGCCTGGTCGCGGTTCAGGGCGGCGGCTTCGATTTCGTAATCCTCGATCTCAATCTTCCCGACGTCGACGGTCTCACCATCTGCCGCGAGCTGCGCCGCGATCCCCTCACGACGTCGATCCCGATCCTGATGCTCACCGCGCGCGGCTCCGAACGCGACCGCATCACCGGCCTGGAGCTCGGCGCCGACGATTACCTCACCAAACCGTTCGCCATCCGCGAGCTGACCGCACGCGTCGCCGCAATCCTGCGCCGCACGCAGAAACCGTCGACCGACGTCTCCGGCTACGACGACGGCGAGCTCCGCATCGATGAAAAAGCCTTCCGCGTCTATCACCTCGGCAACGAAGTAAAGCTCGCGAAGAAGGAGCTCGAGCTCCTCCTGCTCCTCGTCCGCAACCGCGGCTCGGTCGTCTCGCGCGACCGGATTCTGTCCGAGGTCTGGCAGATGAGTGATGACGTAGAGACGAGGACCGTCGATGCGCACATCCGCAACCTCCGGAAGAAGATCGGCACCGAGCGAATTACGACGGTGGTCGGCTTTGGATACCGCTACGATCCGCCCGCGTCCTGAGAGGCTGCGAACAAATGTGAACCGTCGTCATCGCGGTGTTTGATGCTTTGCGCGACTCGCGGCACATTTCGCGAAGCTTTGGAGTGGGGGGGGGGGGGGGGGGGGGGG
>DASYJF010000138.1:0-8884 GCA_035996815.1 Thermoanaerobaculia bacterium | reverse complement strand
TGTGTTGTCGGGATCGACGACCGTCATTCGGGCGAAATGGTAGTTATGCCGCTCGTTTCCGTCAATTGCACGACCACGGTCGGTTGCATCGCGACCGAAATTGCCGAGGGACCACAATGATCCCCCGGCACTCCACTGCGGCTGGTTTGTCCAGTTGACTGCCGCCGTGAACTCGTTCAACTGCAATGACTGCTTGCTGCTGAGTCGTTCACGGCGGCGAAAAAATACAGAGAGCTCTACTTCTTCGCGCTCGGTGCGCGGAGCGGGAACGGCGGACGGACGTCCTTCTGCGGCGGGTTTGCGGCGAGCTGCGTCATCGCCACGTCGATGGCCCGATCCAGCTGAGGATCGCGTCCGGCGATGATGTCGGCCGGCGTCTGCTCGACGTCGATGTCGGGCGGAACGCCTTCGTTCTCGACCACGAAGCCTTCCGGAGTCCAGATGCCGAGGTTGGGAGCGGTGATGTTGCCGCCGTCCATGAGCGTCGGAAATCCGAGGATGCCGACCAGGCCGCCCCACGTCCGTTTGCCGACGAGCGTGCCGAGTTGGAGCTTGTGGAACATCCACGGCAGAAGATCGCCGCCCGAGCCGGCAGTCTCGTCGATCAGCATCACCTTCGGACCCTGAATCGACGCCAGCGGCGTCTTCAGATCGGCGCCGTAGCGCATGGCCCAGTGGCTGATCATCGGACGGCGGAGAATGTCGATGTAGTAGTCCGCCACGCTGCCGCCGCCGTTGTGCCGCTCGTCGACGATGATGGCTTCGCGGTCTGCCTGCGGGAAGAAGTAGCGCTTGAAGTAGGTGTAGCCGGCGCCGGCCGTGTTCGGCACATAGACGTATGCGACGCGGCCATTCGTCGCCTCGGTGACTTTCCGCAGATTGCCTTCGACCCAATCGCGGTTGCGCAGGTTCGATTCGTCTTCGATCGGGACGACTTTGACAACGCGCGAGCCGCTGCCATCGGCGTTCGGTCCGACCGTCAGCTCGACGATGCGCCCCGCCGTCTGCTCGAAGCGGCTGTAAACATCCTCGGGGTACTTCAGATCGTGGCCGTCGACGGCGAGCAGGTACTCTCCTGCTTTGACGTCGACGCCAGGCTCCGTGAGCGGCGAGCGCAGCTCCGGATTCCAATTAAGGCCGCCGAAGACTTTGGCGAAACGATAGCGGCCGTTTTCGACCTTGTAGTCGGCGCCGAGGAGGCCGCCCGGAACGGCTTCGACGTCGGCGAGTGAGTCGCCGCCGCCGAGGCGATGGTGGCCGACGGAGAGCTCGGAGGACATCCACATCATCACGCGGTTGAGATCCTGCCGAACGGCAAGATCGGGCAGGAATGCGGAGTACTTGGCGCGCATGGCGTTCCAATCGGCGCCGTGCATGTTCGGGTCGTAGAAGTAGTCGCGGTTGATGCGCCACGCTTCGTCGAAAATTTGCCGCCACTCGGCGCGCGGATCGATCTTGACTTGGAGCTTGTCGGTGGCGAGCTTGAATTTGGCGAGGTCGAGTTTGTCGCCGACGTCCACGAGCGAGTACCCGTCCTTCGCGATCAGCATCCGCTTGCCGTCGGCGGAGAGGTCGAAGCCGTCGACCTTTTCAACCAGCGTCTCTTCCTTCCGCTTTTCGAGGTCGAAGCGCTGCAGGTTGTTCTCTTCAGGACCGGAGCGATTGAAGCCGGCGGACTTGAGATAGAAGATCTGGCCCGTCTTGCCGGCAGCCAGCGAGTCGTATCCCGCGGGCTTCGGCGGCAGCGCGACGATGCGCTGCGTGAGCCCGTCGAAATCGACGACGACTTTGACCGTCTTCGAGGCCGCCGTCTTCTTATCGGCGCTCGCCTTCTCGTCGGCCGGCTTGTCGCTCGATTTCGTCTCCGGCTTCATCGCCGATTCGTCGGCGGACTTGGCCGCTTCCTCGTCGCTCTCTTTCGCGATTGGCGAGACCACGCCCTTCGCGAGAACTGCCAGGTAGATCGATTGCGTTGAGCGAAGATCGGCGTTTGACTGCGCGAACCAATCCTCAACCGGACCAGCGTCGGTCGACGCGAGGAAGTAGAGGTACTTGCCATTCGCGTCGAAGACCGGCTGGCTGGCGTCGGTATACGGATCGGTCAGCGGATACGATTTTTTCTCGCCGACCGAATAGAGGTAGATGCGGTTCATGTACGTCGGCGTGTTGCGCGTGTAGGCCAGCCACTGCGAGTCGGGCGACCAGTTGTGATTGAGCACGCGCACCGGGCCGTAGAGAACGTCGCTGGAGACTTTGTCGGTCGCACCGGACGCGACATCCGTCACGTAAATGGAGCGCGAGTTGTCGGCGAAGCTGACCTTCTTCGAATCAGGCGACCACTTCGGATCGTCATAGAAGCCGGCGCCATCGATCTTGATCTCGCGAGGCGTCCCCTTGCCGTCCTGATCGCCGACGTAGAGGCGATACTCGCCGCTGCGGTCCGAGAACCAGGCCATCGACTTGCCGTCCGGCGACCACGCCGGCGAGCGGTCGTTCGACGCAGGTGTGGCGGTGAGGTTGCGGTCGTCGCCCTTTTCGCGCGGGACAGTGAAGATGTCGCCGCGGAATTCGAACGCGGCGCGCGCGCCCGACGGCGAGATGGCGGTACTGCGGATGTACTTCTTCCCTTTGACGAAGCGCGGCAACGTTTCGACGAGGTCGGCAGCCACGCCGACTTTCACGCGACTGCTTGTCCCATTCTTCGGATCGAGCAGATGGAGATAGCCGGCCTGTTCGTAAATGAGTTTTCCGCCACCCGCGGTCGCGTTCACGATCGGAAAGTCGGCGTGGTTGGTGATCTTCGCGACCTTCTTCGACGACGGGTCGTAGCTGTAGATGTTGAACTCACCGTCGCGATCGGAGCGGAAGTAGATCTTGCCGTCGAGCCACATCGGATCGGTGTCGTTGCAGCGCCCGGCCGGCTGCGGCACATGCTCGGTCGCGTACGTGGTCGTGTCGAAGATGACGAGATTCGAGACCTGGCCGCCGCGATAGTGCTTCCACTCGTTGAACGCGTCGCCGAGCGGGACGTAGACGATCTTCTTGCCGTCGGCCGAGTAGACCGCCTTGGCCGCATGCGGAATGGGAAGCTTCGTGGCCATCCCGCCGCCGACAGGCACCGTGAAAAGCTGGACGTAGCGTCCCGTGTGAACCTCGCGCGGCGATGTGAAAAGGACGTTCGCGCCATCCGGCGTGAACCCGAGCGCGACATCCGCCCTCGGATGCCATGTCAGCCGCTTCGGCACGCCGCCCTCGGACGGAACAACGTAAACGTCCGTGTTCCCTTCGTAGCGGCCGGTGAATGCGATCCACTTCCCGTCCGGCGAGAAATGCGGCCCCGCCTCGATGCCGGGATGCGACGTCAGCCGCCGCACGCCGCTGCCGTCGAGATTCGCGACCCAGAGATCGTTCGCGTATCCGAACGCGATCCGGTCGCCGCTGACGGCAGGCTCGGAAAGGAGCCGCGTGTCGTGAATATCGACCGCGAGCAGCGGAAACGCGGACACAACGATGACGAACAACAACAAAGCACGCATGCGCATCGGAAGCTCCTGCAAGGTGGGATTGGACGGCCGCGAGACTGTAGCGCGAAAGCGCCAGCCCGTAAAATGACGAAATGGCAAACGCGCGATTCACCGCCACGCTCCTCGCCGGCCACAAAAGCGCTGCATTCGAAGTTCCGTTCGATCCGTCCGAACGATGGTCGATCGAACCGACGCGCATTCGCGCCGGCCGCAACGGCCATCGCGTGATCGGCACCGTCAACGGCGTCGGATTCGACAGCGCGATCGTGCCGCGCGCGAAGAAGTTCTGGGTCGAGATCGATGACGCCGTTCTTCAAAAAACGAAATTGGAGATCGGAGATCCAGCGAAGATCGATCTCCGTCCCGCGCCCGTGAAGCCGCTCGGCAATCCCGACAAGATCCTCGCCCTTGTCCGCAAAATCTGTCTGAGCTTGCCGGACACCGAGGAGAAGATTGCGTGGGGCGAGTCGACGTGGCGCGTGCACGGAAAGCTCTTCGCGATGTTCTCCAACAATCATCACGGCGACGGCCGCATCGCGGTCTGGTGCAATGCGCCGCTCGGTGCCCAACAGGATCTCGTCGCCGCCGATCCCGAGCACTTCTTCGTGCCGCCGTACGTCGGCGTTGGAGGGTGGATCGGCATCAACCTCAACACGCCGCTACCGAAGGGCGCGCTGGCCGCGATTCTCGAGCAAGGTTACCGAGCGACCGAGGAGAAGCGCACCGCTACGAAGCGCCGGCGCGCAGCAAAGCGTTGAATCGCTCCGCGTCGCGCACCCGAGGGATGTTGTTGAACATTACGTAAGCGTCGCCTTCGTCGGGCAGCTTCGCAATCAGCGTGCGAAGTTGGTCGTCGGTATAGACGCTGTAGGCGCTGCCGATCCCGTGCAGCCGCCAATACGTCAGCGGCTGCGGAATCGCATCGCGATCGAAAGGATCGACGACGTGCGTGAGATTCAACTCTTCGCATACCTCCGCGATCAGCGAGTCCGGCCACGGACCACGCGGCTCCCAAAGAAACCGGATGCCGTCCGGCCGCTCCACCTCGGCGAAAAACTTCCTCATGTTGGCGACGTTCTCCGGCTCCGCGCGAAAGCTGGCCGGGCACTGAAAGAGGATCGCCGTCGCGCGAAGCAGGCGCGCGCAGGAGAGCGTCGTCTCCCATGCCTTCAGGACAATCGGCGTCGTTTGAAATGCGCCGCACTGCGCGCGCTCGGCATCGGTCAACGGCGTGCGCAGACGGCGGTACGTGCGGCTCGTCGAGCGATGCGTGATCAGTTGCCACGCCTTGATCGTGAATTCGAAATCGTCGCCGGCCTGTTCGCGCCAGCGCACGAGCGTCCGTGCAGCCGGCGGCTCGTAGAAGGTTTGCTGGACCTCCAGCACGGCAAACGTTTCGAAGTATTCGCGCGCGCCGATCGTGAAGCCGCACAGGCCGACTTTGATCACATCGTGCTTACGCTTCAGCCCCCGTGCCATGGATCGCAGCGCTGGCATCGCGCATCAGCTCATCGAGGTCGAATGGCTTGGTGATGATTTTGGCGATGCGGTCGTGCGGGAGGCGGCGGAGGATGTCGGGCGCGGCGGCGGTCATGACCAGGATCGGCGGCGTGGTTACGCCGCGCGACTGCAAATGCGCGATGACCCCGATGCCATCGACGCGCGGCATCATCAGATCGAGCACGAGCAGATCGAAGCGGTTCTGATCGAGCTGCACGATTGCGTCGGCGCCGTCGTTCGCCGTCGACACCTCGTAGCCCTGGCGAACCAGAACGCGTTGGACGAGCATGCGGATGGCGGGATCGTCGTCAGCCACGAGAACGCGCAGGCCGGCACCTTCGTCAGTTTTCGTCACGGCCGCGAAGTTTAATTCGAAGCCGGGCCGCTTACGAGTCAGAAGTTTGCTTCCCCGTCTCGTCCTTCAGCGGCAGCTTCTTCATCTCCTGCAGCGTGATGCGAAGCACGCTGCCGAGGGTGAAGCCTTGCGGGAAGCAGTGCGGGATGCGCACTCCGGCGCCGCTCAGTTCGAGAAAATCGAGTGGCGGTTTGCGGCGCGCGAGAACGAAAACCAGTTTGCGAGGGAGGTCTTCGCGATCGTCGGCGTTGAGGTGCAGCGGCTGGAGGTAGTAGCCGAAGTGCATCGTCCGCAGCGCCGGAACGCCGCCCGAAAACTCGGGGAGCGTCACGCTGAGGCCGAGGGCGCCGAAGATCCAATTCTCCTGTGCGAACTCGCCGCGCCAGAAATCTTCTTCGTCCGGAGTGAGATGTTCGAGCCGCATCAGCGCACGCGGTCGATGAGGGCTGCAAATTGATCGCGGCCCTCGTAGCCGACGTCTTTGACGCGCGGCTTGCCGTCGGCGGCAGCGATGACGATCGTCGGAAACGCATTGACGTTGTAGCGATCCATGAGCTCCTGCACGGCCGGCTCGTTGTGGCCCTCTTCGCGTTGACGGTCGACGACCTGCACCGCGATGTAGCGATCGTTGATTTTCGCGGCCAGCGCGCGGTCCATGAACACTTCGCGTTCGAGGATATGACACGGTCCGCACCACTCCGCGGAAAACTCGTAAAGGATCGGGCGGTGCGAGCGGAGCGCAGCCGCCGAGGCCAGGCTGATCGGCGTCCAGCGCACGAGGCTCGGCGCACTCTTTCGCACAACGTCCGTCTCGCTAGTCACCGGATACTTTGTCGAAACGACGCGCGCGATGATCAGGAGCGCCGTCAGGATCAACAGCCAGATCGGCAGCGCGCGTTGTTTGGTGCGGTCGAAGGTCAGGTTAGTCGGCACCGTACGGAACCTCCCGGCGCGAGAAGATCACGCAGGCCAGCAGCAGCGCGACCGAGGCGTTGCAGAGCATCATCAGGATCCAGTTGCGGTCGAATGGAATGATCGGTCCGTCCGGAAAGACGTTGCGGCGGATTGCGGCGAACCCCTCGAGCACGCCCGGATGCGCGCGCAGCAGCGCGCCGATTTTGCCCATCTCTCCGCTGACGGCGCTCTTCATCATGGTCAGCAGACCGAAGATCATCGACGAAAGAATCTGTCCGCCGACGTAGATGGCCACGTTCACATACGAGCGTGAAAAGCTCCCGAAGAATGCGAGCAGACAGCAAACCAGCAGCGCTTTGAGCGCCGCCACGAGCATCGTCGACAGCGCCGTGCGCCAGCTGATCGTCGTTCCGGCGATGAGGCGGCCGATGACGTCGCTCGCGAACATCACGAGGATCGCGACCCAGATCGCCAGTACCACGCCGACCACGCGCGAAACGAGATAGGCCGAGCGCCCGACCGGTTTGCTCAGGATGAGTTGCAGCGTCCCTTTCGAAAACTCCGGACCGATGAGCTGGCAGCCGGCGATGAGCGTGAAGAGGCCGATCATTTCGTACGGCGCCTGCGACGGCGCGCCGATGGCGGCCATCGTCACGACGATGACGATCAGAATCAGAAGCGCGGCGATGTAGCCGAGGTGCGCGAAATGCCGCCGCAGCGTTTCCGCGATCACGACGAGACTCACGATTCACCTCGGAAGATCGATTCGAGATCGGCGGTGCGCCGCCGGACGTCAATGATGCCCGCGCCGGTTCCGACAATCCGCGACACCATCTGCGCGATCTCACCCTCGGTCGCGACATTCGCGGTGATGACGTCGTTCTTCGGCACAACGCCGCCAACCGCAGCTGTGACCGCGGCAACGTCGTACGAGCCGGCCAGCAGCGTAACGGCGATGGTGATCTTCGCGATCTCGCGCAATGCTTCGTCGCGAGCGATTACGCCATCTTTCAGAAATAGCACGCGGTCGCAGACTTTCTCGATCTCGGCCAGTTGATGCGAATTCAGCAGCACCGCCGCGCCGCGCGCTTTCTCCTCGGCGATGAGATCGCGCACGAGAAAGACGCCGTTCGGATCGAGTCCGGAAGTCGGCTCGTCGAGAAAAAGGAAATCGGGATCGAGCATCAGCGCCTGCGCCATGCCGATGCGCTGCAGCATGCCGCGCGAATATTGCGACAGCCGCTTGTCGGCGGCGTCGGTGAGCGCGAGCCGGGTCAGCAACTCGTCCACGCGCGCGCGGACGCGATCGCGCGGAACGCCCGCGAGGCGCGCCATGTAGCGGAGGAATGCACCACCCGAGGCGCGGCGATCGAAGTTCATCCGCTCGGGAACGAAGCCGGTGCGGCGGCGGACATCGAGGTCATCGTTCGAACGGCCGTCGATCGTGATCGAGCCGGTGTCGGCATTGAGGAAGCCGACGATGCACGACATCAGCGTGGTCTTCCCTGCCCCGTTCGGGCCAATCAGTCCTACGACCTCGCCCGGCGCGATGGTCAGGTCGATGCCCTTCAGCACCGGCCGCACTTTGCCCATCGGGCGATACGCCTTGGTCAACGCCTCGACGCGGATGCCGTTCATTGCTGGAGCTTCCGCAATCCGGCCACGATCTCATCCATCTTCGTGCGATGAAACGTGTCAATCGTTCGCTGTAAATCGCCCTCGGGCGTGGCCGAGAGATCTTCGTTGTAGACCTTTTTCAGCGCGCCGGCGAGGTAGACCTTAGTCTCGATGCGCCAGTTCGGACGCGCGAAAAACTCAGTCTGCACGGTGAGCTTTTTCGGACCGACGTCGAACGCGTCGAGGCGTCCCATGGGTTCATGCTGCAGATCCGGCATCGGTCGCGATGATAGCAGCGCCAGCAAAAGCCCCGATGACGTTAGCCGAGCGCGGGGCTGGATTGTCCAGCGCGCCTTCGCGCGCGACGAACTGCGATCGCATGCGCTTACGCAAACATCGCCGTCGCGTTGTCCCAAAGAATCTTTCGTTCGACTTCAACGCCAAGTCCCAGCGCGAGAAACTCGTCGACATTCTTTCGCGGCGACACCACGCCCGGGGATGGCCAATCGGTGCCCCACAGGATTTTGTCCGCGAGGTCAGCCACGCGCGGAACGTAGCGCAGGAGCGCCTTTGGCGGGATGCCGGAGATGTCGAGGCGCACGTTCGCGTGACGCCGCGCCAGGAAGAACGCGGTATCGCCGTACAGCGGGCGGCCGGCATGCGCGAGGATGATCGGCAGGCGCGGAAAATCGTTCGCGACGTCGTCGATCGGCATCGGATCGGCGAAGACGTTGCGCGCACGAGGGAAGACGGACGTCCCCGTGTGAAACATCACGGGCACCTGCCGTTCCTCGCATTCGCGATAGATCTCCGCGAGCTGCCACAGCTCGCCGAGGTACGCGTTCGGCGAGAAGAGCTGATGAGGTGGATGGATCTTGATCATCCGGATGCCGAGGTCGAGAACGCGACGAATCTCATCGCGCACCTTGATCTCGTGCAGCGGATTGACGGAACCAACCGGCAGCAGCCGATC
>DASYJF010000137.1:0-47611 GCA_035996815.1 Thermoanaerobaculia bacterium | reverse complement strand
CGCGACATCGATGGGGAGGACTGATGGCTATTCCATACATTGCGACAATCGTGATCACAGGGATCTGCTACATGGTGAACGTCCCAGGAGGGAAGGTCGTCTCCGTCGTGATGCCGAACGCAGAACACGGCATCCCCGTCTCGACGGCATCGGCCATCCCGCCACACTATGCGTTCATCAAGTACCTCAAGAACCAGACCATGCCGAACCCGACCGGTGAGCAGCGCCGAACCCCTAACTTCACATACAGCGAGACCGTGGACGTAGGCGGCACAAAGAAGGTTTTCGAATGGGCGGTTATCCTTTTGCACGCTGAAAAGTTGACGCTGGCCACCGGCACATCGTCGCTGGACATCAACCAGGCTACAACGAAGCCCGGAGGCCCAACGTGCATGTTGGGGAAGTGTAAGGTTCCACCGCTTGAGGATACTAGAATCCCCGATGACCGGCAGCCGTACTCGAAGATCATCGACAGAAAGACCGCATGCCCTCAGTGCTCCGATATTCCAATCGGCTACCTAACGCCGGGCGCTCACGATTCGGTGGTGGGTGCCCGGCTCGATCTGACTGACGGTTTCCTGGCATCCGGCGCCTTCAAGAAAGGGGAGAAGTGCCTATGGGCTTTTCGTCCGCAGGAACAAGGCGGTAGCGAGCCAACTCCGCGCCCGCTGCCACAAATGGCTTCTCTCGACGTGAGGACCGCCGACAACACGCTGACCATCAACTTTCAGTTGTTCGACACAAGCACCACAGCGCCGTTAAAGCTTCAAGGGTCGGACACCTCACGCCTGGTCGCCATCATCGGAAACGCGCCGCTCTCCGACATTCTCGGTATTGATCCTCTGATGGTTGAAAATACGGACGAACATTTTCAGCTTTACTACAAGCTGATCTCTGGACATATCGACAACCACCCGATTCCAAACAAATACTCCTCGGATTGTTTCACAGTGTCCATCACGAACGGTAACTGTCCGCCCATGCAACAACAATGAAACGCCCGGTCGCTGCCGCCGTCCTCGCATCGCTAGCCACCGGCGCCGCCGTGTGGATGCTCGTTCCGAGAATCGATCGTCGTTCCGAGCTGGCTCGCGGCGCCCGCCAGCCAGCCGTGTCGGTCGGCAAGCCGGTCTCGCCGTCGCAGTCACGCGAGCTGCGTCGACTGCTCCGTAGCGAGCCGCGGATCGACCCGCGAACTGTGACGCTCGATCAGGTTCGCGAAGGCGTCAAACAGGGCGACTACTCGCTTGTCGATTTCGACGATCGCTATTGGACCAACCTCGAAGCCAATCGTCAAGCGAATCTCACCATGTTCTACGGCCAACCGGCTCCGAAGGACTGCTATCCCGAGGTGGTCGCCGTGATCGTCAACGGAGCACTGGCCTGCACTGGCACCGTGATCGGCGAGAAGCAAGTGGTCACGGCCGCTCATTGCTTCGAAGGAGGCGAACACAGCTGTCAGGTACACGTTGGTGAGTGCTATCCGGATTCGAGTCCGGTCATTAAAGGAACTGTCCGCTGCTTCACCGAGCCTTGCAAAGATGCCGCGGTGGATGTCGCCGTCGTCGACCTGGACGTAGCTGCAGGGGTGGCGCCCAGAAAGCTGGCCGCTGCTGCTGCAGCCGAAAAGGTCACGTCCGTAGTCAGTGTGGGACTCGGCTTCGATCACATCCACCACAAAGGGACAAAGAGAATGTCGAGATTCACCGTGGCTTCGACGTGTCGCGGAGCAGTGCATCTCGCTATCCCGATTCCCGATCCGATCTTCTACCGTTGCAAGCCAGGCTCCGAACTTGTAGCCGGCGCCGAGAGCAATACGGCGTCCGTTTGCGACGGCGACAGTGGCGGCCCGGTCATGGTGATCGATCCTACAGGGAAAGACCTGCGCATTGCCGCCTTGATAAAGAGAAATCTTAAGGGTTGTGATACGGACAACATCTTCACCCGGATAGACTCTGCGGACGTTCTCAACTTTATCAATGGCGGCGCCACAAAATTTGCAGATAAGAATTGCCTTCCGGTCGACCCGCCGACCCTCTCGGGAACGGTGTGTCCGTAGTGACCATTGGAGGCTCCTCTCGATAGCCTATCCATGTTGGAAGACTGATTCTTTCCTAAAGGTTCATCTGAAGCCATCTGCACTCGGTTGTCTAAATACGGGAGGAACGCTGCCGAGAAAACCATTGCTGGCTTCTCGCTCTCCTTCAGCGGCCCACGATTCTCTGCCGGCGTGTGATTCAGAACGCGGGCAGGCGGTACTGCCAGAACGCGCGTTGGATTTCCGCGGCCATAGGGACCGCGAATCCGGAAATCGCGGCAGGCAGCGAAGATGCGCTCCATCTCGTCGCGAGAGAACGGCAGCGTCGGCGGACCGTCAGCCTTCGGCGGTCGCATTGCGGCGATAGGACTTTCTTCGATCCACCTCGCTCGCTGACAGAAGGGAATGAAACGCAAGCCGTCGACTTCTTGGGCGCCGTGAGAGGTGCGTATTATCGGGATGCCCTAATCGATCATGCGATCGAATCGCAGTTCGATCTTCGTACCAGACAGGAGGTTGTCTTCGAGGATTTGGCGATGAAGTTTCACGGTTCCGGCGCGAGGCTGCCGCGCCCAGGCATCCTTCAGATAGCGATCTCATTGCCAACCCATGACCGTTTGGCGCGCGTCGCCGTCGATTTGCCCGTTCCTTCACACGCTCGAACGCGCGTGCTTGCTAGCCTCTCAGGAGGTCCAGCGAACAGCGCACCAGCATTCCACCGAGACTTACCACAACGTGAATCCGAAAGTAGCAGCGCCGGTAAGTGGCGTGATCGATGCGGGCATGATGCGGTATGGCGCCGGAACAACGTGAGCATCTCGAACACCCAAAGTTGGTCAAGTCACACGTATTGGCCCCACGCTGGATTCTCCGGAATCTAAACCACTGATTCTGAAGGACCTCTAAAGTGGCGTCCCCAACGGGGTTCGAACCCGTGTCGCCGCCGTGAAAGGGCGGTGTCCTAGGCCACTAGACGATGGGGACGTGATGGGAGCTTGGTGGGCTCGGTGGGACTCGAACCCACGACCAACGGCTTAAAAGGCCGCTGCTCTACCGACTGAGCTACGAGCCCGTAACCTCAACGAACGAAACCCCCGAGGCGCGCTCGAAGGGTGCGGAAGATACCACGCCACGTGCGGAACGGACGACGTTCGCTTCTTATTGCCTTTTCATCCTCGGCTGAGCATCGTCCAGAGTCCGATGACGATGAAGCCCGCGCCGGCGATCAGCTTCAGCGTGGACGGCTTCACGAAGCGTTCGAGCTGTGCGCCGACGAGCACTCCGATCGCCGATGCCAGGACGAGCGCCGCGGCGCTGGCGGCGAAGACCACCCACTTGTTGTTCTGCCCCTCGGACGCGAACAGCATCGTGGCGAGCTGCGTCTTGTCGCCGATCTCGGCGAGGAACACAGAGATGAAGATGGCGGAGAAGGCTTTGAACATGATGGGGAGTGTATGTCGCGCGAGTGCGTCCAACGAAGCTCAGGTGGTTCAAAACGAAGCATCGATGGTTCGAAATGAAGCATTGATAGTTCGAAATGAAGCATCGACGGTTCGAAACGAAGCATCGATGGTTCGAAACGAAGCATCGATGGTTCGAAATGAAGCATCGATGGTTCAAAACGAAGCATCAATGGTTCAAAACGAAGCATCGATGGTTCGAAACAAAGCATCGATGGTTCGAAATGAAGCATCGATGCTTCGAAATGAAGCATCGATGGTTCGAAATGAAGCTTGAACCCACCTGAACCGTTGGTTCAGGACGAAGACGCGAACGTGCGCATGGAGAGATTCCCGTAGTGGAAGCCTTCGTAGATGGTGGTGAGCGTGTCGGTGTCGCGTGACGCCCCGAGGGTGACGAAGAGCGGTTCGAAGTGTTCAGGGGTGGGGACGGCGAGATTCGCGTGTGGCGCGAGGTCGCGGTAGCGGGTTAGCGTTTCGAAATCGCGGGCGGCGAGGTGGGTCGCGAACCAGTCGTCGAATTGTTTGGCCCAGTCGTCGACGGGGGCGTTTTTATCGGCGAGATGGATGGCGCGGAGATTGTGGACGATGCCTCCGCTGCCGGCGATGACGACGCCTCGGTCGCGGAGCGGCGCGAGGGTTTCGCCGATGCGCAGCAGTTCCGCGGGAGTGGTCGGATTCGGTTGCGCGATTTCTACGATGGGAACGTTTGCGTCCGGGAGCAGGATTCGCAGCGGCACCCAGAGGCCGTGATCCCATCCGCGCGTTTCTTCGAGTGTTGCGGCGCCGAGCAGCGCGGCGATTTCACGCGCGAACGCTGGATCGCCGGGGGCTTCGTAGCGGATTTTGTACAGCTCCTCGGAGAAGCCGCCGAAGTCGTAAATCGTCTCAGGATGCGCGACGGCATTGACGCGAACGCTGCGCGCCTGCCAGTGCGCGGAGACGACGACGATCGCGCGCGCGCCGCTCAGCGTTTTGCCGAACGACGCGACGGCGCGCGTGAAATCGTCCTGCTCGACCGCGATGGAAGGCGCGCCGTGAGAGATGAAAAGTGACGGCATCGAAGTGGTCATGTCGGTATCATCGCGCCAATGCGCATTCGTTGCCTGATCATCATTTCCGCCATCGCTGCCAACCTCCACGCCGCCGATCTCGTGCGGCTGCCGACCGGCGTTTCGCTCGATCCGGCCGCGGAATCGCACGCCGTCGGCAACTTTCCGTTAGCCATCGCGGTCGCGCCGGGCGGCGAGCGCGTGGCGCTCCTGCTCAACGGCTGGCGGCAGCAGGGCCTGCAGATCGTCGACCGGAAATCGGGCGCGGTGACTCAGACGCTGCCGCAGACCGCGGCGTTCGTCGGCCTGGCGTTTTCGAACGACGGCAAGACGCTGTACGCAAGCGGCGGCAACGACGACTCGATTTTCGTCTATCGCTGGAACGGCACCGAGGCGACGGCGGACGGCAAGATCGATCTCGTCGAGCGTCCGAAGCCAGTGCCGAATGCCAAGCCGAAGGATCCGGAGGGAATCGTGTATCCGGCCGGCATCGCCACCTCGCACGACGGACGCTTTCTCTACGTCGCCGAAAACCTCGGCGACTCGCTTGCCGTCCTCGAGCTCTCGAAGAAGCGCGTCATTCAGCGCGTGATCACCGATCGCTATCCGTACACAGTCGTTGTCGATGCGCACGGCGATCTTTACGTCTCCGCGTGGGGCGACAACACGGTCGACCGTTTCCGCGCGAATGCGAACGGAACTCTCCGCCGCACCGCGCGCATCGTCGTCGGACGTCATCCCTCGGCGATGGTGATCCGCGGAACGCGTTTGTACGTTGCGTCGGCGAGCACCGACTCGATCAGCGTCGTCGATACGACTACTTCTAAGGTCGTTCATACGTTGCACGACGCACCACCTGCCGGTCCGCGCGAGGGGAGCACGCCGAATGCGCTGGTGCTTTCGCGCGATGGTAGCCGGCTGTTCGTGGCCGAGGCGGATAACAACGCCGTCGGCGTGTTCGCGGTCGCCACCGGCACACTGCTCGGACGCGTTCCGGTCGAGTGGTATCCCTCGGCACTGACACTCGCCGGCGACGATCTGATCGTCGTCAATGGAAAAGGGCGCGGCACGCAGGCCAACCCGAATCGCGCGCAGCCCGGCAAGAAGCTGCCGCCCGATTCGCGCGACTACACGCTCGGCCAGCTCGATGGTTCGCTGATTTCAATCACCGCGGGTGTCACAACGTCGAAGCTGGCGTCATTCACGAAGCGCGTCGCGAACGCGAACGGGTGGAACACAACGCGCGGCGCGAGCCGCTATCCGCCGTTCAAACACGTCATCTACATCATCAAAGAAAACCGTACGTACGATCAGGTGCTCGGCGACATGAAAGAGGGCGACGGCGATGCGTCGCTGGTCTTTTTTCCGGAGAATGTTTCGCCGAATCATCACGCGCTGGCGCGCCGCTTCGGCCTGTTCGACCGATTCTTTGTGAATGCCGAGGTGAGTGCGCAGGGGCACAACTGGTCGACGGGCGCGTATGCCACCGACTATCTCGAGAAGACGATGCCGGCGGTGTACTCGTCGCGCGGCCGCACCTACGATTACGAGGGAACGAACCGCGACCGCGTCGTCGATGACGACGACGATGCGAACGCGCCGGCAAATGGCTATCTGTGGGACCTGGCGGTGCGCAAGAAAATCTCGCTGCGCAATTACGGCGAGTTCGCGGGGGACAGCGATGACGTCCATGACGGCGTCGCCAAAGAGGCAGTTGGATTGCGCCGCGCACTGCGCGATACGACCTCGCCCGACTATCCGCCGTTCGATATGGGCATCCCCGATCAAACGCGTGCTGACGCCTGGCTGCGCGAGTTCAATCGGTACGTCGAGCGCGGTTCGCTACCGGCGCTGGAGATCCTCCGCCTGCCGAATGATCACACCGAGGGGGCGGCGGCCGGGAAGCCGACACCGCGTGCGTTCATGGCGGACAACGACCTCGCGGTCGGCCGCATCGTCGACGCGGTTTCCCATTCGCCGAACTGGCGCGATACGGCGATTTTCATCATCGAAGATGACGCGCAGAGCGGACCCGATCACGTCGATTCGCACCGGTCCGTGTTGCTGATGATCTCTGCGTGGAATCGCGGCGGTCTCGTGCATCGCTTCGTCAACACGACCGATGTCCTGGCCACGATGGAGGAGATCCTCGGTCTCGACTCGCTGTCGCAGTTCGATCACTACGGCCGCCCGATGCGCGGTCTCTTCGCGGAGCAGCCGGACCTGACGCCGTACGACGCGATCAAGCCGGGAGTTGCGCTCGACGAAAAGAATCCGGAGAGCGCGGTTGCGAAACAGTCGGCGCTGCTGGATTTCTCGAAACCCGACAAGATCGATGACCATACGTTGAACTTGATCCTCTGGCGCACGATCAAAGGCGACGTGCCATATCCCGGCCCCACCCGGGCGGCGGTGGGACAGATGTTGCGATAGGCAGGCTACGCCAGCGGCAGCAGTACGGTGAATGTCGCGCCGTGGCCGGGGCCGTCGCTGGCGACCTCGATCGTGCCGGCGTGCGCCTGGACAATGCGGCGTGAAATGGCCATGCCGATGCCGAGGCCGGGATAGCCCTGGACGCGTTCGCTGCGGCGGAAGGGATCGAAAACGAGCGGAAGGAACTCGCTGGAGATGCCGATTCCTGTGTCGCTCACGGTGACGATCGCCAGTCCGTTATCGCAACGTCCCCGCAGCCTCACGTCACCTTGCGGAGTGAACTTGACGGCATTGGTGAGCAGGTTGAGGAACACCTGGCGCAGGCGGTCCGGATCGGCGCGGACGACAATCGGCTCGTCCGGCAGATCGACAGTGAGCGTCACCGATTTTTTTTGCGCCTGCACCTCGACGAAGCTCGCCGCCATTCGCAGCGGCGTGCGGAGGTCGAGCTCCTTCCGCACCACGGGCAGCGTGCCTTTCTCGGAGTGCGCGAGGTCCAGCAAGTCATCGACGATCTTCGTTTCCGCCATGACCGCGTTCTTCAAATTCTGAATCGCGGCATGAGTTGCCGGTTGCGATTCCAGCTCGATTTCCAGAAGCTGAATCCATCCCATGATCGACGTGAGAGGCGTGCGCAGCTCATGCGATACCGAGGCGAGAAGCTCGTCCTTGGCGCGGCTCGATTCTTCGGCGGCGCGGCGGGCCACCTGATCGCGAACATCGACGATGACGAGGCCGACGGCTTCCGCGTCGGTGACCGGAAGCCGGATTGCGGAGACGAGCGCCGGTGCTTCTCCCGTGGTCCAGCGGAACGAGAAGCCGTTCTCCTGCGGCGTCGTGAGGGCGCGCTGCAACATCGTGGCGAAACGCGGCCGCTCGAGCTCCGTGATTACGTTCAGGAGGTTCTGTCCGAGAAGGGTCTCCGCGGGGATGCCGATCATCGCGGCCAGATGGCGGTTGACGTAGACGATCATGCCGTCGGCGAGGACCGTGGCCACTCCCTGCGGCAGCGCTTCGACGAGCGTCCGGTAGAGCGGCTCGTCGGTGTGCAGGCGCGAGATTCGTGCGCCCTCCTCGTCGAGTACGACGACGGCGTCGACCTCTCCGCCTTGAAGCGCGCGCACGAGGTCTTCATGCTCGCGGATGCGTTCCTGCAGCTCAGATTTGTTGCTCACAAACGTACCTCACCTTCTTGGCTGGAGATCGAAGCTCACCAGCACGCGGTCGGTGTTGGAGAGATCGCCGATGATCTTACGCATGGGCACGGGCAATTTGCGCACGAGCGTCGGAATGGCCACGATCTCGTCGCGGCGAGCGGCTTTCGGATCGGCGGCGACGTCGATGATCTCGATTGTGTAACGGTCATCGAGATGCTCGGCGCAGAACTTCTTGAGGTTCGCGATCGCGGCGACCGATTTGGCACTCTGTCCAACGACATAGAGGCGAAGGTTCCACGAGTCGTCGTCCGCGGCGGCTGTCTTCTTTTTCGAAACTGGCGAAGCCTTTGCGACTTTTTTCGCGCTCATGGGGCGATGTCCTCCGGCTTCAATTTCCCGCGGCGCAGCGGCCGGCGAGATTCTTCAGTGGTGCGGCTCTTTCTGCTGACGCCCATGGCGGTGCGAGCGGTTGTGATCTGGTGCTGCCGCCGGTTTTCTTCGCTTTCGAGGCGTTCCAGCTCATCGCGTTCGGAACTGATCTGCAAACGCAGCGCCGCGATCTCGGTGTCGAGCGTGTGCATGCGGCGTTCGATGGCGCGGCGTTTCCGGTCCGCGTCTTCCTGGCGCTGGAGATCGGCTGCCGATTGCTTCGCTTCCTGCGCCACTCGCGAGGATCCGGTTAGCACACCCTCGGGTCCGAGGTACGGCTCGATCAGTTTCACACCGTTGGAAGTGAGAACGAATTCTCGCAATTGATTCGAATGCGCGGTGCCGCGGCTCTTGAGGACGTACATGGCGCGATTGCGTTCACCGTTCGATTCGATGTCGCGCAGCAGCAGCCAGGTGTCGATCAGCGATGAGATTCCGGCCTCGGTTGCTTCCAACGCATGCCCGCCGCTGGTGAGGCTCGTCAGTACTGCCGTGATCTGCTGGGCCTTCAGGAAGTCGACGAGGCGCATGAGCATGGCCTTCACTTCGCGCGGATCGGCGATGCTGAAGAAGTTGGTGATCGGATCGACGATCAGGACTCTCGGCGAGTAGTCGCGGATCGCTTTGTGAATCGTGGCCAGATGCATCTCCAGGCCGAACGTGGTCGGCCGTGCCGAGATGCAATGCAACAAGCCCTTGCGGACATACGGCGCCAGATCGATTCCGATCGTGCGCATGTTGCGCATGATCTGCTGCGGCGATTCCTCGTAGGCAAAGAGGAGGCATCGCTCGCCGCGCTCGCATGCCGCCTTCGCCACATGCGCGGCAATGCTGCTCTTGCCCGCGCCGGCGGTGCCGGAAACGAGGATCGTCGATCCGCGATAGACGCCGCCGGCCAGCATCACGTCGAGATCGGCGATGCCGGTGGAGATGCGCTCCGTGGAAGCTTCGTGCGACAAGCCGATCGAAGTGATCGGGAGGACGTCGATGCCATCCTTGTCGATGAGAAACGGATACTCGTTCGTGCCGTGTTGCGTTCCTCGGTACTTGACGACGCGCAACCGCCGCGTGGCCACCTGATCGGAGAGACGGTGATCGAGGAGGATGACGCAGTCGGAGACGTACTCCTCGAGACCCTGCCGCGTCAGCGCGCCGTCGCCGCGTTCGGCGGTGATCACAGCGGTCATGCCGCGATCTTTCAGCCAGCGGAAGAGCCGCCGCAGTTCGGCGCGGAGAATGGCTTCATTGCTGAAACCGGAGAAAAGGGTTTCCAGCGTGTCGAGCACGATGCGCTTTGCGCCGACGGTGTCGATGGCGTCGGCAAGCCGGAAGAAGAGCGCGTCGAGATCGTACTCGCCGGTTTCATCGATCTCGCTGCGCTCGATGTGAATGTATTCGACGAAGAGTTTTTTCTGTTTCTGTAGCT
This sequence comes from Thermoanaerobaculia bacterium, assembly GCA_035996815.1. Lineage (GTDB taxonomy): Bacteria > Acidobacteriota > Thermoanaerobaculia > Gp7-AA8 > Gp7-AA8 > JADGNZ01. The sequence continues at coordinate 37,616 of DASYJF010000137.1, read as the reverse complement.
TTTGCAGGTCGAAGCCGAGGGAGGTGACGTTCTGCGCCAGCTCCTCGGGGCGCTCTTCGAACGCGACGAAGACACCGGGCTCGCCCTGCATCGCACCGTTGACGAGAAATTCGATTCCGAAGAGCGTTTTGCCGCAGCCCGCGCTTCCGCAAATCAGCGTGGGCCGGCCGCGCGGAATCCCTCCGTTGGTGATTTCGTCGAACCCGGCAATGCCAGTTGGGCATTTCGCGAGCTCCGCGGAAGTAGTCCGTGGCATGCGATTCTCCTGAGGTGGGGCGAAATACTGAGCGACGGATCATATGCGCATTTGCGTCAGACACAATCGCCGTGCGGACCTGACGCGAAGCAGTTGGCGCTGCTGGATTTTTCGAAACCTGACGCGATCGATGACCATACGTTGAACCTGATCCTCTGGCGCACGATCAAAGGCGACGTGCCGTATCCCGGCCCCACCCGGGCGGCGGTGGGGCAGATGTTGCGATAGGAGTGGCTGTACGTATGATCTCGCCATGGCCGCGACTACATTCAACGTCCCCGACACCTACAAGCACTACCCCAAACGCATCACCCCGAACGACGATCTCCTCCTCGGCGGCGCGCGGCTGAAGTGGTACGACATCCATCGCGCCGAATCGCGGATCAGCGATGCCGTGCAAAAAGAAGCGCGCGACTTCCTGCGGAACGATTCCGATCTCGCAATCGACGGCGACCTCGGCTTCGTCATCCTCCACCGTTGCGGCGACTCGTTCTTCTTCCTCATCGTCTGCACCTGGCGCAATGCGAACGAACTGTGGGAGACCACCTACGCCAAAGACGGCGACGCTCCGTTCGCGCTCTTTCCGAAGGAGAGGCACAAGCCGGTCTTCTGCGTCTGGGAGCTCGGCGCTGTCATCCACGAGCAGCAGGCGTGGACGAATTACCTCTACTCCGCACGCGACGACGAAGCCCGTCGCGCGTGGATGGCCGATCGATTTCGCGGCGAGGTGTAGCGCACTTCATCGTCCAAATTCGCACTTCGTGACACCCACATGCAGCTCGTGGTTTGAGCGAAAGAAGCGTCTCTCGCACTTTGTCTCTCCGTGTGCAACACAAGGAGAACCAAATGAAAACGACAGTGACGCAGTGGGCAACGAAAGCGGCGGGAGCGGGCGCGATCGCCCTTCTTCTGGCAACGCCGGCCTTCGCGCAGTCGCGCGGCAGCTGGAACCAAAACAACACTAACAACGATCGCAACGGACAGGCGAGCAGCCAGCGCAGCAACGCCAATCGCCAGCCCGCCAGCAACGGACAGGCGAACACCCAGCGCGGCAATCAGACATACAACAGCGCGCAGGCGAACTCCCAGCGCGGCAACAGCAACCGGACGTACAGCAACAATGCTCAGGTGAACACGCAGCGCGCCAACGGCAACCGCTCGTCCACCAGCAACGCGTATCGCGAGAATCAGCGCATCAACGCCACCGGCAAAGTGAGCTCGTTCAATCGCGAGCGCGACGGATATCGCGTGCAACTCGATCGCGGCCAGTCGTTCTGGGTTCCCCAGTCGAGCTTTGGCAATCGCATCCGCGACCTTCGCGTCGGCGTCTCCATCAACCTGGGCGGCATCTTCCGCGGCGGCTCGATCTACGCCGACGCAGTGAGCTGGCCCGGGCAGTACGGCGGCTACGACCAGGGCTTCGTGCGCGGCGTGGTCGATCGCGTTGACTACCGCACCGGTACGGTTTGGCTGCGCGACGACGCCTCCGGCCGTCTGATCACCGCCGACGTCAACGGCCGTTCACTCGGCGCACTTCGCCCCGGCGAATACGTGGAGCTGAGCGGACAGTGGATCAACGGCGGAGTCTTCGACGTCGCGAGCATCGGCATCGTCCGGTAATCGCATCCTTCGCAGTCCGACAACGCCCGAGGCATCGCGCCTCGGGCGTTTTGTTTTCATTGCATGTATCCGAGGGAACGCAGCGTCGCTTTCTCCTCGTCGTCGAGATCGGCCTGCCTGTTCGACGAGTTTGTCGCCGTCGAGCGCCAGCGGTCGAGAATGAGACGGAGTTGATCGCGTTGCGTTTGTGGAAGCGCATCGAGGTTCGTCCGCTCGCCGGGATCGCTGGCGAGGTCGTAAAACTCCTCGCGATGTGTGCGCAGATTGCGGATCAACTTCGCGCCGCCGGTGCGTACCGAGGCCACTTCGCCGCGCAGATCGCCGAACGCGGGAAGGATCGGCGCCGGCCGCGGCGGACCGGGAGACGTCAGCAGGCAGGCCAGACTTCGCGCGTGTGTCCCGGAACGCGGCTTGGCGACGGGGAGGCCGGCGAGCGTGAGAAGAGTCGGCGCGACATCCATCAGCCGCACCTGCCCCTGCACTTTGCGGCCGGCGAAAACGTGGCCGGGATAGCGGATGACCAGCGGAACGCGGAGGACTTCGTCGTACAGCGTCTTGTAGTGCGCTGCCTGACCATGTTCGAGAAACTCTTCGCCGTGATCGGCGGTGATGGCGACGATCGTGTTGTCGTCGATGCCGAGCCGCCGGAGCGTGGCGAGGATGTTGCCGATGTTCGCGTCGACCCATGCGATCTCACCGTCGTACAGCGCGACGTCGTGATTGAGATCGCGGCTGGACATCCCTTTGCGGATCGAATCGACGTCGCCCGTCGCGCGTCCCGCATAGGCGCCGTCGAACATCCGCGCGAACGGCTGCGGCGGGTTGTAGTTGTAGTGGACGTCGAAGAAGTGCAGGAAGAGGAAAAAGGGACGGGCGTCGCGCGCCGCCGAGTGCTGCTGAAGAAAGCCGATGGCTCGTTGCGCGACATCTCGCGACGTCACCGCCGCGCGCGATTTCTCACCGGCCACGCGCAGCAGCGTGTAGTCGTCGTATTCGTCGAAGCCGCGGCTGAATCCGTAGATGCCGTCGAGGTACGTGGCCGACACGAAACCGGCGGTCGTGTAGCCGGCGCGCTGCAACCGCATCGGCAGTGTCTCGACGTCGCTGCCGAGCCGCAGCCGGTTGGTGATGACGCCATGCTCCTCGGGTGCGAGCGATGTCATCAGCGTCATATGCGCGGGCAGTGTCCAGGAAGTCGGCGAGATCACGGTTTCGAAGACGGCACCGTGCGTGGTGAGCGAATCGATGTTCGGCGACGTTCGTCGCGAGTAGCCGTACGCATGCAGATGATCGGCGCGCAGCGAGTCGATCGAAATCAGCAGGATGTTCGGAGCGCCGGGACGCGCGGTGTGACGGACCGATTCGCGCTGTCCTTTTGCAAGAGGCGCAAACGCGCAGGCGACGACTCCGACAGCGATGCCGGCGATTGCACTTCGCGAGAGCCACTGCTGCGACGATGTCAGCAGCGAAAACGCCGCGAATACGAGCAGCGCCGCGGCGACGCAGACCGCGGCATTCATCCCCGGCGAGAGGATGCCTCCGGTTGCCAGTCCGAGCGCGGCCATCGAGACGAGCGAAACCGCGATCGCGTTTCCTCGCTGCAGGCGGCGCGTGGCGAAACCGACCGCAATCGCGATCGGAAAGAGCACGCAGAACGTCGCCATTGCGGCCACGGCGAAGAGCAGCGCGACATCGCCGATCGAGCGCAGGCTCCGTTCTGGATGAAACCAGGCAGGCGCGGACGCGAGCAGGTTCCAGTCGAACTGATCCGCCACGCGCCGGGCCAGCCGGATGATGCGTAGATCGCGGACGCGTCCCACGCCTGAGCCGCCTAACGCATAGAGATTGACGGCGGCGCTGAGTAAAGAAAAAAGAGATTGAGGAAGCGAACGGCAGCGGCAGAACGGGCATCCGTCGGTCAGCCATGCCGCTCGGTACGAACGACGTTGCTTTGCGTTGAATGCAAAGTTTCCGTGCCGCGCTCGGTGTCATACTTCGGCCCGTTGTTCAGGAGGAGCCGTGAACTGTCCGCGCGATGCAGCAGCCCTCGAATTGAAAACGGTTGGCCATGCGAATGTCCAGACTTGCCCGCAGTGCGGCGGGATGTTTCTGGAGCACGGCCAGCTGAACGCGGTCGCCGATCCGACGCCAGGAGACCTCGAATTCTCAACCGTCGATCTCGACGACTACCAGCACGACGACGACCACGGAGCGTTTTCCTGTCCGCGCGACACCGCCACGATGCGCAAGGTCGACTTCAACATCGAGAGCAACATCATTCTCGATTACTGCCCCACGTGCCACGGCTTCTGGCTCGACGCGAATGAGCTGGTGCGCATCAACGACGAGGTGAAGCGGCTGAACGAAGCGGGCGCCGAGGTCCCCGATCCGCTGCTGGTGAGGATCTCGAACTTCTTCTGGAACATCCCCGTGCCGCACTGATGATCAGCGAAACGTGCCGTGCGCTCATCGCCGATTCGCGGCGGTTCAGCACCACGTACGGCGCCGGATTTTTCAACCACCTGCCGATGGCTCTTCTGGCCCTGGAACGGCTCGGCGGCGACGAGACGCGCTTGCGCGAGTTCGCAGCCTTCTACGCGAAACGCCTGCGGCTCCAAACTCCCGGCGAATCTCTGCCCAAGGACGATTGGCGCGAAGCGCTCGGCCAGCGCCGCTACGAGTCCGCGCTCGCTGCGAAGTTCGATGAGGATGTGCGGACTCGCGGATCGCTCGCGCTGCTTCGCGACGTCGTACCGCACCTCACCGCCGGACTCGCGAGTGAAGCATTCCACGGAGCGATCCGAGTCGCGTACGCAGTCGACAGCGGGGACGACGTCGACATCGCGCCGGCGCTGGCGGCGTGGGTGACTGGCTTCAGCGAATTGCGAGGCGTGGCCGCTGAAAAAAGATTCGCTTCTGCTGCCGATGCGTTTGCAGCCATCGCGGACGACGATCGCTTCGCGGCCACCATCGAAGGACGCAGCATCGATGCACGGCTTGGCCGGGTCAATGCCATGCCCGCGTTCGCGGACTACCGTTCTTCCATCACGCAGATTGCTCTTCGGGACCTCGCCATGATCGCCGCTCGCATCTTCATCGCCACCGGCGATTTCGCCGCGCTCCACCTCGTCACCGCGTGCCACGCCGTCCGCGTTCTGCAGCCGTTTCTTCTGCCATCCGCGCTCGATGTCCTCGCGAATGCGATGCTCGCCGCGTACGTCGCGATCGGTCACCCGCCGCTCGCGGCGACGATCATCGACGACGGCTCCGACCTCGCGTCACGCGCTGCAAAGAGCGACGACGACCACGACCTGAAACTCGTCTACTGCTGTTTGCAGGAAGAAGCACACTACAACTCGGGACTGCACCGAACCGCCGCCGCCGTACGACTCTCAAAGTAGCCATTTCGTGCGAAGCACTTTGGAGTGCGCGTGGCAGAGCTACCGCTTTGGGAGGGCGGTGGAATTGCGACTGATCAACGCCGGTGATTGAATCCCGAAATCGCGGGCCTCAGCCATTCCCCTTCCCTCCCAAAGCGGTGGCTCGATCGCCACCGCACTCCAAAGCTTCGCGAAATGTGCGGCGCATCGCGCAGGAATCAGAAGTCGCGTGTTGATTCGCTCACCACGCGCGTACCCGCTCCGCCGGCTTCAAGTACAACTTCTCGGCCGGCTTCACGTCGAACGCGGCGTACCACTCGTCGATGTTGCGCACCGTGTCGGCGCGGAACTCGCCCGGCGCGTGGCCGTTCGTCATCAGCGAATTGCGCAGCGCCTCGGGGCGGAACTTCGTGCGCCACACTTGCGCGAACGCGAGGAAGAAGCGCTGGTCGCCGGTAAGGCCGTCCGCGGACGGCGCGGGCTTGCCGCCGTACGCGCGGCGGTATCCGTCGTACGACGCGGATAACCCAGCCACGTCGGCGATGTTTTCGCTCAGCGTCAGTTTGCCGTTGATGTGCATTCCCGGCAGCGGCTCGTACTTGTCGAACTCCGCGGCCAGGCGATCGGCCGCGCCGCTGAAATGCGCGAAATCCTCCTTCGTCCACCAGTTCTGCAGCCGTCCCGCGGCATCGAACTGGCTGCCTTGGTCGTCGAAACTGTGGCTGATCTCGTGGCCGATCACGGTCCCGATGCCGCCGTAGTTCACGACCGGATCCGCGGTGCCGTCGAAGAACGGCGGATTGAGAATCGCGGCCGGGAAATTCAGCGCGTTCTGCAGCGGCAGGTTCACCGCGTTCACCGTCTGCGGCGTCATCCACCACTCGGTCTTATCGACCGGCTTGGCGAGTTTGGCGAGACTCGCGTGATAGTCGAAAAGCTGCGAGCGAATGGCGTTGCCGAGGGCGTCGTCGCGTTTGATCACCAACCCGTCGTAGGCGCGCCAGTGTTCGGGATAGCCGATGCCGACGTAGAGCGTGCTCAGTTTCGCCTTCGCTTTCGTCTTCGTGGCGGGCGACATCCAGGTCAGGTTGTCGATGCGGTGGCCGAAGGCGGCGACGATGTTCTTCACCATCGCCTGCGCCGCGGCTTTGGACGCCGGCGGGAAGTAGTGCTTCACGTACAGCTTGCCGACGGCGTCGCCGAAGACCGCGCCGGTCGCGCCGACGGCGCGCTTCCAGCGGACGCGCTGCTGCGGCGCGCCCGAAAGCGTCGTCCCGTAAAACTTGAAGTGCTCGTCCGCGAATGTTTTCGGCAGCAGGTACGCCGCACGGTCGATCGCGTGAAACGTCAGGTAGTCCTTCCAAACTGAAATCGGCTCGCTGCCGGTGAGCTTGGCGATGCCGGTGACCGCGGACGGCTGCCACACCATCAGCATCGGCTGGGTCGAAAGATCGGCGGCCTTGAAGTACGCGGTCCAATCCAGTCCCGGCGCCTTCGCCGGAAACTGCGACAGCTTCCACGGATTGTTCGCCTTGTGCACATCCTCGGAATCGACGCGGCTTGCATGCGCCTCGGCGATCTTGTGCTCGAGCGCGTAGATGTGCGCGGCGCGATCGGCGGCATTGGCGACGTGTGCGAGGCCGAGCACCGCGGCGATGTGCGCGCGGTATTTCGTCTGCAACTCGACGTCCTTCGGTTCCTTGCGAAGGTAGTTCTCGCGATCGGGTAGTCCGAGGCCGCCTTGGAGGAGATAGCCGACATTGCGAGTCGGACTATCGAAATCGGGCGAGACCCAAAGTCCGAAGAGGCGATCGGTGTAGAAATTTGTGTTGTTGAGCGCATCGACATCAGCGCGCAGTTGGCTGCCGAGGATGCGCGCGAGCGACGGCTTGTCAGCGATGGCGGCGATCTGATCGAGCTCCGGCTGGATCGTCTTCAGCCCGTGGGCTTCGATCGATTTCTCATCCATGAACGCCGCGTAGAAGTCGCCGATCTTGCGCTCCTCAGAATTGGCCGCGGCCTTCGATTTGTCCGCGTCCTGAATCAGCTTCGAGGTCCGCTCGCTCGCTTTTTCCTCGAGGATCGTGAAGACGCCGAGGACCGCGCGATCGGGCGGAATGGGCGTCTTCTTCGTCCACGTGCCGTTCGCGTAGGCGTAGAAATCGTTGCCCGGCTTCACGCTCTTGTCCATCCCGGCCGGATCGAGGCCGTGATTGGGAGCGGGGGCAGCAGCGGTGAGGGCGAGCAGGAATGCGGCGGCGAAGGCGAGCTTCCGTGAAGTCATGCGCTATCGTAACCCGCTGCCGATGTTCGCACTTCTGGCCGTTTGTGCCGTTCTTGTCGACGATCCCCAAACATCGCCGCCGGCCGCGTCGGAGACGATCGTGGTGACGGCGACGCAGACCAAAACGCGGCTGAGCGATACACCTACAAGCGTAGTAGTCATCTCGCGCGAGACAATGCGGACCACTGCCGCGTCGACGACGGACGATGCGTTGCGGCAGGTGCCCGGCTTCACGCTCTTCCGCCGCTCCGGCAGCCGCAGCGCGAATCCGACGTCGCAAGGCGTCTCGCTGCGCGGCGTCGGCGCCAGCGGCGCATCGCGCGCGCTCGTGCTCGACGACGGCATCCCGCTGAACGATCCGTTCGGCGGCTGGATTTATTGGGGCCGGATTCCGCGCGTGGCCATCGATCGCATCGAAGTCGTGCGTGGCGGCGCGTCCGATCTCTACGGCAGCGGCGCAATGGGCGGCGTGGTGCAGTTCATCCGGCGAACGAATGATGACGTTGCGTTCGAGACCAGCGCGGGAAACGAGGGGACAGGTACCGCGTCCGTTTTCGCCGCGATGAAACGCGGCGACTGGAGCGGCAGCATCGACGCCGATTTCCTGACAACCTCGGGATACATCCTCGTCCAGCCATCGCAGCGCGGAATCGTCGACGTCGAGGCGGACGCGCGTCACACGACCATCGATGCCGCGATCCGCCACGCCGCCTCATTTCTGCGCCTCTCGCACTACTCGGAGTCGCGCAACAACGGCACGCCGCTTCAGATCAATGACACGTCCATTCGCCAGATCGCCGCGGGGACAGACATTCGCACCGGCGCAGGCTCGCTCTTGCTGCGTGGTTACGACAGCGATCAGGACTACCACCAGACGTTTTCCGCGATTGCTACCGATCGCAACAGCGAACGGCTCACGGTCGATCAGCGTGTCCCGTCGTCCGGCCGCGGCGGATCGCTCGAATGGTTTTCGACGATCGGCCTCAATGTCATCGTCGCCGGCGGCGACGCGCGCCAAGTCAAAGGCGCGAGCGACGAGCTGCAGGTCGCCGTCAATGGCAAGGTCACACCGTCGAATGTCTTCGGGCGACAACGCAACGCCGCCGCGTATGTCGAAGACGTGGCCACGCTTTCGCCGCGCGAAACGCTGAGCGCCGGAATCCGCTTCGATTCCTGGCGCAACTTCGACGCCCAACGCAATGGCGCGCGGCTGGCCGATCGCAGCGACGACGCGTGGAGTCCGCGTGTGACGCTGCTCGTCCACGCCTCCGATCGCCTCACCTTCACAGCGTCCGCCTACAGAGCCTTCCGCGCGCCAACGCTCAACGAGCTGTATCGCAACTTCCGCGTCGGCAACGTGCAGACGCTCGCGAACGAGTCGCTCGGCGCCGAGCATTTGTCCGCGATGGAATTCGGAGTCCGCAGCGGACCACTACGCTTGACGATGTTCTCGATGTCCACCGACGACACGATCGCGAACGTCACCCTCTCCGCAACTCCCGCCCTCATCACCCGCCAACGCCAGAACCTCGGCAGCAGCCGCTCCCGCGGCGCCGAGCTCGATTTCGAACAGCGCCTATCGACGCAATGGCGCCTCTCCGCCGGCTACCTCTATTGCGACGCCGCCGTCACCACCGGCGACCTAGCCGGCAAACAGCTGCCGCAAGTTCCCCGCAACACCGCCACGATGCAACTCGCATTCACCCCACCGCGCGGCAGCGCCGGAGTCCAGGCCCGCTGGTCATCGATGCAGTTCGACGACGACGTAAACCAGTTTCCCCTCCGCAGCTACGCCGTCGCCGACCTCTTCGCGTCGTATCCAATCGCCCCGCGCTTCGACGCGACGATCGCTGTCGAAAACGCCACCAATCGCCGCGTCGAAGTCAGCGCGACGCCCGTTCTCTCCCTCGGCACGCCGCGCACGGTTCGGGTGGGCGTGCGGTATGGCCTCGGACGTTAGACGCCACCTCGTCGCTGCGGAAGGAGCGAAAATCCTTCGCGGCGCGCGGCATCACGCAGCCGGTCGTCAAGCGAAATGACGGTTACCGAGGCGTTGTCACCTTCCGCGAGAACGGAGGCTGCGGCGAGTTGGAGCGCGTCGGCGGTGCGCAGAGCATGGACTCTCAAAAGACGTTTTGCGGCACTACGTACTCTGGTTCCGGCAGCAATCTCGTTCCAGTCTTCGCGAAGCGCGCCAAGGCGTTCGAGCGCTGTCTCGATAGAGCCCGATGTCTCGATGCTCTCCCGTTCGCGCCGGGCAAGTGCCGAAACACACTCGACTTCGGTAGCCCACCAGACGTGCATGTGGCGATCTTCGGCGACGATGTCGCTGATGGTGCGCGTCATCTCCTCCTTTATCAGAAGCGGGACGATTGCGGAGCTGTCCCAGAAGTTCATCGCCCGTTTTCTCGTTCATCGAGCAACAAGGCGAGAACGCTGAGATTTTTTGGAAGTGCGGGAGGAGGCGTTTCAAAGATCTCCTTGCGGACTTTTCCACGGCCGCGACGGAGAATGCCTCTTCGTTCGAGGTCCGCTCTTCGTTGGTCGTCACCTTTTTCTTCGTTCGTCACAGGATCGAGTCGCGCGACGGGGGTTCCTCGATCAACGATGAGATAGCTCTCCCCCTCGCGCACTTTACGGAGGATCGCACTCAGATTATTCTTCGTTTCGGACACACTGGCCGTTTTCATATGGCTATTCTAGCCATATAGCGGCACAACGCGAGTTTCGCCGATCCGGGAGCGCGAACCCGCTGGATATAATCCGCGCTGCTGGCGGTTCCGGGTCGCCACGCATCGGAGGACGCATGGACGAGCAGACGGGTGGAGCGGCGGAGGCGAGTGCCGCGATTGCCGAGGCGGAGAGCCACAACGAGCCGAAGATCGGGATGAAGGACAAGCTCGAAGAGCTTTGCGTCAACACCATCCGCTTCCTCGCGATCGACGGCGTCGAGAAGGCGAAGTCGGGACATCCCGGCGCGCCGATGGGGATGGCCGACATGGCCTTCGTCCTCTGGACCGACTTCATGCGTCACGATCCGAAGGCGCCGTCGTGGCAGGATCGCGATCGCTTTGTCCTTTCCGCAGGCCACGCGTCGATGTTGCTCTATTCGCTGCTGCATCTGACCGGTTATGCGGAGATGACGATCGAGCAGCTCCAGAGTTTTCGGCAGTGGGGATCGAAGACGGCGGGCCATCCCGAGTACGGCGACGCGCCCGGCATCGAAGTCACCACCGGTCCCCTCGGACAAGGTTTCGCGAACGGCGTCGGAATGGGCATCGCCTCGAAAATGATGGCTGCGCGATTCAACACCGACGACGCGTTCAAGCCTGTGCAGAACTGGATCTACGTCATCTGCTCCGACGGCGATCTCGAGGAAGGCATCAGCTCCGAGGCCGCATCGCTGGCGGGGCACCTCGGGCTTGGGAACCTCATCTATCTCTACGACGACAACGACGTCACGCTCGACGGCGACAAGCGCCTGTCGATGTCCGAGGATGTGAAGAAGCGATTCGAAGCCGCGCACTGGCACGTGCAGAAGATCGACGGCCACGACCGCGACGCGGTGCGCAAGGCCATTCGCAAGGCGCAGAAGGTCACCGACAAGCCGTCGATGATCATGGCCAAGACCGTGATCGGGCAGGGGAGTCCGAAGTTTCACGGCACCTCGCGCGCGCACGGCGAACCGCTCGGCGCCGAGGAGGCCGCGGCCACCAAAGTGGCCCTCGGATGGCCGGCAGAGCCGACGTTTTATGTGCCCGACGAAGTGCGCGCCGAGTTCGCTCGCAAGGTGAAGAAGCTCGCTCGTTCGCGCAAGATCTGGGAGAAGGGCATGGCCGAGTGGCGCGCCCGCAATCCTGAACTTGCTGCCGAGTGGGACGCGTATTGGTCGCATTCGCTGCCGGACGGTTATGAGTCGCAGCTCGTCGAAGCGGGCAAAACGGACAAGCCGATCGCGACGCGCGAGTTGTCGAATCAGGTGATCCAGAAGATCGGCGACATTGCACCGTTCGTCATCGGCGGCGCGGCCGATCTGGCGTCATCGACGAAAACGAATTTCAAAAACGGCGGCTCGATCGAACGCCCGAAGGACGACATCAACGATCCGCCGCCATTCGAACTGTTCAAAGGGAAGAACCTGCACTTCGGAATCCGTGAACACGCCATGGGCGCCGCTCTGAACGGGATCACGCTGTACGGCCCGTTCCGCGCGCACGGCTCGACGTTCCTGATCTTCTCCGACTACATGCGGCCCGCGATTCGCCTCGCGGCGCTGATGAAGATCCCGTCAATCTTCGTCTACACACACGACTCCGTCTTCCTCGGCGAAGACGGTCCGACGCACCAATCGGTCGAGCAACTTTTCTCGCTGCGACTCATCCCGAACATGACCCTCTTCCGTCCGGCCGACGGCGTCGAAACCGGAATGGCGTGGGCCTGGGCGATCGGCAGCAAACACGAAGGTCCGACCATCATCGTGCTGACGCGGCAGAAGGTGGACATCATCCCGCACGGCCCCGCCTTCGACCCTCACGACGTCTGGCGCGGCGCGTACGTCCTCGATGGCTATGCGGACGGCGACTTCACGTTCATCGCCACAGGTTCGGAGGTGACGCTGGCGGTGCGGACGGCCGAATTGCTGCGCCAGGAAGGCGTCCGCGCCCGCGTCGTCAGCGCGCCATCGCTCGACCTCTTCGATCGTCAACCTGTTGACTACCAGAACGAAATCCTCGGCGACCGCAGCCGCGTCGTTGCTATCGAAGCCGGCCGCTCCTCCGGCTGGTACAAATACGTCAACCACGACGCGCTCATCATCGGCATCGACCGCTTCGGCGCGTCAGCGCCGCTGGCCGATATCGAAAAGCACTTCGGATTCACACCCGAGGCGGTAGCGGAGAAGGTGCGGGGGTGGCGGAGGTAATTTAGACGCCGACGCGGAGGCGTTGCCAGAGATCGCGCGCATCCTGCTGAAGGTCGGGGAGACGCTCTTCAACGTCAGCGATTACCTGCTCGGAGGCCACGTTGAGGAGCCGGCCGACTCCCATGCGTCTTGCGCGCCGGCGGCGGCGAGCTTCAGCAGAATGAGATCGGAGGTCGTGACGGTCGGGAGATACCCTGCCGCCGACTGGACCCATTCCGCCCGCTCGATGACACGCTGCTCCCATTTCCAGCGGCCGACCACAACATCGATTGGCCGCTCGTTTTCCGGGCGAACCCATACGACTCCTTTGAGCGGGTCGAATAAATCGCCGCGCCGGACCTCAACGTAAGCGAGTTCCCGGATCGGTCCCCAGATCTCATCGTCAAGCACACGTTTATCGACCGTCAGCAGATCGACGTCGTAAGTGGATCGTGGAAGTCCGCGAGCAGCTACTGCCGAAGCGCCGATCAGCGCAAACGGGATCTGCTGTTCTTCGAAAAATTTGGCCACGCGTTCGATGAGAGTCACGTCAGTCGCCCGCTTTGCTGCGTGAATAGCGGCGGCCGCTTTGACGCTCCACCCGAATCCGCGCCAGTGCCTCGGCCCTCGTAAGCCCATTCGCGGCGCAATAGATAACGAGATCGTCTTCACCGATCGCGAACGCAAGCTCCATTCGTTCGGCGGGAGTCATCGCCAGCATCCGTCGATCCAGCTCTTGTCGCGTGTCTTCGGCAACCTTGCTTCGCATCGCGTCCGAGTATACGACCGCTACAATCCGCCCATGCGCATTCGAGTTGCCGTCGCTCTTCTGTTCGTAGCCACGTCCGCCTTCGCGAACTTTCGCGAGTTCACCGACCTGCCGAAGAATCCGGCGTTGGAACTTGCGCTGAAGCAGGCGGCGGAGCAGACGCTGAAGGATTTTCCGAAGCTGACGGCGGACAATCTTGCGCTCAGCATCGTCGACGTCACGAAGCCGTCCACCATCGATCGCGGCGACTGGCATGGCGACGCGCCCTTCTACCCGGCTTCGGTGGTGAAGCTGTACATCATGGCGGAGGTGTTTCATCAGAAGCTAGAGAGCGATCCGGAGGTGGCGCGGGCACTCGGGGAGATGATTCGGCTTTCGGACAACGACGCCACCGCGTACCTGATCGACCTTGTCAGCGATACGTGTCCCGGTCCGAATCTCGAGGGGCGCGCGCTGTCGAAGTTCATGGACAAGCGCCGCGTAGTGAACCGCTGGTTCGCCACGATGGGATACGACATCAGCGCCATGGCCAAGCCGTGGAGCTTCGGGCCGTTCGGACGCGAGAAGCAGCTCCTCGGCGGCGACGCACGACCGAATCGCAATCGCTCCAGCGCGAATTCGTTCGCGTCGCTGCTGCTGTGGATCGTGCGGCATCGCGCAATTTCCGGCGCCGACAGCGACGCGATGCTGGCGCTGCTCGAACGGCCGTTGAATCCTCTGCGCGCGGATGAGAATCAGGTCAAGGAGTTCATCGGCGAATCGCTGCCGGCTGGATCGCGCGAGTGGTCGAAGGCGGGGTGGACGTCGGAGGTTCGCCACGACGCCGCGTACATCGAGCTACCCGACGGACGGAAGATCATCCTGGTCATCATGACGCGAGGAACCGCGGATGACGTGAAGCTGATCCCGGCCATAGCCAAGAGCGTGCTGAGCGCATTGCAGTAACTCCCTGGGAACGCGGGCGTCTCGCCCGCAGTGCTCGCGCCGCGTAGGCCGGACGGCGGGCGGGACGCCCGCGCTCCCAGGGCGGCGTGGTAACCTCACCGCTCACGAAAATGGAATGGTGGGTCTGGGTTCTCGTCGCATTTCTGCTGCTTACGATCGAGTTTTTCGCGACGACGGCGCATGTCGGTTTCTTCGCGCTCGGCGCATTTCTGGTCGCGATCATCGTCGGCGTCGGCATCCCGATGCCGTTGTGGGGACAGCTGCTCACATTTTCGATTTCATCGGTCATTCTGCTGATCTTCGTCCGTCCGATCGTCGTGCGAAAGCTCGGCTTCAACGTCACCAAAGTGGTCGACACGCTCGTTGGCGAGCAGGCCACTGCGCTCTCCGATTTGCCGGTCTCAGCGGAAGGAAAAGCGGAGATGCGGGGAAGTACCTGGACGGCGCGCAACGTTGGAGAGACGCCGCTTACAAAAGGTCAGCGCTGTGTCGTCGAACAGGTCGTCGGTTTGACGATCCACGTGCGGGCGTCGTGAAACCAATCAACGGAGGAGCTCATGCCTAGTCTTGTCGTAGCTTTCGTCGTCGTCATTTTCCTGATGATCATGATCTCGCGCGTCGCTCGCGTCGTGCCGCAGCAGAACGCGTGGGTTGTCGAACGCCTTGGCAAGTACTCAACGACGCTCAACGCCGGCTTTCACATCCTGGTGCCGTTTCTCGACACTATTCGCTACAAGCATTCGCTCAAAGAGGTAGCGCTCAATGTCCCGGAGCAGGTCTGCATCACGCGCGATAACGTGCAGGTCGCCGTGGACGGTGTGCTCTACTTCAAGGTCCTCGATCCCGCCCGCGCCTCGTACGGCATCTCCGACTACACCTACGCCATCTCGCAGCTCGCGCAGACGAATCTGCGCAGCGAGATCGGCAAGATTGAGCTCGACCGCACGTTCGAGGAACGCACCAACATCAACATGATGGTCGTGACCGAAGTCGACAAGGCTTCCGAAGCGTGGGGCGTGAAGGTGCTGCGCTACGAGATCAAGAACATCAATCCGCCGCAGGATGTGCTGGCCGCGATGGAGAAGCAGATGCGCGCCGAGCGTGAGAAGCGCGCCACGGTTCTGCAGTCGGAAGGGCAGCGCGACGCCGCCATCAACGCCGCCGACGGCGACAAGCAGCAGGTCATCAAGGCCTCGGAAGCGAAGAAGCAGCAGGCCATCAACGAGGCCGAAGGTCAGGCCGCCGCGATTCAATCGGTTGCGATCGCGACCGCGAACGGCATCAAGCAGATCGCCGACGCCATCAAGACTCCGGGCGGTTACGAGGCCATGCAGCTTCGTCTGGCCGAGGAGTACATCAAGCAGTTCGGCCAGCTCGCGAAGAGCGGCAACTCGATGATCATCCCGGCCAACCTGAGCGACGTCAGTTCGATCATCGCCATGGCCACGAACGTGTTCCGGCAAACCTCGACCGAGCCTAAGATCCCGGTGCGAGTCGCGCCGCAGGCGTGAAGAAAGTGGATTAGTCGATTAGTAGATTCGTGGCGCATGCCCGATCTACTAATCCACGAGTCTACTAATCCACTAATCGACTGCGTCTCCACCACGCATACGCCGGCAGTCCCGCCGAAAGGATCGCGAATCCGATCAGGCTGTTGACCGGCGACTTCGCAATTGTGGCGATGACGACGATCCAGCACGAGATGGTGAAGATCGCCGTCGTGACCGGATGACCCGGCGTTCGGAATCCGGCCGGCGCTTGACGCCGGCGGAAGATGAAGAGCGCGAGGCCCGTCAGTCCGAAAAAGATGAAATCGGTGGAGACGACGTAGCCGAGGATCTGTTCGTAAGTGCCGGACAGCGTGATCACGATCGCGACGATGCCCTGCAGCGCGATGGCCACGACCGGCACGTGCGTTTTCGCGCTGATGCGGCCGACGCTGCGGAAGAAAAGGCCGTCCGCGGCCATGGCGTAGTAAACGCGCGGCGCGGTGAGCATGCTCTGGCTGAGAAAGCCGAGCGTCGAAATCGCGATGCCGGCCGCGATCAGTTGCGCGCCGCGTTCGCCGAGGGCCAGTCGCATCACGGCGGAGGCGGGCGTGGGCGAGTTCGCGAGTCCCTCGGCACCCAGCGCGCGGACGCAGATGTACGTCACGCCGACGTAGATCGTGATCACGCCGATGATTCCGGCCAGCAGTCCGATGGGAAGATCGCGGCGCGGGCGTGCAAGCTCGCCCGAGACGAAGCTCGCCGTCTGCCAGCCGCCGTACGCGAACATCACCGGCGTCATCGCCGCCCCGAAGCGGATGAAGAGATCGGACGACACCGGCGCGTCGAGCATCGCCCGCACGGCGATGTGTGGCGCGGCGATCGTCGCGCCGGCGATGACGAGCATCGCGATCGCGGCGAGTTTCAAAAGCATGAGCACAGTCTGCGTGTTACTGCCGCTGCGAACGCCGAGGCAGTTGATGAGTGTGAGGATGAGCAGCGTGACGACCGCGAGCAGCCAGTCGGGCATGGCGATGCCGGTGAGCGTGACCACGTACTTCGCGAACGTTGCCGCGACCGCCGCCATCCCGCCGCTCTGCACAATCAGCAGAAGCGCCCATCCGTACAGAAACGCGACCGAGGGATGGTAGGCATCACGCAAATACGCGTACTGCCCGCCGACCTCGGGGCGCAACGCCGCGAGCTCCGCGTACGCGAACGCGCCGAGCAGCGCGATGACGCCGCCGGCCGCCCACGCGCCGATGATCAGCGCCGGCGTGTGGACCGCGCGCGCCACGACGTACGGATTGATGAAGATGCCCGAGCCGATGATGCCGCCCATGACGATCATGGTGGCGTCGAATGCGCCGAGTCGTCGCGCGAGGGTTGGCGTGGCGCTCACGCGGCTGCACCGCAACGGACGGTGGCCACGACTTCGCTCCCCGTCCCTCGATATTCGATCGAGGAGAAGCTGACGTGGCGCGCCATGATGATGCCGCGGCCGTGCCGGTCGAAGGCGCGTCGCGGATCGATGTCGAAGTAGCGCGTCCATTCGAATCCGTTGCCGCGGTCGCGAATGGTGAATCGCAGTTCGTTATCGCCGCGGCAGAATTCGACGTCGACGCGCTTGCCGCGGTTCTCGGGAAGCTCCAGCCGCCGCGCAACTTCCTGCGCCCATGAACCGTCCGCGAGCAGCGCGCTCTTGTCGTCGTACGTGATGCCGAGGTTTCCGTGCTCGACGGCATTGACCAGCAGCTCCGTCAATCCGATCACGGTGGCCTCGGCGTCAGGGCACGCGGTCGCGAGCACCGCCGCCAGTCCGCGCGCCTCTTCGATCGTTCGATAGGTGAAGTGCGCTTCCTCGAGAAGCTGCAGGACCTGCATCCCGCGCTTCACGCGATTCTGCAATTCGCGCGCGGCGGCGCGGTCGGTCGCGGCTGTGCGCACGACGCTCAGCAGCATCTCGGCGTCGTACGGCTTGGCGAGGTAGTAGTACGCGCCGGCGCGAATCCCCTCGATGACTTCCTCGCGGCTGACCAGCGCGCTCTGAAGAATCACCGGCAGGATCAGAAACCGATGATCGCTCTTGATGCGCTGCAGCAGCGCGATTCCATCCATCCGCGGCATGGTCCGATCGAGGAGGACGAGGTCATACCGATCGGGATTCGCATCGAGCATGGTCCAGCCGTCGACACCATCCGCTGCGAACTCGGTCTCGAATCCGTCCCGGCTCAGATGAGCCTCGAGCAGCGCCCGATCCGCCTCGTTGTCTTCAACGATCAGGACCCGCGCCTGCTCAGCCATCGCCACCTCTGCATGTTTTTCGGATGGCGGATTCTAGAACAAAGCGGCGCCGGCCGTTACGGCCAGTGGGCGTTGGAGCAGTCGGTGGTTGCTCCCAGGGGCGAAACCTTCTTGCCTATCAGCACGGGGCGTATGACGGCGGGTTTCACTGCCGGCTTGCGTGGTGCGGCGACTGGCGTACGAAGACTGCAGGCGATTGTGCGGGGAGCGCATGACGAATCGTTCGTCGGCGTGGACGTGCAGTTGTTACTGCCGACACCCATCAGGTAGTACGCGAGGAAGTGCGGCATGGTGGGACTGTCGGGCATGGAGTTCAGTATCGAAAACTGTGCGCCGGGCTTAAAGACGATGTTGAATGAACCGTTCACGTTGTTCCCGGTCACTGTGACGCCGGATGTATCCGCCGAGTGCTCGGTCACCCACGTATCTACACGGCCGTTTGAGGCTGTGATCGCTTCTGCGATTCCGCGTTCGATAAAGATGTGCGCGGAGAGCTTTCCGGTAGCTTTTGGGTCTTTATATTTCGCGAGGATGTCTGTCATTGACTGACAGCAGCAGCGGAGGTGAGGAATGGCGCCGATAATGTCCGTCGGCGCCGGATCGCTAGCGCCGGAAAACGTGATTGTCTCGACATCGATTGGCGCGCAACGTAACGAATCGTTTGGTCCGCACGCCGTTACTCCCGGCCATGAAGTGCTCACGACCTGTTCAGGAATGTATTGAATGACAGAAATATGATCAGCGAATGGTGTATTCGGAAAATGAGGCAGCAGGATGTGCAGCCCGGATCCGGTGTTCATCATGACAACGAACAAACCGATGAATTGAATGCTGGTTACGGACATTACTTGCTCCTTGCGAGCCTTGCCGGCTGTTGTTCGTCCGCATAGGCGAGAATCTCGACCGGTGCCCAGGTCGAAGGGTGACTGAGGCGAAGGTTTCGATCGTGCGCGAGTGCTGCCTGGGCGATGCGCAGCGCAGCAGGGGGATCGGAGCCGTGGCGCAATTCGGCGTGCATTCGCTGAAACAGAGGCACAACGGCGTCGTCGTCTACCTCCCACAACGTTCCTATGACATTCCTCGCGCCGGCAGCCAGAAATGCCCGGGCGATGCTGGGCATACCCTCAACATGTTGAAAATCACCACGCATGGTTCCGCACGCGGCAAGGATCACGAGCTCTGCCCCGCTGAGATTAAGCGAGGCAATCGCATTCGCATCCAGATCGCCCGTACGGCCAGACGCGTCAGGTGCTAGGTGAAGAAAGCCAAAGGGATCGGCGGAACTGCTGTCAGCGTGCCCGGCGTAGTGGATCATTCCGCTGCGCTGTGCGGCTGCGATGAACCGCGCTCGGGTAGCCTGTTCCGCGACGAGCAACGTCGTAGAGTCGTACATTGCCGCGATTGCGTTCGCTTCCTGCAACGCATTCGGAAGCGCCGACTCATCGCCACCGCGCGGGTCACTTACCACCAATGCCGGCGTGAGGGCCTGGCGGGGGACTGATCGAGTGATCTGCGTCGCGCGCGGTGCTAAAGACACCGTGTAATCGTCCACCATGTAACGGTGCCGTTCTGCGTCGTAGAGCGCAGCGAATGGCACTTCATGAATCTGGCGATCAGGGACGATAATCAATCGGTCAACGCCGGCGACCGGCGCCGCGATGGGCTTGATCAGAATTTTATAGAGGACGGCGAGTTGTTGTTGCACTGTTTGAATCGGGCTTCGCCGTTGCAGAAGATCATTGCAGCGCTCGATCGCCGTTCTCAGTCCGGCCGGCGATGCGCCAGCGCGAACTACGCCTATGTGTGAAGGCGCTATGTAAAAGATCAGGACCGAGTCTTCCAGCAGCGCATATTCAAGCAGAGCCGTACGCGCTGGCAGGCGTGGCCGGAGCCGTTCAGCGACCATGGGAAACGCCTTTGCCATTGGGCGATTCTCCAGTTGCTCGTAAACGCTTCGGGCGCGCGTCGCGTCACAAAATTCGAACGCGCTGGCAGTCTCGCCGTGCCGAAGTAACAACGCGATTTTCTGGGAGACAAGACCGCGCTCCGTGTCGTAGAACATGCCTCGCAGGTTGGGGTCGGTAATCGAGGATCGTTCCGAATCAATCTCGCGCAACGCGGTGTCGAAATCTACAAGAGCGGCTGCGTCATTCTTTGCTGCGACAAGCGTGCGGCCTCGCTCTAGATATGCATTCGGTAACCATCCCGTGCCGCCGTTTGAGCGATAAAACGTGATCGCCGCATCGAGAAGGCGTAGTGATGTGGAAGGCGTGCTACGCCTTACGGCCCCTTCTGCAATGTCCAGGTCGGCTAATGTTCGACGCTGCATCGCCGGATCGGAAATTGTCTGCGCCATCTGGCGAGCGCGATCGATGGACCGAACGGCGGCGTCAGTATCTCCAAGTCTTGCGAGGGCCTGAGCCCGCCAGGATTCGGAAACACACATGGCCATCGGTTGCAGCCCGTGTCGGAGCTCATCCACCGCAATCGCTGCCAGAGAAAGCGCAGCCTCGAAGTTACCCTCCTCAACCTCTGCCTGAATACTGGTCACCAGCGAAATGCGGATTCGGTCGATTGAGCCTGCGCGGCCCAGCACTTTGAGCGCGGCGACACGTGCGGCCCAAGCCGCAGCTGGTTGGGATATAAGGTCGAAATGAGTCGCGAGCAGCATGTCCATCTCGCCGCGGTGTTCTGTTTCTCCCAGAGAAGCAAAGATTCTCCGCGACTCACTGGCCGTGCGAATCGCTCCCTCCCAGTCACCCGCTGAGGAGTGAGACAGCGTTCGTTCCCACTTGATCTCCGCCGTCAGGCCAGGGTACCGCTTTGGGTCGACGCGTCCGGCCACATCGTCCAACGCCCGTGCGGCCTCTGCTCTATGACTACTGTCATACAGGCAACTCGCCAGGTAGTAATCAGTGATCAACGTCATGGGGCTCGTCGTGCGCGCGAAGAGCGCACGCGCTTCCTGTAATTTCTTTTGCGCGTCCGCGATGTGGCGTTGGCTGTACAGGACGCGTCCGTCGCGATAGATGGCGTGGGCGTCGGCGAGGGTTCTTGTGTCGGAGGGATTGGCGTGGTCAATCGTGGCGACGATGTCCGCGACCGATTGGACGTGGTTGAACTCCGCGAGGGCGTTGCCTAGGGTGCGGACGACTGTCAACGTGTTCGCGGCGGTTTTAGAGTCGCCCTTGTGAAACGCGTCGGCCCAATTTGCCAGGATGGGACCTTCGCTCCAGGTTCGCGCTTCTTGTGGATAATTTCGGGCCAGCGCGATGAGCGGCGCGGTGTTGGGGAGAGCGAGGGAGGCGGCGGCGAGACGATTCTGGAACTGGTCGCGAGTCGTGACAACACGAAGGTCGCCGAGGTGCCGCATCGCCTCGGTGGACCAATGCGACGACGGATCCGCGGTGGCGTAGCGTTGCCAGGCGCGGCGGGCTGCTTCGCTGATACCGAGGGCTTCGATGATCAGGGCGCGATTGAAGAGCGCATCCTGGAGTTTGGGATCGAGACGGAGGGCGTGGTCGGTGTCCGCGAGCGCCTGGGGCAGTTCGTGCGGACGTTTTTCGGTGACCGCGAGCGTGTAGCGCGCGGCTCCGAGGTCGCTCCAGTACGCCGCGTTTTTGGGCGATTGATGGACGGCAGATTCGAGTGCATCGATCGCGTCGCGGTCGCGATCGATCAGCAGGTACGCGGCGCCCGACTCATGGCGTGCGCGTGCCGAGGAGTCGTTGAGCTGGGACTGGATGACGGTGCTCGCGGCGCCGGCGAGCTCCAGGCGCGCCGGATCGAGCAGGCTCGCGTGCGTGGCGCGTTGCAGGCGCGCGGCAGGCCAGTCGAAGCCGGTCAGCCGCGCGTCGATTGGTCGTCCTGAGTGCGTCGCCAGCGCTTTCAGCCTCTGCGACGGCGACTCTTCGGTGCCGCGGCACGCGCACAACGCCGCCACCAAAATGGTGAATACGCCGCGAACCGCTACTCTCACTTTCGCAATCATCGACAGGTTTCCCGGGCCGGACCCAATCCGCCAGTGGGGGCTTGTGTAATTGATTAGAGGGACGCGTCTGCTGAATTTCGCATCGCGGCCACAAAAGCGGCCTCACGCTACACTGCCGCGCATCGATGCGACTTCTGATCGAGGTTCTCGTCGCGGTGCTGGTTCTGGCCGCGATCGCGCTCGTGGTGGGCAAACGGCACGCGCGCCGCTTCCAGCGGAAGCGGCACATTCACGTCGATCGCTTCAAGCTCAAACGCCGCCATGCGGACATCGAGTTGGAAGTCTTCGGTAGCCGCGAAGTGGTCGACGCAATCCGCGGCTACGCGAAGGAGCATCACGCCTCGATCGAAGACGCCACGCGCCAGGCGCGGACGTACCTGCGCGAGATCGTTCCGAAGTTCAATCTCCTCGCGTACTACCGGGTCGGTGCGCCGCTGGCGCGCGCCATCATGCATTTTCTGTATCGGCCGGTGGTCGAGCACAAGACGCTGCGCGAGTTCAACGCCACCGCGCCGAAGAACGCCGTGGTCGTTTACCTCATCAACCATCGTTCGAATGCCGACTACGTCCTCGTCGCGCACATGCTCTTCAAGTTCGTCTCGCTGTCGTACGCGGTCGGCGAGTGGGCGCGCGTCTGGCCGCTCAATCATCTCTTCAAATGGTTCGGCGGCTACTTCATCCGGCGGCGGTATCGCGAGCCGCTGTATCACGCGGTGCTGTCGACGTTCGTCAGCACGATTACGAAGAACGGCGTGACGCAGGGCGTGTTCATCGAAGGCGGCCTGACGCGCGACGGCGCGTTTCAGAAGCCAAAACTCGGGATGCTCGACTACATCGTGGCCGGCAAGCGCGATCCCGGATTCAGCGCGCCGCTGTTCCTGATTCCGACGGCGATCAACTACGACCGCGTGCTGGAGGATCGCAACCTCACCGAGGAGCTGGTGGGGAAGGAAGACCGGCGGACGAAGAGCGACAAGCTGCAGACCACGATCGATTTCCTCTTTCGCAATCTGCTGCGGAGCATCCTGAAGCGCTTTAAGCGTTACGGTTACGCGGTGGTCACGTTCGGGACGCCGATCGCGGTCGACGAGTTCGTGGACGATCATCCCGCCATCCTCGCGCCGGCGTACGACGATCGGAAGGCGGCGCTGACCGAGCTGGCGGAGCGCGTGATGCTGGAGATTTCGAACGCGCTGCCGGTCACGCCGGTGACGCTACTGGCGCGCGTGTTTGCCGACGCCTCCGAGCCATTGACGGATTCGGAGATCGTCGACGCCATCGATCGTTATCGCGAGAAATGGCGCGATCGCATCTGGCTGCTGCGCGAAAAAAACGGCGAGGCGATCTGGCGCGCGGCTCGGCCTGTGGTCGAGTTGCGGCATCTCATCGAACCGGCCGAACGATGGCGCTCCGATCTCTTCGAAGGAAGCGGCGTGCCAGTGATCGAAGAAGCGTGGCGATGGAATCCGCGCGAGACGCTGCTGCGCGACTACTACGCGAACTCGTTGATGACGTTCGAAGAGGTAAAGCAGCGCGGTTGGCCGGAGCGGAAGGCAAGATGAAATACCTGGCGATCTTTTTCGTCGCGATCGGATTCGCGAGTTGTGCTCATGCACCGGTTTCCGGCCCGGTAACCACACCAAATGGTGCGATCTACGTCGACGATGGCGGCCACGGCGGATTGCCGGTCCTCTTCATCCACGGCAACGGCGCCGACTCGACGCAGTGGGAGAAGCAGCTCGAACATCTCCGCAAGACGCGCCGCGCGGTGGCGGTCGATCTGCCTGGGATGGGCAACTCAGCTCCCGCGGCGAACGGCGACTACTCACCGAAGGCAAATGCGGATGCGATCGATGCGGCCGTGTCGCGGATCGGACTGAAACGCTTCGTCCTCGTCGGTCACAGTTACGGCGGTGCGGTTGCGGCGACGTACGCGGCCGCGCATCCGGAGAAAGTCGCCGCGGTCATCTACGCCGACTCCGCCGCCAGCGTTCCGGCGATGTCGCCGCCGATGCGGAAGTTCGTCGATGCCCTCCGCGCCGACCGGATGAAAGTCGCGCGGATGTGGTTCGCGCCGATGCTAAAGCCATCGTCGCAAGCCGTTCAGGATCGCGTCTTCGCAACCGTCGAAAAGTCGAAGGTCGACGCCTTCGCCGGCGCGCTCGAACGCCTCGCAGGCTACGACGCAAAGTCTGTCGTCAACGCGTATCCCGGTCCAAAGTTCGTCATCTACGCCGCCGACATCGAATCGCCACAATCCTTCCGCCCGCAGTTCCCCGATCTCCCCGCGGAAAAGATCATCGGAGCCGGTCACTGGCTGATGCTCGACAAACCGGACGAGTTCAACGCCGCGTTGGACAAGTTCCTCGCACAAGTTCGCTGAGGTTTTATCTGCGTACAATCTGCGAAATCTGCGGATCGGAATGACACATCCGCGATTTCGTTTAGGATTCCGCGTCACCGTGATGGGGAGTCGCCAAGCGGTAAGGCAGCGGCCTTTGGAGCCGCCATTCGGAGGTTCGAATCCTCCCTCCCCAGCCAGCGGGCACGGCCCGCAGCGTTGGTTGGCATAGCCTCCGCCGCCATTTCGTCCTGTGGCACGAGCTGCGAGAGGCCCGTCGTGGGTTCGATGATCGTCCACTCGGCCCAGCGGCGCTATGACTTGCGCCGCAGCACCCTCCCGCCGAGCCGCCCGGTCATCTTCCCGTCCTGCAGCACCGGCACTCCGTTCACGATCACGTTCGAGATCCCCTCGGAGAAATGATGCGGATCCTCGTACGTCGACACGTCGCGGATCGTGGCGGGATTGAAGACGACGACATCCGCGCGCATGCCGGGACGCAACATCCCTCGATCCGCGAACTTCGCGCGCGACGCGGCGAGCGACGTCATCTTGCGCACCGCTTCTTCGAGCGTGAAGAGATGCTCGTCGCGAACGTAGTGTCCGAGGATGCGCGGGAAGGTGCCATAGGCTCGAGGGTGCGCGCCGAACTGGCGCATCGGTCCCACGACGGCGCCGGAGTCCGAGCCGACCGCCACCCACGGCTGCTTCATCGCCAGCTTCAGGTCGTCCTCGCTGAGTCCGAAGAAGATCGCGATCGGCGATGAATTGCTCGCTTCGAAAATCCGCAGCGCGGCCTCGGCGACATCGGTGTTCATGCTCTTCGCGATCTCGTCAAGCCGCTTGCGCTCGAACGCTTTGATTTTCGGATCGCTCGACTGGATGCCGCGCACGAGGATGCCGTTGCCGCCCTGGCTGATGTAGTTACCGCTGCGCATCTCCGTCGCGATGCGCATGCGCGTAGCCGGGTCTTTCAATCGCGCGACAAATTGCAGGTAGCCGCCATCGAGCGCCCAGGCGGACACGACCGAAGTGAGGTCGGTCGATGTCGCCGTGTACGGATAAATCTGCGACGCCACATCGAGCCCGCCCGCGCGCGCCGCCTCGATCTTCGCGATGATCTCCGACATGTGCCCGCGCATCTTGCCGCCCGCTTTCAGATGAAAGATATTGACCGGCAGGTGCGCCTCGCGGCCGATGCGAAACGCCTCATCGAGCGCGAGCATGATGCGGTCCGCCTCATTGCGCATGTGGGTCCAGTAGCTGCCGTTGTACTTGCTGACGACGCGGCCGAGCGCGATCAACTCGTCGGTCGTTGCAAAACGCCCCGGCGGATAAATCAGCGCCGTCGACATCCCGATCGCGCCGGCGCGCATCGACTCATCGACAAGCGTCTCCATCCGCGCCAGCTCCGCCGGCGTCGCAGCCCGATCCGCCGTGCCGAGGACGATCTCCCTCGGGTTCGCAGCTCCGACGTAGAACGCGAAGTTGATCGCCGATCCGCGCTTCTCGACGACTCGCATGAAATCGTCGAGCGATCGCCAAGTCGCGTCGGGATAGCCCGGCAAACGCGTGCGATTGATCTCCGCCGCCATCGCATCGTTGATCGGTCCCGGCGAGTGCCCTTCGCCCGTGACCTCCGTGGTCACGCCCTGCCGAATCTTCCCTTCGAGCTGCGGATCGAGCAGGACGGACGCCTCGGAGTGCCCGAGCAGATCGATGAATCCCGGCGTGACGACCTGATTCGTCGCATCGATGGTGATCGTCGACGTGGCGTTGGAAAGATCGCCGATCGCCGCAATCGCATCCCCTCGGATTCCGACATCCGCGCGATACCGCGCCTTGCCGCTGCCGTCGATGACGTCGCCGTGGACGATGCGGATGTCGTACGCGACGTTGCTCGCTTTGCGATTCGCCGCCTTACTCGGAGAAGCCGGTCCGGCGGAAGTGCAGGTCAGGGCCAGGAAAACCGCGAAGGCAGCGCGCATCACATCAGGTGATGCAAGCTCGAATCCCGGCGTATTTCGCGAAGCTTTGGAGTGCGGTGGCGATCGAGCCACCGCTTTGAAAGGGCGGTGGAATCGCGACTAATCACAGGTCGCGCGAAGTCACACTTCCCCCGTCCCTCCCAAAGCGGTAGCTACGCCACGCGCACTCCAAAGCTTCGCGAAATGAAGTCGCCTACTGCGGATAAACGAAGAACAGCTCGTTCTTGCGCACGAACGCGTTGCGCAGCAGAAAGACGTACGGCCGCTGGCTCTTATACGTCATCAGCAGGTCCGTCTTCGTCTTCTGCACGGCGGTCGTCAGTCCGTACGTCGCCCACGAAAACGCCTGCATGCGCGTCGGCGGGAGCAGCGCTCGTGTCGGCATCTTCACGAAGGCAGTGTGGATGCGGCTGCGCGCCGTGTGCACGAGGTAGCCGAGGCGTTTCGGATGGAGCTGGAGCTCATCGAGCGCGACGTCCGTGATCTCCGCGGCAGCGCTGTGATCCGGATGCAGATCGAACGGCACCGGCGCGATCACGGTCGTCGGCTGCACTTGCTTGATTACTGTCTCGATGTCGCGCATCAAACTCGCGTAGCTGTACTCGGCGCGCGGCGTCACTGCGTCGGCGTACGGCACGCTGTTCTCGCCCGTCGCTTTGGAACGGACGATCGCGCCGGGATTGTCGACCATCATGCGCAGTCCGCGGTCGGGATAGCCGAGGACGAAGTAGTGATCGCGCGGGATGCCGAGGAGGTGCATGGCCGCGCGCGCCTCACCGATGCGCGCATTGCCGACGCCGAGGTAGTCGGACGCCGTCGGACCGAGCGTCTTGTACATCAGGCGCGCCGAGAAGCGGTTGCAATCGCCGGCGGTCAGGAAGACGACGTAGACGTCCGCGCCGTTCGCCAGCGCATCGATCGCGTAGCCACCGGCGCCGATCGCCTCGTCATCAATATGAGGCGCGACGATGAGCACACGGTCCTTCTGCGCAGCCGCATGCAGGCGCGGATACTGATGAACTTTCGCATCGTGGGTGCGAGCTGGATTGAGCAATAACATCGTGGCGAAGGTAGCGAGCGTGAGAAACATCGGGGAACCGAGCGGGGGATTATACGGTGAGTTGAGGATGCGGGTTTCGGCTACGTGCTCCTCAGCGGGTGGTCGCGGCACACGGGCCAGCGTCCGTATACGGTTGCGCGCGGAGGCGCGGTGGACAATGCAGCCCCGCGCTCGGCGGGGGAAATGGGCGTGAGCGAAGTTGGTGGCCGCGGAGGCGGCCACTACAAAATGCTCGCGCGGAACTCAGAACCCGTAGCGCACTTCCACCGTCACCGTCCGCCCGTCCGTATTCGGACTGAATCCCGACTGCTGCGCGGCCACGCGCGATCCCGTCACCTGCGCGAACTCCGCGCCGAGGCGGACGTGGGAAGTGAGATCGTGCATCCACGCCAGCACCCATGAGTGCCCATGCTCCGAATTGTCCTCGGCCACATGATCGCGATCGGTCGTGGAGAAGGTGTCGAAGCGGATCGAGTAGCGATCGCTACCGCGCTTGTACGACGTCAGCAGGTACCACGTCGCGAAATCCATCTGCACGAAATGCGGCGCGACGCCCATCCCGGTCGCGCCCCAGCAGTACTCCGCGGCGAATGTGGCAGGGGAGGTGAGGCCCACCTGCGCCGCGGCGATATTGAAGTGCGTCTGCCACGCGTATTCGCCGCGATACAACCCGCGATCGCCGCGATTGTCGACGCGCGTGAGCTGCATCATGGCCCGCTCGGGAAGCTGCAATCGGACGCGTGCGGAAACGCCGGTCCGGCCATCGAGGTCTCTTTCAAAGGGCACAGTGCCGTCATGCCGCTGCCCCGAGAAATCCCTCGGCAGCGAAAACAGCGGCGGCAGCGGCAGCACCTCGTTGTAGACGCTGAGCCGATTCCCAACCGACCACCCGCGCCACGCCAGAAGCGCTCCCATCGAGTCGTTGTTCCGAAACGCCGTCGCCCCCGCGGTGACGTAGAAGTTCGGCCGCCAAACCAGATCGACGCCAACCGGTCGGAACTCTTCCCCGATCCACGAGTTCAGCGGCGAAAAGCTGACGCTGTACGGCGACGTCCAAAGCGGACCGACATTCTCGCGCGACGTCCCCAGAAAAAATTGCCCCGCCCGCACCTCGAAATGCTCCGAATGCAGATCGACATACGCCTCGACCAACCCGGCGGGCTTCCCCTTCGCCCCCGCCTGATCGCGCCGCGCCACCCCATGCGCATGCAAATCAATCCACGACGCCGGCGCCCACTCCGCCCCAATCTGCGCGACGCCAAGCGCCAGCATCCGATGCCCTCCCACATCCCCCGCCCCCGTATCGAACCGCCCAAACCCACCCTGCAACCAGGAAGGCTGTCCGCTCGTGTAGATGCCGCGCGCGGACACGAAGCCATGGAGTTGGAACGCCGACTGCGCCAAGGCGGGGGCAGTGAGGACGAGGGTGAGGAGGGTGAGGCGAAGGAAACGCATTGCAGAATTGTAGGGGACGCGGTTAGATCACGAGCTATCGCCACGCCGGTGCATCGGCCGCTACCATCGGTATACTTCCCCGATGCGTTCAGAGTCCGATACGAAAAAGGTTCAGGCCAGAGAGGCATACAAACGGTTCGCTGAAACTCATCTCGACCAACCTCTCGGCAAATTAAACGATCGGCAACGATCGGAAGCCCTGCTCGCTTTCTACATTTCAGACATTTACAACCGCCTTCACTCGCCGATCGATGAGGAGGATTTTCGCGTCGGGCACGTCGATGCTTCGGCTGATCTCGGGATCGATTTCATCCATAAAGATGACGACACTGTCCTGCTCATCCAAAGCAAGTACATGGCGGACGGGAAGGCGGTCGAGCTGAAGGATGTGCTCCATTTTCAGACAGTGTTCGACCGACTTCTAAACGGTGACTTCAATCGAAACCAAGCCCTGGCAGATGCGCTTTCGGATGTTGACCTCGATCACGACAATTTCGTCATGAAATTTCTCACGCTTGGCACCTTGAGCGGTCAAGCCAAAACTCAAGCAGACCTGCGGCCCACGTTTCCAACGGCATCCCTTAACGACCGCGTTGATCTGCAGTTTTTCGACGGGGTGCAGCTGACGGAGGAGCTAAGAAATGCTCAGGCTCTCAGCGCGGGCGTCCCCGGAGAATTCGAGTTTCACCCAGCAGGGCGGCGCGGCAATCGATCACCTGTCATCGAACTTGATCACGCCGAGTACCCCTCGTGTGTGATGGTCGTGCCTGCTACGGAATTGGTCCGTCTCTATCAGCAGTATCGTGACCGACTATTCACGCTGAACATTCGAAACTACCTAGGAAATACAGCAACGAATAAAGAACTCGCCAAGACTCTGCGCGAGGAACCAGCCCATTTTTTTTACTACAACAACGGAATCTCATGTCTCGCGGAGTCCCTTAAGCTGGAAGGTGATCGCGTCATCACGCACGGCCTCCAGGTCATTAATGGAGCGCAGACGGTACGCTCGTTGGCACGCACGCGCGGTGCAAAATTGGACGAAGCGCTCGTTGGAATTCGAATCACGCAAGCGGCGCGCGAGTACGGCGCCGAAGGCCGGTTTAGAAACAACATCGTTCGGTTCAATAACACGCAAAACGTAATAAAATTAGCTGACTTCAAAAGCAACGATCCGATTCAACAAGATCTCAAGAAGCGGTTTTCAGAGATGAGGAGACACGCGTATCAGGTCGCCTACGTGCCGAAGCGGACTGACCCGACGGCGCTCCGCAACTCCGAAGTGATTCCTGTCGAAGAGTTCGCGAAGGTTGTCTACTCATTTACTAGGGATCCTGTGGCCTTTTCGGCAAGGACATCGTTCCTATTCGACGAGTCCGAAAATGGCGGATATGTGCATGTCTTCGGAAACGGTAGAGAAGTCTGGACCGTCATGCCTGAATCAGAGTTTCGTCTTCGTAGCGCTATTTGGTGGATTTCGCGTGACTTCGGCGAGCAGATTTCGAAAGACAGAAAATCCGCAATTGAGGCGCTTGAGAAAGCGGCGCTCGAGCGCAAGTGGTTCACGTTGTTCATCGCGCGGTTGGTGTTGCAACGGAGCTACGGCTTAGATGCCTACCGTGGCGAGGTTGCGCGGCTCTGGAAGGGCGACTGGACTTTTGACGAAGATCAGACGGGAAAGTGGCTGAAAGAGTTATACGACGTTTCGAAGGGCATCATTGTCTGGTTTTACAGCGATGCCGCGCAGCGGGAGGGTTTCATCCACCGAAACTGGGTGCGGTCCAAGGAAACAATCTCAGCGCTCGAAAACTACGTTGCGCGAGCGCCGATCCGACTTCTGAGCAAACGAGGCGAAGTGTAACTTCGCGCTCGAGCCGGTCGGCGACTGTTCGTCTCCGCCGTAGCTCATCGACTGCGGTCGGATTGCGATGGTCGCACGCTCTCTTCTCGGCCACACACCGCCTATCATCATCTCCATCCATGGAACTTCTCCTCTGGCGGTGGAGTACGGCGGTGCAGTGCACCTCGGCGGTGATGATCGCGGTGTTCTTTGTCGTGCTGGAGCGGTCGGTGCGGCGGGGGGAGTTGCGGGTTTGGGTCGGGGCGTGGGCGGCGAATGTCGTGGCGCTGCTGATTCCGATCGCGTTTTGGTATTTGCGTCCCGAGGGGGAGTTGGAGTTGGGGGCGATGCGCGGCGGGTACTTTTTGAGCAAGACCGCGTTCCTGGTGCTGCTGGTAATCGGAGCGCGTGGATTCACCGGCGGCGGATTGAGTGTGCGGCCGGGTCGGGCGTTGTGGGTGGGACTGGTCGCGTATTCGATCGTGGCGGCGTTGGTGTTGCGCGGATTCAATCAGGCGGGTGCGCTGCAATCGGGAGCGACGGCGGTGTTGATGGCGGCGGGACTCGTCGTCGTTTTGAGGACGCGCGCGAAGGGATGCGGGTGGCTGGTTTGTGGGTTCGTCATCCGATTCGGCCTGGCCGTCGTCGAGACGGCGGCGTACTTTACGCGCGTCTTTCCGAGCCGGTGGACTCGGTCGGAGGCGGTGACGATCTTTTTGTCGTCGACCTCGTCGCTCGATACCGCCGCGGAATGGGTGATCGCACTCGGGTGCCTGCTGCTGTTCTACGGGACGATCCAGCGCGAGCTGACGCGGTTGAACGGGGATCTGGTTGATAGTCAGGCGGTGTTGCGCGATCTGGTCGATATCGATCCGCTGACCCGATTGCCGAATCGGCGTTCGCTGCGGACGGTTTTACGTCAGGCGGTCGGTACTGGCGCGACGATCGTCTTTTTCGATCTCGATGATTTCAAAGGGATCAACGATAGCTATGGGCATCAGGCGGGCGACGATTGTCTGCGCCGTTTTGCGGCGGCGCTGCGCGAGAGTTTCGGTCCGGACGATCACCTCGCGCGATACGGCGGCGATGAGTTTCTGGCGGTGACGCGCGCCGAGGAGCCGCAGGCGATGATCGAACGTGTTCGCGAAATCCTGCGAGCGCAGCGTGGCGGCCCGGCCATTCGCGTCGCTGCAGGATCGGCGCGGATGTCTGCCGGCAGCAATCCCGAGGACGCGCTCCATGCTGCCGACGCGGCTATGTACGCGGCGAAGCGAAGCCGATCGTCTTAGAGCGTCACGAGCTCGAGGTGCTCGATCTCGCGCTCCAGAAACTCGCCGGCAATCCTGCGGAAACGTTCCTCGGCATCGGTGACGAGGAACGTATGTTTGGCTGCGCCATTTGACGACGATCCGATCGCGGCGAGCACCGAGGCCGCGGTCGTCTCCGCGCTGTCGACGATCATCACTTTGTCGCCGGCGACCTGCTCGATCGTGCCGCGCAGGATCGGATAGTGCGTGCAGCCGAGGACGAGGGTGTCGATGTTGGCGTCGAGGAGCGGGGAGAGGTAGATCTCGGCGACCTCGCGCGCGACGTGCGTGTTCGCCCATCCCTCCTCGGCGAGCGAGACGAAGAGGGGGGCGGCGGATTCGATGACTTCGATGTTTGGATTGATGTTGTGGATCGCTCGCGTGTACGCCTTCGACCGCACCGTTCCCTCGGTGGCGATGACGCCGACGCGTCCGCGCGTCCGCTCGACCGCGGCGCGCGCGCCGGGCTCGACGACGCCGATGACCGGAATCGTCAGCGACGACTGCAACGCGGGGAGGGCGGCGGCGGTGGCGGTGTTGCAGGCGACGACCAGCATGCCGATGCCGCGATCGATGAGATGCGCCGCGGCCTGGAGCGTGTAGCGCGTCACCGTGTCAGCGGACTTTGTTCCGTACGGCACGCGCGCGGAATCGCCGAGGTAGATGAGAGGGTGGTGCGGGAGCGCGCGGGCGATCTCGCGGAAGACTGTGAGGCCGCCGACTCCGGAATCGAAGATACCGATTGGGGCAGGGGAAGAGTGAAGCGTGAAGGGTGAAGAGTGAAGGGGGCGAGTGGAGCGGCTGCGGGTTCCCACGGTCGTTCCGCCTCTTTCACCCTTCACTGTTTACCCTTCACTCTTCTCTTCGCTGGCCGCCATCGTGCCACCGCCTTCGCGCTTGATGTTGTATTGCTCGATCTTCTTGTACAGATTCGAGCGCGGCGTATCGATGGCCTCGGCGGTCTTCGAGACGTTCCAGCCGTTCTCTCGGAGCTTGGCGAGGATGAAGGACTTCTCGG
The DNA here is from genome assembly GCA_035996815.1 of Thermoanaerobaculia bacterium. Lineage (GTDB taxonomy): Bacteria > Acidobacteriota > Thermoanaerobaculia > Gp7-AA8 > Gp7-AA8 > JADGNZ01. The sequence goes on along the minus strand of DASYJF010000137.1, from coordinate 4,671 downwards.
CTTCGTCCTTGAAATCCTGGAGGGTGGCGAGGCGCATGGCGGTGGCGATGATGTCGGCGGCGGCGCGGAAGAATTCCGAGGGGAGATCGGTGATGTCGATCGTGTCGGACGGCACCATGATCACCAGGCGTTCGATCATGTTGCGCAGCTCGCGCACGTTGCCGCGCCATGCGGCGTCCTGCAGCGCCTTTTGCGCGGAGGGCGCGAACTTCTTCGCCGGGCGGTTGTACTGCGCGGAAAACAGCGTCGCGAAATGCTGCGCGAGGAGCGGGATGTCGTCCTTCCGCTCGCGCAGCGGCGGCGTGCGGACGGGGATAACGTTGAGTCGATAGAAAAGATCCTCGCGGAAACGGCCGGCGCGGATCTCTTCGGTGAGCTCCTTGTTCGTCGCGGCGATCACGCGAACGTCGACTTTGATGACCGTGGCCGAACCGACCGGCTCGACTTCCCCCTCCTGCAACACGCGCAATACCTTGGCCTGCGTGCGCAGCGACATGTCGCCGATCTCGTCGAGGAAGATCGTGCCGCCGTCCGCGGCCACGAACTTGCCGGTCTGTTTGCGGACCGCGCCGGTGAACGATCCCTTCTCATGACCGAACAGTTCCGACTCGATCAGCTCCTCGGGGATCGCAGCGCAGTTGACCTGGATGAACGGCTGCGCAGCGCGCGAGGAGCGGCGATGGATTTCGCGCGCCACGAGCTCTTTGCCCGTGCCCGATTCGCCAGTGATGAGGACGGTCGCTTTCGTCGGCGCGGCCAATTCAATCTGGGCTCTCAGCTCGCGCATCGGCGACGACTCGCCGACGAGTTGATAGTCGCGCGCTTCGCGTTCGCGCAGCTCGCCAACTTCTTCCTCCAGCTTCTGTTGCCGGACAGCGTTGCGGACGGAGAGCAGCAGCTTGTCGCGGTTCAGTGGCTTTTCGAGGAAGTCGAACGCGCCTCGCTTCGTACACTCGACGGCGGTGGAGATGTCGCCATGTCCGGAGACCATGATCACCGGCGACGGCACGTGCTGCTCTTTCAGATTTTCGAGGACTTCGATGCCGTCGAGGACGGGCATCTTGATGTCGAGGAGGATGGCGTCGTACGGCGCCGCGGTACGCGTGGCCTTATCGATCCCGTCCTGCCCGGACCGCGCCTCGTCGATGCGGTAGCCCTCGTACTCCAGCGTCATCCGGATCGCTTCGCGGATCGCCGTTTCGTCGTCAATAACCAGAATTCGGAATGCCATTCAAGTACCTCGCTCGTGCATGAGTCCGGCCAATTGTATGGGGAGGATGCCGAGGTATCCTCGGCGGATGAATTTTGCTGCCGTTCTTCGGACGTTTGGAGAATTCTTCGAACGTGAGCGCATTCGATATGCAGTGGTCGGCGGTGTTGCGGTAACCGCGTGGGGTCGCGTCCGTTCTACGAAGGACCTCGATTTCGCCATCGACGGCGAGGAGCAGGCACGTGTAGTCGCGTTTGCGGAGTCACTTGGATATGAAACGTTGTTCGTCTCGCACGGATTCTCGAACCACGCTCATCCCGATCCTGCCTTGGGACGTGTCGATCTCATGTATCTCCGAGGGAAAACGGCGGATACGGTTTTTCAGATGACGGTCGACAAGCCGCTCCTCGATGACCGTGCTCTTCCAGTAGCGAGCCCGGAACATCTCGCGATGATGAAGGGCCTGGCAATGCACGAGGACGAGAAACGCGTTCGCTACGAGGGCGAAGACGTGAGGGTGCTTTTGAACGCTGAAGGCGTCGATATCGAGGCAGTGCGGGAGTACTATCGCCATCTCGGAATGTTGGATTTCATCGATGCGATCATCAAGGCGCGTTGAGCCGCTCTACGAACTGGAAAAAGACCTGCGAGTCACGGCCGCGGATGTCGAAGCACTTAGGCGGGCTCGAGAATTGGACTGGCTCTCGCCCAAGGATTACATCGCGTGGTGTAGTTACCTCACCCGGAACCTGCCGTCATGGCGTGACGATCTCAATACTGAAGATCACACTCCCTTCGAGCTCTAGCTCCTCAAGTACAATCCGCGCCGCTATGGACGTCACGATTACTCGGGAACCGAAGGTTGCGAAGGCGGATCATCTTTTTGTGTTGATCGCCGAGGGAAGTAAGCCGGATGTTGCGGTTGCGGCGAAGGCGATGCAGGCGATTGCGGCGGCGGGGTTTTCCGGACGCGCGGACGAGTCGGTATCGACCGTCGCGGGCGAGCCGAAAAAGATCACGCTGATCGGCATCGGCAAGGCCGAGGCGTTCACGATTCGCGGATTGCGAACGGCGATCTACAGCATTGCCAAGACGGCGAAGAAGCAGCGCGATCGCAACATCATCGTGGTCATGCCCGTCTCCGTTCCGAAGCTTGGTGCCGAGGAGACCACGCGCGTCGCTGCCGATGCGCTGGCGGCGTCCGACTACAAATACGACGTCTACATCACCAGGACCGACGACAAATCGTTGCCGATTCACGCCTCGCTCGTTCCGCCCGAGGGCGTCGATGCGAAGCGCGCGAAACAGCTCGACGATGAAGCGAAAGCAATCGCTGCCGGCGTGCGCACCGTTCGCGACCTCGGCAACGGTCCGGGCAATCTCGTCACGCCCACATTCCTCGGCGAACGTGCCGAGGAGGTGGCGAAGGGTGCCGGGATCAAGTGCACCGTTTATGGGCGGCGCGAAATCGAGAAGATGAAGATGGGCGGGCTGCTGGCCGTGAATCGCGGGTCGATCGAAGAGCCGCGGTTCATCGTCCTCGAATACGCGCCGCGCAAAGCGAAGAAGCATGTGGCGCTGGTCGGCAAAGGCATCACCTTCGACTCCGGCGGCATCTCCATCAAGCCGGCCGAGAAGATGGAGGAGATGAAGTTCGACATGTGCGGCGCCGCGGCCGTGATCGGGACGATCCAGGCGGCGGCCATGCTGGCGCTGCCGGTTCGCGTCACGGGCGTCATCGCGTCGACCGACAACCTGCCGAGCGGCAGCGCGTACAAGCCGGGCGACATCATCACCACGAGCAGCGGCAAGACGGTCGAGGTCGTGAATACCGATGCCGAGGGGCGCATGATCTTGAGCGACGCGCTGCATTACGCGTCGGAGTTGAAGCCGGATCACATCATCGATTACGCCACGCTGACCGGCGCTTGCGTCGTCGCGCTCGGCAGCGAAGCGGCTGGGCTTTTCTCGAACAATGACGAGCTGGCTCAGAAGTTGATTGAGTGTGGGGAGCGCGTCGGTGAGCGCCTCTGGAGACTGCCCGAGTGGGACGATTACAAAGAGCTGATCCGCAGCGACTGGGCGGACATGAAAAACTCGGGCGGACGCTGGGGCGGCGCGATCACGGCGGCATTGTTTCTGAAGGAGTTCGTCAATTGTCCATCGTGGGCGCATCTCGACATCGCCGGCACGGCGTACGCGGAGCACGAAACAACGCGCGAGGCGCGTGGAGCGACCGGCGCGGGCGTGCGCGTGACCATCGCCTTCCTGGAATCGCTCTCGCGCTCCTGATCGCGAGTCTCGTTGCCGCGTGCGACGGCAAGCGTCCGGCGCAGGTGCGCATCGCGCCGCCGCCGCGCAACGAAGTGAACTTCGCGATGGTCGACTCGCCGAGTCTGCAGTTTCTGCCGCGGCAGCAGGAAGCGCAGATCTGGAAGCTCGACGAAGATCCGATCGTCATTCCCGGCGATCACCTGAACACCTACCTCGGTCCCGTCGACGCGCCGCAGTTCGCGCGCTACGAGACGCTCGATCTCACCATCGGCAAGTACAGCACGCCCGGCGGCAACGGCTTCGCGACGGTCGAGATTTTCCGGTTCCCCGATTTCGTGAAGGCGTTCGGCGCGTACTCGAAGCAGAAGAACGGCAACCTTCGTTTTATCGATATCCCCAACGAATCGTTCGCGAAGGCGCACTCGGTTCACGTCTGGCGCGGACCGTTTTATGTGCGCATCACCGGCGCGGCCGCGGGGGACGCCGTTCTGCGACTGGCCACCTTCGTCGCCGACAAGATGCCGCCGGCGCCGAGCAAGCCGGCGGTCTTCGCGTTTTTGCCGGACAAGCAGCGCGTCCCCGGCAGCGAGCGTTACTCTGCCGATGCCGCGTTCGGTCAGGCGTTTCTCGCGAACTCCTTCCAGGCCACGTTCAACGTCGACAACGATCTGATCGACGGCATCGTCATTCCCGCGGCGAACAAACAGGCCGCGGGCAATATCCTCGATCAATACAAAGGTCTCTATCTTCACAACGGCAAGCTGCTCGATCCGATCTCGAACCTCGGTGAGGACAATTTCACCGCGGAGGATCGCTACCTCGGACGCGTGGTTGCGTTTCGCATCGATCGATTTGTGATCGCCTTCAACGGCTTTCACGATCGCCAGCACCTGCTCGATCTCGCCACCTCCGCCGATCAGCGCATCCTCGGCACGATTCGCAAGCAGCTCGTGACCGCGGATAAGCAGGCGCAAAACGCCGACAACACGTCAACCGTGCCGGCGTGGATGCAGAACAAACAACATTAGCCGGGACCGCGTGAGCGCAGCGGGCGGAACGCTGGCGTCTCGCCGGCTGGACCGGCTGCGTCCTCGCTGCCGAATGGGAGGCTTGCGCGGGTGTTGAGTTCCAGCGACATTCGAGGGTTTGCCGGTTCGGCAGCGAGACGCAGCCGAGCCAGCCGGCGA
>DASYJF010000136.1:0-16996 GCA_035996815.1 Thermoanaerobaculia bacterium | reverse complement strand
CCTGGATCAACACCCGGTCAAAGCACGACAACACTCCCTCGATGCGGTCACGGTGACGTTCGATCAGGTTCGCCATCCGGCGACGATATCGCCGCCCGCCCCTTCACGCTTTCTTCTTGGTTCCGGCTACGCCGGGGTAGGGGGTGGGGTGTAGGGGGTGGGGTGTGGGAGATAAAACAGAACCACGCGATGCAACGTCGTGATTCATCTCCCACTCCCCACTCCCCACTCCCCACTCCCCACCCCCTACATCGTCATAACGGCGACTTACAGGAATCACTTGCATTCCGTGCGTCAGCGTTCCGGTATAGACACGCGGTCTTTCTCAGGAGCACGCTGAAACCACGCACCGTCGTCACGAAGGCTTCGACATGATTCGCGCCGTAGCCGCGCGCGGAAAGCGTCGCGCGGGTCTCCGATTCCCATGCGTCGCGTTGCGCGCGAGACGCGCCGAGGTAGCCGGCAGCGACACGATCCCAGTCCCGCTGACGCGTAGCGAAGCGGTCGCCGTAGAGAGCGCGCAGCTTGCCGTTTGTTTCAAACCCGGCCTGCGTAGCGTCGTACGCGGCGCGCGCGCTTCGCCGAACGATAGCCGCGGCTTTCCGCGCCAGCGCCGCACCCGGCTGGTAAATCTTCCGGAGCGCGCCGAGCTCGCCCGGCAGGTCGGTGTTCACGAGCCTGCCGCCGAAGATGTGCCGGTAATCGTTCATGGCCGGCCGGGCGAAGGACGCCGGCTGAAAGTCGCGTTCATCTTTGCCGGGGATGGCCATTCCGTCGTGATCCATGAAGATCACCCGAACCCGCCACTGCGCCTGCTCCCACACGGCGCGTAACCCGACATTTCGGGCAACAAACGACTCGCCGTTCGACACGATCCGCAATGCGGACATCGTTCCCCAGAAGCGCCCGATTTGATCGAGGACATCGAGGTAGCAGCTGTCGGCGCGATCGCGGTTGGCGGCGATCGCGGCGCCGACATAGCCGCCATAGGTGCGCGCGCGCGTCGCCGGCGGGGTGTAGGTGGCGAGGACCTCGTCGAGGAGCTCGTCCGCGAATGCGCGCGCATCGTCCGGCGTGTAAGCGATGCCCAATCCGTCGGAGAAATAGCGCTCCGCGCCGTCGGGAGAGAGGTGTCGCGCCAACGTGTCGAGACGAAACGAGCTACTGCCACAGAGGATGGCCTGACCGGGGCTGATCAGGCCGACGAACGCACCGCTCAGCGCCGCATCGTGCTCCGGAACCGGCCGTTGTTCCGGTCCGAGCTCCTCGGTGACGACACTGTGGATCGCAGCGCGCAATGCATCGAATCCGCCATCGTGAAATGACGGATCGGTGAAGTAACGGATGACGTTCACCGGGCCACGCTCGGCCGGGACGCTCGTGACATTGGAGAGATAAATCGTGCGCGAGACGGGCGCGTCGCATCCGTGAACGAGGCGGTAGGCGCTGCAGACAAACGACGCGGCCGCAGCTTCCCAGACCAGGATTGGTTTCGAGGACGCGCCGCGGATGTAATGCGACCGCGTCCAATGATACGGCTTGCAGCCTGCACCAAGAATGGCCGGGCCGCGTTGACCGGTGCGTTTGATCTCGATCTCCGTGGTGCTGCCTGGGAGCTTGATCGCCATGGCCACGGTTCCGAGCGGATACTCGACGAGAGCGTTGATTTCGGAGGTGGTTGCGTTTCCTACCCAATATGTCTGCGGTGGCTCGCCGAGCGCGCGCAGGAGCGTCCGCTCGAGATCGGGCAACTCCTCGAGCGTGCGCGGAGCTTCCTTCGACGCGAAGGGCGGCGGCGCGTCGGCCGTGGCGTCGCGCACGCCCGGCACGGTGCGTACCTGCGTGCGGATACGCGCCGTGATCTCATCGGCCGTGAACAGATAGCGGGCCAGCGTGAGCCGGCACTCGCGCCGCGCCAGGTAGAGGAACGCCGCGAGAGCGGCCGGACTGGTGCGCAGGCCGCGGATGCGGGCGTGGACACGCGCGTTGCGAGCGAGCCGCACGCGCAGCTGCGCCGCCATCTCGCCGATGGTCGTGGCGGTGTAGCCTTCGGCTTCACGCGGGGGCACGATGCCGAGACGTGAGCAGACAGCTTCGGCGTCGGCTTCGCCGAGGAGCAGCCATTGGTGCTCGAGCATCAAGGCCGCCGCGCGACGCAGCTCCCATGACTCGCGGTTCAAGCCGCGAGACGCGTCGACAAGCACGGCGGTTGAAACCTCGCCGCGCAACCAGTGCGCGACGAGGTTCTGACCTCCGGCAGCGCCCAGCTCCCGGTTGACGACCGCCTGCAGCGGCCGTGGAAGGAGAGGCGTTGGCCTCACTTCTTGCCGGTCTTGGGGCCTTTTGGTGTGCCGCCTTTCGGCTTGCCACCCTTCTTTTTCTTCTTCTTCCCGCCGCCGCCACCGTAGATCGCGTTGTTGAGCGCGGTCAGCAGCGACTCGGCCGTAATGATGTCGAGCTCGACGTAGACTGTCGTGCCCGTTGTGTTGGGATACCCGCCTCCTGAACCTGCCATGGTGTTGTCCTCCTCGAGTTCACTATCCGATCGCGACGGCGTCAGCCGGCACGGCCCTTTCAGTGCGATACAGCGGTGCGTACGGCTGGCGGGCGCGAATGGTGGCCGTGTTCGCGTACGTTTCGTCGCGCATGATGTCTGCCGCGCAATACGGGTTCGCCCGGTTGTACATGAGCAACACGTCGGCGACGTGGCGCGCCTTTTCGGTCGTGCTCATCTCCAGCATCGGGAACATGACCGCAAGGTCCTCGACCACGCGAAAGTAGTTTCCCTGCGGATCGCGGAAGTCGCGCTCATCGACGAGATCCCACAGCCACTTCCTGAACGTGCGGATGGCCGTGGCGCGCCAATACGTCTGCCGGAAATGGGTCTCGCCATCGTCGTACGGAGGCCAGCGCCCGGGATCGTTCGGATGATTGCTGATCCAACTGCCGTACGTCAGCCAGCAGTCGTGCCGCGCATACGTGCCGGCGATGATCTCGAGCGCCCGTTCGGTATGAAGCCAGTCGTCGCCGTCGACGACCGCGATCACGTCTTCAGGCGCTGCGTTGCTTCGGCCGATCCCGTCGATGAGATTCACCATCGCGTACAGACGCTCGGGGTTGCGGTGGACGTGGATGCGGCTGTCACCGCAGGCCGCTTCGACGGCCGCGTCGTACGTCCGGTCGCCGCACGGGTCGATCGTCACGTACGCCTCCCACTCGCGGTACGTCTGGGCGCGTAACGAGTCGAGGCACTTCCCGATGAACGGCTCGCAGGGGCCGCAGTTCGAGATGATTTTCAACATTTTCCCAGAAAGACGAACGGCACAGGGAGGATGTGAAAAACTTACGTCAGGCCTTCTGTCGTCAACGGCAGATCGTCACACTCCGACGATACGCGCCGACTCGATCCGTTCCCGAACAAGCGGCAGCACGGCGCGTCCGAAGAAGACCATCTCCTCGAGCTTCGGCCAGCCCGAGAGGATGAACTGCGAGATGCCCGCTTCGACGTAATCGAGGAGGCCGGCTGCCACATCTTCGGCAGAGCCCACGAGAGCGATGGCGGGAGTGCCGTGGCTGCGGACCGCGCCCGTCCAGAGATAGGGCGTAAGCCATTCATGCTCGCCCAGGGCAAACGTGGATGCGACGGACGCCGAATCGCTGTTTTGCACGAACGCATGCTCTGCACGGCGATGGTCGAAGGGGCGGCTCTCGCCGATGAGTGCATGCGCGGCGGCGATCGCCTCTTCGCGGGTCTCTCGTGCGATCACCGACATTCGCGCTCCGAGCTCGACGCCCGCCGCAAGAACGTCCCGACCCGTCGCGGCCATCTCCCGCGGCGTCGTGGCGATCTGCATCCAGCACGTTCCCTGCGCGATTGCCAGCGCCCGCGCCTGCGCCGAGTTGCCCGCGATGAACAACTCGGGGAACGTGCGGCCATACGTGGAGTGAAAGGGTGTGTTCAGGCGGCTGTCTTCAACACGGTAGTGCTGGCCGGCCGCCGTGACGCCGTGCTGGCGCGACCACAACGCGCGGCAGATACCGAGGAACTCCTCGGTCCGCGTATAGCGGTCGTCGTGTTCCAGCCAATCGCCGTAGTAGTGCTGCTCCTCGGGTGAATGGCCCGCCACGATGTTGAGGGAAAAGCGTCCGTCGATGAGACAGGACAGTGTGTTGAGCTGTTGCACGAAGCTCGTCGGGCAGATCAGTCCGGAACGGTACGCAACAATGAACCCGATCGAACGCGTCGACATCCCGAGCGCTGTGGCGAGGAGAATCGGATCTGGCTTCGCCCATCCGAAGTCGGTAAGCAGGGAGTGGATGCCGGCATCCTCCGCCGCGCGGCAGAACGCGAGTTGCGCCTCCAGGTCCGGCAGCCCGGTCGACTCGAGGCTGTTCTGCTCCGCGCGCGACGCACCGGACCGTTCGCCGCCCTGCGGCAAGCGCCAGTGGAATTTCAGCTCGTGCATGCGCCGATCTCTGACTCAGCCCGCTCCCGCTCGCGCATCAACGGCAGCATCTCGCGACCGGTCACTGGCGAGAGCCCTTCGCTCGCCTGAAAAGACGGCCGCGGCAGCGCCGACAGCGATGCAGCCAGGATGACATTCTTCATGCGCGGAGTCGTCATAAAGACGGTTCCCTGGCGGCAGTTGTGAAGTCGTTTTCCATTCACAAAAGGACCGCGGAAGGCGTCTCTATGGCGGTGATCGATCCCAGGAACCTGCTCGCAGCCGTGGTGCTGGCTGCAATCTCTCTGTCTGCCGCGCCGTCGGTCATTACTCGCAAATCCGCGGACGCCGGCCTGGCTGTCGAGCTGACGCTACGTCACACAGGGGTTTCCGAGGCGGATGCGCCCTTCCGCGAAGGCGACGAGGTGGCGGTGATGGTGAAGATCACCGACGCGCAGAGCGGGGCACCGATGCGAGGACTTTTTCCGACGGCGTGGATGAGTCTCCAGCAGCCCAACGATGTGGAGGAGCAAGACAAACGCTGCGTCCGCAAGGTCGCGACGTTCTCGGCCGGAAACGTCTTTCGCCGCCCGGAGGTCGATCTCAACGTCTATCACGTCGTGATGCTGAACGCGGACGCCTCGCTCAGCGTCGTCGACCCGCACTTCAGCTTCGGCGGTACACAGCTGCTGGCGATGCTGCCTCTGGCCAGTCCGGGGGAGGACTGGGCGTTCTTCGACGAGCAGCGTCTGCTCGCCGTCTCGATGCCCGACGCCGGCAGGGTCGCAATCATCGATACGCTGTTGTGGCGTGTCGTGCGCGAGCTCGACGCCGGCGTGTCTCCGCGTCGTGTTCTGGTACAGCCGGACGAAGAACTGGTGTGGGTGTCCACGGATGCCGGCGTCACCGCCATCCGGCGCGACGGCGTGACGATTGCGGCGCGGATCGCCACGGGAAAGGGACCGCACGATCTGGCCGCGTCGAGCGACAACCGGTTCGTCTTTGTTACCAACGCCGGTGCGGGGACCACTTCGGTCATCGACGTTCGCACGTTGCGCATCGCCGGCGACATCGGCAGTGGCTCGAATCCCGTGTCCGTGGCCTGGTCGCCGCTCGCCGGCGTTGCGACGGTCGCCGGCACCGACGGCACGGTCACGTTCATCGATCCGCGCGCGCACACGTCGAAGGCTCTCAAGACGGCAGACGGGATCACCCGCATTCGGTTCGCACCTGGCGGCCGGCTCGGTTTCATTCCGAATCCAAAGCGGAACACGGTCGAGATTCTGGACACCACCACGAACCGGATCGTGCAGACGGCCGACATCGCACAGCGGCCGTTCGAGGTGACGTTCACAAACCAGCTTGCCTACGTCCGCTCCCTCGACAGCGAGCTTGTGATCATGATGCCGCTCGCCGAGCTTGGAACGGCTGGTAAGCCGGTGTCAGTCCTCGATTTCACGGCCGGCCAGCGCTCGTTTGGCAAGTGGACGCGGCCGACGCCGGCCGATGGAGTGATCGTGGCGCCGGGCGAGAATGCTGTCCTTGTTGCCAATCCCGGCGACCGCTCCGTCTACTACTACCGCGAAGGGATGGCCGCTCCGACCGGGACGTTCTCGAATCCCGGCAAGGAGCCGCGGGCCATCCTCGTCTTCGACCGCACCCTGCGCGAGACGGCGCCCGGCGCATACACCACCACCACCCGCCTGGGCCGCCCCGGGCCGTATGACTTCGCCCTTCTTGTCGACTCGCCGCGGATCGTGACGTGTCTGCCGGTCGCGGTGCAGGAAAACCCGGTGCTCGAAGCGAAGCGGCGGCCGCCGCTGCTGGTCGAACCGCTGACGCAGACACGGCTGGTCCGTGTCGGTGAGAAGGTGTCGGTCCGCTATCGCCTGCTGGACGCCCAAACGAAGCAGCCGCGGAACGATTTGCGCGACGTTCTTGCGGTGATCTCGCTTGCGCCGGGCACGTGGCAGGAGCGCCATGTGCTCACACCGATGGGAGACGGAGAGTACGTGTTCGAGTTCCGATCTCCCGAGGCCGGGACCTATCACGTGTACATCGAGTGCCCCTCGGTCGGGTTACGCTTCAACAATCCTTTCGTGATGACCATCGAGGCTCAGGGACCATGAAGCTGCGTCTGGCGTATGCGATTCTCCTCGCCGTTTCCGTTGCTGCTATCGCCGGCCCGATGCACGTTCCCGACGTGCACGTGACGGATCAGAACGGCCGCGAGCTTCGTTTCTATACCGATCTCGTACACGGAAGAGTGGTCGCCATCAGTTTTATCTTCACGAGCTGCACGACGATCTGCACGCCGATCGGAGCGAAGATGGCAGCGCTGCAGCCGGCCCTCGCGGCGCGCGGCGACGTCAGCCTCATCTCCGTCTCGATCGATCCCTCAACCGACACGCCGCAGCGATTGAAGGCATGGAGCGAGAAATTCAAGCCGCGGCCCGGATGGACGCTCGTGACCGGCTCGAAGGAGGAGATCGACCGTCTGCTCTCCGCCCTTCGCGCACAGTCGCCGAGCCCGGCCGGCCATTCGCCGATTCTGCTCGTCGGGAACGACGTGACCGGCCGCTGGACGCGGGTCAACAGTCTGAATCCCGTGCAGACCATTCTGACGGCGATCGACGGAGTGCGCATGCCGAAGGAGGCCCATTGATCAAACGCGCTCTCACCCTTCTCCTCTTCGCGCTCTCGACTGTGCCGTCGAACGCGCAGGAGCCTCCCAGAAACAGTCCGAGCGATGCCGCGCACCGCTATTTCGGCGATATTGAGCTGGTCGATCAGAACGGGCAGAAAGTCCGCTTCTACACGGACCTCCTGAAAGACCGGACGGTCATCATCAACGTTTTTTTCACCGAGTGTTCCGGAGCGTGTCCCCTCATGTCGCGCACGTTCGCCGGGATCCAGGAAGAGGTGGGCGACCGCCTCGGCAAGGACGTTCTCCTGATCTCGATCTCGGTCGATCCGAAGGTTGACACGCCGGAGAAACTGACCGCGTACGCGCGGCGCTTCAAGGCCCGCCCAGGCTGGGTCCTCCTCACGGGATCGAGCGAGAATATCGCCCTGGCGCTGAAGAAACTCGGCCAGACGGTCGAGGACCGCAGCGATCACTCGAACCTCTTCTTCATCGGCAATGTGCGAACCGGTCTTTGGAAGAAAGCGTTTGGACTGGCCCCACCGGAGGAAGTCATGAAAATCATCAAGAGCGTTCTGGATGATCGCGGCTGAGATTTTCGCTCTCCTTCTCGCTGTCATCGCGGCACCTCAGGAACTCGGTAAGCGCATCTATACGACCGGTACGAGCCCTACCGGCACAATTCGCGCCGCGATGGGTGACGGTGAAACAGTCGTTGCCTCCGTAGTCCCATGCGCGAGCTGTCACGGTGCCGACGGCCGCGGGCGGGCGGAAGGGGGCGCTGTACCGTCCGACATCCGCCGCGAAACACTGACGCGTCCCTACTCCGTGACGTCTCCTTCGCAACGCCGGCACGGCCCGTACGACGATCGTTCGCTGCTCCGCGCCATCACGATGGGCATCGATTCGGCCGGGAATCCGCTCAGCAACGTGATGCCGCGCTACCAGCTCGCGCGCGCCGACGCCGCGGCTCTGCTCGCGTTTCTTTCCACTCTCGGAGCACAGCGCGATCCGGGAGTTACGGACGACACCGTGACCATCGGTGTCCTGCTTCCGCCTTCAGAAGACGCCGCGGCTGGAGTACGGGCATCGCTTACCGCGTGGATCGATGACGTCAACAAGAGCGGCGGTATCTTCGACCGGCGCATCGCAGTCCGCTTCGCCCAGCCGGGCAGCGGGACCGTCGACAGGGTTGCCAAGCTGCAGGATCTGGCGCAGACGTTCGCGCTGGTAGCCGCGGACACCGAGGGAGCGGAGGAGCAACTCGCGGCCGCCGCGGAAAAACTCGAGATTCCTCTCCTCACTACCATCTCGCGCATGCCGGCGAATGGCCGGGGAAGGTATCGTTTCGTCTTCGAGCTCTTCGCCGGCGTCGAGGAACAGAACCGTGTGTTGCTGCGCGCTGCATCGGAGGATGGCCGTTCCCGGCCACTCCTGATCGTCGGCGGTTCGGAAGCGCTCGCCGCCGACGCGCGGCGCCTCGGCTTCACGCACGTAGAGCTGATTCAGACCTCCGCCGTCCCCGACACCATCCGCCGCGCACGCCCCGACTCGCTGCTCCTCGTCGCGGCGCCACTCGCACACCCGATCGTCTTCAGCGAAGACAACCCGCTGCGGACCTACGTCGCCTTTCCGACGCTTCCTTCCGATCGCTCGCCGCGCGCGCAGGCCGCGCTGGCCTCGGCGGCCTTGTTCGCCGACGCGATGCGCCGGGCGGGCCGAGACGTCAGCCGCGCGTCGCTGATCGACGCTCTCGACACGACCGCACAGCTCCGCACCGGTTTCGCTCCGCCGGTCAGCTTCAGTGCGGCCCACCGCATCGGTTCGACCGGCGCCTACATCGTCGTCATCGAGCACGGAAAAACCGCGCCAGCGCGCTGGATGGACTAGCCTGCACGGCCGGCGGCGTTGGTTGCCCAAGGCTCCGCCACCGAAGCCGCAACGAGGTTCTGCCGCGCAGGTTCCTAGCTCGTCGTGCCGTTTCTCCGCGTGCAGCGCACTTTGATGGTCTGCCCAAGCATCCCACCCAACATCTCGCGGGCCTGCTGCAGGCGTTTGCGCGCGTTCGCCGGCTGGAGCGACAGTCGCGTTGAGATCGTTTCGTACGACTGTTCATGAAGGAAACGCAGTTCGGCGACATCGCGCAACGCCGGTGGCAACGCGGCGATGGCGACGAGTATCGCGCGGCACTCCTCCGCCGAGATGGCATCGCGCTCAGGCGAAGCCACGTCGCGCGTGCCCGGCTGGTGATCGATGGTACCGAACGCCTCCACGACGCGCGTTCTGCGCCGCCGTTCACGATGCATATCGAAACAGACGTTACAGGCCAACCGCGTGAGCCATGCCTGGAGGTTCACGATCACGCACGCCGAGCGCGGAAGCTTCTCCCAGGCCACGAGCATCGTACGGCTCGCGGCATCGGCAGCGTCCGTATGCGCGCCGCTCATCTGCCGCAAACAAACGCCGTAGATCCACTCCTGATGCTCCTGCCACAAGGGCCAGAAAGCATCACGATCGCCTCGACCTAGCGTCGCAAGAAGTAATTGCTCAGGGCCGGTTTCGACAAGCTCCATTCAAGACCTCTCTCGGATTGCTGCGTTTCAGTCCCTGAGAGAAGAGGGTCCTGGAAGGGGTATTTCCCTACCCCTGCGCACCGAAAACGGAAGAAAGGAGGTGACGCTCTCGGCGGTATTGCTGACTTCGGGGACCGGCGCCGTTCACAGAGCGCTTCTCCGGGTCGTCTTTACAGCGAGAGAAACATCCGCTGAATCCCGACAGGAGCTCGACGACACGCGTTTCGTGATGGCTACGCATCGCTCTCCATTTCGGGATCTCGGCAACGAGGACAAGATGACAGGATCGACCTCAAGGCTGGCGGAGCGGTGGCAACGGCCTGACCTGGCGCCGCCTCGGCCGCGAATCGCCATCGAGACGTTCGCCGGCAACTGGAAGAAAACGAACGAAAAGCCGCAATGGATCGACTCGTTGATCGTCGAAACGGAAGGCGACGACCTCCACGTCACTATCTTCGGTAGTCAACCGCCGTCGCCGGCTTCGTGGGGGCGTGCCAGGGCCGAGACGATTTACTCGGGCAGTATTGCTTCAGGCGACGCGCGGGCCGGCGCATTTGCGACCCGCTATCGCTTCGATGAATTCGACGTCGAAGTCCAGGCCAACCTGAACCTCGGTCTTCTCGTCGTGGCTACGTTCGTTCGCTTTCGCGAGCCTGGAGCGTTGCACGACCGATTCACGCGTGAGTTCTTCTATCGCGTCGTCGAAGGGGAAGCGTCATGACTGTCGTCGCGCTCCCAACGGCAGCACTCGATCTCGGCGTGCTTCTGGGCGATTGGAGAAATACGAACGCCGATGGATCGCTGGCGCGCATCGTCTGCACGCCGAACGAACAGGGCGCGATCGACGTCCGTGTTTTCGGACGGTTCGATGCTGCGGATGAAGATTGGGGCAGCGTTCCGGCCTTGATCTACGCATTCACGTTCGACGATCCGGCGGCGGGTGCGTTCAGCGCGCGTTTCGATCGCGGCGCGGTTCAGATGGATCTGCAGGCCAACGTCAAAGCGGGCGTCCTGGTGGTGGTGGAGCTTGTTACCTTTCGCGACGACAGCGGACGCTCGAACTTCTTCGATCGCGAATTCTTTCGCCGGGTGAATCGATGACCGCCGAGGTAACTCCGATTCGTCAGGCGGAAAGCTCGATCGCCGAGTTGTATCTCAACGAACGTGGGCGCGTCCTGGTGGCGAAGGTTGCTCAACTCGCGCGCGATCACTTTGCCGGCCGCGCCGCGCGTTACGACGCCGAGGCAGTTTTTCCGCAGGAAGACTTCGACGACCTTTTCGCCGCCTCGCTTCTGGCGCCGACCATTCCTGCGAGTCATCGAGGGCTGGGCCTCGGTCCGTACAGCGACGACGTGTTCACGCTCTGGATGATGACGAAGGAGATCGCCAAGTCCGATCTGTCTCTGGCCCGCTGTTGGGAAGGACACGCCAACTCGCTCGTGCTACTCGACGGAATGGCAAGCGATGCCCAGAAGGCGAGATGGTTCCCGGGCGTCGTGGATCGCGGCGAGACGTGGGTGGCGTGGAGCGGCGAGCCGCAGTCGCGGGCGCTTTCGGAGACAACGCGCTTCGGAACAAACCTCGATCGCGTCGATGGCGGATTCCGGCTCAACGGCAAGAAGGCGTTTTGCACGAGTGCGGGAGGCGCCACGTGGGCCCTCCTGTTGGTCAGCACTGCCGGACCGGGAGGGGCACGCCACGCGACAGGTGCCGCGGCGGACACAGTGTTGCTGGCGGCCTGCGATCTTCGCGACCCGTCGATTCGTGTCGATCCCAGCTGGTGGGATCCGATCGGCATGCGCGGGACGGTGAGCCATGTCGTCGAGTTCGAGAACACGCACATCCCTGACGAGAACATCGTCGGGACGCCCGGCCAGTACCTTCGCGAAGGATGGCAGACGTGCTTCGTACCGCATTACGCATCCTCGTTCCTCGGCGCGGCGGAAGCGGCGTACGACTACGCGATCGATTACATCCGCTGCCAGCACAAGACGGACGATCCCTACATCCAGCATCACGTTGCGAAGATGTCTGTGGCGATCGAGACGGCGCATCTTTGGTTGCGGCACGTAGCCACCCTTTGGGAGAGCGGGGCAGTGGCCGAGGCGCAGATGGCGGGGAGCAAGGTGCGGCACCTCGTCGAGCATCTCGCGCTGGAGACTGTCGATCACGCCATCCGCGCATGCGGCGCACGCGCGCTCAACCGGCCCAGTCCTATCGAGCGTATCGCTCGCGATCTGACCATGTACGTCCGGCACGACAACGACGATCAGGTGCTCGCCACGATCGGCAAGTCGGTGCTCGGGAAGACGTTCGATTCTTCGTTCTTCAAGCCATGAGGTGATCGATGACAAGACTGCCGGCGCTCCCGAAACGAATCATCTGGCTGTTTGCCCTCGGGCTGGTCGTCTTCTACACGCCATACGCCGGTCTGGCCAAGGCGGTAACGTCCGGCCTCGTCCCAGGCGTGCCGGCGGGACTCATCGGCATGGAGATCCTCCCCGCCGCCATTCTCGGAACGGTTCTCACGTGGCCGCTCATCATCACGCTCCTCGGCTGGTGGAAGTACGTCGATGTCCGGCGTTTCGCCGGCATCCCCGTGCCGGTGACGAAGCCAGTGATCGTGCTCTCGGGGATCGGTCTGGCGCTGATCATCGGCAGTACTACCGTCGCCTACACGTTCAAGGGGATCTCGATCGTTCTCGCACTTCTGTTGATGCGTGGCGGGCTGCTGATCATGGGGCCGGTCATCGACGCCAACTTTGGCCGGAAAGTGCGCTGGTTCTCATGGGCGGCGCTGGTCATCAGCTTCGTGGCGCTCTTCATATCGCTGGCCGGCGCCAAGGATCGCTCTCTTCCGTTACTGGCGGCGTTGAATCTGGCCGTCTATCTAACGGGTTACGCACTACGAACGCCGTGTATGACGAAGGTAGCCAAGGTTACGGACCGCGAGATCACCTACCGCTACTTCGTGCAGGAGATTCTCGTCGCGAGTATCGTTCTGCCGGCCATTCCGGCCCTCGCCGCGCTTCTCGGAATCGGGCCCGTGTCGCTGGCGCTGCGCCGAGGTTTCACCACGTTCTGGACGATGCATCCCGCCGCCATCGTGCCGGTGGTGCTGATCGGACTCTTTTACGCCAGCCACAATATCTTCGGAACGCTGATCTATCTTGATTGCCGGGAGAACACCTTCTGCATCCCGCTCTTCTGCGGAGCCAGCTTCCTGGCTGGGTACTCGGCCGTCTTCCTGCTGTCGGTCTTCTTCAGCTTCCCTGCGCCGCCGATGTCGCAGTTCGTTTCATCGGCCATGATCATCGGAGCGCTGGTGTTCCTATCACCGTTCCACCATCGACTGGAAGACGCGTGGGACTTCGTGACAGGAGGTCTGCGCGGCGCAACGCTCGTCGCCTCGCGCGACCGGCTGATCCTCTTCGTCTGCAGCGGCAACACCTGCCGTTCTCCGATGGCGGCAGCGATTGCCAATGCGGAGATCGCGTTGCGTACAGGCGTGCCGATCGAGAGAGTTCGACTCGGGCGCCTTCGCGCCGAGAGTGCCGGACTGACGCCGCGCACTGGATCGCCGATCACGCCCGAATCAAACCGCGCGCTTCACGGGCTGACGATCCCGGCATCGCATCACATCGCCCGGCCGATCACGCCGGAACACGTCGCTGTGGCGGATTCCATCTATTGCATGACCGAATCGCAGCGGCAGATGCTCGTGCAACAGTTTCCCGGAGCGAGTGCGAAGGCGCATTGCCTCGATCCCGCTGGCGATATCCCGGATCCCATCGGGCATGGCGACGAGGTCTATGCCGAGGTCGCAAGGCGGCTGAAGGATCTGGTTCGGATGCGTTTCGACGAGATGGGAATCGGCGCCGCGATGAGGGCCTGAAGATGCCACTGCGCTTCCACTGGAGCATGTCGTCGGCTGGCGAAGAGCTGAAAGGCGCCAAGGCGCGCGGCGCCGTCTCCGGGATTCCCAATCTCGATGCGCATGTCCGCTTCTGCAAAACGGCCGAGGAGTGCGGTATCGAGTCGCTGCTGACTGCCTTCGGGTTTCATCGCGCCGATCCGATCGTTCTCGCCGCCGCCCTCGGCATGCTGACCACGCGCATCAAATTCATGGTCGCTGTGCGTTCCGGAGTTTGCTCGCCGACTCTCTTCGTGCAGCAGGTGAACAGCGTGGCGGCGGTCACCGGCGGACGCATCTGTCTGAATGTCGTGGCCGGCCACACGCCCGAAGAGCAGAAGTACTACGGCGATTTCCTCGCCCACGACGAGCGCTACGAACGGACCGACGAGTTCCTCACGGTCTGCAACGCCTTCTGGAAAGGCTCGGGCGAAGTAAACTTCGCTGGCAAGTACTACACGGTCGAGAAGGGGAAGCTGAGCACGCCGTTCGTCGCTCCGGACAGGACCTCTCCCGAGATTTTCCTCGGCGGCAACTCCGCTCCCGGCGAGAGGCTGGCGGCGAAGCATGCGGACTGTATGTGGCGCCTTCCCGAGCCGGCGTCCGCGATGCGAGACCGCGTGCGGCCGCTCGTCGACGGAGGGATCGAGGTCGGCATCCTCGTCTCGCTGCTCGTTCGAGAGACTCATGAAGAAGCGATCGAGGCGACTGACCGCCTCCTGGCTCGCTTCGACGGCGCACCGCGGCGGACGCACGAGGAGTTTGCCAGGAAGTCGGATTCCGTGGCGTTCACGTCAACGTACAAACTGGCCAAGAACGACGACTGGCCGGCTCCGTATCTCTGGACCGGCGCTGTTCCATACATGGGCGCGCCCTCGGTGGCCATCGTCGGCTCGGCGGAGGAAGTGACGAATGCGCTTTTCGCCTATCGCGATGTGGGCGTGACCCAATTCCTCTTCATGGGCTGGCCCGATTTGGAAGAGATGGCGCGCTTCAGCCGGCAGGTGCTGCCGCTGGTTCGCGCGCGGGAAGAAGCCGAAGCGCGGCGCGAGGAGGTGGCGGCATCATGAATGAGGAGTTCTTCGCGCGTAGCCCGACGATGTCGCGGCGATCGGGACAGAGTCACTGTAGTCGGTGTCTGTCTGGTCGGGGTGGGTATACCACCCGAGAATTTGTCCCGGAACTTCAGCAGGCATCGGCTCGCCGGTCATGAGGTGGAACTGGCTCATGGCCTGCGTGCGCAGCACGTCGCGGCCGTCGATGGCGACTTGTCCGCGAGCCCGTGCTGCTGCGACGAGCGATGTCGGCTCATCGCCGTAGACGAGATCGATCACCACCGCGTCGTCGCTCAGTCGGGCCGGATCGAAGGGAACGTCGCCGGCGCGGTAGCCAACCGGCGTCGCATTGACGACGATCGCGTAGCCGCGCGGCGAGAAACTCGCCAGCGGCACAAAGGGGAGCTGCAGTAGGCGTATGGCCAGCGAAGCGCGATCGAAACCACGATTGACGAGCGTAACGTCGGCGCCGGCCTGCTGCAGTGCAGCGGCGATGACGCGTCCCGAGCCGCCGCAACCGACGACGGCCACACGCTGATCGCGCGGTTCGATGCCGCGTTCGCGCAACGTGAGCAGCACACCTTCGGGATCGGTCGTGTCGGCCGTCCAGAGGCCTCCCTCGTTGACGAAAAAGTTCGTCGAGCAGGTGCGCATCACCATCGGCGTCCTGGCTCGGACCGCGCTGACGGCAATCTCTTTGTGCGGCGAGACGACGCAGAGCGCGCCCACCGAGAGGCCGAGCGACTCGATGCCGCGATCGTCGATGAGCGCCGACCAGAAGTCGGCGAAGTCGGGAGCGTGGAAGGGGAGGTAGAGTGCGCGCCTGCCGAGGGCTCGGAAGCCGGCGTTATGAAGCCGCGGGGAGAGCGAGCGAAGGACAGGATCGCCGACGATGCCGAAGATCTCATCGATCGGATCGAGCCGCGGAAAACCGTAATCGGCGATGCACTGCTGCATCGGCAGCATCCCGTCGATCGGATCCGCATCTCCTCCGAAGACGATGCGTGCGCCGAGGCGCGGTGCCAGGATGCGCGTCCAGAGTCCGATCGCGCCGATCGCGTAGGCGGTGAGATCGCTGCGCTGCTCGCGTTTCAGAAGCGCCATCGGCAGGAGCGTCTCGCTGCAGCGCTGCGTCTCCACTTCGATCCGATAGAGACGTGCCGGCACCTGGCGGATGACGCGAAGTGCGGCATCGAGGTCGTCCATCGTCCGGGCTCTCCCGCGCCAGGTGATGACGCGCCGATCCGGACGAATGCGCCGCATCAGTATTGTGTCGTCGAGGTCCGACCGTTCCAGATCGATGAGATCGAAGGTTTCCGCCGCGCGCAAAAGCCGCTCGCGCCGTCCGGTGATTACGCCGCGCAGGGTATAGAGCAGTGTTGCCGGGGTCAGCGAGCGAAGGTGCGCGGCATCGACATCGCCCGCGGTGTCGGCGCGAAGCTCGATCCAGTCCGGAGCCGGCGTGAGAAACGCTACGCCTTCCGGGCTGTGCCCCACCGTCACGACGAGTGATGCGTCCATAGTTGTCTGGCTGTCCGAAGGAAGACGCCGGCCGGAATGACGTTGTGAAGTCAGCATGGCCGCAACACCGTTCGTGCCTGCTGTAAGCGCTTCCGCGCCGTCGCCTCCGTGATCGACAGCGTGCTGGCGATCGAGCCGTACGACGCTTCGTGAAGGAATCGCATCCGCGCTACGTCGCGCAAGAGCGGCGGAAGCTTGTCGATGGCTCCCTGCCGCCTCACCCGCATTTCATTCGAAAGCACGACGTCCTCGGGGGATGGACTCGGGTCGGCGGCGCGGAGCTCGTCCTCGATGATCTCCGCGCCTCCCTTCCCGCCGACGGTCAGCCGCTGCTGCTCGCGATGAATGTGTGCGCAGACGTTGCGTGTCAACCGCGTCAGCCACGCCTGCAGGTTCTCGATCTTCGTGGCGTGCGCCGGCAGTTTGCGGAACGCCAGCAGCATCGAGCGGCTGACTGCGTCGAGCGCATCACCCCTCGCCCCGCGCATCTGTCGCAGGCATACGCCGTAGAGATGCCGCCGGTGTTCTAGCCACAACGGCCAGAACGCCTCGCGGTCACCTCCGCGGAGACTCCGCAGATACTCACTCTCATCGATGAGCGACCCTCTGTCGGGCATCTCTCACTTCGTCTTTCCCGGCGCTTGGACGCGGCGCCGAAGGATGCATGGACGTCTTCATCCTTGGGAGAGCTGCCAGCGGAGTACTTCCCTACCCCGGCGTAGCCGGAACCAAGAAGAAAGCGTGAAGGGGCGGGCGGCGATATCGTCGCCGGATGGCGAACCTGATCGAACGTCACCGTGACCGCATCGAGGGAGTGTTGTCGTGCTTTGACCGGGTGTTGATCC
>DASYJF010000135.1:0-18209 GCA_035996815.1 Thermoanaerobaculia bacterium | reverse complement strand
CCCTGTCCATGACCGGATACGCGCTCACTCAGGCGGCGATGTGGCTGATCATTTCGTGGATGATCTTCCGGATGATGGACTACACGGCGAACTGGACACGAGGTGTGGCCCTTCTTGCGGCCGGCCTGACCATCGCCAGCTGCACCGCAGCCTCCACACTTTTTAAGGCGGGGTGCCTCATCACTCTCGGCTGGCTCCATGGTCTGCCGTACGACGAGGCGCTGACGCGTCTCCTGCGCGGCGACGTCCATCTCACCCTCATGTGGATCACGGCCATCGCCGCGATGGGACGGGGGCTGCAATGGTGGCATGTCGAGGAAAGCGGCGCTCTCCGCGTGGCCCGTCTTGAATCGAAAGCGACCGAGGCGGCGCTGGCCGTCGTGGCGGCACAGATCGAGCCTCACTTTCTCTTCAACACACTTTCCGGCATCTCCACGCTTGCGGCGCGCGACGCCGGCCGGGCGCACGAGATGATCGACGGCCTGCTGGCAATGCTCGAATATCCGACGCGCAACTGCCGGAGCGTGCTGCTGCGGGAGGAGATCGGATTCGCAGTGAACTACCTGCGGCTCCAGCAGGTGCGTTTTGCCGAGCGGCTCAACGTGAGCATGGAGATCGACGAGACGACCCTCGACTGCATGGTCCCGCATCTCATCCTGCAGCCGATCGTGGAAAACGCAATCACCCACGGCATCGAGCATCTGGAGGATGGAGGCCTCATCACCATCGGCGCGCGGATGGAAGGGGAGTCGCTGCACCTCTTCGTTCGCAACAGCGAAGGAGGCGATAGCGGGGAGCAAGAGTCGCCGTCGCACGGAGTAGGGCTGGCTTCGGCGAACGCCCGGCTCGATCTCCTCTTCGGTCGCAGGCACACTCTGGCCATCGATCGCGCCGACGCAGGCAATGTCACGCTCCACGTGATCATGCCGGCGCAGAGGGCAGCCGCATGACCATTCGCCTGCTGAAGGTGCCCGCCGTGCTCCGCTACGCCGCGATCTTCTGGGCCTTCTACCAATTGTTCATGGTCCTCTACATCGAGTTCCGGTTTCGCGTCGTGATGCCGGGCAGCGTCGCGCACATCTCGCTCTACGCCCTCGCGTGCTTCGCGGCCGACCTGCTTTTGACGGTGGCTCTCTTCCGGGCGCTCGACGTGTTGAGCGTGCGCAGGACCGGCAGAACGAGTGAGCTCACCGCGCTCTTCCTCACCATCTCCTCGATGGTCCTGCTCATGATGCTGGCCGATGCCGCGCTGCGTACCTGGTTCGACGGCGCCCCGGCGGCAGCATTCAGCCGTTACTGGATGGATGCGCTCCAGAAGCAGTTCCACGATTCGCTCATCTCCGTGGCGTTCCTGACAGGGCTCGGCAATGCGATGCGGAGCTGGGCAGGGGAGGAGACGAGGAAGCTTCGCGAGGCCGAACTGCAAACGGCCATCGTCCGCGCGGAGATCGAAGCGGTCGCCGCGCATCTGCGGCCGGCTGTCGTCGCCGAGGCCTTGCGGGAGATCGGATCGAGCGTCGAGCGCGAGCCGGCGCGCGCTCGGCAGCTTACCCTGCAGCTTGCCAACTCCCTGCGTGCGTCGTTCCGGTGAAACGCGTCGCCGTCACGCCGATCACAACGTTCATCCGGAAACCCTCCGCGCTCATCACTCCTTCGTTCCGTTGCGGAACAGGCCTGCCTACGCTTCCACGCGTGATCATCACAAAGGAGACCTTATGACCCGCCGACTCGCTTTATGGCTCATCCTCGCTGCACTTCCCGTTACTCTCTCCGCGCAAAGCGCGCCGCCGCTCGAGATCAAGTTGCGCATCACGCAGGCGGACAAGACAGACCGCAAGGCCGACACGAACTTCCAGATGGCCGCCACGTCAGGCTTCTCCGTCGTCCAGACGCTCGGCAACTACAATCTCTTCACCTATTCGCAGATCCGCAAGGCGTGGAACTCCAACGTACCGGGTGATATGTACGACCTCGTCAACAACCCGGGGCCGCAAGACACCACCCTCTGCGATCAGCATAAAAGTCCACTGCAGTTCGATCCCCGCTGCGGCGACAACAGCTGGGTGGTGTGGAAGCAGCCATTGAGTCCTTCTACGGGGTGGAACTACTTCAACACGATCACGGGGCTGACGGCGCGTGTCGCTGCCGTTCCCTCCATCGGCGTCTGGCCGTACCAGTGGCCAGCCGACCATCCGAAGACCGGCGTTCCGGGGCAGCTGACCACGCTCGATGCCGCGAAGCTGAATGCGGCATTTCCCAACCCTCCGAAACCTTCGCCGCACGGCTGTACTCGGGAGGGTTTCAATCCGAACTACTACGCTACCGGCGCGGCTGACACGAAGGTCGTTGTTGTGAACGGGCAGTGGTACATGGCCTTCAACGAGACGATCAACAACCCAACCTCCACTGGCGGTTGGACGAGCGCCGACATCTTCCGGATCGGTTGGGCCACCTCGACCGATGGGAGAAGCTGGATTCCGCGCCACATCCTCTTCCGTGCACCGGCCGAACAGAACGGAGTGAACTGCGATGGCGGATTCGTGCTCACGCAGCTCTTCACCGACAGCGGCTATTTCTACATGCTGGTAGACGAATTCACGATGGGTCTGATCCTGCTGCGCGCGCCGATCCAGACGAACCTCCCGGACGGGTTTTCCAACTGGCAGGTGGCCACGAACGATTCGAACCACTGGGCCAACGCGCCGATCGACGGAGTGCTCGACCCTGTCGCTCTCAATGCGAAGCGGCTGATGCAGCCGTTGACGACGACCTACACGCAGCAGGGTGCCATCGCCCGTGTTTTCAGCTCCTCGGCTCCGAACAGCTCGTCTCTTTTCGTCGCCGTCACGGTGGACGGCACACAATTGAAGCTGTGGAGCGCGACCAGTCTCGATACGCTCTTTGAGAGCCCGTTTGCCCTGCGGAGCTCCGTAGACCTCGCGTATCTCAAGCCGAGGAACACCTCCTTCGGCTGGGAGCTCGGTTTCACCTACGACGCCAATAACACTCCCGCCACCCCGACCCTGATCGGGAACGAATTCGACTTCTGGCTGAACGGCAATTTCTATCCCAACGGAATCGAGAACGGGACGGGCATCAGCTTCACTGGTTACCGGACGACCGCCACGCTCAGCGGCGACATCTACTCGCCGCGCGGATCGCTGCGATCGTTCTCCAACTACTACCTCTCGGCCGCCAGCGACAATTCGATCAATGCCGCACCGACGTCAATCGGGCTCAACGAGCGGTGGGTGCTCATCGACGTCAACGGCGGCACGCTGCAGGCGAACGATGTCGTCAATCTCCAGGCCCGCAACGGTCTTTACGTGACCAACAACGGCGGCGCCACGCTTGCGGCCTCGCAGGCCTATCCGTCGACGAACGAGACCTTCATCATCGAAAAGAAGAACGCCGGCGGCGCGACGATCGTCAGCGGTGACCTGGTCGCCCTCCGCTCGCAGTCGACCAGCAAGTACATCATCGCCACGGCCGGCGGCGGCTCGACCGTCTTCAGCAATGGCCTCGACACAAATCCGAATACCCGCTTCACCTACACCGGTAACTAACACGTTCCGGCAGCCGGCGCGCCCTGCGCGCCGGCTGCGATTCGTTGCGATGCAGCAACGGGTGCGCAAACGGCGACGTAAGATGTCGTCATGAGTGCACTCAAGATCGTCGCAATCCTCCTGATCGTGGCCGGCATCGCCGGATTGATCTACGGAAAATTCACCTACACGAAGGCAACGCACGAGATCAAAGCCGGACCGATCGATCTCTCGCTGAAAGAGAAGAAGACGGTGAATGTCCCGCTGTGGGTGGGCATCGCCGCGATCGTGGCCGGCGGGCTGTTGCTGGTGGTGCCGAAACGAAGTTGACTTCGTTTTGCATAGAATCGGCGGGTGGACAACCAACCTCTTTCGCCTGACGAGCTCCGCCGCATGCACGCGTACTGGCGTGCGGCGAACTACCTCTCCGTCGGCCAGATTTATCTGCTCGACAATCCGCTCCTTCGCGAGCCGCTCGCGCTCACACACACGAAGGCCCGGCTCCTCGGACATTGGGGGACGACGCCGGGGCTGAACTTCATCTACGTGCATCTCAATCGCGTCCTCAAGGCGCGCGATCTGAGCATGATCTACATCGCCGGTCCGGGCCACGGCGGGCCGGGTCTGGTCGCGAACACCTATCTCGAAGGGACGTACAGCGAGATGTATCCGCACATCTCCCGCGATGCCGAGGGGATGCAGAAGCTGTTCAAGCAATTCTCGTTTCCGGGCGGGATTCCGAGTCACGTCGCGCCGGAGACGCCTGGATCCATTCACGAAGGGGGCGAGCTCGGATACGCACTCGTACACGCGTACGGCGCTGTGTTCGACAATCCCGATCTCGTCGCCGCATGCGTCGTCGGCGATGGCGAGGCGGAGACGGGGCCGCTCGCGGCAAGCTGGCACTCGAATAAGTTTCTGAATCCGGTGAATGACGGCGCCGTGCTGCCGATCCTGCATCTGAACGGATACAAGATCGCCAATCCGACTGTCCTCGCGCGCATCAGCAACGACGAGCTGCGCGACCTCTTCACCGGCTACGGCTACAAACCGTACGTCGTCGAAGGCGATGATCCCGAGGTCATGCATCCGTTGATGGCGGCGACGTTGGATCGCGCGCTCGACGACATCGCCGCGATTCAGAACGACGCGCGCACGAACGGATTCAGCACGCGGCCGATCTGGCCGATGATCATCCTGCGGACGCCGAAAGGTTGGACCGGTCCAAAGGAAGTGGACGGGCTGAAGACGGAAGGATCGTGGCGATCGCATCAGGTTCCGTTCGCCGATCTTGCGAAGAAACCGGCGCATGTGACGCTGTTGTCGGAGTGGATGAAGAGCTACAAGCCTGAGGAGCTGTTCGATGCGAACGGAACGCTGATCCCGGAGCTCGCCGCGCTCGCGCCGAAGGGCGAACGCCGCATGGGCGCGAATCCGCACGCGAACGGCGGACTGCTGCTGCGCAATCTGCGCATGCCCGATTTTCGCAAGTACGCGATCGAGGTGACGAAGCCGGCCACGTCGCTCAACGAAGCGACGCGCATCGCCGGCACCTTTCTCCGCGACATCATCAAAGAGAATCCCGAGAACTTCCGCATCGTCGGTCCCGACGAAACCGCCTCCAACCGCCTCGGCGCGATCTTCGAAGCGACGGAGCGCGTCTTCACGGGAACGATTCTTCCGACCGACGAGCACATCGCGAATCGCGGCCGCGTGATGGAAGTGCTCAGCGAACACCTCTGCCAGGGCTGGCTGGAAGGCTACCTGCTCACCGGCCGCCACGGCTTGTTCTCCTGCTACGAAGCCTTCATCCACATCGTCGACTCGATGTTCAACCAGCATGCGAAGTGGCTGAAGACGACGCGGCACATTCCGTGGCGCCGTCCGATCGCGTCGCTGAATTACCTGCTCACGTCGCACGTCTGGCGGCAGGACCACAACGGTTTCAGCCACCAGGATCCCGGCTTCATCGATCACGTCGTCAACAAGAAGGCCGAGGTGGTGCGCGTCTACCTGCCGCCCGACGCGAACACGCTGCTGTCGGTCGTCGATCACTGCCTACGCAGCCGCAATTACGTCAACGTGATCGTCGCCGGCAAGCAGCCCGCGCTGCAGTACCTCGACATCGACGCGGCGACCAAGCATTGCACCGCCGGAATCGGCATGTGGGAGTGGGCCAGCAACGATCACGACGAAGAACCGGACGTGGTCATGGCCTGCGCCGGCGACGTGCCGACGCTCGAGATCCTCGCCGCCGTTTCGATTCTGCGCGAGCGCATCCCGGAGCTGAAGATCCGCGTCGTGAACGTCGTCGACCTGATGACGCTGCAACCGCCCGGCGAGCATCCGCACGGATTGTCAGACCGCGATTTCGATTCGCTCTTCACGGCCAACAAGCCGGTCATCTTCGCCTTCCATGGCTACCCATGGCTGATTCATCGCCTTACCTACCGCCGCACGAATCACGACAACCTCCACGTACGCGGCTACAAAGAGGAGGGGACGACAACCACGCCGTTCGATATGACGGTGCTGAACGATCTCGACCGCTTCCACCTCGTCATCGACGTCATCGACCGCGTCCCCAACCTCGGCACGCGCTACGCGCACGTGAAACAGGAGATGCACGACAAGCTCGTCGAGCACAGGCTGTACGTCTGCGAGTTCGGCGACGACTTGCCGGCGATCCGGGATTGGGTGTGGCCGGGATAGCCGATGGAGTTTCTTGAGTGGAATCAAATTCACGAGTGGTGCGGCGAGCGCGGGATCTTTCTCGACCTTGAGCGCAATGAGCCCGTTCATTCGGGCTTCGATGTCGTGACGCATGGGCTCTTTGGTCAGGCCGTGCAACAGAAGGGTCAGGAGTTCGAAGTCGCTGCCTGGCTGATCGAAAACCTCGCCGACTGGGACGAATGTCTTCTCTGGATCACCTCGTGGGGAGTATGGCCATCATCGGAAGATTGGCCGGCGTATTACCGCGCCCGTGGCGAGCAATCCGAGCGGCGGTCGATCGATACGGCTCCGGGGCATTTGTTCACGACGGTCGATCGAAAGTTGTTGCTGCAGTTTTCGGAACTGGTGCTGAAGAACGCCTGGGACGCACACATCTTGCCTGCCGTGGACGGCCACGCATCAAATCGGCGGGCCGTCATTTCCCACGACGAGTGTGTTGACGTTCTCTCAGCTCACTAGCTCTGCCACATCGTCGCCTTATTTTGTTGGTACCCTCACTTTTCGATGGCTACCCGTTCCCGGATCAAGGATTTTTTCTGGCGGCACTCGGCGGGGATTGCGGTTCTCGTCATGCTCGGCTTCGTCGGGTTTCTGGCGTTTGTCGGCTACACGTACGTCGTCATCACCAAGAAATTTGATTCGAGTCGGCGATGGGATCTGCCGAGCCGGATCTATTCGGATGCCACGCCGCTCGTGCCGGGGATGACCATTCCTCGCACGCTGCTCGAGCCGAAGCTGAACCATGTCGGGTATCACGAGGTCGCGGCGCGCGTGACGAATCCGGGCGAGTATCGCTACGCGGGAAACACGCTCGAAATCTACCTGCAGAACTTCGAGTATCCCGACATCGAGTTCCGCGCGCTCCCGGTGGCGATCGAGATGGACGGCGGGACCGTTCGCGGCATCAAGCGGCTCGACGACGGCGCGGCGCTTCGTGGAATCCGCATCGAGCCGGAGCTCATCACGTCGGTCTACAACAACGAGATGGAAGACCGTGTGCCGGTTTCGCTGGCCACGGTTCCGAAGTTTGTCAGCGAAGCGATCATCGCCACCGAGGACAAGAACTTCTATCACCATGAAGGGATCTCGATCCGCGGCACATTGGGCGCGCTGGTGACCGACATCCGCAACAAGAACATGACGCATGGCGGGTCCACGCTGACGCAGCAGCTCATCAAGAATTTTTATCTCAGCCCGGAGCGTGCGTTGACGCGGAAGCTGCATGAGGTGTTGGAGGCGGTGCTGCTCGAGGCGCGCTACAGCAAGCAGCAGATCCTCGAGGCCTATCTCAACGAGATCTACCTCGGACAGAACGGCGCGGTGCAAATCGCCGGCGTCGAGCAGGCCTCGCAGGTCTATTTCGGCAAACACGTCACGTACCTGACGTTGCCCGAAGCGGCCACTCTCGCCGGCATCATCCGCTCGCCCAATGTGCTCTCGCCGCTCGCGCATCCCGATCGCGCCAAAGTTCGGCGCGACACGGTGCTGCAATTGATGAAGGAGCAGGGCTACATCAGCGATACCGAGTACGAGCAGGCGGTGGCGTCGCCGATGACGACGTCGCGTTTTCCGAAGACGTCACGCAGCGCGCCGTTCTTCGTCGATCTCGTGCTCAAGCAGTTGAAAGAGACGTATCCCGAGACGCAGCTGCGCACCGAGGGGCTGCGGGTGTTCACGACACTCGACACGATCATGCAACGCTCGGCGGAGCTCTCGCTCGACAGCGGCATCGAAGCGCTCAACAAACACTATCCGTATCTCCGCAAGTCGCCGACTCCGCTGGAAGGCGTCATCCTGACCATCCAACCCGGCACTGGATACGTGAAAGCGCTCGTCGGCGGACGAAGCTATTCGAAGACGCAGTTCAATCGCGCGATTCAGGCGCGGCGGCAGCCGGGATCGCTCTTCAAACCGTTCGTCTACGCGACGGCGATGGATCCGGCGCGCGGACAGCAGGCCTTCACAGCCGCCACCGTGCTCGATGATTCGCCGATCAGCATTCGCACCGGCAACGCGGTCTGGACGCCGCAGAACTACGACCTTCGCTACCACGGACAGGTCACCGTCCGCGAAGCACTGGCGCATTCGTACAACATCCCGGCGGTCCGCGCGGCCATGAACGTGGGCGTCGCAAACGTGATCAAGACCGCCGCCACGATCGGAATCGAGAGTCACCTCGCGCCGTATCCGTCCGTGTCGCTCGGATCGTTCGAAGTCACTCCTCTCGAAATCGCTTACGCCTACTCCGCCTTCGCAAACCTCGGCGTGAAAGCCGAGCCGATCTCGATCCTGGCGGTGTCGACGGCCGAGGGGAAGTTGCTGGAGTCGCGCGAAGTGAAGATGAAGCGCGTCGCGCCGGCGAGCGTCTGCTACGTGATGAACGACGTGCTCAAAGGCGTCTTCGAATTCGGCACGGCCAGCAAGGCGAAGCTCCAGGGTTTCGAACGTCCCTTCGCGGGAAAAACGGGGACGACGAGCAGCTATCGCGACGCGTGGTTCATCGGGTACTCACCGCGCATCCTTTCGCTGGTCTGGCTCGGATTCGATGACGGCCACAGCATTCGTCTGGCCGGCGGCGACGCGTGCGTCCCGATCTGGACCAACAACATGAATCGCGTCAGCGGCCTGATTCCGGACGTCGACTGGAAACGTCCCGAGGATGTGGTCGACCGTCAGATCGATCCGCAGTCGGGGATGCTGGCCACGCCGTACTGCCCGCAAACGAAGGACGAGATTTTCGTCGCCGGCACGGAGCCAACCTCGGTATGCCCGCTCCACGCCGGCAGCGGCGAACCAAGTCCGCTCTGGCGCGACAACACGGAGCCGGCGCAGGCAAACGAAGGCCTGACCCCGAATCCGGCCGGACCGACGCAGGTGCCGCAGCCGAAGAAGAAAGAGGAGCACGGTCTGCGCAAGCTGCTGCGCTCGATCTTCGGCGGACAGTGAGCTACGGCGCTTCGACGATTTTCAACACGTCCTCGGCCACATACACCGATCCGCGTCCAGCGCGACGCGGCTTCAGGATGTGCAGCGCTACAAGCTTCTGCACGTTCTTCTTCGCCGCGGGATACGACATCTTGAAGTTCGCCGCGACCGACGGAATCGTCGTCGCCGGCGACGCGAACAGACTATCGATGAGTGACGACAGCACACCGGCGTTCCGCGCGGGCGCGATCTTGCGTCGATAGTTTTCCGAAAGGTCAAGCAACTCGCGCGTGCGCCGGACGGCATCGTTCGCCTGTTCAGTGACGCCGCGGAGAAAAAAGTCGATCCATTCGAGCCAGGCGCCTTTCATCGTCACCTCGACGAGGCTCCGGTAGTACTCGCGCCTGTGCCGCTCGAAATAGGCGCTGAGATAGAGCAGCGGCTGATCGAGAACGTTTTCGACTTGCAGCATGAACGCGATCAGCAACCGTCCGACGCGGCCATTGCCGTCGAGAAACGGATGGATCGCTTCGAAGTGGTAGTGGACCATCGCCGCGCGAAGCAGCACCGGCATCGGCGAACGATCGTGCAGGTAGCGTTCGAATTGGTCGAGCGCGGCGTGCATCTCCTGAACCGGCGGCGGAACGTACGTCGCGTTATCGATCCGCGATCCGGCCGGCCCGATCCAGTTCTGCACGTGGCGGAACTGGCCCGGATTGCGGCCGCCACCCCGCACGTCAGTCATCAATTTCTCATGTACTTCGCGAAGGAACCGAAGGCTGAGCGGCAACTCGTCGAGGCGCTTCAGTCCGTACCGAAGCGCGGTCACGTAGTTCGAGACTTCGCGGACATCGGACTCATTCGACTCCGGCGATCCCGCCGCCTGGAAAAGTGCGAGATCGGTCGCCGACGCCTCGGTGCCCTCGATTCGGCTGGAGAGCACCGCCTCGCGATTGAGAAATGGTTGCGTCAGCAGGTGCGGATTCGGCAGTATCCTTCCGATTCCGCCGAGCGTCCCGAGCGCGTGGTCCGCTTCGGAAAGGCGGCGCATGAGCTCGAACGAAAGATCGATCTTTGGCGGCAACGGCGCCGGAACGAACGCAACATGGCCGTCCAGCGTTTTGACCAGACGCCCCGTATCGTGAGCGATGAATTGAGATTGATCCATGAAACTCTGCGTCCCCGGTACGGCGATATATTAAACCAAATCGGCTTCTGGGTTTAGTATCGCTGCTCGAAGTTATACTCTGGGTTACTTCGCCGAGCGGCAATTAAACCTTCGTTTCGTGCCGTTTTCGTGATGTCCGCTGGGAACCGTAAACGTTGGCCTCCATCCTTCAAACCGACACCGCCCCGAAGCCTGCCTCGCCCACTCTCATCGAGCGTGGGAACGAGATCGTCGACCGTCTCAAGAGGCACGGCGAAGAGTGGCTGTCTCACCTTGGCGGGCTGGCGGACCTGGCCACGCAGACGATCCAGCAATTCATCCGAGGACCGATCGATCGGGGCGTGGTCATCGCGCAGTTCGATCAGATCGGCGTGCGGTCCATCTCCATCGTCGCCATCACGTCGCTCTTCATCGGCATGGTGCTCGCGCTGCAGACGGCGTACTCGCTCGCTGATTTCGGCGGCGCCTTGCTCATCGGCAAAGTCGTCTCGCTGTCGCTGATCCGCGAGCTCGCGCCGGTGTTGATGGCGCTCATGGTCGGCGGTCGCGTCGGAGCCGGCATCGCGGCGGAGATCGGCACGATGAAGGTCACCGAACAGATCGACGCCTTGCGCGCGCTGGCCACGAATCCCGTTCGCAAGCTCGTCGTGCCGCGCGTGCTGGCGACCACCGTCATGATGCCGCTCCTCACGCTGCTGGCCTGCTTCATCGGCATTCTCGGCGGGCTGATCATCGCCGTCGGCAGCTTGCACCTCAGCTCCAACTTCTACATCCGCAGCGTCATCGAGACCGTTAAGTACAACGACCTTGCGTCGGGCGTCGGCAAGACCTTCTTTTTCGGATTCGCGATCGGACTGATCGCCTGCTACAACGGTCTGAGTACCACCGGCGGCGCGGACGGCGTCGGCCGCTCCACTACCGCCACCGTCGTTACCGCGTCGATCACCGTCTTGATCCTCGACTTCTTCCTCACGAAAGTTTTCCTCTTCATCTTCTGATGACTGAAACGACGATCTCTCCCGACCGCCGCGCCGAGACGCGCGACACGCCTGACAGACGGCGGCATGCGCGCGATCTCTTCGTCGAGTTCCGCGACGTCAACAAAGCGTACGGCAACAAGCAGGTGCTGCGCGGCGCCGACCTCAAGGTCTACCGCGGCGAAGTTCTGGTCATTCTCGGCGGATCGGGCAGCGGCAAGTCGGTCACGCTGCGGCACATGCTCGGACTCGAAGCGCCCGACAGCGGACGGGTCATCGTCGAGGATGAAGACATCACCGATCATCCCGAGGAAGAGCTGTACCGCGTGCGGAAAAAGTTCGGGATGCTGTTCCAGAGCGGGGCGCTCTTCGATTCCATGAACGTCTTCGAGAACGTCGCCTTTCCGCTGCGCGAGCATGCGGAGATGTCGGAGGACGAGATCGCGCGTGCCGTGAAAGAGAAGCTTGGGCTCGTGAATCTTCCGAACACCGAGCACCTCATGCCGGTCGATCTTTCCGGCGGCATGCGCAAGCGCGTCGGTCTGGCGCGTTCGATCGTGCTCGATCCGAAGATGATTTTGTACGACGAGCCGACCACCGGTCTCGATCCGATCACGTCGCAGAAAATCAATGAACTGATCATCGATCTGCAGTCGAAACTCAACGTCACCTCGGTCGTCGTGACGCACGACATTCAGTCGGCGTTCTCAGTCGGCGACCGCATCGCCTTTCTCAACAAAGGCGTGTTCGAGTGGGTGGGGACGATGGAAGAAGCGCGCGTTTCGGAACATCCAGTGCTGCGCGAATTCCTGAAAGCCTCAGCCGTCACCGCGGCGCAGCCGCCTCATTAGCCTCACTGAAATCTGGCAACGCAGGAAAACGGTTCGGTAAAAAACGATGGCACCTAAACCAAAAGAAAAAACGATCCGTGTCGGGCTTCTCGTTGCGGCCTCGCTGCTCGTGCTGATGATCTTCGTCTTCTTCATCGGCTCCGAGCAGAAGATCTTCTCGCGCAAGAACGAATACAAAGTGCGCCTCGACAACGTCACCGGATTGGCCGAGGGGAACCCGGTCAAAATCTCCGGCGTCACGGTTGGCGTCATCAAAGACATCACCCTTCCGTTCGATCCGAAAATGCGCGACGTCGACATCGTGCTGATGGTCGACCGCAAATACGCGGACCGCATCCGCACCGATTCCCGCGCCCGGATGAAGAAGCTCGGTCTGCTGGCGGGCGACAGTTACATCGACATCTCTCCCGGCAGTCCCAAGTTCGACTCGCTGGAGCCGGGGGCGATGATTCCGGCCGCGCGCCAGACCAACGTCGATCAGCTCATCTCCTCGGGCGAGGATCTCGTCGACAACTTCGTCCAGATTTCGTATTCGCTGAAGAACATTCTCGGCCGCGTCGACCGCGGCGAAGGCCTCATCGGCGAGCTGACCTCCACGCCCGAGACTAAGCAGCGCATCACCGACACGTTCCTGACCACGCTGAACAAAACGAACGCGATCCTCGGCCACGTCGAGAGCGGCAAGGGTCTGGTCGGCCGCCTCGTGTACGACGACGCCTACGCCACTTCGCTCACCGGCTCCATCCAGGAAAGCGCCCGCTCGCTGCAGACGCTCGTCGCGAATGTGGAGGGAAGTCTGAAGAGCGGCCAGGGCATGATCCCCGCGCTGTTGTCCGATCCCGAGGGGAAAAAGAAAGTCTACGAGCTCGTCGACAACCTGAAGACGACGTCATCGAATCTCGCCGCGATCAGTGCTTCGTATCAAAGCGGACAAGGCCTCGTGCCGCGCTTGATGAACGACAAAGCGTACGGCGATCAGGCGCTGAACGAATTCAACGGCCTGCTCCATCAACTCAACGACACCGTCGCGAAATTGAATCGCGGCGAAGGGACGGCCGGAAAGCTGGTCAACGATCCCTCCGTCTACGAATCGGTCAATGACATCCTCATCGGCATCAACGAGTCGAAGCTCCTGCGCTGGCTGATCCGCAACCGCCAGCAGAGCGGGATTCAGAAGCGTTACGACACGCAGTCGACCCAACCTGCGCCGGCCACGCCGCCGCCGGTCTCGAAGCCGACCCCGAAGTCCGAGGCGCCCGCGGTGCCGGATGTTCCGCCGGTGACGACGACAACCACGACAACAACCACCACTTCGACCTCACCGCCGATGTAGTTCGCCGGTGATACGATCTCGCGCCGCGCGTTCGCGCATTACTTGCCCCGGAGGACTCCCAGGTGGATATCGCAGTGATCGGAACGGGCTATGTCGGGCTCGTTACCGGGGCCGGTCTGGCCGATTTCGGCAACGACGTCATCTGCTGTGACATCGATCCGAAAAAAATTGACGCCCTGAACAACGGTCAGATTCCGATCTACGAGCCGGGTCTCGACAAGATCGTCAGCCGCAACGCCGGCGAGGGACGGCTTCGTTTCACCACCGACCTCGGCGACGCCATCAGCCGCAGCCGCGCCATTTTCATCGCCGTCGGCACGCCTCCCAAGCCGGACGGCTCGGCGAACCTCAGCTACGTCGAAAGCGTCGCGCGAACGATCGCGCAGCACATGAACGGGCCGAAGCTCGTGATCACCAAGTCGACCGTTCCGATCGGCACCGGCCGGATGATCGAGAAGATCCTCGACGAGGCCGGCCACGGGCAGAAAGGCTCCGTCGTTTCGAATCCCGAGTTTCTGCGCGAAGGCTCCGCGATCGAGGACTTCCTCAAGCCCGACCGTGTCGTGATCGGCGCCTCGGACGATGAATCGATCGCGTTGATGAAGGAAATTTACGCGCCGCTGCACTCGCTCGAAATCCCGTTCGTCGTGACGAATGTCGAGTCGGCCGAGTTGATCAAGTACGCCGCGAACGGCTTTCTGGCGACGAAGATCTCGTTCATCAACGAGGTCGCGCAGATCTGTGAGCGCGTCGGCGGCAATGTGCAGGATGTTGCACTCGGCATGGGGCTGGATAGTCGCATCGGACCGAAGTTCCTCCAGGCCGGACCCGGCTTTGGCGGATCGTGTTTCCCGAAAGACAGCTCGGCCATGGCCACGATTGCCCGCGCGTACGGTTATCCGTTTCAGATCATGGAAGCGGTGCTGCGCGTGAACGACGACATCAAGCAGCGCATGGTCACGAAGATCGTCGAAGCGTTGGACGGCGACGTGAAGGGCAAGACCATCGGCATCCTCGGCCTCGCGTTCAAGCCCGACACCGACGACATGCGCGATTCGCCCGCTATCCCGGTCATCAAAGGACTCCAGGCCCTCGGCGCGCGCATTCAGGCGTACGACCCGCAGTCGATGGAAAACAGCCGCGCGATGTTCGAAAACGTCGACTATTGCGAGGACGCGTATGGAACCGCCGAGGGGGCGGACGCGATCGTGCTGGCAACCGAGTGGAATGCGTTTCGCGCACTGAATTTTGAGCGCATCAAGAAGGCGATGAAAGTGCCGAACCTGATCGATCTCCGCAACGTTTACGATCCGCAGCGCATGAAGGCGCTCGGTTTCTACTACTCCTCGGTCGGCCGCGCCGAAGACGTGCGCAAAGAGGTCACCGCCTGATGGGTCGTGCGCTCATCACCGGCGGCGCCGGCTTCCTCGGCTCGCACCTTTGCGAGCTGTTCCTCGAACGCGGCCACGAAGTCATCTGCATCGACAACTTCATCACGGGCAACCCCGCGAACATCCAGCACCTCATCGGCCGCGAGGGATTTTCGTTCGTGAAGTACGACGTGACGAACTACATCCACATCGACGGCGATCTCGATTACGTCCTTCACTTCGCGTCGCCGGCCAGTCCGATCGACTATCTCGAGAAGCCGATCCAGACGTTGAAAGTCGGCTCGCTCGGCACGCACAAAACATTGGGTGTAGCCAAGGACAAAAACGCGCGCTACCTCATCGCGTCGACCTCCGAGGTTTATGGCGATCCGTTGGTGCATCCACAGAAAGAGGATTACTGGGGCAACGTGAACCCGGTCGGTCCGCGCGGCGTTTACGACGAGGCCAAGCGCTTCGCCGAGGCGATGACGATGGCCTATCACCGCTTCCACGGCGTTGAAACGCGCATCGTCCGCATCTTCAACACCTACGGTCCGCGCATGCGCATCAAAGACGGCCGCGTCGTGCCGGCGTTCATCTCGCAGGCGCTGCGCAACGAGCCGATGACCGTGTTCGGCGACGGCTCGCAGACGCGCTCGTTCTGCTTCGTCACCGACCTGATCGAAGGCATCTACCGCCTGCTGATGTCGGACGACGCAAATCCGACGAACATCGGCAACCCGAACGAGATGACGGTGTTGCAGTTCGCCGAGGAGATCAAGCGTCTGACCGGAAGCAGCTCGCCGATCGAGTTTCGCCCGCTCCCGGAGGATGATCCGAAGATTCGCAGGCCCGACATCACCAAGGCGCGCTCGCTGCTGAAATGGGAGCCGGTCGTGCCGCTCCAAGAAGGGCTGCAGAAGACCATCGACTACTTTCGAAGGGTGTTGTGACCATCCCGAGGTAACTGGTGCTCAGCTGACATGAGGCGCGTCGTCGTCACAGGAATGGGCGTGATCTCGCCGCTCGGCAACGATCCGGATGCGCTCTTCTCCGCGTTGATGGAAGGGCGTTCGGGCGTGCGTGAAGTCATCACCGAAGGGCCGAAAGGGACGAACTCCAACGCCGGCGGCGCCGCGGATTTTGATCCGTCGCCCTTCGTTCAGCGTCCCGACCAATACGACCGCGTCACGCAGTTTTCGATCGCTGCCGCATCGATGGCGGTGAAGGACGCCGGCATCGAATTCAGCGACGCCAATCGCGCTCGCGCCGGCGTTTCGTACGGCACCGGCATGGGGGCGGCCAACGGACTCGAAGAAACATTCGCGCAGTTGCTGCTCCGCGATCCCGACCGCGTCAAGCCGTTGACGGTATTGAAGGTGATGAACAACGCTCCCGCTGGCCACATCGCCATCGAGCATGGACTGGCCGGACCGGACCTCACGTACTCGTGCGCATGCTCGTCGTCGTCGGTGTCGATCGGCGAGGCGTTCCGGCAGATCCGCCATGGCTACGCGGATGTAATGGTCGCCGGCGGCGCCGAAGCCCCGTTGACGTTCGGCTTCTACAAATCGTGGCAAGCAATGCACGTGCTGGCGATGCCCGACCGCGCGGACTTCTCCACCGCCTCCCGCCCCTTCTCGAAAAATCGCACCGGTCTCGTTCTCGGTGAAGGCGCGGCCATGGTCATTCTCGAAGAACGCGAATCTGCGATGCGCCGCGGTGCGCGCATTTATGGCGAATTGATCGGCTACGGCTCCAGCAACGATCATCAGCACATCACGAAGCCATCGGTGGAAGGCCAAGCCCAGGCGATGACGCTCGCGCTGGACGACGCGAAGATTGCCGCGGACGACATCGGCTACATCAACGCGCACGGCACGGCGACCGTGTTGAACGACGTCACTGAAACGCGCGCGATCAAGAAGGTGTTCGGCGAGCGCGCCTACAAAATCCCCATCAGCTCGACGAAGTCGATGCACGGCCACCTCCTCGGCGGTGCCGGCGCGCTGGAGTTCGTCATCGCGCTGCTCGCGCTGGATCGCAACGCGGTCCCGCCCACCGCGAACCTCGACATCCCCGATCCCGACTGCGATCTCGACTACGTTCCCGGCCGCGGCCGGACCGATCAGGACCTCCGCTGCGTGATGTCGAATTCGTTCGCCTTCGGCGGCACGAACGCGGTGCTCATCGCGCGGCGCGCGTAGTTGGGTCTGAGTCTTGCTCGCCCCACGGACATGCAACCACCGGAAGTTGTCGTCATCACGGGCGCCTCGGCGGGCGTCGGCCGCGCGACGGCGCGCGCATTCGGAAAGCGCGGCGCGAAAGTCGGACTGATCGCCCGCGGCAAAGAGGGACTCGAAGCGGCGAAGCGCGAGATCGAAGAGCTCGGCGGCGAAGCGATCGTGTTGCCGCTCGATGTCGCGGATGAAAACGCGGTCGAGCAGGCGGCGGCGGAAGTCGAGCGAACGTTCGGCCCGATCGATATCTGGATCAACAACGCCATGCTCTCCGTCTTTTCTCCGATCATGGAGATGACGCCCTCCGACTATCGCCGCGTCACCGAGGTCACATACCTCGGCTACGTGTGGGGAACGCTGGCCGCGCTACGCCGGATGAAGCCGCGCGACCGCGGCGCGATCGTGCAGGTCGGCTCCGCGCTTGCGTATCGCGGCATCCCGCTGCAGTCGGCGTACTGCGCGGCCAAACACGCGGTGCAGGGTTTTCACGATTCGCTGCGCAGCGAACTGATTCACGACGGCAGCAACGTGCGCGTAGTGATGGTGCAGATGCCGGCGCTGAACACGCCGCAGTTCCGCTGGGTGAAATCGCGGTTACCGCGCAAAGCGCAGCCGGTGCCGCCGATTTTCCAACCCGAGGTTGCGGCGGAAGCGATCGTCTGGGCGGCGTACAGCGGACGGCGCGAAATCAACGTCGGCTGGCCCGCGTCGAAAGCGATCATCGGCAACAACTTCGCGCCGGGTTACGCCGATCACTACCTCGCAAAGTACGGCTACGACGCGCAGATGATCGACGAGCCGGAAGTGCCAGGACGTCCCGACAATCTCTATGCTCCGCTTCCCGGCGACGCCGGCGCCCACGGAGTCTTCGATGACCGTTCGACGGATACGAGCATCGCGCTCGAACTGAACAAACGCAGAGGATGGATCGCGCTCGGCACATCGGCGCTTCTACTGGCCGGATTTGCGCGACGGCGGTAATTATATTTTCGCGAAGCTTTGGAGTGCGGTGGCGATCGAGCCACCGCTTTGGGAGGGCGGTGGAAACGCGACGGCACGCAGCGTGT
>DASYJF010000134.1:0-188240 GCA_035996815.1 Thermoanaerobaculia bacterium | reverse complement strand
AATCCACTAATCTACTAATCCACTAACCGCCAATCTCCCACACCCCACCCCCTACTCCCCACTCCCATCCCTCAATATATCGGGAACTGATCGCACAGCGACTTCACATCGTTCTTGACCTGCGCGATCACGCCGGCGTCGCCTTTCGCATCGAGCACGCGCGCGATGAACTCGGCGATCGTCTTCATCTCCGCCTCGCGCAGGCCGCGCGTCGTCACGGCCGGAGTTCCGATACGGATTCCCGAGGCCACCATCGGCTTCTGTGTGTCAAAGGGGATCGTGTTCTTGTTCACGGTGATGTTCGCCGCCTCGAGAAAGTTCTGGCCGTCCTTCCCCGTGATTCCTTTCGAAAAGACATCCGTCATGAAGAGGTGATTGTCCGTACCGCCGCTGACGATGCGGAATCCGGCGCTGCCGACCGCCTCCGCCAGCGCCTTCGCGTTGCGGATGATCTGCGCCTGATACTCCTTGAACTCCGGCTGCAGCGCTTCGAGAAACGCCACCGCCTTCGCGGCGATGATGTGTACGAGCGGTCCGCCCTGGATTCCGGGAAACACCGAGCGGTCGAGATCCTTCGCGTACTCGGCCTTGCAGAGCACGAGTCCCGCACGCGGTCCGCGCAGTGTCTTGTGCGTGGTGGTGGTGACGAAGTCGGCGTACGGAACCGGCGACGGATGCAGTCCGGCCGCGACGAGCCCCGCAATGTGCGCGATGTCGGCCATCATCAGCGAGCCGCTCTTGTCGCAGATCTCGCGAATGCGTTTGAAGTCGATGACGCGCGAATACGCCGACGCGCCGCAGATCACCAGCCGCGGCTTGTGCTCCTCGGCCAGCCGCTCCATCTCGTCGTAATCGATCAGCTCATCGTCTTTTTTCACGTGATACGCGACGACGTTGAAGTCGCGTCCCGAATACGACAGCGGATGGCCGTGCGTGAGATGGCCGCCGTGCGAAAGATCCATCCCCATGATCGTGTCGCCCGGTTTGAGGACGGTGAAGTAAACCGCCATGTTCGCCTGCGACCCGGAGTGCGGCTGCACGTTGGCGTGCTCGGCGCCGAAGAGTTTCTTGGCGCGATCGATGGCGATGGTCTCGACGA
The DNA here is from genome assembly GCA_035996815.1 of Thermoanaerobaculia bacterium. Lineage (GTDB taxonomy): Bacteria > Acidobacteriota > Thermoanaerobaculia > Gp7-AA8 > Gp7-AA8 > JADGNZ01. The sequence continues at coordinate 187,141 of DASYJF010000134.1, read as the reverse complement.
TGTCCGTCGGCCCGCATCCTCCGTAATACCGTTTCCCCGGATATCCCTCGGCATATTTGTTCGTGAAGACGGAGCCCATGGCCGTGAGCACGGCGCGCGACACGTGATTCTCCGAGGCGATGAGCTCGAGCGTGTCGTTCTGCCGATCCGTTTCGAGGCGGATGGCGTCGGCGATCTCGCGGTCGACGTCCGGGAGCGCGCGCTGGAGGAAATCGTGCCCGGTGGCGGCGTTCTGCGGCTCGTGAATCGTCGTAGTCATCGGGCGATCTTACCCGATAATCGCAGGCCAATGACTCGGCGTACTCGGCTCTTTTTCCTGCTTCTGGGCGCTATTTTGCTCGCGTTCGTCGCGTCGTTCGGTTTCTTCTTTTTCCGCGACAACTTCTCGACGCACTACCCGATCAAAGTGCTCTCCGCCGCCGCCTTTCACGCCGGCGAAATCCCCTGGTGGAACTTCGCCGACGGCGGCGGCCAGCCGCTGGCCGGCAACCCGAACACGCTGACGTTCTATCCCGACAACGTTCTCTATCTCGTCCTGCCGGCACACGTAGCGTTCAATCTCCACTTCGTGCTTCACCTCATCCTCGGCTGGTTCGCGATGCGAGCACTAACGCGTTCCCGCTTCGGCGCCTGGCTCTGGATTCTCTCCGGCGTGGCGATGTCCGCACTCTCGTTCTACAACCTCATCACCGCGATCGCCCTGATCCCCCTCGCGCTCCTCGGCGCCGAACGCCGCAACGCGGTGCAACTCGGCCTCGCCTTCGGCCTGCTCGCGCTGGCGGGAGAGCCGGTGGTCATCGTAGCCGCTGCCATTGCGGTTTTGATTCTCTCCGCCCCTCCGCGTCTCCGCGTGATAACAGTCTCCCTTCTCCTGGCAACCGCAATCGCAGCCCCGCAACTAATCGCCTACGCGGAGATTGCGAGCGAAGTCGAACGCGCCCACGGCTACTCAGCGCAAACGGTGCTCAACGCGTCATTCGATCCGAGGCGGTTGGTCGAGTTGCTCGTCGGCCCATTCGTCCACATCGACGCCCCCCATCTTTTCCCATCGCTGATACTCGGATTGATCATCATCCCCGCCGTCCTCCGCCGATCCCGCTACACCGTCATCGCCGCAACGATGCTTTTCTTCGCCCTCGGCGCATTCAATCCGATCATCCGGGTGGTCGTCGAATCCGTCAGCGCGTTACGCATCGGCCGCTTCCCCGAAAAATTCACCATCGTCATGTGCGCAGCGTTAGTCGTGCTCGCCGCAGCGTACGTCCGCGAATCGAAGACGCCGCGCATCTGGACGATCATCACCTTCGTACCGCTGCTGATCTGGATGGTGTTCACGATCCCGATCGATTGGTTCGCCCCATACCGCACGACGTCCCAACCAACGCGCCGCGTCTTCAGTCAAAGCATGTCCGGCGGACAAACCATCGATCGCGACAACTACCGCGACCGCGCCCGCCGCCTGGAGCCGCTTTTCGGCGCGACCGCGGGACTCGAATACGTCCTGAACCGCTCCGGCGACGGCATGCACTCGCTTCTCAGCCGTATCGCCTCCGAACGCTTCGCCGCGACGCACAACGTGAATTGGCTCCGCATCGCCACCGCGCGCCCGTCGATCGTCTCGATCGCGTACGCCGCGCCGACGATTCCCGACGCCGTCAACATGATCGAAGCCGGCGCCCCCGCCGTAGCTCCGCAACCATTCACCTCGGCCCCCGGCGCGCGCGTGACGCGTGTCGCGCGAGACGGCCAGACGATCTCGATCGACGTCGCGACTTCGGGTCCAGCGATCCTGGCCGTCGACCAGTCCTACTTCCGCGCCTGGTCGGCGACGATGGCCGGGCGCGACCTCGACACGACACCGATCAACCTCGACCGCCTCGGTGTATTCGTCCCCGCGACCGGCACCGTGACGCTAACGTTCGGCCGCCACCGAACGCTGGTCTTCATCGCCTGGATTCTCTCAACGCTTACTCTTCTCCTCTCCGCGTCTCCGCGTCTCCGCGCCTCCGCGTGAGAAAAACTCAATCGCCGCCCCCGCCAGATACAGCGATCCCACAATGACAACGGATTTGTAATCGGAAGCCAGCGCCCGCTCAATCGCCTGTCCTATATCCGCTTCGGCAATCGCGCGATCCGGCGCGAGAGAAACCAACCGCGCTGCCGCCTCCGACCGCGGCGGATACGGCTCCGTCGCGATGATCGCGTCGAACAGCGGAAACAACGCCGACGTCACATCGTCGATGTTCTTGTCGCTCATGATCCCGAACACGAGCAAGCGGGGAGTCGGAACATGCTCGATGATGAACGGCACGATCGCCGCGATCGCATGCGCGTTGTGTCCGCCATCGATCCAGATCGTTTTCCCATCGCGCTCGATGCGCTCCAGCCGTCCACGCCACTGTGTCGATGCGACGCCGCGCTCGATGGAGTCAGCGGTAATTTGCGGCAGCAGCGGACGCAACTCCTCTGCCGCGCGAACGGCCAGTGCCGCGTTCCGCTGCTGGAACTCGCCGGCCAGCGGAGTCGCATGCGTCGACGCCACGACGTGGAACGGATTGCCGAACATCTCCGCACGATGGCGGAGGACGCCGAGGACCCGCGGATCATCGTTCGAGGTCAGCACGATCGCGCCGCGGTGGATCACGCCCGCTTTCTCGCCTGCGATCTGGCGGATGGTCGTGCCGAGATACTCGGTGTGATCGAAACCGATCGGCGTGATGAGAGCAGCGAGCGGGCGGACCACATTCGTCGCATCGAGCCGGCCACCCATGCCGACCTCGAGCACCATCACGTCACAACTGACGAAGGCGATGAAGGCGATCAGGGTCAGACCTTCGAAATACGTCGGGACGATGCCGGCGCGATCGGCGGCAGCACGGAGTTGGTCGATCGCAATGTTTAGACTTTCCGCGGAGATCATTGATCCGCCGATCATCCATCGCTCGCGCAGTTCAACGAGATGCGGCGATGTGTAGAGGCCGGTGCGGTATCCCGAGGCGTTCAGGATCGAGGCAAGTGTTGACGATGTCGAGCCCTTGCCGTTCGTTCCCGCCACGATGATCGACGGACAGGCGCGCTCCGGATTGCCGAGCTCGCGCAGCAGCGCGCGCATGCGCGAGAGGCCGGGACGGATTCCCGATCCCTGGAGCGCGTCGAGCCAGAGCAACGGCCCGGGCGTCACGACGCCGCTTCGCGCCGTTTGCCGGTGAACATGCGGAGGAAACGCGCCAGCGCCGGCTTCATCTCCGCGCGCGGCAGGATGAGGTCGACCATCCCATGTTCGACGAGGAACTCGGACCGCTGGAATCCCTCGGGCAGCGTCTGGCGGATGGTCTGCTCGATCACGCGCGGGCCAGCGAACGCGATCAATGCCTTCGGTTCTGCGATGTTTAGATCACCCAGCATCGCGTACGACGCCGTCACGCCGCCCGTCGTCGGATCGGTGAGGATCGAAACGAACGGCAGCCGCGCCTCGGCCAGCCGCGCCAGCGCCGCGGAGACTTTCGCCATCTGCATCAGCGACAGAATTCCTTCCTGCATGCGCGCGCCGCCGGACGTGGAGACGACCAGCAGCGGCTCTTTTTTCTCGAGCGCGCGCTCCGCAGCGATGGTGATTTTTTCGCCGACCACGGATCCCATCGATCCGCCCATAAATGCGTACTCCATCGCGCAGATCACGACGCTGATGCCTTCCAGTTTCCCCTCGGCACACAGCACCGCGTCGCCTTTGCCGACACGCGCTTCGTAGACTTTCAGCCGGTCGCGGTAGCGCTTCGTGTCGCGGAACTCGAGCGGATCGGCTGAGCGGATGTCGCCGGCAAACTCTTTGTACTTGCCGTCATCGAAGAGGATTTCGAAACGTTCGCGCGCGCTGAGGCGGAAGTGATAGCCGCACTTCGGACAGACGTTGTAGTTCTGCTCGACTTCCTTGCGGTAGACGATCTCTTTGCAGTCGTCGCACTTGACCCACAGCCCTTCGGGAATCGCGACCTGTTTCTCGACCGCTTCCTTCGGCTTCTTCTCTTTGCGGAACCACGCCATGGCCGGGACTCTAGCTCAAATGAGTGACGTTCGTCAGATCTCGCGGAAGATGTACGGCCGCAGCACGTCGAGGTTGTCTTCGAGCTTCGTGACGTCGAGCAACCGCAACGTTGCCGCGATCGATGACAGCAGCGAATTGCCGTCCTGCGGCGTGTAGCAGAAGCCGACCACTTTGCGCGGATTGGGCACGGTCAGCGTCGACAGCGGCATCACGGTCTGGTTGAGGATGCGGCCGAAGTAGCCGTGGTCGCGTCCGAACGAGAAGATCTGGTTCACGGACCGCTTGTTGGTGCAGGCCACGCGCGGATTCGCGCGCAGAAGCGACTTGACCTGTTCCAGCGTCGTGTCGTGCTTGAGATCGAGGTCGAACCAGAGCGTGTGCATGTATTGCGTGTTGATCTTGATGGCCGAGGAGAAGAGGTTCACCTTCTCGCCGAGGGTCTGGAAGAGGTGATGGGCATCGCGGGCGTGATGCGTGCCGAACTCCGGATCGTCATGCTTGCCCGCTTCCGGCGCGGCGATGAAGCCTTTCGAATCGGAGACGTCGTTCGCGCGGCGCATGCAGACGAAACGGCCGGCGGCGAGATCGATCTTGCCGTCTTTCGTGGCGATCGTTTTCAGCAGCACGGAGATGTTGTGCGTGTTGCACGACACGATCTGCACGAAGCGCTCGTCCGGCGACTGCACCTCTTCGTTGATGCCGCGCGCGTACGGCTTACCGAACCCGAACTCCGACCCCTGCGCGAGAAAGCCTCTCGGGCCTTTGCAGCTGTCGTAGTACTTCGCTTTGTTGTCGAGTCCCGCCGGCGTGCAGTCGACGACCACGGTGGCGCGCTCCAGCGCTTCTTCGGTCGTGAACGAAACACGATGTCCGAGGCGGGTGAACTCGTCGCGCGCATCCTCATCGACGACCAGCCGGCCGCCCTTGTTGATCAGGTGCTCGACCATGGCCTTGTCATCGGACTTCGGCGTGCGCTTGTGGAACGTGACTTCGTCGATGCCCCACTTTTCCTTGAAATCAGTAAAAAGCCCGATCAGCGGCTCGCCAATCGTGCCGGTCCCGACCACATGAACGATGTTCTTTTTCGACATTACGAAAGTCCCCGAAAAAAGCGCGCGGATTGTAGCAGGGTAGGCGGGGACATCAGGCGCGATGACTCAACGCGATGTCTTCGAGACTTTCATCGCTGCCGCCTTTGCTGTCTGGGGCTTCCGTGGCGACGGTCGGGCCGCTACTCGTGGAGCGATCTTTGCGGACGTCCACACAATCTCGTTGTTAATCAGCGGCACTTCGCGGAGGAACGCTGCCCAGTACCGAGCCAGAGGCGCGCTGACGGGCATCGACACTTCGGTTTCGCCGGTGCTCTTGCCGTACATGACAACTGCGTACGGACCGCTGTCGAGTTGCACGAGGCTGCCGATCGATGGCTCAGCCGCGGCGAGAGGGTCGACTTGACTGAATTCGACAGGAAACAATTCGCGAAGACGGTCTTCCGATAATTGCAGAAGCGCGATCGGTTTCGCGTCTTCGTTCAGTTCGTTGGGTTTCGCTCGTCGCATACGTCAACTCGCTTCACAATTCTAGCAGCGATCAGGGCAACGTCTGGGTCGTCTTCGGACTGGACTACGCCCGCTGTTCCGATCGTCCATGTAGCCGTTCGAGGCACGTCGTCATCCGGAACGACGGTCGTGAAGAATTCGATTCCGCAGCGGCCGGTCGGCAGCGATCCGAGACGCGCCTTGACCCTCGGGAACAAGCCCGCCGCGATGTTTCTGTCCGGTCGTCCGCCGATCAGACCCGTGCTGCACATCAGCTCGTTTGTCGCTGCATCTTGGAACCGATGGAACGGTCCGTATTCGCGAGGCGTGAACGTTCGCGCGACCGCCAATCACCCGCTCCACTCATCGATCAAACTCGCCACCAACGCCGTCCATCCGGTTTGATGCGAGGCGCCCAAGCCTTCGCCGGTATCCCCGTTGAAGTATTCGAAGAACCAGATCAGCTCTTTCCAGTGCGGGTCGTGGGCGAAGAGCTCGGCCTGGCGTTTGCCGCGGGGGCCGTTCGAGGCGCGGTAGCCGTCCGCGTCAGGGAGGAAGATGGTGGTCATGCGGCGGGCGAGGTCGGCGGCGAGGCCGGTGAGAGTGGTCGTGTTTTCGGGCGGCAGGACGGCGACGCTCGTCAACGTCATGCCTCGGCGGCGGGTGCTGCCCGCGCCGAGGCCTTCGTCGGCGCGGGTGTCGACGAAGGCCTCGTCGGCGTGCGCGGGTTCCGGAAAATCGTGGCCGTCGCGGAGCGCAACGCGGACGGTTCCGCTGTACGCCTTCTCCAGTTTGCGCAGGGTCTCGATCATCAGGAACGTCGTCGGAAACCAGACCGGACCGCGCCAGTTGCTGTTGCCGCCTTTCAGTTTTGTGGATGCTTCCGCCGGCTCGTACGCGACCGAGGCGTTGCCGAAGACGAACGGCTGCTGTTGGTGGGCCTTGCTCAGACTGCGCAATCCGAACGGGGAGAGGAACTCCTCCGGATCGGCGACGCGCGCCAGCAGATGCTGCAGCTGATTCTGATCGACGACCGCCAGGATGTGCGTCGTGTCGCCGTTGTCGTGAACGGTCGTGACGCAGTAATCGACGATGTCGGCGCGGTGTTTCATGAACCAGTCGAAGTTCTCGCGGAAGACCGCGAACGGTTCGAGCCACTTCCGTTCTAGCCGCTCGATCGCGTAGAGCGGAATCAGTCCGACCAACGAGCGGACGCGGAACGGAACGTTCGTGCCGTCGGGGAAGCGCAGCAGGTCGTAGAAGAAACCGTCCTCCTCGTCCCAGAGCGTGCGGTCGCCGCGCATCATCTTCATGGCCGCGCCGATGTAGACGTAGTGCTCGAAAAACTTCGTGGCCAGGCCTTCGTACGCGGGGTTTTCTTTCGCCAGTTCCAGCGCCATGCGCATCATCACCAGCGAGAACATCCCCATCCAGCCGGTGGCGTCGCTCTGTTCGAGTGACGCGCCGCCGGGAAGCGGATTGCTGCGGTCGAAGACGGCGATGTTGTCGAGCCCGAGGAAGCCGCCCTCGAAAACGTTGTTGCCTTCGCGGTCTACCTTGTTCACCCACCAGGTGAAATTCAGCATCAGTTTGTGGAAGCACTTCTCGAGGAACGGCCGGTCGGCGCCGTTGCGGATGCGGTCCATGTTGTAGACGCGCCAGACCGCCCACGCGTGCACCGGCGGGTTGAGATCGGAGAACTCCCACTCGTACGCGGGGATCTGTCCGTTGGGATGCTGGAACTGCTCGAACAGCATCAGCCAGAGCTGCTCCTTGGCGAAGTGCGCGTCGATGAGCGCCATGACCACGGTGTGGAAGGCGAGGTCCCACGCCGCGAACCACGGGTACTCCCACTTGTCCGGCATCGAGAGGATGCGCATGGAGTTGAGGTGACGCCAGCGCGCGTTGCGTCCGTGCTCGCGCTCCTGCGGCGGCGGCCATTTCGGATCGTCGCCATCGAGCCAGATGTCGACGTCGAGCAGGTAACTCTGTTTCGACCAGAGCAATCCGGCGAATGCCTGGCGCTGGATGTTGCGCTCTTCGGCGGACGCGTTCTTCGGATGGATCGCGTCATAAAACTCATTGGCCTCGGCGCGCCGAATCTCGATGACGTCGTCGCTGCTGCGCGGATGTCCGCTCGGCGCCAGGCGCATGGTCATGCTGTAGGACGCGCCGGCGTCGATCTCGACGCGCTGCCAGCCGCACGCTTTCGTTCCGACGTTCGCTGGGTTCACGGCGTCTTGCTCTCCGTTGACGATACGACGATGAAAGGCATCCTTCACGTAACGGCTGCGCGATGGAGATCCCCAGACGCGCGGACCGTTCGTCTCGTTGTCGGTGAAGAGCAGCTCCGTACCGGACGGAAACTCCAGGACGTGCGGCCCGAGATGCGTGTTGTGGAGCAGGCCGGCCAGTGGGGGAGTGTTCGTGTCGTCGGCGAGCAGGGCAGGATGTCCGTCGATGTCGATCGCCCGGATCGACGGCGGCGGCACAGGCTCGCCGCTCCAGCTCCACGTGTTGCGGAACCAGAGCTGCGGAATCAGATGCAGCGGCGCGCGGTCGGGACCGCGGTTGTGCGCCGTGATGCGGAAGATGAGCGCGTCTGCGTCTTCCTTCGCGATCTCGATGACGATGTCGAAGTAGCGGCTGTCGTCGAAGATGCCGGTCTCGATCAGTTCGAACTCTGGATCGCCTCCGCCGCGGCGGCGATTCTCGTCAACTAGTTGACCGTAGGGAAACGCGCGTTGCGGATACTTATAGAGCAGGCGCTGATACGCATGGCTCGGAAGCGCGTCGAGATGGAAATAGCACTCTTTGACGTCTTCACCATGATTCGCCTCGCCGGGCACGAGACCGAAGTAGCGCTCCTTGAGGATCGCGTCCTGCTCATTCCAGAGCGCCAGCGACCAGCAGAGAATTTGATAGCGGTCGCAGAAACCGGCGATGCCGTCCTCGCCCCATCGGAACGCCTTGGAGCGCGCCAGATCGTGCGGAAAATACGACCACGCATCGCCGTTCGCGCTGTAGTCCTCGCGCACGGTGCCCCAGGCGCGGTCGGCCAGATACGGCCCCCAGGTTCGCCAGCGGGCGATGTCGTGGGGAAGGCCAGTGAGGCGGCCTCGCTCCGCGGTCATGGGTGCGTGAGGTTGATCGCTCAATGTTGAATACCTGGGAGCGCGGGCGTCTCGCCCGCAATTCTCGTGAGACCTGCGGGCGAGACGCCCGCGTTCCCAGTGAACATTCGGTTCACCATCGGTGATACGCCGGGTGCCCTTCCTTGACGGCCACGAACGTTCCGCGGCAGGTATCGGTGATTTTTCCGTTCGATTCGATCGACGCTTCGACGACGGCGCGGTCATCAGACGCTTCGACGACGTGCGCGCGAATCCGCAGCGGCGCCATCGGCGTGGGGCGTTTCAGAAAGACGTGGAAATCGGAAGTAACGGTGCAAGGCGGCGTCGAGCTGCCGTTGCTCTCCATCAACACGATCGTCGCGGCCCAGTTGCTGTGACAGTCGAGGAGCGCGCCGATGATGCCGCCGTTCAGGACGTTGTCGAAGGCGGCGTGATGCGGCTCCGGCGTCCAGTCGCAGACGAATTCGTCGCCCTCGCGGAAGCTGCGGATGCGCAAGCCTTGGTCGTTGGCCGGTCCGCAGCCGAAGCAGCGGTTCTGCGGCGCATAGGTTTCCTGGATGCTTTTTTCAGTCACGGTCGAAGATTGTAATCGCGGACATTCGCTGGCGTAGCCAGCATAAGAACCGTAGCCCCCAGCTTTGAGCTGGGGGTCTGGAGAGTGCGCGTGGCTTGGAGCCCCGCTTTGAGCGGGCGAAAGAACGCTTTCTATCGCCCGTTAAAACGGGCTCACGAAAATAGCGCGCCTCAAAACCCCCGGCTCAAAGCCGGGGTCTACGGTTCTTACGCCGGCTTCGCCGGCGGGGATAGCGCCCTCACTTCCGGGAAGAATTCATGGAAGAGGCGTTCGAGCGTCGCTCGGTGAACATCCTCCAGAAAATGAACCGCCGTTTCGAGCTGCGGACGGCGCGACAGTCGGTGCGAGATACCGCCGAGGGCGAGGCGGATTCCTTCGAGCGTTCGATAGGACGAAAGCCAGCCGTCGTCGCGCATGCGCGGATAGACGATGCGCAGGCGTCCGGGAAGTCGGTTCACATGCGGATCGATCGTGGCGTAGACGCGAGTCAGAAATTCATTCAGCGGCTCCGACGAATATCGCGTGAAATCGATCGCCAGAAAGTGATCGAAGAAAACGTCAGCGATCACTCGCGCGTAGTGGCCGTGCTCGGGGATCAGCACGCGGCGGAATGCGGCGACCGAAGGGTGGGAATCGGTGAAGGCGTCGACGCGGCGGTGATGGCGGATTCCAGCGGCGATTCCGGGCGGTACGTCATCGCCAACGCGTCCTTTCACGAAATCGCCGGCCAGATTGCCGATCAGCGATTCCGCGGTTTGTTCCGCCAACAACAGGTGCGCGAGGTAGTTCACCGGATTACGATACCGGCTATGCGAAGACTAATCATCATTCTCATCGCCTTCCTCCCGGGGGTGCCACTCCTCGCCCAGAAACCCACCATCGACGCCTCCGAATACGCGGCGCGCCGCGCGCGGCTGGCGAAAGAGATCGGGCCGAACGCGATCTTTGTCGCCCTCTCGCCGAAGCTGCAGATTCGCAGCGGCGATCAGGAGTGGCCATTCCGGCAGAGCGACGATCTCCTCTATCTCACCGGCATCGCCGAGGAAGACACGACGCTGGTGATGGTGCCGGGCGATCCCGAATTCGCCGAGGTGCTGTTCGTCCGCGATCGCAATCCGCAGCAGGAAGTGTGGACGGGACGGATTCCTCCGCGTGACGAGATCACGAAGATCAGCGGCGTCAAACGGATCGAGTCATCGGGACGCTGGCGCGGCTTCGTCAACTCGGCGATTTCGGGCGGCGCGTGGATGTCGCCCGAGTCGACGGAACGGATTCCGCCGCGGGCGATGCCGAATTTCTACGCGGTCATGACCGCCGGCAATGCGGAGATCTGGACCGTGAATGAAATGCGCAGCTTCGGCCCGAATCCGCCGCTGACGGACGAGCAGGAGTTCGTGAAGGATCTGCGCGAACGTTTCGCGTCGCTCCGTTTTCGCGATGCGCAACCGACGCTCACGACGATGCGCGAGGTGAAGAGTCCCGCCGAAATCGCAATCATTCAACGCGCCATCGACATCACCGAGGCCGCGCAGAAAGCGGCGATGAAACGGGTACTGACGGCGACGGGCGAGAACCAGGTCGATGCCGTCGTCGACTTCACCTACAAAGATCTCGGCACCTGCTGCTGGGGCTTCCCGTCGATCGTGGCCTCGGGCGCGAACACGACCACGTTGCACTACATGGCCAACAACGCGCCGGTCGATCGCGCCGGATTGTTCCTGACCGACCTCGGTGCCGAATACCTCGGCTACTCCGCCGACGTGACGCGGACGTATCCCGCCAGCGGCAAGTTCACTGCCGACCAGCGCGCCATTCACAACGCCGTTTACGAAGCGCAGGAAGCAGCCATCGCTGCGCTCAAGCCGGGTGGGCATTTTCGCGATGCCGATCACGCCGCGATCGCCGTCGTCGGCCGCGAGTTGCTACGTCTCGGTCTGATCGCGAAGAACGAGCCGAGGCAGGTCTACATGTATTTCCGCCACGCGCCCGGTCATCACATCGGCCTCGACACTCACGACGTGACCGATCGCGATCGCAAGATCGAGCCGAACATGGTCTTCGCCGTCGAGCCAGGGATTTACGTGCGCAAGAACGACGTACTGGCCAGCCCCGTCTACCTGAAGCTGACGAAGGAAGAGCAAGCCTCGATCGCGAAAAATCTCGACCGCTACGACGGCATCGGCGTCCGTATCGAAGACAACGTCGTGATCACGGAGACGGGCGCGAAGCTGTTGTCATCAGGATCGCCGCGAAAGGCGGAGGATATCGAGCGATTTATGGCCTCGGGGAAATAGCTACGCGCTGCGCAGCACGAGCCGAAACGGATTCGGGCCGAAGGTGTTGTCGGGCCGCACGGTGAGGACGCGAACGGTGTTCGGCTTGTTGCCGGCGTCATCTCCCGGCGTGGCGGTGATGAAGCCGGAGGCGCCTTCGACATCGGCGGTGAATCCGAATTCGCGCGCGGTGGCGAGCGGCAGTGTGACCAGGTACTCGCCGGGTGTGATCGTCTCGACCGCGGCCGGTGAGCTGGCGTGGGCGAGTCGCGCGCAGCCCGTGTCATCGATCGCGAAGTTCCATTGCAGTTGAGCGAACATCTCTGTCATCTCACTTTCGTAGTGACTACGGACGCCGCAACGTTACAGATTGGTTCGGATATCCTTTCCCGCTCGAATGAACGCCATCGAAAGCCGCTCGTTGCGGAAGGTCTATCCCGCGCCGGCGATCAAGAAACGCCGCGGTGTGCCCGCGCCTCCGGCTCCGCCGTCCGGCGGAATCGTGGCCATCGATTCGCTCGACCTCGCGGTCACCGACGGCGAGTTTTTCGGCGTCCTCGGACCGAACGGCGCGGGAAAGACGACGCTCATCGGCATCCTTACCACGCGCGTCCGCATCACCTCTGGGGAAGCGCTCGTCGCAGGCGCCAACGTCAAGACAGAGCCGGCTGCCGTGCGCCGGCGCATCGGCGTCGTGCCGCAGCGTCCGAATCCCGATCGCAGCCTCAGCGTCATCGAGAACCTCGTCTTTCACGCAACCTACTTCGGCATTGCGCGCGCCGAGGCGGCGAGGAGAGGAGCGGAGTTGCTGGAGAGGCTGGGGATCGCCGACAAGATGAACGCGAAGGTCGACCAACTTTCCGGCGGTCAGCAGCAGCGGCTGATGATCGCGCGCGCGCTGTCGCACGATCCGCGCGTGATTTTTCTCGACGAACCGACCGTCGGCCTCGATCCGCAGGCGCGCCTGGCGCTGTGGGACATCCTGCGCGAGCTGCACGGGCAGGGGAGGACGATCGTGATGTCGACGCACTACATGGAGGAAGCGGATCAGCTCTGCGACCGGCTGGCGATCATCGATCAGGGCAAGCTGCTGGCGCTCGACACTCCCGCGGCGCTGAAAGCGAAGGCTCCGGGCGACACGCTCGTCGAGGTGACGTTCGACGGCGATGCCTCGGTGGCCGCCGACGCGGCGCGCTCGATCGAAGGCGTTTCGAACGCCGAGGCGCGCGGACCGCTGCTGCGAGTCTTCAGCAAGCGGGGTGGCGAGGTGATCCCGGCGCTCATCAACGCCGGCGAAGCACACGGCAGGATCGTCCGCGACATCCATCTTTCGCGTCCGAGTCTGGAGACGCTTTTCATCTCACTCACCGGGAGGAAGCTGACATGACCGCGGATTCGCTGCCGCCTGTCGCGCCGTCGCGCGTGTTCATCGCCATCCTGTTGCGCGACCTCACAGTCGCTCGCCGCGAGCTGCCGTACTTCCTCATCCGCACGGCGTTGCAACCGATCCTCTTCGTCACCGTTTTCGGATATCTGCTGCCGAAGATGGGGATGATTGCGCAGGGCTACTCGACGACGATGCTGCCGGGCGTGGTCGCTCTGAGCCTGACGCTTTCCGCGATTCAGTCGGTGGCGCTGCCGATGATGCAGGACTTCGGTTTCACGAAAGAGATCGAGGACCGCCTGCTGTCGCCGGTGCCGATTACCTTGATCGCGATCGAGAAAGTCGTCGCCGGCGTGCTGCAGGGGATTGTGGCCGCGCTGTTCGTTCTGCCGGTGGCGCGGCTGATCATGGGACCGATTCCTGGCCTCAGCTTCCACAACGCGCCGCTGCTGCTCATCGTCACGGTCCTTGGCGGTGCAGCGTTTTCGGCCGGGGGCCTCTACCTCGGCACGGGCATCGCGCCGCAGCAGATCGGACTGATGTTCAGCGTGATCGTCGCGCCGATGATCATGTTCGGCTGCACGTACTACCCGTGGGCAGGACTCAGCCGCGTGCCGGTGATGAAGTATCTGGTGCTCATCAACCCGCTCGTTTACGTGTCGGAAGGGATGCGCGCCGCGCTGACGCCGGCCGTGCCGCACATGCCGGTCTCGCTGATCCTCGGCGCGCTGGTGATCCTCACGGTCCTGTTCATGTTCATGGGCCTGAAGGCGTTCGACAAGCGCGCCATGAGCTGAGGGCGGGACAGCTCCGCGAATTTGCCTTTGCTGCGGGCGGAAGAGCGCGTAAGATTTCCGGGCGACTCCCCTTCGCGCCAGAATCGTTCACTTAAGCTGTTCAGTCTTTAAATACAGATGGACGCGGATACCCGGACGGCATTACACTGTCCGCGGTTTGTCCATCCAAAACCGTAGAGAGGAGAACGTGTGCAACCAGTAAAAAGCAATCGCGGTAGACCCATTGTTCACACCGAGCCCTGGGCGAAGATCACAGTCGTCCTGTTGGATCGGCATGTTGCGTATCTCGATCGTCTGGCCATCGACATCCGTCTGAAGCATGGCAAGGCAATCAGCCGCGCGGAAATCATCCGAGGATTGATCGAAGCTGCTTTCCAGAGCAACGTCGATCTTTCACAGGCGGATTCGATCGGATCGCTAGTTGAGCTCCTGACCGGATCGCCGATGAAGAATCGGAAAACCCGCTAAGCACGGGATGCTGTTCGCCTCCGGCCTTTCGCGCGCAGTTCGCCTGCCGCGAGTTGAGCGATTTCATACTCACTGCTTGCAACAGTGAGATCGATCTTGCTCTCCTCGATGCGGTCAAGAATCGTGCGGATTGCATGAGGCCACCCGAATGCTTTCGGCATCTCGGGATTGATCTCGCCCGACATCTTCGCCAGAAACGAAGCGTGCCGTTGCGAGAGGAGAATCGTCTCTGTCGCCGGGTCCTGCCCGGCGACACTTCCATTCATGGATTGGAGTTTCATAACCGGTTCCGTAGTAGGAGTGTCCCGGAACCGGGAAATCCCTACCCCCCGCTCAAAAAAGTTTTTTTGATCAGGGCTGGGAGCGCGGGCGTCCCGCCCGCTTTCAAGCACGATCCTTCCAGGAACGGCGGGCGAGACGCCCGCGCTCCCAAGGTGTGAGGCTGTGAGGGAAATCCGCGCAGCGTCGAACGGTTGCGCGCGTCGGCGCGCTCAACAATCCAGCCCCGCGCTCAGCGCGGGGAAACCGGTTGCGAACGAACGCCGTGGGCGCGGAGGCGCCCACTACGAATGCTCGCGCCGCGCGAGACCTTGTGGCGGCCGCCTCCGCGGCCGCCGATTCGTGCGTGCGCCCACAACCCCGCGCCGAGCGCGGGGCTGCATTGTCGAGCGCGCCTCCGCCCGCGACCACTCGCGAATGCGCTTGGGCTCCAGGTTTGGCGAGAGGAGCGCTCTGACGTCGATTTCCTCACAGCCTTTCAGGCTGTCGTCGCGGCGGGAGGCACCAGCATCACCGGTGAGTCCACCTGCCGGATGATGTCCTTCTTCCGCACGCTGATCTCGGGGGAGGCGGCGTTGAGGAAGAGCGCATCGGCGTCCGCCCCGCGCGCGTAGCGGACCAGCTCGGCATCGACATCCTTCCCCTGTAGCACGACCGGCTTCACGTTTACGCCGGCGAAGAGGTTCGCCGTCATTTCGCCGACGAGCGCGTCAGCCGGTGCGCGGTTCGCGTCGTCGCAGACGATCATCAGATGGACTTCGGAGCTCTCCCGCTTCGCGATTGCAGCCGCGAGCGACGCGGCGCCGGTCGAGCGCTGGTTCAGATGTACCGGGACGAGGATCCGTCCGAATCCGCGGCGCCGTTGGATTCCGTAGCGGATCGCCAGTACCGGCACGGGCGCTCCCGAAAGGACGTTCAGCGTCGTCGAGCCGATGATCAGGTGGGCGACGTGATGCCGGGCATGCGTGGAGATGACGATCAGGTCCGCATTCTCCTCGGCCGCGGTCTGGCAGATTGCCGCGCCGGCATCGGGAGCGCGCTGGACCACCAGACGCGTCGCGACGTCCGCGTTCCGGCGGCGGGCGTGATCGCGCAGCTTCTCCAGTTCATGATGCTCGGCGTACGCGTAGAGCGCATCGTCGGCAGGAAAGCGCAGCTCGTCAGGATTCGATGTGCGGGTGGAGCGGACGTGCAGAATGACCAGCTCCGCGCCGGTCGCGCCGGCCAGTTGCACGGCCGAATCGAACGACCACTCAGCGGCGGTCGAGAAATCGGTGGGGATGACGATGCGGCGCCACGGGTACATGCGGTAAGTAGATTAGTGGATTCGTCGATCAGTGGATTAGGAGATCAGAGGTTCGCAGGCTTTCTGCATTACGCCTGACTCGCTCGAATGTCGAATAGGGCACCTCATCTACTAATCGACGAATCCACTTCTTTCACTCTCTGTCAAACGCGTTCCGCACGCCCGACGCTTTGGGGACCTGCACCTCGGCGGCTGCAATCGGTTTCTGCGTGACGACGTAGCGGATCACTGTCTTCGGTTCGGCCTCGGTTTCAGCAACCTGCAGCGTGACCTGTTTGTCGCCCGGCTTGAGCATGTCGCCTGGGATGAACGGGTCCTGCATGGCCTGATTGAGCTGCACCTCGAGCGTGCGCCACGTCTGCGGAGCCGGATACGGCGACTGCGCGGGGAAAGCGCGGAACTGCGCGAGGTACGTGGTGTAGTAGTGATAGACCTGCGGGAATGAGTCATCCGTGGCCAGAGTGTAGACCTCGGCGGTCGGACCGTACTGATTGCGGATCATCACCGAGTCGCGGCGGGTGAGATCGTCGCGGTAGCGCGCGCCGGCGTAGATCGGAATTGCTGCACTGATCGATTTCAGCGCCGCTCTCGCATCCACCTGCGCAGACTGCGCGGCGGTTTCGGTGGGAGATGTCGTTGTAACCGCGATGCCGTTTTTCTTCGGCGCCTGCTCTTCGGCGGCGCTGCTTTCCTGACCGCCGGTGCAATGCGTGAGCAGCGCGCCACAGACCAGAAGTGCCGATGCGGCTGATGAGAATCGCGTGGTCATATCGCCATGAAACAGCAAGCGGTATGCCGCACGAGTCAATTACTGTCCGCCTTTCGTGCGGCGAGCTGGACCGGGGGGCGAAGGCTGCCGCTGCGCAGACAGTCGATGGCGGTCTCGCCGCCGTACTTCGCCACGAGTTTCTCGTCGTACTCGTCGGAGACATTGGCGACGACGTCGAGCGAGGCGATGAGCTGCTCCGGACGAAGACGGCGGCCGAGGAATGAGTGGGAGAAGAAGACATGCTCGCCGACCATGCTGAAGGCGCCGAGCGGGACTTCCGCGTTGACCTTCATCAGCTCGGACATCAATTCGAACGTCGGTTCGACGCCCTGTACGCAGAAGGCGAGGACTTCGATGACGGCGTCATCTTCCTGATACGGATCGATGGAGATCTCGAGGACCGTGGAGCCGTACTTCAGATAGAAGTCGCAGTGCTCGGCGTCGTCGAAATGTTCGTCGACCAGCTCATCGAGATACGACTTCACCTGCCGGTAGACCTCTTCCTGGCAGGCGGTGTTGAATGCTTTCTCGCGCTTCGATCCCATCACCCGGCGATTGTAAAGCAAAGGAGTCGCGCGTGTGCGCGCGATTGCGTCACGAAGCGAAGTTGTATCCTCCGCGCGTGCGCATTCGACTGCACTGCCTGCCGTTACTTGCATGCGCCGCGTTACTCTCCTGCCGCACGATGACGCCGCACGAAACTGGATTTCTGATTCGTTCCGTGACCGTTCGCGGGACGGCGTATCCGTACACGGTGTACTTGCCGGCCGCGTTCGAGGCGTCGAAGCGCTGGCCGGTGATCCTGTTTCTGCACGGCTCCGGCGAACGCGGTGCGGACGGTTTGAAGTCGACGCAGATCGGTGTGGCGGCGGCGATTCGCGCCAATCCGGACCGCGTTCCTGCCATCGCCGTTTTCCCGCAGGCGCCCGTCGATTCGCGCTGGCTGGGCGATCCCGCCGATGCGGCGATGGCGGCTCTGGAGAAGAGCATCGCCGAGCTCCACGGCGATCGATCGCGCATCTATCTCACCGGGTTGTCGATGGGCGGCTACGGAACATGGCATCTGGCGCTCGCACATCCCGATACCTTCGCCGCGCTGGTGGTCGTGTGCGGCGGATTGCTGCCGCACGAGACGACGACGGCCGTGCAGCAGTCGCCGCTGACGATGGGGAAGGGCGATCCGTATGCGTTCACCGCGCACGCGCTGCGGCATCTTCCGATTCGCATATTTCACGGCGACGCCGATCCCGTCATTCCGGTGACCGAGTCGCGGCGCATGGCCGAGGCGTTGAAGAACGAGGGCGCGGATGCGACGCTCGTTGAGTTCGCGGGCGCCGGTCACAACGCGTGGGACCGCGCGTACGGCGATGCGCAACTGTGGCAGTGGCTGTTTCAGCAGAGCGCGAAGCGCCGGTGAAAACGGGCGTGAAGGCGAACGGTAGCCGGCTGTGACGCCGGAGTCCTGGTGGACTCCGGCGTCACGATGAGCCGCTGCTAATGCGAAGGATGGTGGCGGGGCGTGACGACCAAGGCGGTGACCCGGTCGGAATCAACGCTGCCGCAGCTATTCGACACCCGCACGAACCACATCGCGTTCCCCTCGGGGTTGGTGGTGTACGACGGCGAGTCCGTTCCGACGGCGAGCGTGGCGCCGTTCGCGTGCTTCACGAACCATTGATAGTGCAGGTTCGCGCCGCTCGCGACGACGGTGAACGTGGCGTCATGCGCCGGCTCCACGATCTGACCGACCGGCTGTGTGGTGATGAGCGGCGTGGAACTGACATTGATCGAGACCGCAGCGCTGCTGGTAGAGCAGCTGCCATTGCTGACGATCGCGGTGAGCACGATTGACGCGGTCACGGTGAGGGTGCGCGAAGACGAAGCCGAGGTGATGCCGTTCTGCGCGACGCCGTCCGACCAGAGGACGTTCCACGGTCCGATGCCGGTCAGCGTGAACGGGATGTTGACGCTGGAGGAGCCGCACGAGGCCTCGATCGTGGCCGGAAGCGTGATCGTCGGACGCTGTGCGATGGCAACATCAGTACTGCTGCTGGCGCTGCAACTCGCCGCTGTCGTCACGGTGACCGCGAGATGCACGCCGCCTGCGGAGCCGGCGGTGTAGCTGATGCTGGCTGTTCCGGCGCCGCCGGTGATCGAGCCGTTCGTGATCGACCACGCGTACGTCGCGCCGGCGCCCGCGCTCGCCACGGACGCGCTGTTGCCGGCCGAACTCGCGCAGACGGTGGCGGAGGTGGTGATCATGGCGGACGGGATCGGATTGATGACGACCGTTGTCGATGCCTGCGCGCTGAAGCTGCACGGACCCGCACTAGTCGCGGTGACGGTGTACGTGCCGGCCACGGTGATGCCCGTAGGATTCTGCTGGTTCGAGGTGAAGCCTCCCGGACCAGTCCATGAGTACGAAACGGCGAGCGGCCAGGAGGCGGAGAGGTTCACGGAACCTCCGGCGCACACCGGACCGTTATTCGACGCGGTGGGCGGAATCGTCGGCGGCGGTGGCGGGCACGACACCGTCGTCGACGCCGTTCCGGTAATCGACGCAGACACCGTGTCCGTCGCGGTAATCGTCTGCGAACCGGGTGAGTCGAGCGTGACGCTGAATGTGTGCGAGCCGTTGTCGCCGGCGACGAAGGTGTAATCCGCCGGCAGCGTTCCGGCCGAGGAGCTGGTGAAGTGGACGGTGCCGGTGTAGCCGGTTGCGGTTGCGTTCGATGCCGTCAGCGCAGTGACGGTGACGCTGAACGGGCTTCCCGGAGTGACATTGGCCGGCGCGGTGACGCTGAAGTGCGTCGCGGGCGGCGGCGCGACGGTCGTGTTCGCGCTTCCGGTGATGCCGCCGTCGGTAGCGGTGATCGACTGCGCGCCGTTGCTCGTCAATGTGACGCTGAACGTATGCGAGCCGTTGTCGCCGGCGACGAACGTGTAGTCAGCCGGCAGAGATCCAGCCGAGGAGCTTGTGAAGTGGACGGTGCCGGTGTAGCTGGGGACAGTCGCGTTGGATGCATCGAGCGCGGTGACCGTTATGTTGAAGGCGACGCCGTTGGTGACATTCGCGGGAGCGGTGACGCTGAAGTGCGTAGCGGGCGGCGGTGCAACGGCGGTGTTCGCCGTGCCGGTGATGCCGCCGTCCGTCGCTGTGATCGACTGCGAGCCGGTCGACGTCAACGTCACGCTGAACGTGTGCGCGCCGTTGTCGCCGGCGACGAACGTGTAGTCAGCGGGAAGTGATCCGGCCGAGGAGCTGGTGAAGTGGACGGTGCCGGTGTAGCTCGGGACGACCACGTTCGAGGCGTCGAGCGCCGTGACCGTGACGTTGAAGGGTGCTCCGCTGGTGACATTCGCTGGCGCAGTGACGCTGAAGTGCGTAGCGGGCGGCGGTGCGACGGTCGTGTTCGCGCTGCCGGTGATGGCGCCATCAGTTGCGGTGACCGACTGCGCGCCGGTCGACGTCAACGTCACGCTGAACGTGTGCGCGCCGTTGTCGCCCGCGGTGAACGTGTAGTCAGCGGGGAGTGATCCGGCCGAGGAGCTGGTGAAGTGGACGGTGCCGCTGTAGCTCGGGACGACCACGTTCGAGGCGTCGAGCGCCGTGACCGTGACGTTGAAGGGGGCTCCGCTGGTGACATTGGCCGGGGCGGTAACGCTGAAGTGCGTAGCGGGCCGCGGAGCGACCGTGGTGTTCGCGCTGCCGGTGATGGCGCCGTCCGTGGCGGTAATCGACTGCGCGCCGGTCGATGTCAACGTGACGCTGAACGTGTGCGCGCCGTTGTCGCCCGCGACGAACGGGTAGTCGGCGGGAAGTGATCCGGCCGAGGAGCTGGTGAAGTGGACGGTGCCGGTGTAGCCGGTGACCGTGTTGTTCGATGCGTCGAGCGCCGTGACCGTCACGTTGAAGGCCGTGCCGCTGGTGACGTTCGCCGGAGCCGTGACGCTGAAGTGCGTCGTGACCGGCGCGTTGACCGTCACGTTCACGGTGGCTGTCGAGCAACGTGGATCGGCGACTCCCACGGTGATGCCGTTATCGCACACCGAGTAGGTGAAGCTGGCCGGGCCGCTGTAGTTCACATCGGGCGTGTACGTGACATTGCCGCTGGTGAGCGCGACGAGGCCGTGGGTGCTTGCGGTAGCGGTAACGGCCGTCACGGTGAGCGTCTGGCTCGACTCATTCGCCGGGCCTGGGTTGTCGTTGGTCGTGAGATCGGAGGACGGGAAGGTCAGCGGCGTGTTCGCCACGGCGGTCTTCGAATCGTCGAAGGCGTTGGGTGGATCGTTCGCCTCCAGGACGGTGATCGTCACTGTCGCGGTGTTCGAATCATGCGAACCGTCGTTGACCTTGTAGGTGAAGGTGTCCGTACCGTTGAAGTCGGGCACCGGCGTGTAGGTCTCGGAGCCGTTCGAACCGCCGAGCGAGCCGTGCGAAGGACCGGAGACGATCGTGTACGTGAGCGGGTTCGCCGTCGCGTTCGCGGTGTCGAACGTGAACGGCTTCGCGACATCTTCGTTCGTGCTCACCGACTGATCGGCTGCCCCCGGCGGGTTCGTGCCGCCGCCGTACGTGCCAGCCTCGATGGAGTTCTGAATTGCGGCCGGCACATTCGAGAAGAGGTTGTATCCGGTCAGCGCTTCGACCTGGTCAACGCTCTTCACGTAGGTGTGCCAGTCGTCGGGGCGGATGGAGTCGAGATTCGGCATGATCACGCACAACGTCTGCGTGGATGCCGTCACGCGCGAAACCGGGTCGCCGCTGCCGCTCGGGAGGATGAGAGCGCACTTCCATGTGCTCGCCGGAACCGTGACGTGGCCGTTCGCGAGCGTGTTCGTGAGACCACCGTTGCTGCCCGTCCCGCCGACGCCGTTCGGACCGGAGATGATGAAGAGCTCATCAGCCGAAAGGAGGGTGCGCAGAAACGACTCGAGGTTTTCCCACGGACCCTGATTGTTGCCGGGCGCTTGCGCGACCATGTTCGTCATCGTGAACGTGGCCTCGTTGACCGGCTCGGACGAGCTGCGGTCCGCGCTCGGATCCATATGGCCGCGGTCGAAACCGCTGGACGAGAAGTCGAAGGCCTGCACCCTGTACCAGCCGAGAGGCAGGAGCGGATCGGGACGGAAGGTGTCGGTACGCGGACCGACGCCCGTGGTCCAGGCACTCGTGAGATGCCAGCTCACCCAGTTCGGACGCCCGAGGTCGCGGCTGTACGACTCGGCATACTCGGGCTTGGAGATCAGGTAGTTGTTCGGCTGGACGACCGCGTCGGTGGTCGCATTGGACGGATTGCCCATCGCCAGATGGACGGACGCGGTCTCCGGCGTCGTGCCGGCGCCGTCGGCTGTGATGGTGTAGGTCCGCGAGCTGTCCGCGGGGGGCATGTCCGTGCCCGGCGTGCTGTCGTCGGTGTCGCTGTCGTGGATCGCGCTGGCGAAGACGGTCGCCGTGCATTGCTCGCCGGGGATGTAGTTGTCGTTCGGCGTGATGACCCAGGTGGTCTTGTTGTTGTTACCCGCGTACGTCGCGTTCGTGTGGGCGCCGCTCGTGACGCAAGTGATCGTGAACCAGTTCGCGTCGACGTCGACCGCTTCGCTGAAGTTCACCGTGACGCTGCCGTCGCGCGGCGCGGTCGTGGAGCCTCCGTTGCCATCGGTGCCATCGATGCTGAGGATCGACGGTCCGACCTCCTGGATCGGGGTGGTGCGGCGCGGATTTGGCGTTGCGGTGAAGAAGTCGTTGCCGTTCTGATCGCTGTCCGTTGCGCCGCCGTTCTTGCGGAAGTCCGCCGTCGTGTTGCTCGGCGCCGGTGCGTTCGCCGCGCCTTCGTGACAATTCGAAGTACTGCCGAAGCCGATCAGATCGACGATCGTGGCGTCGCTGCAGCTGCCCAGCGGAGCGCCTGCATTGGAGAGCGCAACCTTACCGGCGGTGGCGCTCAGGTTGATGCTGCCGAAGATGTTCGGCTGCGGATTCACCGAGCCGATCGCGCCGCCCGTCCCGAGCTGCACGAGGTAGTACTCGCCCGGTCCGATGATGCCGCCGAGCGGCTGCACCTGCCACGTCGTTCCGGTCGCCGCTCCGTACTGGACCGACCATCCCGTCGTCGAAACGGGAGCGTTGCTGGGGTTGTAGATCTCGACGAAATCGTTCTGGTACGTCGCGCCGGTGTTGCCGCCACCGCCGTACATCTGGCTGATGACGAGGTGATTGGGCGGGACGTTGGGGTTGACAGTGATGTTGACTGCCTGGTTCACCGGCGGATTGACGTTGTCGCTGAGCGTCGCCGTGAACGTCGCGGTTCCGTTGAAGCCGCTCTGGACGAGGACCGTGTACGTGACGGTGCCGGTGCTCTGCCCGCCGCTGACGTTCACCGATACCACGCCCGTTCCCGGCGTCGCGGACCAGTTGTAGACGCCGTGATCATCGTTGCCTGTGAGGCCGACAGTGAACGGCGGCGCTTCCTGCGCGACGGTCGTGATCGGATTGGCCGGTGGGTTGATCGTCGGCGCGTTGTCCGTTCCCACCGGCGCGTTGACCTGAATGTTTACGGTACGGCTGACCGGAGGATTGACGTTGTCAGACAGCGTCGCCGTGAATGATGCGGTGCCGGTGAAATTGGTCTGCAGCGTCACGCTGTACGTCACGCTGCTCGTTCCCTGGCCGCTCGACACGGTCACCGATGTGATGCCGCTGCCCGGTGTCGCGGACCAGTTGTAGACGCCACCGTCGTCATTGCCGGAGATGTTCACGCCGAACGGCGCTGCGTTCTCTGTGACCGTTGCTGCCGGGTTCGCAGGAGCGTTGATCGACGGCGGATTGTTCGACAGCGCGCCGCACGACACGCCCGCCGCTCCGCTGTTGCGCGGGATCGGTGTGCTTGCCGTGACGGTGAAGTCACCAGAATTGTTGCCCGTGTCCGTGCAACCGTTGTTGGCGCGGATGACCGCCGTGTTGTTGCCGGGAGCCGGCGCCGGATTGGCGCCTTCGAAGCAATTCGCAGTGCCGTAGCCGACGAAATCGCCGATGGCCGCGCCGGACGGACAAGCCGAGCCGAAGCTCGACAGGTCCGGGAGTGAGGTCAGCACGACCTTGCCTGCAGTCGCGCCGAGGAGAAGCCCGCCGGACGAATCAGGAGTGGGAAGGGGCTGCGTGCCACCAGCGCCGGCGCCCTCCTGCACGAGGTAGTAGTGGCCCGGTGCGATCGTTCCCGACAACGGACCCGATGCGGTCCACGTGCTGAGCGTCGGCGAACCGTAGTCGAGGTAGAAGCCGCTCAGATTGACAGTCTGCGAGCCGCGGTTGAAGAGCTCGAGGAAGTCGTTGGTGAGAATCGCGCCGGAGTTGCCGCCGCCGCCGTACACTTGGCTGAAGACGACGCCGAGGTTCGACGCCGAATTCGGAGTACCGGTGACCTCGGACGAGTTCGCGCTCTGCGCGCCGTTGACCGCGGTCACGACGTAGTAATAGGTAGTTCCGTTCGAGACCGTGCTGTCGGTGAAGCTGGCGGACGGTGCGGACGTGGTCGTGGTGTACGTGCCAGTCGAAGTGCCGCGCTTCACGTTGTACGAGGTCGCCCCGCCGACCGGATTCCAGACGAGGTAGACCTTCGCGTCGCCAACCGAAAGTGTGAGTCCCGTCGGCGCCGCCGGTGGTACCGCGGGCGTCGCGGAAACCTCGGATGAATTGACGCTTTCGCCGCCGGGGCCGACCGCGGTGATGACGTAGTAATACGTGGTGCCGTTCGTCAGACCCGTATCGGTGTACGAGTTCGTGGCCGGACTGAAGATCGTTGAGTAGCCGCTGCCGCTCACCGTCGAGCGCTTGACGTTGTAGGACGTCGCGCCCGCGACGCTGTTCCAGGTGAGCGAGACCTGCGTGTCGCCGCCTGTGGCCGCGACTCCCCCAGGCGCGGCAGGCGCGCCGACGGGTGTGCCGGAGACCTGCGAAGAGTTCGCGCCTTCGACCGTGTTTACCGCCGAGATAACGTAGTAGTAGGTCGTTCCGTTGGCCGCCGACGTGTCGTCGTAAGACGTCGTGGCGGGCGATGCGATCGTGGCGTAGCCGGAACCGCTCGTCGTCGAACGCTTGACGTTGTACGACGTCGCGCCGCCGACCGCGTTCCAGGTGAGCGCGACGTGGGCGTTGCCCGCCGTCGCATTCACACCGGTGGGCGCGGCGGGCGGGACCACTACGGTGATGTTGACCGCCTGGTTCGCAGGCGTATTGACATTGTCGGTGAGGGTTGCGGTGAAGGTGGCCGTGCCGCTGAAGCCGGCGGTGAGCGTGACGGTGAAGGTGACCGTGGCCGCTGTCTGACCGCTGGTGGCGCTTACGTTCGCAACGCCAGTGCCCGGCGTGGCCGACCAGTTGTAGATACCGCCGTCATCGCTGCCGGAGACGTTCACGGTAAATGGCGCGGCATTCTGCGCGACGGTGGCGATCGGATTGGCAGGAGGGATGATGGTGGGCGGGTTGTTCGTGGGTGCGGAGCAGTTGTGGGTGGCCGATGCCGTGTTGCGCGGCGCCGCGGCAGCCGCGGCGAAGTCGGTGCTGTTGTTGCCCGCATCGGTGCAGCCGCTGGCGGCGCGGAAAATCGCGTTCGTGGTCGAAGGCGCGGGAGCAAAAGCCGTTTCGAAACAGGTCGCCGTCGATCCGTAGCCAACCATGTCGATTACGTTCGTCGATGGGCAGGCTCCGCTGAGTGCGACGGTGCTACTGACAAGGGCCACCTTTCCAGCCGTTGCCGACATTGCGATCGAGCCGGAGGCGTCGGGCGCGGGGACCGTATTCACACCCGTTCCGGCGGCGCCTGTTGACTCCGCCACGAGGAGATACTGGCCCGGCTGGAGGGAGACGTTGGGAAGGGCGGTCGGCGTCCACGCCGTACCCGCGGCGGACGAATACTGAACCGACATTCCGTTTACCGAGATCGGGCTTCCACCGCGGTTGAACACCTCGATGTAGTCGCGGTTGTACGCCGAGCAACCGGCGGTGCCGCATCCGGCGCCGCCGTAAACCTGGCTGATGACGAGGATGCCCGGCGCGGCCGGCGTGGCGGTCACCTCATTGCTGGCGAGGCTTTCGCCGTTCGCGTTCGTGGCGGTGACGACGTAGAAGTACGCCGTGCCGTTCGCAGCCGTGGTGTCGTCGTAGGTGTTCGTACCGGGGGAGGCGATGGACGTCTCCGTGCCGGCCGAGGTCGAGCGCTTCACGTTGTAGCCGGTTGCACCGGCGACCGCGCTCCAGTTCAGGATGACGTGCGCGTTGCCCGGCGTCGCGGCGAGGCCGGTCGGTGCGGCGATCGGCGTAGCGGTGACTTCCGAGGAGTTGGAACCTTCGCCGCCGAAACCGACGGCGCTGACGACGTAAAAGTACGGAGTGCCGTTCGCCGCCGTGGCGTCATCGTAGCTGTTGCCGCTGGGCGAGGCGATGGTGGTTTCGGCGCCGGTGGTGGTCGAGCGTTTGACGTTGTACGACGTCGCGCCGGCGGTGCTGCTCCACGTCAGTGCGACGTGGCCCGTTCCCGCCGTGGCGGCAAGCCCGGTCGGCGCAGCGGGCGGGGCAACGACGGTGATGTTGACCGCCTGATTGACCGGCGTGTTCACGTTGTCGGTCAGCGTTGCCGTGAACGTAGCCGTGCCGCTGTATCCCGCGGTGAGCGTGACGGTGTAAGTGACGGTGGCAGTGCCTTGCCCGCCGGTGACGGTGACGTTCGAAACGCCGGTGCCCGGCGTCGCGGACCAGTTGAAAATGCTGTTGTCGTCCGTGCCGCTGACGTTGACCGTGAACGGCGCGGCATTCTGCGCGACGGTCGCAGCCGGGTTCGCCGGCGGCGTGATGGTGGGAGCGCTATTCGGCGGAACGCCCTGCGGAGTGAGCGAAAAGTCGTCGACGGCGAGTCCGTCGTCCGCGCTGGTGGCATCGATGTCGTTCCAGCGGATCCAGAAGGTTGCTCCGTTCGGAATGTTGAGCGAACTGACTGTCGAGGAGAGCGCGGTGCGGTCGGCTGCGGCGTTGCCATTCTTGGCACCGGTCGTAGCGGTATCGGGAGTCACGAAGTTCAGCGCGGCGACCCCGGTCCAGGTGCCGGTCACGAGGTCGGTGCCGTTCGTGCTGTACTCGAAGTTCATCTGATCGGTACGGGCTGCCGTACCGAGGCGCCACTCCTCGCCGTTGTAAGCGACCGCGAGGCTCGTGATCGGCGTACCGGTGTTGTTGGTGAAGCAGGCGCCAAAGTTCGGGATCAGTGTGCCGCTTCGCAGTTGACCGAGCGCGCGCTCAGTCGACGCTGCTGCGCCGTAGCTGTAGGTGTCGCCGGTCGTGCTGGCCCCAGTATCGACGCCGTACTGCTCGTTGTCGCGGGCCCCGCCTCCCGTCTCGGTCATGAACCATCCGGGAATCGTGAGGTTATTGGTCGTCGAGGCGGCAGTGTTCGACAACGTATCGAAGTTCTGCGTGTACGGCGAACCGAGCGTCGTGAGACTCACGCACTGCGCAAATGCGCCGTGCGTGGAGACGATGGTGAGGAGGAACGCAAGAATAAGTGAGAAACGACCGCGTAGATGCATGGCTCTCCTGCGAAACCATCACGACGCAGCGCCACGCGCGCACACTCTCGCTCCCGGGGCAGGTCGATCGGCTCTAGTTGTGGTTGAGATCGGCTCGTCGGGTTGAGCCTTGAGTCAATTTACAATAAATCGGTTATCGATGGAATCAAAAACGTGACAGGTTTATGCCCGGGTTTCACGCCGCTTCGTACCCGCGCAATCCGAGCGTCTCGACGATGACCACCGCCAGCTTCCACTCCTCCGCGGCGATTGTCTCGATGAGCTCGTAATCGCGGCCGAATTTGAAGAAGGGACGGTCGAATCGCTTCTTCACAGCGCTGTCGTCCACCGCGCGCAGGATGCGGAGCTGTTTCGGCTTCAGATCGGCCACGTCGAATCGCGCGATCAGGTTTCGCTCAAACTCCGGTGCGACTTCGGCACGCGCAAACAGCCGCTCGGCGAACACGAGCTCGTCGGAGCGGATCCAGAACTGCTCGCGGTTCGCGACGTTCATCGGTTCGACGATCGGCGGTCCGAAAAGCGCCAGCGGTTTGGACATGAATCCGCCGCGCCGTTTCACGATGAGCCGCGCCGGCGACGCGCATTTCACTGTCAGCTGCAGCCGCTCCGGCACTCCCTTGTAGCGGCCCATGTGCTGCAGCGACACGTCCATCCCGCGCCACCGGCCGCGGATCGAGCTCCACCAGCCGGACCGCGCGCCTTCCCACCCGAACGAGGCCGCCAGCGGAAGAAGCCGCTTCTGCAGCGACGACGTCCGTCCGATGACCACGAGGATCAGCACGAAGAGCACGAACGCGGAGCCGATGAGGAGCCATACGGCCGTCACATCCGTCATGAAGAGAGCATACGTCGTACGACGGCAATTTTTGAAAATGACGTTCGGATCGCGGTGAACGTCCTCGCGTGCACGGTAAACGTCGTCGTGTACACGGTGATCGGGCTCGCGCACGCGGTGATTCGGCCCGATCACGCGGTGAACGGACCCGATCACGCGGTGAACGGACCCGATCACGCGGTGAACGGACCCGCGCACGCGGTGAACGGACCCGATCACGCGGTGAACGGACCCGATCACGCGGTGAACGGACCCGCGCACGCGGTGATCGAACTAGCGCACGCGGTGAACGGACCCGCGCACGCGGTGAACGGACCCGATCACGCGGTGATCGAACTAGCGCACGCGGTGAACGGGCTCGCGCGCGCTGTGAACGGGCTCGCGCGCGCTGTGAACGGACTAGCGTGCGTGGTGATCGAACTAGCGCACGCGGTGAACGGGCTCGCGCGCGCTGTGAACGGACTAGCGCGCGCTGTGAACGGACTAGCGTGCGTGGTGAACGGACTAGCGCGCACGGTGAACGGACTAGCGTGCGCGGTGAACGGACTAGCGTGCACGGTGATTCGGTCTAATCACGCGGTGACTTGGCGCGATCACGCGGTAATTCCGACCGATTACGGTGATTTGCTCCGCACACGCCCCCCGAAATGCTGGCGGCGGTCATCTCCGCTTCACCGGTGCCCTCGCCATCAACCCGCTCAGGATAAAGTTCCGATGTGAATCTCTTCGAAACCGCGAACCGCCGCATCCTCACGCTGAAGCCGGGCAAAGAGCGCCTCATCGCCAATCGCCATCCGTGGATTTTCGCCGGCGCCATCGCTCGCGAGAGTGGCCCCGAGGATGCCGCCATCGCCGATCTTCACGATCCGCAGGGCCGCCGCATCGCCTCGGGATTTCATTCGCGCCATTCGCAGATCCGGCTGCGTGCACTGACGTTCGGCGATGAGCTTCTGACGGAGGCGACGATTCGGGAGCGACTGACGGCCTCGATCGCAAGGAGGTCTGGCGCGAATGCCACACGACTCGTGAATGCCGAGGGCGATGACGTGAGCGGGATCGTCATCGACCGGTACGATGACATCCTCGTCATCGAAATCGCCAACGCAGGAATCGAGCAGCTTCGCCCTCTCATCATTGATGTGCTGCAGAACCAGCTGAGGCCGCGAGGGATCTGGTTCAAGAACGACATCCCGCCGCGGAAGATCGAGCAATTAACGATGCAGCCGGAGTGGGTGGGGGCGGGCGAGCCGACGACGGAAATCGTCGAGAACGGACTTCGTTTCCGCGTCGATCCGCCTTCCGGTCAGAAGACCGGATTCTTTCTCGATCAGCGCGAAAACCGGCAGCTCACGCGCGGGCTCGCGCAAGGACGGCGCGTGCTGAACCTTTTCTCCTACAGCGGCGGCTTCGGCGTCTATTCATCCGCCGGCGGCGCGGCCTCGGTCGAGAACGTCGACATCTCAGCGCCCGCAATCGAGATGGCCCGCACGAACCACGCGCTCAACGGATTCGATGCGAGCTTTGTCGTCGCCGACGCGTTCGACTACGTGCGCAAGACGCCGTCGCGATTCGACCTGCTGATCTGCGATCCGCCCGCATTCGCGAAATCGCGCGGCGACATCGATCGCGCCGCCCGCGGCTACAAGGACATCAACCTCTTCGCCATGAAGCTGCTCGATCCGGGAGCGCACATGCTCACCTTCTCGTGCAGCGGCCACATGACGCTCGACCTCTTCCAGAAAGTGATCTTCGCCGCGGCGCAGGACGCCGGGCGGCGGGTGTCATTCCTCCGCCGCCTGACGGCCGCGCCGGACCATCCGGTGTCACTCTTCTGTCCGGAAGGGGAGTACCTCAAAGGTTTTTTGCTGGAGGTCAGATAGTTCGCCGGCCACGCACGAAATGCAGGATGAACAGAATGACGGCGATCACGATGAGAAGGTGAATCAGACCACTGGCGACATGGAAGACAAGGAACCCGCACAGCCAGGCAATGAGCAGAATGATGGCAAGTATGAGCAGCATTTAACTTCCTCCCGGCAGCCAGCCTCTGCATCTTGTGTACCTACGTCGGGGATGGATGGGAAACGTGGCGCAACGCGACCGGCTACGCCGACGAAGATCTGCCCTACAATTCCGTTCGCTATGAGAAGCACCTTCGCCCTCACGGCGCTGCTCTTCCTCGCCGCCGCCGATCCGGGCCAACCGCTCCTCGGCCATTGGACGGGAACATCCATCTGCACGGCCGTCCGTCCCGCATGTCATGACGAGATCGCGTCGTACTACGTCAAGCCCGGGTCGTCGCAGGACGCGGTCACCGTAGACGCCTGCAAGGTTGTCGATGGCAAAGATGAGTCGATGGGCACGATCGACTTTCACGTCGATTTCGCAACACACGTGCTGAGCGGCTTCGTCGGGGATAACAACCCGGCGACCTTCACTTGGTCGGGCGACACCATGACCGGCACATTCAAGCAGCATGACGGACAGGTCATCCGCAACATCCGGCTCACGAAACAGGTGAAGTAGCGCATCATTCATCCTTCATGACTGCCACCCCCGTCACCGCCGGCCGCAAGTCTCGCGAAGTCACGGTCTCGTATCTCGGCGAGCTGCTGCAGAACGCCGGCTTCGTCGATGAGAAGCAGAAGGTGGAGATCGACAACCTCGACCGCCAGCTGCGCGCGCAGTCGCGCTCCGCACGCGCCCGCGGCGAGGAGGAGGCCAGTCCGTTCAAAGGCCTCATGGGGATGAACCTCACCGATGCCAGCGGCAGCGGCATGCGCATCGACGACTTCCTACTGGCGCGATTGATCGCCGAGGATGCGGCGCTCAAGTTCTACAAAATCGACCCGCTCAAGCTCGACGTCGAAATGATCGAGTCGAAGATCTCGCGCCCGTTCGCGCGCAAGCACCGCATGACGCCTGTTGCCGTCCGCGACGGCAAGCTGATCGTCGCGGTCGTGAATCCGTTCGACACCGTCGCTCTCGACACCTACCACCAGATGGTGAAGCAGGAGATCGAGATCGTGGTGGCGTCGGAGAGCGACGTGATGGGCGTGATCACGGAGCAGTACGGCTTCCGCGCCTCGGTCACCAAAGCCGGACGCGATCTCGGCCGCGGTGCCATCGATCTCTCCAATCTCGAGCAGTACGTCAAGCTGAAATCGGGCAACGAGATCGAGACGAGCGACGCCCATATCGTCAACGCGGTCGACTTCCTGCTGCAGCACGCCTACGACTCGCGCGCCAGCGACATCCACATCGAGCCGAAGCGCGAGGCGGCCATGATCCGTTTCCGCATCGACGGCGTGCTGCACGAAATCCAGCGCGTGCCGAAACTCGTCAACCTCGCTATCACCTCGCGCATCAAGACGATGTGCCGCATGGACATCGCTGAACGGCGCCGCCCGCAGGACGGACGCATCAAAACAGAGCGCGAAGGAAAAGAAATCGAGCTGCGCGTTTCGACGCTCCCGACTGCCTTCGGCGAGAAGTTGGTCATGCGCATCTTCGATCCCGAGGTCTTGATTCGCGACCTCGGCGGCCTCGGTTTTTACGAGGATGAGCTGCGCATGTTCGCCGACTGGATCAAGCGTCCGCACGGAATCATCCTGGTCACCGGCCCAACCGGTTCGGGCAAGACCGTCACGCTCTACACGGCGTTGAAGTCGCTGGCGTCGCCCGAGATCAACATCTGCACGATCGAAGATCCGATCGAGATGGTCTGGGACGAGTTCAATCAGACCTCGGTGCAGCCAAAGGTCGGCATCACGTTCCCCGCCGCGCTGCGCACGATCCTTCGCCAGGATCCCGACATCATCATGGTCGGCGAGATTCGCGACGAAGAGACTGCACAAAATGCTGTGCAGGCCGCATTGACCGGCCATCTCGTTTTCTCAACGCTGCACACGAACGATTCCGCGACCTCGGTGACCCGCCTGATCGACCTCGGCATTCAACCGTTCCTGATCTCGTCGACACTCGTCGGCACGATGGCGCAGCGTCTGATGCGGCGAATCTGCGAAGACTGCAAGCGCAACCGCCCGCTGAGTGTCGAAGAAGCGGGGATGTTGAATCTCCAGGCGCCGCCCGGCAAACGGATCATCGTCAAAGAAGGCGCGGGCTGCATCCGTTGCCGCAACACCGGCTACTTCGGCCGCACCGGCATCTTTGAAATCCTCCCGATCGACAACGCCATCCGCGACCTCATCGACCGCTCGGAGGATTTCCTCAAGATCAAGGACATGGCCGTGAAGCGCGGCATGCGCACGCTGCGGCAATCAGCGCTGCGCAAACTCGCCGAGGGCGTGACGAGCTTCGAAGAAGTGGTGCGCGTTACGGGGATTTGACGCGGATCACTTCGTCGCTTCCGCCTCGCGCCGCGCTGTCGCTTCGCGCTCGTCTTTTGCGGACATCGGCGGGTTGTACGCGGGAATGCCGGTGACCGCTTCGCCGATGATCAGGTTGTGGATGTCGTGCGTGCCTTCGTAGGTCTTCACCGACTCGAGGTTGAGCATGTGGCGGATGATCGGGTACTCGTCGCTGATGCCGTTCGCGCCGAGGATGTCGCGGGCGGAGCGGGCCGATTCGAGCGCGATGTTGACGTTGTTCATTTTGCCCATCGAGACGTGATGCGGTTTCAGTTTGCCCTGATCCTTGAGTCGCCCCATCTGCAGCGCGAGCAACTGGCCTTTGGTGATTTCCGTGATCATCCAGGCGAGTTTGTTCTGCACGAGCTGGTGCGACGCGATCGGCTGGCCGCCGAACTGGATGCGTGATTTCGCATACGTCCGCGCCGTTTCGTAGACGGACATCGCCGCGCCGAGGGCGCCCCAGGCGATGCCGTAGCGAGCCTGCGTGAGGCAGCCGAGCGGGTACTTGATGCCGTTCGTTTCCGGCAGCACGTTCTCGGCCGGGATGCGGCAGTCCTCGAAAAATAGCTGCGAGGTCACCGACGCGCGCAGCGAGAACTTGCCCATGTGTTTGGCAGTCGAGAAACCCTTTCTCTCTTTTTCAACGAGGAAGCCGCGGATGACGCCATCGTGCTTGGCCCAGACCACGGCTACGTCGGCGATCGAGCCGTTCGTGATCCACGCCTTCGCGCCGTTGAGAACCCAGGAATCGCCGTCCTTGCGCGCGTAGGTGCGCATACCGCCGGGATTGGATCCGAAGTCGGGCTCGGTCAGGCCGAAGCAGCCGATTTTTTCGCCGGCGGCGAGCTTCGGAATCCAGTAGTCGCGCTGTTCTTTGGAACCGTAGGTGTAAATCGGGTACATCACCAATCCCGACTGCACCGACGCGAACGAACGCAGACCGGAATCGCCGCGCTCGAGTTCCTGCATGATCAGGCCATACGCGACCTGGTTGAGTCCGGGCAGATCGTAATCCTTGATCGTGGCGCCGAAGAGCCCCATCTCCGCCATCTTCGGGATGAGGTGCATCGGCATCTCTTCCTTGCGATTGGCTTCCTCGATGATGGGGATGACTTCCTCATCGACGAAGTCGCGCACGGTCTGACGCACCATCAGCTCTTCCTCGGAGAAGAGCGAATCGATATCCATGTAGTCAACGCCGGGAAAGCTGGGCACGGTGAGGCTCCTTCGATGCTGCGATTTGGGAGGGCGATGATATCGCAGGGCTTTGACCGCGAAATCGTCCGTCGGCGTAGCCGGCGTAAGAACCGTAGCCCACGCCTTCAGGCGTGGGGCAGCGGAAGTCGTCGAATTTGTGAGCCCGCCTTGGCGGGCGAGAGAAAGCTTTCTTTCGCCCGTTAAAACGGGCTCATGGGACTGGCGCAACCTGAAAACCCCCAGCTCAAAGCTGGGGGCTACGGTTCTTACGACGGCTACGCCGCCGGGAAGGTTATGGACGTGCGACCGTGTACAGCACGTGCGGATGCGGGTATCCGAAATCGATACGTTTCCCTTGCGCGTCTTCGAAGCCGAGGCGAGTCAGTCGCGCGATGAAATCGGATGGTGCTTCGTAGGTGAACGATTCGCCGAGCGTGAGTCCGAGCGCGGTCGCTGCGCGTTCCTGGATCGCGTTCCATCCATTCTTGAATCGTGCGGTGGAGTCCTGCTCTTTGATGATCAGGATGCCGCCCGCGCGCAGGCGCGAGAGGCAGCGCAACAGCAGTGCATCCCATTCATCGAGCGGGATTTTGTACAGGACGTCGATGATCGAGATCGCCTCGAAGGTTCCGGTGACGACATCGTCGAATCCGATGACGAACTCGATTCCGTCGATGCGGCGCACTTTGCGTGCATCCGGTTCGACGGCGACGACGCGCCGCGTTCCGGACGCGAGCACCGCGAAGAGGCCGTGTCCCGCGCCGATGTCGAGCAGCGTTCCGTTCGGCGGCAGCGCCTTCAGTACACGAAGCATCGGCGACGTCAGGAAGCGGAGCAGGATATGGACGCGGTCGCGCATGGCGCGTTTGCGAAAAACGCGGTGCAGTACGATTAACGCCCGGATGAATCCCACGCGAGCGATTGTACGGGGGTGGTGGCGCGAGGCGATCGGCGCCGCGCTCGTTTTGATCTCGCGAATCGTCACTGCTCCGCGCACGCCGTGGGAAAACGACGAGTTTCTCTTTGCCGAGGCGGTGCGGAACTTCGATCCGTCGCGGTACCACCCGCATCCGCCGGGATTTCCGTTACTGGTGCTGATGGGGAAGGTCTTCGCGGGTTTCATCCACGATCCATGGCGCGCGTTGGTCGTCTTCAGCATCGTCGCGGCGCCGATTGGATTCGTGGCCATTGCCCGCGCCTTCCGCAACTGGATCGGCGATCCCGATCTCGCGATCTGCGCAGCTCTGATTTACTACTTCTCGGCGTCGATGCTGGTACACGGCACGCTCGCGCTTTCCGACGGGCCGGCCATGATGTTTCTCGGGCTGGCGCTGTTCGCGATCAGCAGTCCGCACGACGCGGAGCACGATCGCAATGCGATCGCCATCGGCATCTGGACGTCAGCCGCGATCGGGACGCGTCCGCAACTCCTGATTCCGATCGCGCCGATGCTGATCATCGCGTTGCTGCAGATGCGCACGATGCGTCAGCGCGCGGCGTGCGTGATCGCGTTCGGACTGTTTTCGGCGATGTGGTTCCTGCCGCTGGTCGACGCCGCGGGCGGTTTCGAAGCCACGCGGCTGTACGAAACGAAGCAGGCGGCCTATGTGGCCACGCACGATGCCACGATCTCGCGCGGCGGGATGTCGACCGCGCAACTCGCCGTGCGGTTCCTCTTCCATCCGTGGGGGACGAAGTACGTCACGCTGCCGCTCTTCGCCTGCGTCCTCCTCGGGATCGCCGCGTTCGTGCGGCTGCTGCGTCGCGACAAGTTCCGTTCGACGCTATGGCCGTTGGTCGTGTTCACGATTGTGCTGTTCATCTTCGAGCTCGGCTGGATGGACCCGGCCGACGGAGCCCGCTACAGCCTGCCGATCATGATCGTGATCGCGCTGATCGCGGCTCTTGGACTCGATGTCGTAAAACGCAGTGTGAAAATCGACGCGACGCCGGTCATCGCGACCGCGATCTTCGCTATCGCCACGCTCGCGTACGTCTGGCCGCTCGTCGGCGCGCGGACGAAGATGGCGTCGCCGCCCGCGGCCGCCGCGGCATTCGCGAACGCGAACCTACCGCTCCACAGCGTGATTGCGTACGACGTCGCGCTCAAGCCGCATGCCGAATATCTGCTGTCGCGATTTCGCGTCGTGCCGATCGAGAAGGCGATCGCGGAGTTGTACGACCGTCCCGACGTTCCGCTCTACCTGATCGCGAACGGCGCGTCGAACGCGGACGGCGCGCACGTCTTCACGTGGCCGGCCAGCGACGCGTACGAGAAACTGACGCGCGGACTGTATCGAACGGTGACTCTCATTCCGAAGCCGCCGCGCGAGCGCTATCTGCCGGTTCGCGGCGCCTACCCGATCGAGTGGACGGCGAGCGGCGATGAGTGGCGCTGGCTCAGTCCCGATGCGACGATCCGTCTGCCGCGCGCGCATGGCGCCGAGGCGGCGCTGACGCTGCGTTTTTCAAGTGATGTTCCGTACGAAACGAATGCCGTGCAGATCTCGATCAACGGACGCGATGTCGCTGTCGTCAATGTCGGGAAGGAGCCGGTAGTGACAAAGCTGGCGTTGCCGGCCGAGCCGCGAATCGATATTGGCTTGCGCTCCGCTCACTCGTTCTCGCCCGGCGCGCTGCTCCACAACGCCGATCCACGCACGCTCGCGGTGCAGTTGACCAAGGTCGTGAGCTAGTAGCAGGCGTATCATCCGCAGCGAGTGTCCACTCCTTCCGTATCGCTGGTGATCCCGATGTTCAACGAGGAGTTGAATATCGAGCATGCCGTGACCGCGGCCGTCGAGGCGTGCACGAAATACGCGGACGACTACGAAATCATCATCGTCGACGACGCGTCCACCGATCGCTCGCTGTTTCTAGTCGCCTGCCGCGCGGCGGAGAATCCGCGCATCCGCATGATTCGTCACGAGCACAATCGCAAGCTCGGTGGCTCGCTCAAGACCGGTTTCGCCGCGGCCACGAAGGACCTCGTCCTCTACATGGACGCCGACCTTCCCTTCGATCCCGACGCCCTCGGCCGCGCTATGCGCGCGATGGCGGTGACCGGCGCGGACCTGATCGCCGGCTATCGCCTCGACCGCACGCTGGAAGGTCCGAAGCGGACGCTCTACTCGTACCTCTACAACGGCCTGATCGGCGTGCTGTTCGGCTGGCCGCATCGCGACATCAACTTCTCGTTCAAGCTGATGAAGCGCGAAGTCATCGATGCCGTGGAGCTGAAGTCGGAAGGCTCCCTCATCGACGCGGAGCTAGTCGTGAAGGCGAAGAACCGCGGATTCACGATTCAACAGATCGGCCTCGACTACTTTCCGCGCATCCGCGGCGAGTCGCACCTTTCGTCGCCGGGCGTGATCTTTAAAATTTTCCGCGAGCTGATCAAGCTCTATCCCGAGATGCGCGAGCGCGTGTCGTACGAGGAAGTGCAGCGCGTCGTGCGCGAAAAGCGTGAGGCCTCCGGCGTTCTCGGTGAGGTCGACGAGCGGCCGCACACCGCGTGAGCGCGCCGGCTGCGAAACGGCTCATCGTCACCGCCGACGATGTCGGACTGCATCGCGGGATGACCGAGGGCGCGATTCGCGCGCATCGCGACGGCGTCGTCACCGCGTGCAGCCTCGTCGCGAACGGCGTTGCGTTCTATGACGCGGTCGAGCGGCTGCGCGATGCGCCGTCGCTCGAGGTCGGCGTACATCTCACGCTGGTCGAGGAACGCTCGCTGACCGGGATGCGCGTTCCAAACTCCTACGTCGGATTCCTGCTCGGTCAGAAGGACGTCGCCGCAATCGAGCGTGAGCTACGCGCGCAAATCGAGCGTGTACTTGCGGCGGGACTGCGCGTCACGCATCTGAATGGACATCAGCACGTACATATGTGGCCGCACGTCTTCGCGATCGTCAGCGAGCTCGCGGACGAATACGGCATCGGCTACGTGCGCCGGGTGCGCGACCGCGGCGGCAGGGGAGGAATCGTGCGCCGGATCTCCATCGCCGCCCTCAACGCCCTCGGCTCCGGCGGTTCGACGATCGGCGTCATGGAGGCCGGCCACCTCACCGCCGATCGCATCGTCCAGTTGCTGCGTTACGTCCGAGGGACGACGGAGCTGGTCACTCATCCAGGGATCGATGTCGACGCGTATCCGCATTGGAACTACGACTGGAATGCCGAGACCGAGGCGCTATGCGATCCGCGAGTGCGCGAGGCAATCGCGGATCGCGGCATCGAACTGGTTGCACCCGGTTCTGCACGCCTATAATCCGCCGCCGCTATGACAAAGAAGATCGCTGTGATCCCCGGTGACGGGATCGGCCCCGAAGTCATCAACGCCGGTCTGCGCGTCCTCAACCGCATCAACGACGCCCGCAACCTCGGACTGGAGCTCGTCCACTTCGGCTGGAACGCCGACGAGTATCTGCGCAGCGGCATCTCCATCCCGCCCGGCGGCATGGACGACATCCGCAACAACTACGCGGCCGTCTACCTTGGCGCGTTCGGCGATCCACGCATTCCCGACATGAAGCACGCCGCGGACATCCTCCTCGGCATGCGCTTCCAGCTCGATCTCTACGTGAACTACCGCCCGGTGAAGCTGCTGAACGAGCGGCTCTGTCCACTGAAAGGCAAAACTGGTCAAGATGTTGACTTCGTCATCTTCCGCGAGAACACGGAAGGCGCGTACGTCGGCATGGGCGGCAATTTCAAGAAAGGGACGAGCGAGGAGATCGCGATCCAGGAGGACGTGTCGACGCGCAAAGGCGTGGAGCGGATCATCCGCTACGCCTTCGAGTTCGCGAAGAAGACCGGCCGCAAGTCGGTCTGCATGTCCGACAAGAACAACGTGATGCGCTTCGGCGGCGACCTCTGGCTGCGCACGTTCGAAGAGGTGGCGAGCGAGTACCCCGACATCGAGCACTTCCACATGTTCGTCGACGCGCTGACGATGCAGATGGTCCGTGCCCCGGAGATGTTCGACGTGATCGTGACCAACAACATGTTCGGCGACATCGTCACCGACCTCGGCGCCGCACTCCAGGGCGGATTGGGAATGGCGGCCTCCGGCAATATCCACCCCGGTAAGGTGTCGCTCTTCGAGCCGATCCACGGATCAGCGCCGAAATACGCGGGGAAGGACGTCGCCAACCCAATCGGCGCAATCCTCACCGCCGCGATGATGCTGGAGTACCTCGGACACTCCGCCGAATCCGACGTCATCGAACGCGCCGTCATCGCCGCAATTGACGCCAACGAGACCACCCACGACCTCGGCGGCACGCTAGGAACGCGGGCGGCAGGGGAGGCCGTTTTGGGGAGGCTTCAGCTGTAGACTTGGCTCGTGCAAATCTGGACCATCGCCATCGTCGTCGCTGCCTGTGGCTCGGTCGGCGGCTTTGTGAATGCGCTGCTCGCTGGTGACCTTCATCTTCCTCACCGCGAGCATGAAACGTTGTACAGCCCGGGTTGGATCGGCAACGTGGTCATCGGTGCTGTCGCCGCGCTCGTCTTCTGGGGTTTGTACGGACCCATGGCGAAGGTCGCAATCATCAGCTCGGGCAACGTCTCTACCCCTGTTGCGCTCACGATCGCGGAAGTGGCTGGTTCCATCGTCACGGGAATTGGCGGCGGGCGTATCCTGTCCAGTGAAGTTGAAAAGAAAGCCCTGACGAAGATGAAGGATGAATTGACCGGAGCGCTGAGAGATCAACATGGCAAATGACACTGAGTTCGAAGCTCTTCTTGATCAAGTCGAGAACGGTTCGACATTCGATGCTCTTCGTGCGGCTACGCAATTGAATAGACTCTCGCGCCAGCGTCGCAAATCAACCGACGACTTGCTGCGTGAAGCCGTGGAAGCCACCGCCACGGCACTCGGAAAAAAGGACGCAGTCGACGTCGAAGAGATCGTACGCGACGTTCAGGAACGCGCGCGCTCCACGAGATAGCGGCGTTCTAGTCAGCCGATTCAGGGTTTGATGACGACTCGAGGTTTTCCCGACGCCTTCGTCGGAATCGTCGACTCCTTGTAGACCTTCTTCTCGCCCGCGAAGCGATTCGGCTTCATCTTTGAGTAGTCGAAATCGTAGTGAGGCCGGAGGTCGTCGTCGAGATCGGGATTCTTCTCATGTTGCGAGAAGGATCGTCCGCCTTATTCTCCCCGTCAACCGCGGGAATGACCGTCGGCGATATGCTGTCGAAAGAGACTAGCTTGATATCCGAGGCGGCGTCATCCGTCTCGTTCGATTTTGAATCCCAACGAAAAACTGAAGGAGAACGTGTGAAGAAACTCTTGATTGGAATCGTGTCGCTCGTCGCGACGACCGCGGCGTTTGGTGCCGAGGGGATGTGGATGCCGCAGCAGATTCCGTCGCTGGCGGCGGAGTTGAAGAAGGCGGGGTTGAAGATCGATCCGCAGCGCTTTGCGGATCTCACCGGCGATCCGATGGGGGCCGTCATCTCGCTTGGCGGTTGCAGCG
Source organism: Thermoanaerobaculia bacterium (assembly GCA_035996815.1). Classification (GTDB taxonomy): domain Bacteria; phylum Acidobacteriota; class Thermoanaerobaculia; order Gp7-AA8; family Gp7-AA8; genus JADGNZ01. Next base: position 147,109 of record DASYJF010000134.1, on the reverse strand, counting down.
CGTCGTTCGTTTCTCCGGATGGGCTCGTGGTCACGAACCATCACTGCGGATTCGGAGCGTTGCAGTTCAACTCCACGCCGCAGCGCGACCTCATCACCAACGGCTTCCTGGCCAAGACGCGCGACGAGGAGTTGCCGGCTGGTCCCGGCTCGCGCATCTTCGTGACCACGAACATTGAAGACGTGACCGCGCGCGTCACCGGCAATGTGCCGGCGTCGCTGTCCAACATCGACCGCGAGAAGGCGATCGATCGCAGCGTCAAACAGCTTGTCGATGAGTGCGAGAAGCCGGGCGGAGTCCGTTGCCGCGTGGCTTCATTCTTCGAAGGCTCGCAATATCTCCGTACCACGCAGATGGAAATCAAAGACGTCCGCCTCGTCTACGCGCCGGCCCTCGGCATCGGCGACTTCGGCGGCGAAACCGACAACTGGATGTGGCCGCGCCACACCGGCGACTGGTCGTATCTGCGCGCGTACGTCGGCAAGGACGGTAAGCCTGCCGACTTTTCGAAAGACAACGTGCCGTATCACCCGGCGCACATCCTCAAGGTTTCGACCGAGAGTGTGAACCCGGGCGACTTCGTGCTCGTGGCCGGCTATCCCGGCCGCACCTTCCGCTACCGCACGGCGGCGGAAGTCGGCAACATGCAGAGCTACGCGTATCCGTCGACGATCAAGTACGCCACGGATCTCAACAACATCCTTCGCGACCTCGGCAAGAACAACAAAGCCGTGGATATCGCGAACGCGAACCGCATCAAGGGCAACGACAACGTGCTGAAGAACTACACCGGCACGCTGACGGGCTTCACCAACTTTCACATCGTCGCGCAGCGCCAGAAACGCGAAGCCGATCTCGCCGCGTACATTGCCGCGCATCCCGATGCCGCGAAGTACAAAGACGTGATGAATCAGATCAACACGCTGCAGCAGCAGTCGATCGCCAATCAGCAGCGCGACACGGTCCTCGGCTGGATCGTTCGCAGCTCGCCGATGCTCGGGCAGGCGTTCACGCTCAATCGCCTGTCGATCGAGAAGGCCAAGACCGCGGACATCGATCGCGAGTCGGGATTCCAGCAGCGCGATTGGCCGCGGATCACCGAGGGTTTGAACCGGGCGCAGAAGGGCATCGAGCCGAACAGCGACCGCGCCGGACTGCGCTACTTCCTCAACGAATCGCAGAAGCTTCCCGCCGGACAGCGCATCGCTCCGATCGACGAAGCGATTTCGAAGGCTGGCGGCGTCGATCAGTACCTCGACCAGCTCTACGCGAACACGAAGATCGGCGATCTCGCGGCCCGCAAGGCGATGATGGATGAGACGACCGCGCAGCTTGCCGCGCGCAACGACGCGATGCTCAATCTCGCCGCGGCGGTCACGCCGCTCTCGCTCGACATCGAGCGCCAGCAGAAAGAGCTCGGCGGCGCCATGTCGCGCATCCGTCCGATGTACATGGACGCGCTACGCGCGTCGAGCGGCGGCCGTCTGTATCCGGACGCTAACGGAACGCTGCGCATTACTTTTGGAAAAGTTGAGGGCTACACACCGCGCGACGGCGTCGTCTACGCGCCGCAGACGACCCTCAGCGGCATCGTCGCCAAGAACACTGCCTCGGGTGAATTCGACGCGCCGAAAGGGGAGCTGGACGCCATTCACGCGAACAAGACCGCCGGCTATATCGATGCGAAACTCGGCGCGGTTCCGGTCGACTTCCTCTCCACCGTTGACACCACTGGCGGCAACTCCGGTTCGCCGACCTTGAACGCGAAGGGCGAGCTGTGCGGCCTGCTGTTCGACGGCACGTACGAATCGCTCGGCTCCGACTTCGTCGTCGATCCCGACATCACCCGCTCAATTCACGTCGATGCGGTCTACATGCTCTGGGTCATGGACGCCGTCGACGGCGCGCACAACCTGCTGCGCGAGATGAACGTGCCGGTGCATTTCGGCAACGGCGCGACTCCGGCCACGGGCCGCTAACGTAGTCAATCCGCACCGCCGGCGGCGCCTTGGGCAACCAACGCCGCCGGCCATGCCGGCCCGCGGCGTTTGAGCGCGCTCCCGCCGACGCCGATCGCGTTCGTCGTCGCGCGCGGAGGCGCGCCGTCACAATCCAGCCCCGCGCTCTGCGCGGGGTAACGACCATGCGGAGATGATGCGGCCGCGGAGGCGGCCGCCACAGAATGTCGCGAATGTGTGCGTCCGCCTCGTCCGCCGCAGATTTTGTAGCGGCCGCCTCCGCGGCGCAAAACCCAGGCCGCGAACCTCAACCCCGTGCTGAGCACGGGGCTGGATTGTTACGCGCGCCTCCGCGCGCGCACGATGTGCTCAGCAACCCCGGCGCTACGGTGCGAAACTCTACGAACTGGAAATCGTAAGTACCCACCGCAAGGCGGCGTCTGGGCAGCCAGCGCCGCCGGCACAACGGCACGGTTGCGGTATCATTCGCCGCTCATCGATGACACAGAAAAAAGGTTGGGGCTCGACGGTGGCCGGATGGTTCATCGTGCAGGATCCGACGACGGCGTCCGCTGACGAAGGCTACAACCCCGATTCCGACGTCTCGACCGACGGCTCTGTTCCATCCTCCGCTCCACAGGCGCCGCCGCTCGATGTCTTCAAGACTGCACCGCCCGAGGCGCCCGGCGGTCAGGTCGATTTCGACAATGTGTTTGAAGCGGCCGGAATCGACGCCGAGGAGCGCGAGCGGGTTACCCGGACACTTTCATTGATGACCGACCTCCCGCCCGGCACCGACGACACCGTCAAGAAACAGATCGTCATGGCCTCGCTGCGGGCCTTCAACGTGCCGGTGGAAAAGATCATCGAAAGCGGCGCGCAGGAGCTGCAGGCGCTCGAGGCGTACATCCGCGCCGGCGCGGCGGACGTCGAGAAAGTCACAACCGAGGCCGATGAGCGCATCAAGCAGTACGAAGATGAGATTGCGAAACTGAAGATCGTCATGCAGCAAAGGGTCGATGAACAGAACAAAGTCATGGCCAGCTGCAACAGCAAGAAACTCGAAGTGCAGAAGGTGCTCGAATTCTTCGGCCAGGAAGCGGTCGCCAAAGTCGTCCGCGAATCGCCGAAGCTTCAGGAACCTTCCCACTAGACCGCGAAAGGACCGACAACAATGGGTGTGATTTCCCGGCTCTCCAATCTCTGGAAAGGTTTTCTCTCGATCTGGATCTCCGACATTGAAAAGGAGCATCCGGAGATCGCCTACGAAAACGCTATCAACTCGATGGTCGGCAAGTACGCGCGTCTCAAGAGCGCCACTGCGTCCATCATCCGGCGCCGCGAAGAGATCGACGAGCGCTACCAGGCGGCCACGAAAGATCTCGCGCAGACCGAGGCCGAGCTGAACACCGCCGTCTCGACGAATCAGGACGACCTCGCCGTCATCCTCATCCAGAAAAAGAATCAGCTCACCAACGACATCGCCGACATGAAGGGCGAGATGGAGACGGCCAAGAACGACGCCGACTCCGCGAAGACCTCGCTGCTGTCCGTGCAGACCGAGATCCGCAGTCTGAAGGCGGAGCGCGACACGATGCTGGCCAAGATGCAGTCCGCGCAGGCCCGCATCAACATTCAGGAACAGCTCGACGGTCTTTCGGTCGACGACGAAGTGCGCGCGCTCGACACGGTTCGCACGCACATCAAGAACACGATCGCCGAAGCGAACCTCGGCACGGAGCTGGCCGACTCGTCGCTCGACTCGCGGCTATCGAAACTCCGTTCCGAGGTTGGCGACGTGCAAGCGCGCGAAGAGCTGGCCGCGATCAAAGCCCGCAAAGCCGCGCAGCAGGGACAGTCGCAGAAGACGATGTGATCGTCTTCTCGCGGACACCACCGAATCACTTCTGAAGAAGCGAGGAACTCATGCGTCTTACACCGTTTGCAAAAGCCTTCGTCACCATCGTCATCCTGGCGGTCATCGGATACGCGGCGTGGCACTACAAAGGCCACGAGCTCCGCAAGTGGGCCACCGGGTCCGACAAAACCACGACCGCGACCGGAACGGTGGACAACTCCGCCGACTTCAACGCGCTGAAGAACGCGCCGTCCGATCCGGGCCGCGATGCCGGCTCCAACGGCGTCCAGGCCGTCGGCCTCACCGGCAGCGGACGCCTCAACCGGCCGCTGGTCGTGGCCATCAACACCTGGGCCGGCCATGCGCCCGGCATCGTGTACAACGACGGGCTCGAAGCGGGACCGGCATCGCAGTACCGCAAGCGCTTCAACATGGACGTCAAGTTCGTGCTGATCGAAGACCCTGCCGCGAAGCTGGCGGCGTTCCGCAAGGGCGACATCGACATCATGTGGAACACCGTCGACAATTGGGCGCGCGAGGCATCGATCCTCGCGGAGAACAATCAGAAGGCGCGCTCGATCGTGATGCAGGACTGGTCGCGCGGCGGCGACGGCATCGTCTCGCTGTCGTCGATCACGTCGATCGAAGGGCTGAAGGGCCACAAGATTTCGTGCACGCAGTTCACGCCGTCGCACTTTTTGATCCTGTATCTGCTCTCACAGTCAGGACTCTCGGCGGCCGATCGGGCGGACGTCGAGAAGAACATCATCTTCACGCAGGACGCGCCAGCGGCAGCGGCGATGTTCAAGGCCAAGCAGGTCGACGCCGCCGTGACGTGGGAGCCGGACCTTTCGGCTGCGGTCACCGCGCGCGGCGACGAGGCGCACGTGCTGGTCTCGACGTCAGCGGCCACCAACATCATCGCCGACACGCTCTGCGCGCGGCAGGACGTGATCGACAAGGCGCCCGAGACGATGCGCGATTTCGTGCACGGCTGGTTCGAAGGCATCGAGATGATCAAGAAGGATCCCGCCGGCGCCTACAACCTGGTCGGCCACGCGCTCAAGCTCGACACCGATACCGTCAGCGGCATGCTCTCCGGCCTCAAGCTCACGCCGTATGCCGACAACGCGCAGTTCTACGGCATGACCGGCGGCAAGGCGCACTACGAGACGCTGTTCGATACCGCGTTCGTGATCTGGCGGAAGAAGGGATTGGTCACGCGCCCCGTCGAAGCGAAAGACTGGGCGGACACGCGATTCATCCAGGCGCTCGCTGCCGAGTATCCCGGCGCAACCGTGAACGAACCGAAGGTCGCGGCGAAGGCTCCGTCATCGAGCGACCGCGCCATCATCAACAAACAGATCCAGATTCACTTCACACCCGGTTCCGACGAGATTATGGCTGGCTCCGAGTTCGTCCTCGACGCCCTCGGCGAGACGATGACGTCATTCGGCAACACGTATCTGCGCGTCGAAGGCAATACCGATGCGACCGGCTCTCAGATCCAGAACCTGACGCTTTCCGAACGCCGCGCGCTGGCGGTCAAGAACTACGTCACCAAGAACTTCCCGAACGTCGATCCGAACCGCTTCCAGACCATCGGCCACGGCTCGAAGAACCCGATCGCCGAAAATCAGACCGAGGCAGGACGGCAGCTCAATCGCCGCACGGACATCAAGGTCGTGCTGGCAACGGAGAAGTAATGGTCTTGGGAGTGGGGGGGAGGGGGTGGGGAGTGGGAGAAATCGCCGCCTTCCCAACGCCCAGTACACGAAAGGTCGTAATCATTCGACACGAATCCTGCGGAGTAGCGAGTACGGAGTGGGGAGTCGGACAAATGCGGAGCCGGTTTTCGGTCTCCCACACCCCACCCCCCACCACCGACACCCCAAAAAAACAATGACCCAGCGAAAAGCGTCCATCTGGTCCGTGCGCCAGCCCGTGCCGCGCGCGACGGCCACGATGCTCAGCATCGTGATGCCGGTGCTCGTCCTCGGCGTCTGGTGCGTCTTCAGTTACGGCGGTCTCGCGCCCGCCGATTTCCTCCCGTCGCCGACGGAAGTCGTCCGCGGAACGCTGCAGCTCTTCCTGCAATACGACCTCTGGACTGCCATCGTCATCTCCACGCGCCGGATCGTGATGGCGTTTCTGCTCGCCTCGGCGGTCGCGCTGCCGCTCGGCGTGCTGATGGGCGCATTCACGCCGATCCACCACCTCTTCGAATCGATCATGGCGCCGCTGCGCTACATGCCGATCTCCGCGTTCATCCCGCTGCTCATTCTGTGGTTCGGGATTTACGAGAAGCAGAAGATCGCCTTCCTGTTTCTCGGCGTCTTCGTCTACCTGCTGCCGGTCGTCGTATCGGCGATTCGATCGGTACCCGAGGAGTTGGTGCAGACGTCGCTGACTCTCGGCGCGAGCCGGATGCAAGTCATTCGCACCGTTCTCCTTCCGGCGGCACTTCCGGAGATCTTCGACTCCTTCCGCGTCATGAACGCGATTTCCTGGACGTACGTCATCCTCGCCGAGGCCGTGAATCCGGAGCACGGATTGGGATACATGGTCGAGCTGGCGCGGACGCATCAGAAAGCGTCGTGGTCGTTCGCCGGATTGATCGTCATCGGCGGCATCGGCATCCTCACCGATCAGTTCATCCGCACCGTCTCGATGTTTCTCTTCCGCTGGCGGGAGGACGAACTGTGAGCGACGAGACGCCGGAAAAATCAACTCCGCTCGCCGGCGAGCCCGGCACCGTCGCCGTCACCGTCGAAGGAAAAAAAGGCGCGCCCGCGACCTACAAGGCCGCGCTCACCAGCGAGGCGCCGAAGCTCCGCATCCAGGACCTCGGCGTCACTTACATCGACCGCCACGGCCGCGCCACCGAAGCGGTGCGCGAGGTGAGCCTCGACATCATCGACAAACCCGGTATCGGCGAGATTGTCGTGTTCCTCGGACCCTCGGGATGCGGAAAATCGACGATCCTCAAATCCGTCGCCGGACTCCTCCCGCCAACGCGCGGCGAGGTCCTCGTGGAAGGGAAGCCGGTCACCGGCGTCGGCCGCGACCGCGGCATGGTCTTCCAAACCTACACGTCCTTCGGCTGGCTGACCGTCCGCCAGAACGTCGAGTACGGCCTGCGCCTGCGTTCCGTTCCACATGACGAGCGCCAAAAGCTTTCCGACAAATACCTGAAGGCCGTCGGCCTCGACGAATTCGCCGACCACTTCCCGAAAGACCTCAGCGGCGGCATGAAGCAGCGCGTAGCGATCGCCCGGACGCTGATCAACCAACCCAAACTAATCCTGATGGACGAACCCTTCGGCGCCCTCGACCCCCAAACGCGCTGGGGCATGCAAAGCCTCCTCCTCGACGTCTCCCGCTCCGAAGACAACACCATCCTCTTCGTCACGCACGACGTCTCCGAAGCCGTCTACCTCGCCGACACGATCTACGTGATGGCCCCGCGCCCCACGCACATCCTCCACCGCATCGACGTCCCCTTCTTCGCCAACCGCGACATCGCGTTGAAATCGTCGACGGAGTTCCGGAACGTGGAGAAGAAACTGCTGGACCTGCTTTACGCGCCGGCGGGATGAGTTTTCCGTGAGTGGATCTCGCGTCACTCCGGGCATGCGATGAGATGAGGGGCGGCATGGCCGCCCCCTGGGGTAAGCGACTAAGCACAGCACCAGTTCGGGTCGGAGGTGTCCCAGCCGGGTTGGTTCCGCAAACCCTTCAGAACATCCGATAGCTGGGAGTCTGGAATTGCGTCCTCCGGATGTCTGGCCTTCCGGTTGAAATAAAATTTTGTCGGATCCACGGGATTCTCTGGGCGCGAAATCTTCGAGTACAACTTCGCGCCTGCGATGTAGCGGGGCTCGGGAGGCTCATCGGATTCAGAAGCTTCTGTCGAGGCAACCTTCCGTTCATCCTCCGGCTGTGGCACCGCAAAGAGGTCGGAGGAGTGCACGAACACGATCGTGGCGTCACTACTGACCGTCAGTGTCTGCTTCTCGGCGGTCGGCTGCCGGTCTTCATCGAGGAGGGTGGCGGTGATTATCGCATCGTCCCGCTTGTCGTCCACGATCCATTCCACGATCGGCGTCACGTCGCCGAGCCTGCGCGCCGTCACCTTTCCTCCGCTGAGCTCGATCTCCGCGATCGTATCTGGGTCAACGAGATTCGGAACGAAGTTGGCGACCTGCGCTCGCGGAAGACCGGTATCGAGCTTGGAGCATTGGGCGCCGCCGTTCGAACCGGACACGCTGACGCGCGAACGCTTCTTCAGGATGAACTCGTAGAAATCCTTCGGCTGTCCATCCACCATGAGCACTCGGGGGCGCCATGCCGTGCCGAATGTGTCGTCCTTCCGTTCATTCTTCGCGACGAGCATCGTGGCGCTCAGCGGCGGCTGGATATCCAGATCGTTGCTACCGTCGGGGATCAGCACGCGCTGATCGTCCCCGTTGCACCCGTTGATGTACATCAGACCGGTGAGATAATACTTAGGCATCTCTCTCTCCTTTCTTTCAGCTTCCGATGTCCTGAATGGCCGCCCATAGCGAGGGCGGCACGTCTCCGCGGCGGATCGATTCGAGTTGTGTCTCGCGCAACGCCTCGGCCGGCGCCAGGCCGCGGGCGAGGGCGCGGTGAAGACGCGGGAAGAATCTCGCCGCGTCGGCATCGTCAATCGGCCATTGCGTCGCGATGACGGAGCCGGCTCCCGCCGCGAGGAATCCGTGTGCGACGCTGATCACGCCTTCGGCCGCGCGGCGCTCGCCTCGCGCCGTGCCGCAGCCGGCGAGCACGACGGTGGTCTGAGGGCGAAGCCGCAGCCTGCCGATCTCCGGAACGCCGAGGCGATACTCGCGGCCGTTTTTACGGAGGAGCAGGGAGGCGGGCTGCAAACCGCGCGCATCGCCGATGCCGTGGCCGCCGAAGTGGATAACGTCGGCCTTGGCCGCGTGCTCGGCGAGCGCGTCCGCATCGTCGGTCTGCACTGAATCGGCGTACTCGGCTCCGATCCGCTTCGCTTCTCTCTGCACGGACGCGAGCGCTGCGAAGTCCGCGCTCGCGTCGGAAGCCGCAACGAGCAGGGCCGTGCGCGGCAACTGCCCCGTTTCGCCGCGCCGCTCGCTGATCGCCGCGAATGCGGCCGCGCTCGGCGCGCTCACCACCGAATACCGATCGAGCAGGTACGCACCGGTATCGTTACGGATAGCGCAGAACGGGACATCGGCGGTCGTCGCATCGGCGACGAAAGCGATCCTGACGGCGCCGGTAAGGCGCGATTCGATCGGTTCAATGAGGCGCCGGTACAGTGCGAGTTGCGGGGAGCCGTCCCGAACCGACTGCACGAAGGACTGGATCTCACCGGCGAGGATTGTCCGCGAGATCTTGACGTCCGTCGCATTCAGGCCCGCGGCGTCGGCCGTGAAGATGACCAGACGCTCCGGCAGCGCGACGTACTCGACGACGACCGTCTGCGGCGGCAGCTTCCGAAAGTCGAACGCCGGCGAGCGACCGTACGAGTCGAGCAGCGCACGCGCTCGCGCGCGCTCCGCGAACGTGAATGCCGTCTTCGGCTCTTTGCGGTCGATCGCGAGTCCGACGCCGACTTCGAACAGCTCCTTCGCGCTGTAGAATGCTCCCCATCGCGCCTCGCCAGCCGGCAGCGACTCGCGTTGCCGCTCGAGGTCGGTGATCCCTCCTTCGACGTCTGACATCGCTCCCACGTTGTCGCCCACGGCGATCCGCAAGCGCGCCCGCTGCAGCAACAGGCTGGGCAACGCATTCGCATCGCTGCGGGTCTTCTGGAACTCGATGGCCTCGGAGAGCAATGCCTCCGCCTTCAGCGGCGGTGTCGAACCGAACATCGCTTCCGCGCGCCGCTCTGCGGCGTCGAGCCGGACGCGATACACCGGATCCTTCACGGCGCCCGCGATTTCTCGGGCCGCGGCGAAATCGGCCCGGCTGCCGGCCAAATCCTGCAGGCGATCGCGGACTACCGATCGGAGAAACAGTGAGTCAGCGAGCGAGGCGTCATAGTTCATGCGCTTCAGAATCGCGGCATGGAGCGACAGGAAGGAAAGCGCCGTGCGCCAGTCGTTGCGCAGAATCGCGGCTTCGGCAATCGAGGAGACGCCCTCCGAGTGCACCTCGTCGGCCCGCACTCCCAGATCATCGCGAAAGCTCACTCGCTGCTTCCAGGCCGTGGCCGGGTCGCCGATGCGGTCGTAAACATTCGCGAGCAGGGCGCGCATCATCGCGGCGTTGCCCTCCTCCCGCGCTTTCTCAAACAACCCTCGCGACTCCTCGAAGAACTCGATCGCCTTTCCCCACTCGCCCTTCGATTCGCAGCCCAGGCCGAGCGACCAGAGGAGCAATCCGCGGTAAGCCGGATAATCGGAGGCAGTGGCGAGCGGCAACAGGTTTTCGTATTGCACGGCCGCTTCATCGTGGCGACCTTGCACGTACATGCTGTTGGCCGCGAAGAACAGCGCAGGCAGTTCCATCGGACTGCCGTGCCGCGCGAAGAGCGCTGAGGAGCGGCGTAACGGCGCGTCTGCGTTACCGGGATCGCTCGCGAGACTGTCGAAATACGTCGCGTGTGCGGTGGCGAGCTCCACTCGCGCGTCGCCGTGCGCGGCATCGATCGCCGCGATCGCTCGCTCCACGAGGTGATCGCCGTTGCGCGTGACCGGCGCCGCGAGACGCCGTGCGACCTGCAGATGCCGTGTGGCTTCGCGCTCATCGCCGCGTAGCACAGCCTGACCCCACCGGCCGAGGATGACCTTGGCGCACGCACCGCGGGCGCCGAACGGATCGCGCGCGGTGAGCTCCATCGCGACCGCCGGATCGCGGAGCACTGCGTCGTACCGGCGGTCGAGCTGATCCTGAAACGGTTCCTGCGGCGCCAGCGCCGCGGCGTGCGCACGCGCCTCTACCGCCCAACCGCTCCCGGCATCCACGTCCAGATACCGTTTCCATGCGATCAGGGCATCGTCCCGAAAGCCGAGCCGCTGCAGCATGAGCGCCCGGTTGAACAGCGCCTCGGCGTACTCGGGGTCGAGCGCGAGTGCGCGGTCCGCAGCGGCAAGCGCGTGCGCGATCTGCTCAGGTACGTCGTATCGCATCGCCGCCTCATGCAGCGCCACGGCGAGATCGTTCCAGGCCGCGGGATCGTTCGACGAATCCGCGGCAGCCTCGAGTTTCGACAGCGCCTGTGCAGTTCTTCCACGGAGGAGCAGAGCGACGCCGTTCACGTGTGCCGCGTCGTCGTCATCCGAGCCTCGACTTTTCGCGGGAGTCATCGACGCCTCGTTCGGGTGGGGCCGGAACGGGGCCCAGTCGATGCCGCCGCTTAGACGCGGTTCGATCGGACGGCCGTCCTTCGTGTTGATGATCGACGCGAGTGCTGCAATCGGCGATTTCGACCAGGACTTGATGCGCGGCGCTTCCAGAAGCACAACTCCGGCAGCGGCGACGATGAACGCCCCCGTCATCGGCCCGATGAACGCCCTCTGCTTCGCGATTGCCCAAGACCTCATCGCAAACGTTGACGGACAACACCCGCTCCGTTCCCACGAAACGACTGTTGCAGACCCTAGACTGATGGATAGATCGTGAGATTACACGAAGACGGCCCTCGACGCTTGACGTCAAGCCGTCTTAGCGTCGCGCCCGAAGTGATCATGAACAGTTTGATCAAAGTAGGCGGCGGCGCCGAACGCCGCGCAGATGCCGGAGGCTACGACATTGATGAAGCAGGCGCGGCAGTCCTCGTCTGATGAATTCCGTAGCACAGGAATGGACGGAAGCGAAATCGCCAAGGTCGGGCCGAGAGAGCGTCGACGCGCTGCGAGGAAACGGCGTGGACCTCCGCCAGAATGGGCTCCGCGCGCGCGAACGGACTAGCTGCTTATGATGGAGCGCCGGACGCCGAACCTCCGAACCTCACGCGAACCACCTGCCGGTACGATCCTTATCGTGGCTGATCCCATCAAGTCGAACCAGTCAGGACTGCCGTCTCCGAAGCTCGCGCAGGCGGTGCGCGAGACGGCGACGGACTTTGCGAAGGAGGCGATCTTCGAGAAGCGGCTGTATCTGAAGATGGCGTTCTCGAATCCGTACAACCTTTCGCTGCTCGGCGGCGCGCTGGCGGCGTCCGTCCTGACGCTTAATCCGGTCCTGGCCCTCGGCGCGCTTGGCGCGGAGGCGATCTGGCTTCTGCATGGGCCGGACAATCCGACGCTGCGGCGACTGTTGTGGGATCCGCGGTTTGAGAAAATCCGGCTGGCGCTGGAGGAGCAGGATCGCAATGAGCGGATGAAGGCGCTGCCCGAGGAGCATGGGACGCGCGTGGAGCGGCTGGTGGCGCGGCAGCAGGACATCAACCGGCTGGCGTCCAGAATCCGTCCTTCACGGGCGATCTGTCGCGCGGGGAATTGATGAAAAGCATGAGGCGGGGTCAGACCTTTGTTTTGTCGTTTCACCTGCGAAGAACGACGGTCTGACCCCATTCCCCTGCCGCCCGAGACCTTGTTCTGCAGCAGCGCGTTGATCAGATTTTCCGAGATACCGCAGAGGCCAAAGCTACCGACGACGAGCGTCACGCCCGCCATCGGGAATCTCTTCACGACTTCCGCCGCAGACGAAATGACTTTGTCGATCATGGCGGCGGAAGATACGATCTCCATCGCTCACCCTCATGCCCGAGTATGACGCGTTCGTTTCGTACAGCCGCCGCGACGAGACACTGGTCCAGCCGGTGGTAAAGCTTCTCAGTGTGAGCAACCGGAAGATCTTCTGGGACGCACAGATCGCACCGGGTGATCGGTGGATGGAGAGCATCGCGGAAGCACTTGCGTGCTCCCGTACTGTGATCGTGATTTGGTGCTGTCACGCAGCGAAATCGAAGTACGTCGAGGCCGAGGTACAGACCGCGCTCGGACGTGACAAGACTGTGGTGCCGGTGCTGATCTGTCCCTATCCTCTCCATGAACCGCTGGAGTAGATTCAGGCAGTCGATTTCCGTGCCGTGACGAAGCATTCCTGCCTCGGCGATCATCCTGCCGGCAGTGCACCTACGCCGATTGCGGCACGCGAGTTCGAAGATCCAGACGCAGTCTCCGCTGTGGACATGTGGCTGAGGATCGCCAAACCGCGGTCCGCCGCTAGGCCGATCGCGGTCTCCGCGATGATCGCACTGACCCTTACCCTAATGTTCCCTTTCATCGCCCCCTTCACCTTCCTGTCCGTATTTCTCGTCGGCATGGGAATGTGGGCGACTGGTCGTCTAGGTGGAGCGCCAATGAGCCGGGAGTCGCTGCGCCTCGCAGGTATCATCGAGACGGCAATTCGCCGCGCGGAGCGACGCAGGTCGCCGCGTCTCGCAACTTGAGCGCAGCGGCGGTGTTGGTTTCGATTGGGCCAAGCTGGTTCCAACCCGCGACCTCCGGCGTGACAGGCCGGGGGGCTAACCGCCTCGATTCCGGTTCCTCTGTCGCCGCGGCGTCGAGACGCCTGATAACAGGGGCGGTTGGCGTCTAAAGGGGCCGATCTTGTGAGGTTCACAAGCCTCACAAGATCGCGCGGATGAGCCGTGGAACACTCTGTTACTTGGCGATACGGCGCGCGCTACTTTCGCGCTCACTCCGAAAACGCGATCTCCAGCCGGGCGAGTACGGTCTCGTTTCCTGGCGGTGTCCTCTACGAGTTCGGCGTGGATTGATCGCACAACTCGCGGCTTATTCCTTCGAACGCGACACAAATTGGCGGATAAAGTGTCTTTCCAGCGATAAGGCACTGTTTGTTTCGGACAATCCCAAGACGACATGACCCGTGAAGACACGATCACCGCAGCCATACTCGGAGAGCTGATTCCCGAACTGGAGTACGCGGCACCTGTGCTCCTGGAACGATCGAATCGCGGTGATCCGCTGGTTGGGACAACCTCGCCGACGGATCTGGGTTTCGAAACCGGTGCCGTCGATTCGGTGCTGCTGGAGCTCTTCAAGTCGCTCGTGCCATATGTGAAGACGGTACTGAGCTGGGGCATGCTTCGTGTCATCCAGGCATGGCTCTCGTCCCAGCGTGAATCGCGTCAACACGCTGAGCTCCAGGCGATGCTCAACGGCCTCCTTGCGGAGAACGCGAGGCTGAGGCATACGGTAGAGAGGATCGCAGAACTGATCGCCCGCCGAGAGGGAACGCCGGTATCGGCGGAAGATGTCCTGCGATCGTTCGCCGATGCGATGTACCGCATCAGCAGCACAGACAGCGATCGCGAACCCGCGTGAGGCCGCCGCGATGAATGCGGTCACGATACTCGTAGCACTCCTCGCGCTGTTGATACCGATCGTCGGTGATCTGCGGGCGCGAAGGCCGGGGAATCTCGTCCCGATTCAACTGATCAGCGCTCTTGGTGCATGGGCGCTCGTTCTTGCAAACGCGTCGGCGATTGCGATCGGGATTCGCGACGGGTCGCTGGTGCTGCTTTGCACTGCTACGGCGACATTCGCGATCGCGCTGACCTCGATGCTTCGGCAGAACGCTGCAGGTGTCCCTGATCGCGACGCGCCGCAGTCATTGAAGCTGGTGGTCGACGATCTGAAGCAACTCCTGGGCGGCGCGCCTCGCCTCGGCATGGCGTCGCTCGACGTAGTCGTCGTCGGCGGAGATGGTCCCGGCATCGGTGTGGCCGTGGCGCGGAAGGGACGCGTGATCGTGCGTGTCCGCCGCGACGTCACGGAATGGATCGAGAGGCATCGGCAGGCGGGCGGCGCCGGCGCCGAGCTGGTCGCGAGCCTGGCGCGTTTCATCGTTCTGCACGAGCTCGCGCATGTGCTGAACGGCGACCATCGTACGTTCCGTTTCGTGCGCAGTGTGCTCATCGCGCAGATTGTGTGGCTCGCCGGCGCCGTCGCGGCGGCCGTATCTCTGTTCCTTGACCGTGAAGCATCCGTCCGGCCGCTGGTCGTTGGCACGTCGATCATGGTGGTGTTCATTGCGCAGAGCCTGATCGCGCGACGGTTCATCGCAGAGCGTGAACGGCTGGCGGATTGGCGGGCGATGCAGACGCTGTCTCCTGCCGATGCGGCGCGATTGCTGGAGCGGCGTGGGCGCCGGCGGGCCCTCCCGAAACCGACGGAGCTCGAAAAGCTGATGACGGACCTGAAGATTCATGCCCCGGCGCGTGACGGCGGATTGCTCTCGCGGCTCATCGGTCTTGTCTGGCCCGAGGGCGACGACATTCATCAACGGTCGGAGAGAGTGAGCAATCGCGTTGGCGACGTGCCGCGGCCCGTGCTGTGGGCGGCGCTGACAGGGATGCAATGCGGTTTCTTATCGATGTCGGCAACGATGGCGGTGTTGCTCGCGATAGCTCCGTGGATGTACCTGCGGCATGCCGCGTCGATGGTGATGTTTGCGATCATGATGTGGATCAGTGCGCCGGGAGCGATGTTTAGCGGGCTCCGGGTTGATCCGGCACGCATGAGTGTGCTGAGTCTCAAGCTCGCCAGGAGCAGTGTTGTCGTGGGCGTCGTCTTCTATTTCGCCTTCGCCACCTCGGCGCTCATGCTGAATTGTTTTCATGCTCACTTCGGTTTCGCATCCATTCCAACAGATCTGGTGCCTGCGGCAATGCTCCCGATTGCTCCGCTAGTCGGCGTGTGTATGTCGGTATCGACACTCGTCGGCGCTCGAGACGGCGGCGGTCAATTGCGAACGATGCCACATTCGCTGCGGGTCGTCGTCTTTCCGTCCCTCGCAACCATGGCGCTGGTGCAAGTTCCGCTGAGCGTGGTCGCTTCGCGTTTGATCGGTATCGGTTCGTTTCGCAGCGGCAATTGGGTGCCCCTGGCGCTGATGACGGCCGCGGTGTCCGCTGTCAGCAGCGCCATGGCCAGAAGTACAAATCGGGCATTGCGGGCGATCGTTCCCATGGCGCTGTTCGTCACGACTGAGCCCATCTACGGTTTCCGTCTGTTCTGGCGAAACTTCTACGTCGATGTATCGAAAACGACCCCCGCACGCATTACGGCAGTAGCGGTGGCGACGCAGCTGGTTGCGAGTCCTTGGTTCGTGTTCTGCGCGGCGTTGCTGGCGCCGGGAATGCGCCGCTTGCTGGCCGGCCAGCCGGCATCGGCCGCTGCCCTTTTTAGCATGCTCGGCGTAATGTCTCTCATCCTCGTCATCCCCGATCGTTTCGGCGCATACCGCGGTCCATCGGCGCGCCTGCTTGACACAGACCGCCTCCATCTGTTCGAAAGACTGCTGGCCGCTGCGCGGATCGAAAGTCCGGCGGCGGCGAACCACTTGCACGCGTCACTCGCACGATGGCTCCGCAATGACCGCTTTCCTGACGCGATCCTGCCGCAGCCGGAGGCGGTATGGCCGCTCGAGCCGCTTCTGATCCTGGTGCGACTCGCGCGCGCGACGGGTGAGAACGCCGTGCTGGAGCGATGGCGGGGCCACATCGAGCACGCTCTTCGTCAGATCGTCTCGAACGACTCTGTTGCGGTCGCGCCGCGCCAGCCTGCATCAATGTACTGGACAGTTTTCGCAGCGACCATCATTGACGAGACAGAGCTTCGCGACGCCTTTCCATTCGAGAGGATGCTCGACCGCATCGAGACGTTGCTCGACGAGCGTCTGGAGCACGGAGCCGCGAATCTCGTAGCCGACGTGGTCGCTGCCTGGCAGCTGCTGCTGCGGCATGGCCGGCCGAGGCCGGATCCGTGGCGCGTCCGCAAGTTTGTTTGTTCGTCATCGCTCGTGTCGCGTCCGCTGTTGCGCCAATCGCTGGCGGAGCTCGCTGAGGTAGCCGAACTGACCGGAGATGCCGAATTGCGGGAAAGGCTTGGGCCGATCGTCCGCTCTCGTATCTGGGAGGGCCTCCAACTGAATCCGCGGAAGGATGTGCTGCTGGTGCTCGACTGCTATCTCGCCGCCGCGCGTCTCGGCGAATTGGATGCACGTCACGCAGCGGCGAGCGTGATCATCGCGGAGCTCGCGGAGCGGGTGTCGGATGAGCTGATGGCGGTCGTGAACGGATGAACGGCGCGCATCAATACTCCTGGACACCGCATGACACAATGAGGGTCAGGGCTACGCGCGGCGACCGGTGGATGCTCTCTTTGATGAGCTCTCTGTCGAAGAAACGCTGATCGACGTCCGGAAATACGGGCCGCATGGCGACGGCAACGCATCGGCATTCTTTCTCCGCATAGCGCTGCGTGTAAGTCTCAACGCAACCTGCAACGAAGCGAGAGCTTCCGGACGTTCGCTTCAGATAGAGGACAAGGCCGCGGGCAAGGAGTGCTGCTTCCGGCCCGTTGCAGCCCAAGTCGTCCATCATTGACGTCCCTGCGGCAAACGCTGATGCGCGGTCGGGATGCGACGGCATGTCCTTGTAGAGGCGATCCCGCCGCTTCTGTAAATCGAGAGTCAGTTCTGCCGCCTTTGTAAACTGTTCCATCAATGCGCGGCCCTCTCGATCCCGCGGCCGCTTGCAGGTAGATCGGAGACGGCGCGCGATCCCCGCAAGGAAAAACTGCTCGTCTTGTGTAAACGTGTGCCGGCAATCTTCCTCGACCGCAAACCGCGCCTCGCCAAACTCGAGATTACGGTACGTTTCCGGCGTGGGAGCGCATGCCATTTGTCCCTCGGCTGCGACACTGAATAGAGCGGCTACAGCGATGATCGACCACCGAATACGGCACGAGCTCATCACGGAGACTCCTGAGTTCGCAGCGCAGACGGATTGCGAACGAGAACGTCGTCGACCTGTCTGATGGCCTTGCCCAGATTCCAGAAACAGCGCTCTGCTCGCGGCTCTTCTCGGAAGAGCGCGCAGTTCCCCGCCGACAGCGCGTCAGGGCACGTCGTCGCGCACCAGAGGTTGGCGATGGACAGGAATCGAACGGTCTCACTGGCCTGAGCGGTCGTTTGCGGCAATCTCTGGTCGAGGTCGCGCAGCACGGCGACGCAGCCATCGCGCCATCGCAGATACGACGCGATGAATTGGTCGCCTGCGCGCGGGTCGTATAGTTTTCGGAGCGTCTCGCCGTCGGCCCTGCATTGCGCCAGAAGCGGTCGAAGCGGCGGCCGGTGTGCGGAGAGAGGTGAAAGCGGAACCGCTCCCGGCTCTTTCGCGATCGCGGGAGGATCGGGTGGCGGGCGCCGTGAACAGGTGGCCAGCGGCATCGCGCGCGCCGCACCGTCGATGTTGGCCTGAGTGGCGTTGCGGACTGACGCATCCCGATTCGTACGAATCCAACGGAGCACGTTGCGCTCGACTGCCTCCGAGAGCTCGTTGACGGTCACGAGGCCATTGCGATCGGACCCTGCGCGGCATTGAAGAGCGTCGAGCACGGCGCCGGTGAATACGCCATTCTGGCGGATGTCGTCGTCGTATGCCCATCGTCCCGCGGCGGCGCCGTACAGCACCACCTGTCCGGCGGTCAGCCCCATCCGCTGAATGAGCGGCGCGGCCGAGAGTGGCTCCGGCACCGGTGACCGCTGCTTTCGCACGCGTTCACGACAGGTGTCGATCAGGACGAGCGAGCGCGTGGCATTGGACGCCGCGACGAGATCGAGAACTCTGGCCGTGGGAATTGCCGTGTTGATCTCGCCCAGGAGCGAGTTCGTCGCCAGCAGGTATTGGGCGCCCTCGTCGCTGTAACCGTGCGTTGCAAACGAGACGATGAAGATTCCGTCCACGCCCGCCGACCCCGCCTGGCGGTTCAGGAGCTTCAGGATCTGCGATTGGGTCCCCATCACGACGACCGCGCCGTTTCGTTTCAATTGCGCGAGCCGCCGTTTCGATATCTCTTTCCGTGGGTTTTCGTCCGACAGTGCGAGCGCGATGCGATTCGGGCGGACGAGCGCAACGCGCGGATCGAGCGCAAAGAGATACGCGAGATCGATCGCGTCGTCGACCGCATACGGCACGTCCTGAAGCCTTTCGTCATCTCGGAAGTTGCGGATGCCGACGAACAACGCCACGGATTGCGCGGGATCGAATGCCGCCTGCGCCTTCGGAGGCGCGACGATCACAGACCGGACCGACCCCGTGTCCTGCCCTTTCGCCATGTCCGCGACCACCACGGCAATGCCGGCGAGCAGGATCAGCGTAAGCGTCTTCATCCGAGGACGGACCTCGGCGTGACGCCTCGACCGGCTCGCCTTCTGCCTTCTCGATTTCCGTCGCCACGCATCATCTGTCTCGATAGACACGGAACAGGAACCAAGGTGGGTGAGCTGTTGAGAAGAAAGTGACGCCGGGCCACGCCACACAACGAAAGATTCGGTGTCCTTTGAAGAGAACCACGTCTCAATTCAGGCCAGGAGGTTCCGATTGCCGCGTTCGATTCTGGGGACAGAAACACGCAGTCCTGCGCTAACGGTCGGCGGGAGCCCGGCGACCGTGAAGACACACCTCTCTCCGGCGCAGGTCGCGCAACGTCTTCGTCAAAAGCGCTCATCGGCATATCTCGAGCGCATGCAGCGGCTTGATGCGGGCACGTATCAACTGGACGCCGCCGCTCTTCAGGCGTTGCTCGACGCGCTCACCGCGGAGTTTCCCGAGCTCGGAGTCGATGAGCGTCCGCTCGGAGTCGTTTCGCGATGCTTGCTCGGGTCTCCCTATGAAGTGCACATCTGTGACCTTGCCGGCGGAATCATCGAGCACTTTCAGCAAGGGCACTCGATGCCTCCGCTCTTTGAACGAGCCCGGTCCATCGCCGCGCACGGCGCTTACGCATTCATCGAGATCTACGTCAGCACCATTCGCGCGGTGGCGGCAGATGGTGCTGTGTCGGTTTTGAACTCTTGAGCAGAGGAGATAGCGCATGTCCGATGTCATTGATCTCAGCAGCGTCCATTCACACATCAGCCGGCTCGAGCACAACCTCGACGTCGTCAACACGAACGTCGGAGCTGTGTCCGAACAGGTGATCGCTGTTTACCAGCAGCAGGAACTGACGAAAGATCGTCTCGATGACCTCCATCAGGAGTTTCAGGAATTCGTGGCGGCCGATCGGAAGGACAAACAGAAGCAGTTCGCCGCGACCGAGATCGTTCGGGTACGGCAGGAGATCGAGCAGAAGTTCGGCCACCACGACATCGTGCGCCGCACGACCACCGGCATTCTGCAGGCCACCGATCTCCAGATGATCCGTCAGAACACGATCCATACCGTGACGGAGCAGTTGATGGTCACGACGCCGAACTACTGGCTCGCGCCCGCGCTCGTCGCGCTGTCCGCCTGGATCAAGGACGACCGGTCGCTCGCCGAGCGTGGCGTCGCCGAGTCCATCCGCCGCGACGACAATAAGACCTCGCTCTTCTTCGCACTCGTCTGCCGCCGCGCACGGCGCAGTGAAGCACTTACGCGTTGGCTGAGCCGCTACTTCCAGATGCAGAACCCGATGGCCATCGATCGCGAGGTGGTGGTCATGCTCGACGGACTCGCCAACGGCGTGTTCGGCGGCGGCGCGCTGCTCGCCTGTTCGAACGTCATCGAGCAGTGGCTGACCGAGCTCGAGGAGCAGGCGGGCTTCCTCAACGATCAGCGGAAGCGCTGGGCGGCGCAACTCGACGTGATGACTCCCAAGCCGGGAGACCGCGATTATCCGACGCTCCGCAAATACGCTGGGAACGCGCCGCAGCTGATGAAAGCCCTCTGCGCCGCGCGTCGGAATCGGGCGGTCCACGATTTCTTCACGAATCTCTTCACTGGAGAGCTGATCGTTCCGCCGTCGATCGAGGCTGCGTGTGATTCTCTGCTCGACTCACTAGTTGCGAATTTCGATGACGAAGAGCTGCCGTACCGCCGCGAGGAGCGCCTGCTCGCGCTCATCAAGGAAGAAGACGGGGACAAGGATGCGGCGAAAGCCCGCTTCGACGCGGAAGCCGAGATTCATCAGGCGAGCACGAATTTTGCGGCGGTGCTCACCAACTCGGCCATGAATCCCGAGCAACTCGGCGCTACGCGCGCCACCCAGCGCTACGCCGTGTCCCGGTCGCGGGAGTGGATCATGGCGGCACACAATGACTTCGTCGCGCGCGATCGGATGGAGATGCCGCGACAGGCCGAGCTGACGATCGTGTCGTGGTCCGGCAGGAGCACCGACGGCGCCAACGAGAAAGTGCTCGCGGCTGATCTTCGACAGCATTACAACGCGAAGATCACTACGGCGGTCAACGCAGTGTCGCTGACTCCCGCCGCATGGATCGTGCTCATCGCCGGCATTCTCATCGGTGGCCTGATCATGACCGGCGGCAGTACGGCGATTCTGATTGGGCTCGTGCTGATCGCGGCCGCCGCAGCCTTCTTCTTCTGGAAGTTCAAGGATCTCGACCGCCAGCGTGACGCGGCGCGGCAGGCGCTTGATAACGATCACGACCAGGCGGCCGCCATCCTGAAAGCGGTTCTCGCGGAGCTTACCGACTATCGCCACGAAGTCGCGAGCGAAGACGCACGTTCGGCCGATGTCACGGCGCTTCTCGAATCTCTCAGCTCTCCGCAGTTCGTCCTGCAGCGCCCCGAGCAACGTGTATCAATCGCGTGAAGGAGAAAATGCCATGACCACACCCGTACGACCGATTCTCGGCGAGGTTATCCCGCCCAAGCCTGAGGCGCCGCAGAACAATTCCGCGCCGGAGTTGCCGCTTGCGAAGGAGCTTCCGCCGTGGGATCTCGTTCCCTCGGACCTGCTGCTGGTGCGGCGGCGGCCGGTGAAGAAATGACGGCTGTCTCTGTACCGGCGACCTATGCCGAGTGGGTGCCGCTCCTCCAGCGGTTCCGCGACGGCGACGATTCTGTGCTCGAGCTCCTGCTCGCCGGGACGATCGCGTGGACGAACGTCGTCGCTGAGCGCTGGACCGCGCGTGTCGCGGAAGCGTTCGATGCTCGGCTGAAAACGGTCGCCTCCCGTTTGCAACTCGCACTCGATCGTTCGCGCGGCGATGCCTTTTCGGTTTCGCAGGCACTCCTCGGCGCGCGTCGCGCGCTCGCGCCGCTCCACGCGGCTGCCGCGATGTCGTGCGCGCCCGAGAGTGTTCGCGAGCATTTCGCGGCTGAAGTGAGGCGCTTCGCGGTCGGGACGCAGGAGTCGCTCGAAGCCAGTGCAACGCGCAATCGCGCAGATGTCCTGCTCAAGGCCCTCCGCGACAATCCGTTGACCGTCGTTGTTCCTGTTCTTCTTTCCCGCGAAACCGATTCAGTCACGGTCACGGCGGCGCAAGCCGGACCGGGCCGGCGCATTCTCCTGTGAGCAAATATGCCTGACTTTCAGTCCTGCCGACAGACCATGCTGCTGTACCTCAAAGCGAGGATTCCGTTCATCTCGTTCCGCACGGATGAGCGTGACCGCGCGATCGATCTGCTTCGACTGCTCGCGCCGCAGTTGAACATCCCGATCTACGTTCACACCCTGTCCCAGGGGATGCGCGACATCGCGACCAATCGCATCGTCAATGACGACCGGTCCGTGGCCGGCGCCCTCGATTTCGCCAGTCAGCAGATCGTGCAACGTCAGAACCTGACATTCGTGTTGACGGAGACACAGGATCTTGGCGACGACACGCCGACGAGTCGTCAGCTGCTCGACGTTGCGGCGTCAGCAACTGAGCGCGGGGGAGTGATCATCGTCACGACCACGTCTCCGATCTGGGCACGTCTGCAGAGGCAGGGAATGAGCCTCACACTCGATCCGCCGAATGAGGACGAGATGCGGGCCATCGTCGCCGAGTGCCTCACGCCGTATCGTGGCGGGCTTCCGATCGACTGGCAGGATGCCGAGCTGACCGAAGCCGCGGCGATTCTGGCCGGCGTGACACGGATCGAAGCGGAGAACGCGATCGCCACATTGCTGGCCAAAGGCTCGATCACGAAAGCGGATCTGAGCGACCTTACGAAAGTGAAGGACCGCATTTTTTCCGATATCGCGGGACTGGAACGGGTCAAGGTCGCGCCGGGCGAGGTGTCCGTTGGCGGTCTCTCGGGCTTGCGCGCCTGGCTGGACAAGCAGCGGCCGTTGTTGACGATGGATTTGCGCGACCGAGGGTTGCGTCCGCCCCGCGGTGTCCTGCTCGTCGGCGTCCCGGGTTGCGGGAAGTCTCTGTCAGCGAAGGCGATCGCGGAGAACTGGAGCCTGCCTCTGTATCGCCTCGATCTTTCCAACATCCACGGCCAGTACCTCGGGCAGTCGGAAGGTCGTTTGAAGGAGGCGCTGGCGACGGCGGACCGCGTCGCACCGTGCGTTCTCTGGATCGACGAGATCGAGAAAGGGCTCGCCGGTTCCGGCGGCGACGGCGGGACTTCGTCGCGCATCGTCGGACACTTCCTGTACTGGCTGCAGGAAGGCCGCGCGCGCGTATTCGTGGTGAGCACGGCGAACGACATTACCAAGCTGCCGCCGGAGCTTTTCCGGCGCGGGCGATTCGACGAGCTGTTCTTCGTCGATCTGCCGACTGCGCCGGAGCGCGGCGAAATCATTGCGCTCTACCTGGAGAAGCACCTGAGGCGCACGTACGACGAAGCGATCGTCTCTGATCTCGTCGAGCTCTCCGAGGGCTTCGCCGGAAGCGATCTTCAGGCGGCCGTAGCCGAGGCAGCGCGCGAGGCGGTATTGAAGGGAGATGCGGTCGTCGACGAGGAGTACTTGCGGAAGGTGTTCCGAAACGTCGTGCCGCTCTCGAAGACGAATCCGGAAGCCATCGAGAGTATCCGCGCCTGGGGACGCGAACGGGCGGTACCGGCATCGGGTGTTCACGCACCCGCGAGTGAAGGACAGCCACGCGCGCGCAGATCGGTGCTCATTTGATACAGACGGCAAGGAGTAGATTCTCCGTGCGCCGCAACGCCATTCCTGCGGTGCCTTTTCGGTACTAGTCGTCTCGGCTATTGAAGGTGGCCACCTAGGACGATCGTGCCGGTCAGGTTCGGCGACTTGCGCATCGGATTCTGCCTTCCGTGCGTGGCCAAGCTCACCTTCTGGGATACGTATTTGTAGAGTTCATCGATATCGACGTGTCCGTCATGATCGATGTCAGCTGCGCCGCGCAATCCTTCGAGCAGGTAGTACGGTCTTGTCCACCAACAGCAATGGCGCGTCGCGCTCTCGAGCGATCGAGAGCGCGCGGAGAGCACGCCTTCCGGATCGTGAAGCGGCTGTGGGGGTTCGCGAAAGTGCGTTTACCGCGGATTGATGAAGAACACCGCGCGCGCGTTCGCAACGTTCGCGATGGCCAACCTCTATCTGGTTCGCAAATTCATTGTTCCCGATCGGGAGAAGTGTCTCTGCTGACACGAGTAACGAGTCAGAGGTGAGTCCCGGCCGTCGAAAACGGCCACGAGATCATTGAACATCGCGCCACGATTCGCGTGTTTAGTCATTCTCACCTTCGATCTTTACGAAACTACCCAGCATTCGCCCTTGTGCAGAGGTTCCCTAGCGCTATTCACTTCAAGAGGTGATGACTATGCGTCCTCGTTCCCTTGCTGCTCTCCGTCATCTCCCGGCGCTGGCCCGCCGTACAAACTCTCGCGCCGCGCGCCGCTACCGCCGCAAACACGATGTTGCTACTGTGGCAACGCCACGAAAAAAGAAGCGGCAGCGCCGCCGCGATGGCGTGCGCGTGTTCAGCATGGCATCGCTGTATCGCCCGGCGCGGCTGTCTGGCTCGCAGGAGGCGAAGGTCCCATACCTCCGAATGTCTGGCCGCTGGCTCAAAGAGTGTGGTTTCGAGATCGGCGCGCGCGTCTATCCGAAGGTGGAGCACGGCCGGCTGATCGTGAAGAACGTCGATCCCACCGTTGCGGCGGCGCCGCTGAGCTGATCGGATGAGATACAACGAAACGATACGCTGTGCGTGGGTTCAATCGATCTTGTGATTCTGGTGAGACGTCACCGAGGCTTCGGCGTACCCGTGCCTCGCGTGGCATGCGCGACATCAACGAGACTCGCGAATCGTTCGAAGCGGGCGGTCGCGCCGTCACGAATGAGGCGGCCGAAACTCCGGCCCGATCGAACGTATACGGGCAGAGAGCTGGCGGGCATCGAGCTGAGTAGTTTCCAGCGCGTTTCGTCCGGCGGCATTGGTCGAGCCGTTGTCGCGATGTCGACGAACGTCACTCCGGATCGCGCCAGCAGCCGTGCGAGACGGTCGCCGTCGCGGGCCGGGTCGATGGCGAGCGCCGGCCCACCGCTGTCCGCCAGCAGATCGGGTGAGGACTGGAGACCTTGGAGGACCGACTGGAGGTCTGCGTCGCTGAAGTTCGCGAGCGTCAGCGAGCTCTCCGCGGCGGAGGCGATCACTGCGTTGGCGGTCGTGGCGTCGTTGTTCATCAGGGCGGCCGAGAGAAACATTGCGACACGTGCCGGCAGGGCATCTTTCGGCGTGCTCGTCGCGATCGCCCGCCAGACCTCCGGAGTACGCGCGGCCGAGGCACGCCGGCGTGCTCGTCGCAGGGTTTCCGTGGCGGCGGAGCCGAGGGTCGAGTCCGTGCGCGCAAGCTCCTCCAACTCACGGACCGTCGTATCGGTAAGCTCGCCGGAGTCGGCGGCGAGGAATGCTTTTGCGATCGCTTCCATGGGTGAAGGTGGCGGAGCGACGGGCGCGCCGGAGGTCTTCGAAGAAGTGGGTGTCGGAGGGGCGGCCGCTGAGGCCAGGAACGCGAATTCAGAAGGCTGTAGCAAGGCCACCGAGTTGTCGATGGCGAGGGTGTCGACCCAGCGCTCGAGTTGCGTTTCGCGCTCGGCGATGGCCGCCTTCCGCCGCGCTTCCGGCGGCAACGGCGTCCGAAGCTCGAACGCGAGGATGTACTGGTGCCGCGTCTTCGTCGACGGCTCGGAGTACGCGAGTGGCACCTGTTCCATCAGAACCAGCGTGGGAGTGGATCCCCCTGCCGCGAAGGTCATGCCGTTCCCGCTCCCGACGAGTCTCACGTGCGCTACGCCGAGCCGAGATGACGTCTGCCTCGTCGCGAACCCAGAGCTCTTTTTCTGCACGTGCCACGACCCGGGCAGTTGCTCCTCGGCCCCGCTAACGAGCGCGTCAACCGAGTAGGCAGTACGGGAGGTCGACAGATCAGTGACGGAGAGGAGCAGCATCGCCCCGCTGTCGTCGCGGCAGGCGAGGAACGGAGGCGTCGTGACTCCCTCCGCGACAAGCCACGGCGGCGCCTCCGCAGGGCGCTCGCACTTCCACGGTGACGGCGGATCGGAGAGGCGAACCGGAGCCGGAAGCGTATTGGACTGAGCCGCCGCACCGACGGCGAGGGCGGACAAGGTGGCGGTGAGAATCGCGAGACGGTACATGTTCATGGTTCGGTTCATGGTTGGGTTCCTGAATTGGCGGGACATGGTGCGGACGAGTCGTGGGGGAGTGAGCTTCGGGCGCGGACGACGGCGTCGAACAGCGTGAGCCCTTCTCCCGATCGCCCGGGGAACACCCAGGTGCGCCATTCGTCCCGCGTAAGTTGATCGAGGATCACGGCTTCGAGTGCGCCCGTGATCGAGAAGTACGGCACCATCGTGAGATCCGGCACGACCCCGTAGTCGATCGTCTGTTTGAGAACACTCGTGTCGGGACGACCGAGCAGGGTCGCAGCCTCGCGCTCGAGATAGAGCGGAATCCCTTCGGTTCGCTCCCAGATGTCCTCCTCCATGGCAGGAGTCAGCAGGTCGCGATGGCGGATCCGCCTCAGCTCGATGAACTCGTCGACGCAGGCGCGTGCCTCGGCGTCTTCCGTGCGCTCCTTCGCGCCCGCGCGTGCTGCCCACGCCAGCGCGCGGATCTCGCGCGAGAGACGTCCGGTTCGTTCCGCCTCGGTGGTGTATGCGTCTTGAAGCTCCGTGCGCGATGCGTATGCACCGGATTGGGAGTCGCCGGGCAGGCGCATCTCGAGCGGCACATCGCTCTCTCGGTCGACCTGGTAGTAGGCGTGAAAACCCTCGTGAATGGCCGTGAAGACGATGTCTTTCAGATCGTCGCGAGGGTCGAGCCGTACGACGAGAACCGTCTGCGCCTCCGCGAGTCCGACCTCGGTGCCGGGAACGAACGAGTAGCGGGCGCCGAAACGGCCGGCGGTCTCGTTTGCACGCAGGGGACCGGCCAGGCCGGGCACGCAACGGCCGATGCAGTACAACGCCTCGCCGGTGACATCGATCAGCAGCGGATGCGCTGCGAGCGTGTAGCCGGGCCACAGACGGCCATCGAGCAGGAGTGTGAGATCGGCAACCACGGCGGCGGTGTGTCCGGGCAATGATGCGATCCCGACCGCATACCAGTGGTTGGCGTTGCGGTCGGGAGTCGCGATCGGTGTCGGCGGTTGGTCGGGGCCGTCCACCGATTTGCATGAGAGAAACGAGAGGACTCCGGTGATCGCTGCAGCGGCCACTCGCACGGAGAGACGGCCGAACCGGCCGGAGCGCTTACTGACTACGGGCCGGTGCGGCATAAGCTAGTCTTTCTTCTTGTAGGCCCACCCCCGGTCGACCACAACAGGTTGCTCCTTGCGCGTCTCGCGCTGATAGACCAGAGCTGCCGAGTTGTCGAGCATGGTGGGGTGTGCAACCGTCACGGACTGCTTCACGGCGTGTGCGTAGAAGGTGGTCTCCGAAACAGGCGAGCGATCGACGCGGTAGACGGCGTCCTTCAGGTATTCGTTATGCGTGTAGAAGTTGTAGACCTGAACGTTCGACTCAGCGGACGTGCACTTGTACTCGTACTGTTCGTGCGTGACCGAGCCCGAGTCGAGACAAGGACGCAGCCACGGACGCTGGACGACGGTTCCCGGTGGTGGGTCATCCGCAAACGCGGCAAACGCACCCAGAAGAAGGAGCAATGAAACGAAAAGCCTCACACGAGACATAGAAAACCCTCCAAATGATGATTTATGGTGGACGACCCCGATTTAGTGCTGTGTTTCTGCACCGTCTGTGCCCGCAAATTCAAGGCATTTCCGGTTCAAATCGCCAAGTCACTGGGCGTCTAGTGTCAACAATGTGCGCAGACGTGCCACGATCCTGCACAATGCCAGCCGCAGTCCCGTAATGTGCGTAGCGCCGCGCGACGTCGTGCAGTACAGCGTTGGCCGAGACATAGCGCTTTCGCGGTTGCTTCTCAAGAAGACACGCGATCAGCGCGGCGAGCCAACGAGGTATCGCGGGGCGCAGGTTCCGTACATTCCGGGCCGGCTCCTGAATGTGCGCGAGCAGTGTTCCCAATGAGGATGCGCGGCAGTGAGGTACCGCTCCGGTGAGCATCTCGAACAGGACGATCCCGAGGGAGTAAAGGTCGGTGCGAGCGTCGATGATCCCTCCCAATGCCTGTTCCGGGGCGAGATATTCGAGTGTCCCGAATAGGCTTCCGTTTCCATCGGTCTTTGTGCATGTATTCGCTTGACGGGCCAGTCCGAAATCGCCGAGCAGGACCCGTCCACCAGCGTCGAGGAGAATGTTTCCCGGCTTGACATCACAATGGACGATGGAGCGGTCGTGCAGTGCAGACAGCGCAAGAAGGACCTGCCTGGCAATCTCGATGGCTCGGCCGATGGGCAACGATCCGTCCTTCAGAGCATGCCGAAGCGATCCCTCGCGCGCGAGCTCCATGGTCAGATACGCAGGCGGTCCCTCGGCGTAGTCGAAGACACGCACGAGGTGCGGACAATCGACGGCCCGCGCAACCGCCGCCTCGTACCGGAAGCGCACGAGCGCCGCCTCCGTCGACCGGTCGGGCCGTAGGACTTTCACCGCCACGACACAGGACGTTCTGGAGTCCTCGGCGGAATAGACGACGGAGGAGCCGCCGATGCCGAGGACGTTGAGAATCGTATGACGGGACCCGAGACGCGTCCCGGGTGGCATGATCGCAACCGTTGCGCCGAGGCTACCGCAGAAGACATCGACAGTTTCCGTCTCGGCGCGCCGGTTCATCACGAGAGTCCCAGCCTTCGCAGCTTCAGTGAGAGTCCGTTGCGCGTGATGCCGAGTAGTCGTGCCGCCGCGCTGCGGTTGCCGTTGCACTGGACGAGAGCTCGGGAGATGGCGCCGCGCTCGAGCGATTCGACCTGCAGTTGCAGCGGCGCAAGCGGTTCGGCCGGTGGGGACTGCACCAGCACGGCGTCGGGCGCGTCTGGCGGCGGATTCGGAGGCGGCTCCAGTTCGAAGTGCGATGCGTCGAGAACGCCGTTCGGCTCGCAGATCAGCATCGCGCGCTGGACCTGATTGCGTAACTCGCGGATGTTCCCCGGCCAGTCGTAGTCGATCAACGCCGCGAGCGCGGAGCGGCTA
The DNA here is from genome assembly GCA_035996815.1 of Thermoanaerobaculia bacterium. GTDB lineage: Bacteria > Acidobacteriota > Thermoanaerobaculia > Gp7-AA8 > Gp7-AA8 > JADGNZ01. The sequence goes on along the minus strand of DASYJF010000134.1, from coordinate 117,983 downwards.
ATGCCTCGCACGTTCTTGTGATGACGCGCTGCGGCCTCGTTCGCGAATGTCAGCGTGAGACCGGGGATATCCTCGCGCCGGTCGCGCAATGAGGGAAGGTCGAACCGGAGGGCGCTCAGGCGGTAATACAGATCAGACCGGAATGTGCCGTTGCGCGACAGTTGGAGGAGATTGCGGTTCGACGCGGCGATCACGCGAAGATGAATCGGACGCGGATTGACGGCACCGAGCGGTAGGATCTCGCGCTCCTGAAGCACGCGCAGCAGCTTGGCCTGAAGGCGGTCCGGAAGCTCGCCGATCTCGTCGAGGAAGAGCGAACCGCCCTCTGCCTGCGCAAAGCGGCCGGGTCTCGGGTCGACACCCGTCGCAACACGGCCGTGCACTCCGAACAGCTCCGCTTCGAGCAGTTCGGACGGAATTGCGGCGCAGTTGATGGCCACGAACGCGCCTGACGCATTCTTTCCGGCTGCATGAACGAGCCGTGCAAAGAGCTCTTTCCCCGTGCCCGTCTCTCCCGTGAGCAGCACGTCCAGATCGCTCCCTGCAGTGGCGCGGAGCTGATCCATCGCAGCGCGCATTCGCGCCGAGGATCCGATCACCATCGAATCGGGAACGGGCAGGGGCGCGTCGAGCGAAGCAGCCGCGGGCTCGGATTCCGGCCCAAAGGATTTGCAGGCCAGATATTCAATGAAGTCGAGTTGCCACTGTGCAGGACGCTGATCGGGCCCGAAGACGGCCATGCACCAGCGACGGCCATGAACGGACTCGATGACGTTGTCGGATTGTCGTCTCGTGATCTGACGTCTGCGCCGGCCTGGGACGATTCGTTTCAGAGCCTCTTCGTCTGGAAGCGAGCCGGCAATCGATCGAATCGAGATTCTGCCGTCTTCGGCCCAGTTCCCGAGCGCCATCGTTTCGGCGGAGAGGACTTCGCGCGCTTCGTCCAGTCTCGTGCTAAGAGTTCGTAGAAACAGGCGGTGCGACATTCCCTCGTAATTGCGAACGAGTTGCAGTGCCGCCGCCGGGCCGCCGGTGGAGGAGTGATGCTCCGTGCCCGTCTCGTCGGATGGCGAGCTGGTGGCGGTCTCGGCGACCTCGATCGCGATCTGCAGATCGGCTGTCTGTGCTTCCTCGAACGACAGTGTGGCGTGGCCGATGCGAAGCGTCGCATCGAGAGGCAATTCCACCATGGTCACCGTCGCGCCGTTGACCACGAGCAGGTTCTTGGATCCGAGGTCGCGAATCAGAGCGCCGCGCTCCGTCCGCTCGATCTGTGCATGCCGCCGCGAAATGCCTGGGAAAGGGATGCACAGGTCGTTATCGGGCGCCGAACCCAAACGAAGGCGTCCCGGTGGAAGCTCGAAACGGAGAACCCGGCCCTCGTAGCGAGCCACGATGCATAGCATGCTGCCGATCTCCTCAATGCGAATTCTGACAATGGACCGAACGTGGATCCGGACCGAAGCGTCGTCTCTTATGGGTTGCACCATGTAAGGACACCGCATCGATGACAAGGTGGCTTCTTGCGGACAGACGCGGGAGCAGAGTCGCCAAAAGGGAGAATCCCCCGGCGTGACCGGAATGTCGTCAGCGCGTCTGGTCGTCGTCTCCCAGCGCGATGACGAAGGGCTTAACCTGGCGGCCGAATCTCAGCTAGAGGGCCGGATATCCCGAACGTCCTACCACCACACCAATGAGCTCGAAGTTGTCACCTTCCTCGTCCACGGTGCGCGGCTTAAAGCGCTCGTTCGCGCTCAGAAGATGGATGCGGCCGCGCTCGATGTGCAGGATCTTGATGTACTCGGATCCTCCGACGCGGCAGACCACGACCTTGCCGCGCGCAGCCCGGGGATCAGCTTCGGGACGGACGAAGACGATGTCGCGATGCGTAATGCCTACATCGATCATCGAGTCTCCCTCGGCCTTGAAAACGTACTTCGCTCCGAGCCCGGCATAGTGCGCCGGGATCTCCCGCTCCGGAGCGTCATCGTCGTCGTGGAACGTCTCGCGGTCGGGAGTCGCAGCTGCCCGAAATCGTTTTGCCATGCGCTTCGAGTCGGACCGAGCTGGCACTCCGCGGCGACGGCTCACGCGGTCGGCGAGAAGCTGCGCATTCGGCTCCGGTCGTACCTGTTCCGGGCGTACGAACTTGTCGTAGAGCAGGCTCACTGCGTCGTGAATCTTCTGAAGATTCCAGGTGAGGAACGGCGATTCAGGCTCGCCGAGAAACGTCGATGGTTGCTGGCCGAGAGCGCGGACCAGACGATTGAAGAGCCGGACGTCGACGATCTCTTTTTCGCCGCTTTCGATCCGGCTGAGCGTCGACTTGCCAATCCCGACTTCGGCGGCGAGCCAGGAGCGCTTCACCTTGCTCTCGGCAATTGCCCGGATCAGTCGGTCAACCTCGTCCATCGTGTCCGTCACCGTACCGCTCCCGCAGACCGTTCGAGCCGCGGCCTGTTCCACGACAGCTCGAATGTCGCTTTCTGTTGCTGGACCTGCAACAAGACGCCTATTCGTTGCTGAAGAAAGACAACTAAAGATTACTAAATTACAAGGGAGATGTCGCCTGCCGGCCGCTCTGGGGACTCGTGCAGCAATCTCCGTCCGCACGCGAGACGAGATGAACCTGCCGACCGCGATCAGGCGTTCTCAACGCGCCAATGCCGGCGGCGGTGGCCAAGCCATCGGTCTCGCAGATCGACGCACTGATGCGCGCGAGCAGCTTTCACAAGGCTAGGCAGCGCAGATCCGCGGGATCGCACGGCGCACGGTTGGTCGAGTTCGAAGACGACGTGCCATGCGCACTTCGCGGTCTCAGATCATCTCGCGGCGCGGGCCACAAGTGCGCCAACCTGACGATGGGCGTGGCCTGTAGTTCGAAACGGATCAGCGTCGACAGCCACGTGCCTCGCATAACGAACCGCTGGGGCTGCGTCGCCGCCACCCGCTCGCCCGAGGAAACGATCAACCGTCTCCTGGTGCCGTTAAGAAAGCACATCTGCACGGGGACCTCTTCCGCGATGTTCGACGTGTCCGGCGCCGGAGTATCGCGACGATCGAAGCAGCGCTAGGACGCGATCCGTCATTGATCCTTCCGCCGACGTTGCGAACGCGTAAGCTCACCGTTTGCCTGCCGCTCTATCAGATCGCGGCTCTGAGGGTCCTTGCTGCTGACGGCGGCGAAGCGATGGACACGTTTCTCGACCGCATGTTTGAAGAACTCGCGGACGCAGAAAAGGAACGACTCGCACCGGTCATCCCCGGTCTGGCCGAAGCGATCGCCTGGCCGGAAGTCACCGAGACCGCGCGGCCTTGCTGAAGCAATTTCATTCGGAGGTGATCAAGAATGCGTTCGCATATCTTTGAAGCTCTCAGCCGTCATCCAGCGTTGAGTCGTCCTCGCCGTCGCCGCGTGGGGAAACAAGTTGCTGTGTCCGTACGAGTCGCAGTCAAGGTGCAGTCCCGGCCGGCGCGGGCGCCGTATGTGTTGAAGTTCGGGAGCCGCCGCATATCTCGCCGGATGATGCCGGAAGCAATCGTCCCGTACCTTCGCATGTCCGGGCGGTGGCTCGCCGAGCATGGCTGCGCGATCGGTTCCCACGTCCAGGTGCTCGTCGAGTACGGCCGAGTGACGCTCGTCAGCGCAGCAGCGGGGGCCTCCCGGCCGGTAGCTGTTGGCGAATGACGGTCGAGCTGCGATGCGATCCACAACCCATGTTCAGGTGCCCACAGGTAAACCACCGTCTCCGACGTCCACGACGGAGGGGGTATATGGGGTCAGGCCTTCGTTTTCTCGCGTCGCCTGCGAGAAACGAAGGTTTTGACCCAACGTTTGGTACCTACGTCTCCGCGAGCACGATGCGCCTTTCGCTGCAGGAAAGGCCGCTTACGCCTCTTCCTTCGTCTCCAGCGGCGCCTCCGGTGCCCTGCGGCTGGACCGTTTCCGGCGCCGTTCCAGCTTTCGGAGCCGCTGCATCTCTTCTACGAACGGGATGAGGTCTGCGTTTGCGGGATCGCGGGCGAGGCGGGCGGCGATGGCGTAGGCGTCGCCGGCGATCATTTCGAGCTGGTGGCGGCGGCGGAGGTTGGCGCTGGAGACGCCGTTCAGGAGGGTGCGCAGCTCACTCTCGACGAAGGACCACCGCCGGCGGTCGGAAAAGATCTCGAGGACGTCTTCGGACGACCAGCCGATGGCGTTCGCTACCTTGTCGGACGCCGCAATGATGCTCACCGACGCCTGGACGGTCTCTTCGGACGTCTTGAGCTTGTTCCGAAGGTCCCTCCGCTCCGCAAAGGAGAGCGGCGTGATCTCGTCGAGTTCCGATAGAATCGCGCGCAACTGCTCGACAACGTCCTCCGGGGTCCGCTTCTGCGTTGGGGCCATGCATTCGCCTCCTCGAACTCTAGGTGCGCGCAATTGTACGCTCCATGCGCGCAAGTGCGAGTGCCACGCGCGCAGATGGGATTCTAGTGCGCGCACTTGCGATTGCCATGCGCGCATGTTGGGGCTTTGTGCACGCAGCTGCGATTGTCAGAATCTCATCTGCGATCCTTGAATGCGCATTTACGCGCCCAAGGCGCGCAAATGGGATCTCGGAGCGCTCAAATGCGATTACAGAACGCGCAAATGCGTTCTCGAAGCGCGCAGAGGCGATCTCGGAGCGCGCACACGCGCACACCTACGTCTCAGCCGCGTTCCGCAAGCGCTTCGCGCAGCGCTTGCCCGGCGAGGCGCATCTCGGCCACGTTCTCTTGGTGCTTGGCGTCGGCGGCGTCGAGATCGGTTCCGCAGAAGGTGCAATCGTCGCGGTCGTCGACGAGTACGAAGCGGCGGCAGGCGCGGCAGAGACGGAGGGGATTGGCGGCGGTCCCGTCCTCGGCGCGCGCCGGCACCGACTCAACGACGATCTCGAACTCGCCGTGATCGAATGAGCGGCCGGGGGCGTCCTTCACCTTCACCAGCCGTTCGCGCAAGTCTTGCGGTCCATCTCCAGCGCGATGGTGGCACATCGGATTTGTTATCGGCGCGGCCCATCAACGCATGCGAGGTCCACGTGCAGCCGGCCATACACGTCTCGGCGTAATAGCACGTGCGGCAGAAGCCCCACAGATCATCGACGTGCGGCGGCGGTTGAAGGCCATCACCTCGGACTTCTCCCAGGTCTCGCGCAGCCGCGTCTCGCGGACGTTGCGGCCGGCGTAGGCGCTGCCGAGTCCTGGGCAGGACTTGATCGTGACGTCGGCTTTCGATCCCCATCACCGTATCGCCGGCGTTGCAGCCGTGAAAATAGATCGGCGGATCGAGCACCTGCGGATAACCGATTCATAGACCCGTAATAACCAATGTTGCTCGCCGCTGAATGCATGGAACGTTTGTCCCTGATTGGCGGCACGACTCCGGCTGCCATGTCCGATGAAAACGATTCCCGGGATTTACGCTCGGGGGTAGGGATTCGCCGTCACCGCGGCTCTCCTTAGGTGATGACGCCGCGCTGCGACTTCGTGATCATGTTCGTGGGCATGCTGACTATTGCCACGCTGTTCAACTTCCCGTTCTTCAATCCCGCTCAGGCGACAAACCAGCACTTGAAGCAGGCCGGCAGCGCCACAGGTGTGAACGACATCCTGGCGAAGTGGGGGGAGGCGGGTCAGGAGGCCGCACGCCGCAACCTCGCGCTCGACTGGCTCTTCATCGTCGTCTACGCAGCGACGTGGATCGCCGCCGGGCGGCATTTCTTGCCCAACCTTATCTGGACGAAGTGCGCGGTCGGCGTCGGCCTCGCTGGCGCGGTGGCGGACATCGTCGAGAACGTCTGTCTGCGGATGATGTTGCACGGAGACGTCACAGACAAAGTAGCGCAGACCTGCAAACAGGCGTCGTCGATCAATGTTGCGCTCTTCTTTCTCACAGCGCTCTACTTCATGGTCGCCGCAATCGCGAGCGCATGCCGGACATTCGCCTCGTAGCATTCGCCTCGTACGACAGGAGCCGGGGCGGGTGAACACAGGCGCCGCGCGAAGCCGGGCTATTTTTCGGCGACGTCTCCTCGCATCCTTTCCTTCAACACCACGAGGCCAATCAGCACGCCGAGAGAAAAGATCGCGAATAAGTAGAGCATCGACAGCCCGTTCTTACGCGCCACGATGTCTTCACGGGGATAGCAGTCTTCGACGTGCGCCGGATTTGTATCGACGACCGGGCCGATACAACTGGTGATCTGCAGCTTGTGCGCGACGCACGGGCAGTCCGGCAACATCCTCGGGCCGACGATGTAGGCCGCAGAAAGCTTTCCTCCAACCTCGACGTGAACGACCCAACTCGTGTACGTCAGGTACAAGGCGAGGGTGCCGGCGAATATCGCCAAGAAGACAATCGTGAAGGCCGCCTTCAGCCGGCCGGCATCGAACCGGTCGCCACCAAAGAATTGAACCCCGACGGCCGCCAAGGTAATGAGAAACGCGGCGAATGCCGCTACGGCGCGCTGCAGATTCAGCGGAAAGAGTTCACCGATAGTGATGAAGCCCGGGACGCGGGTCACACCGAGGAACGGGCCAATGGCAACGCCCAGCGTGACGGTGAATGCGACGAGGTAGCGGACGACCTTACGGCCGGTTGGCGGGAGCGCCGGCAGATCGCTGCTCGTCACCATACGATCCTGCAAACCGACTCGTTCTCAATCGGGGTCTTCGTCTTGTATAGCGTGCACGTGCAGGTCGCGCGGGGTCTATCGTTCATGAGATCGATCTCGACGATCAGAGCGTCCTTGTAGCCGGCCTTCCTTACGAGTCCCGAGTATTTGCCACGCCAGACCGTGGGGATCGTTTCATCCGTGCTCCCCGTATGGCTCGTCAGCTGCGTGTCGGCGACCTGAATTTTGTACGTGGCGCCGTCGGGCGCGCTGTGGAACGCGACCGACGGCGTGTACGAGTCGTATTTGCCGATTCTGTCGAGATAATCGAGCACGCGTCGAAACATCCCATCAACCTCCTCGACGTTGTAGCCGCCACGCGCCGGTCCGGGAGGCATGCGGATGTGTTGAATGGCGTTCGGAGGCGACGACGCGCCGAGAGTTGTGGCACGTTCGATCTCGTCGGCCACTGCCTTCTGCAGCGGGAGCGCTTCCGAAGGGATGCCCGCGCGCACGCTGTCGCGGATCGCGGCAATGGCGTTGTCGACGTCAGCCACGGCATAGCACTTCGCGGCGCCGCATGAGGTGGGACGGAGCCGCGCGTGCTGCGCTTTGACGGCCTTCCATGCCGCTGCGAGCCCCTCCCGAATGGTCAACGCGACGCCAGCCACCTGGCTGGCCGGCACCACGCCCTGGGCAATGTGTTGTGAGTGCACGTGAACCGTTGGGATCGGAATGCATCCGCCCAAAAGCAGCGCGAGCAGCGTGGCCACGAATCGTTGCAATCAGAACCTCGTTGGGATGCGAACAGTGTAGCAGGTCCGGAGAGATGGGACTCGGGACTGCCATCCCGGTGCGACACGCTTCATGTCCGATCTCCGGACGATCGTGAGAAGACAGCATTTCGGGCCGAAGGGGCTCACACCGCGGTCTGCGGCCTTTACACGTGTCGGGTCGCGAGCGGTTGCCGAACGTCCGGAACGTCGGCGAACCTCCTGCCGGTACAATCCCCTTCGTGGCTGACCCCATCAAACCAAACCAGGCCGGCCTGCCGCCTCCGAAGCTCTCTCAGGCGGTGCGCGATACGGCGAAGGATTTCGCGAAGGAGGCGATCTTCGAGAAGCGGCCGTATCTGAAGATGGCGTTTTCGAATCCGTACAACCTTTCGCTGCTCGGCGGGGCGTTGGCGGCGTCGGTGCTGACGCTCAATCCGGTGCTGGCGCTCGGCGCGCTCGGGGCGGAGGCGATCTGGTTGTTGCATGGGCCGGACAATCCGACGCTGCGGCGGCTGCTGTGGGATCCGCGGTTCGAGAAAATCCGGCTGGCTTTGGAAGAGCAGGATCGCAATGAGCGGATGAAGGCACTGCCCGAGGAGCAGCGGGCGCGCGTGGAGCGGCTGGTGGCGCGGCAGCAGGACATCAACCGGCTGGCGTCGCAGAATCCGTCGTTCACCGGTGACCTGTTGCGCGGGGAGTTGATCAAGACGCGGAAGCTTGTCGACTCGTTTCTGGAGATGGCGCTGACGTGCGCGCGGTACGAGGAGTATCTCGACGGCGTCGATCTCGACGCGCTCGAGCGCGATTGCGAACGGTGGCGCGCGCGCGCGGCGGCGAAGGGTGCCACACAGCAGGAGACTGACATCGCCGGCAAGAATCTGGCGGTCATCCTGAAGCGGCTGGAGAAGCTGCACGAGATCAAGAACTACCTCGGCGTGGCCAAAGGACAGCTCGATCTGATCGAGAATTCATTTCAACTCATCGCCGATCAGATCGTTACGATGCAGTCGCCGGCCGAGTTGTCCGGACAGCTTGATGATCTGCTCGATGGAGTCGAATCAATCCGTCAGACCGCCGTCGATACGGAGAAGATCCTGCACGCAATTGAAATTTGACGAAGGCTCGAAGAAATGTGTGATCTGAACCGCTACGCAGAAATCGCGCGACACAGCGATGCTGGCGTGATCACCGTCGCGCGCGGAGGCGCGCTCGACAATCCAGCCCCGCGCTTTGCGCGGGGTAGGGGCGCCACCACGGATACGCGGCCGCTACAAGATCTCGCCCGGCGCGAGCATTTTGTCGTGGCCGCCTTCGCGGCCACAAACCTCTTTGACGCGCGTTTCCACCGCGCCGAGCGCGGGGCTGGATTGTCGAGCGCGCCTCCGCGCGCGACCGCCGCGACCTCGTCGCGGATTTCTTCACATGCTCTGAGGCGCCCCTTCGACGATGCTGAGGTCAGGCTTCGGCGCATGAGCGCGAACGGATGGAGCGCCGCAGAGCAAATGCCGCGAAGGTTGAGATCCTTCGGCGCGCTTCGCCAGCCTCAAGATGACAAATCGGGTCGGAGCACCAATGCCTGAGAAATCCCTGCCCGCATGGGCCGAAGACCTGCGACGCCGTTACGTGCGCGGGGAGGCGTCCGTATTCGTGCTGCATGGGAACGTGTATGACGCGGTGATCAGCGGCGGGGAGACGCTAAGCATCACTGAATTTCTCGGCAACGTACTGCTTCAGGAGACGAAGGAGACCGTGGCGGTTTACAACGTGGCCACCGGCGTTCGTTTTCTCAAACGCGCGAAAGGCGCGGGCAATCTCGATGATCTGCTGGTCCCCGAGGATAAGACGCGCGCGCTGGCGGCCATCGAGCGGCTGCTGATCGCGTCGACGAAGACCGCGGTGATCCTCGAATATGCGGAGTCGCTCGCTCCGGCCGGCGATTCCAATTTTCAGAGTGAGTCGGACCGCGGCGCGGTCGTGACGCTGCACCGCTGGTCGTTTCTGCCGGAGATTGAGCACACCGACAACATCGTCATCCTCATCTCGGAGAATCTCACCGACCTTGCGTCGAAACTGATTTCCAATCCGAAAGTGGCGGTCGTCGAAGTGCCGATGCCCGATCGCGATACGCGGCGCTCCGCGGCGCTGATTGCGGACAAGCAGCTCAGCGACAAGGAAGCCGATCGCTACGCAGAGATCACCGCGGGACTCAAGGCTATCCAGATCATCGCCATCCTCACGCCCGCTCCGCGCAGCGAGAGCGAGGCAGCCGAACGCGAAGACTTTATCGCCAATCTTCTCGGCGGTAGCGACGCGAAAGAGCGCGCGAAGAAACTGGCCGCGCTCACTTCGGGGCTCGGTCAGGAGGAGATCGTCAAGCTGCTCGCGCCGGGCGCGCAGCCGGTGGAACGCGCTGTCGCCGACCGCGGCGATCGCGCGCGGCAGGAAGTCGATCGCCTCATCGCCAGCCGCAAGCGCGAAATCCTGGAGCGCGAGTGTTTCGGATTGATCGAGTTCGTCGTCCCCGCGTTCGGCTTCGAAGTCGTCGGCGGCATGGAGGAAGTGAAAAAGGATTTGCTCGTGATCGCCGGCAGCATTCGCGACGGTCAGATCGCCCGCGTTCCGATGGGCATCCTGTTCACAGGACCGATGGGAACGGGCAAAACGTTTGTGGCCGAGGCCTTCGCGCGCGAGTGCGGACTGACCACAATCAAGCTGAAGAACTTTCGATCGAAGTGGGTCGGCGCTACTGAGGGCAATCTCGAGAAGATCCTGAACGTCATCCGCGCGATCGGGCAGGTCGTGGTGATCGTCGATGAAGGTGATCGCGCCTTCGGCAATACGGATGGCGATGGCGACGGCGGCACGTCGTCGCGCGTCATCGCCCGGATCAAAGAGTTCATGTCGGACACGTCCAACCGAGGGCGAATTCTTTTCCTGGTGATGACCAATCGGCCGGACAAGCTCGACGTCGATCTGAAGCGCGCCGGCCGTCTCGATCGGAAGATTCCGTTCCTCTACTCGCAGACGGCCGAGGAGGTCGAGAACATCGTCCGCGCCAGTGTGCGAAAGAATCGGATCAACACGGATGTCGACTTCACATCGATCCGCGATGCGTTCTCGAAAAAGCTCGTCGGCTATTCGAACGCGGATGTCGAAGCGGTAATCCTGATGGCCAACGACGACGCGGCGCGCAGTTCGTCGACGACCGTTTCCGCCGATCAGTTCGTCGCCGCCGCGGCGGATTACTTCCCCAGCCGCGACACGGAACTGCTCGAGTACATGGAGTTGCTCGCTGTTTTCGAGTCGTCGAGCAGGCGGCTGCTGCCCGAGAAATACGCGCACATCACGCCCGAGGAGCTTGACCTGCGGCTGCGGACGCTGCGGGCCACGGTCGGCTCCCGCCGGTGACGGCCCTTCGGCTATAATAGCGCCCCCTCAAATATCCGGGACCGCGGTCCCGCCCGATCATAAGGAGCATCCCCATGTCCGGCCACAGCAAATGGAGCACCATCAAGCACAAGAAAGGTGCGGCCGACGCGAAGCGCGGAAAGATCTTCACCCGCATCCTCAAGGAAATGACCGTGGCCGCGCGTATGGGCGGCGGCGATCCGGACGGCAACCCGCGCCTGCGCGCCGCAGTCGTCGAGGCCAAGGCCGCCAACATGCCGAAGGACAACATCGAACGTGCCATCAAGCGCGGCAGCGGCGAGCTCGAGGGCGTGGTTTACGAAGAGCTGACGTACGAGGGCTACGGCCCCGGAGGCGTCGCGGTCATCGTCGAGACCATGACCGACAACACTAATCGCACCACGCCTGAAATCCGGCACATTTTCGAAAAGTGTGGCGGCAACATGGGCACGCCCGGATCGGTCCGTTTTCAGTTCGAGCGCAAGGGCTATTTCGCGGTCGAGAAGAGTGCGGCCACCGAGGACCGGCTGATGGAAGTCGCGCTCGAAGCGGGCGCCGACGACCTGCAGAGCGGCGATCCGGAAGTCTTCGAGATCTACACGTCGCCCGATGCGTTCGAGCAGGTGCGCCAGGCGCTGGAGAAGAACAAGATTCCGACGGTCGAAGCGAAGCTCGGACAGATCGCGTCGAACTCCGTCAGCCTCGACGAGCAAAAGTCCAAATCCATGCTCCGTCTCATGGATATGCTCGACGATCAGGACGACGTGCAGAACGTCTGGACGAATTTCGATCCGCCCGACGAGATCGACGAAGAGTAGTGACACTCGTCTTCTCCATCGCTGATTACGACTACATGGCCGAGGCGCTCGTGCGCGCCGGCGGCTTCGTGCGAGGCGGCGTGGCGCGGAGCAACTTTCCCGACGGCGAGCACTACCTGCGCGTCGAGGCGAATGTCATCGACAAGCATGTCGTCGCTGTCGGCGGCACGATCTCCGACACGGCCACGCTGGAGTTGTACGACCTCGCCTGCGCGCTCGTCGAGAACGGCGCGGAGACGCTGACGCTGATCGTGCCGTGGTACGGCTACGCGACGATGGACCGGGCGTCGAAGAGCGGCGAGTCGGTGAAGGCGAAGAACCGCGCGCGGATGTTTTCGTCGATTCCTCCCGCGAAGAACGGCAATCAGATCCTGCTGCTCGATCTGCACACCGAGGGCATTCCGCACTACTTCGAAGGGAGCCTGCATCCGGTGCATGTGTACGCGAAGCCGCTCATCGAGCCGCTCGCGCGCGAGCTCGGCGGCGATTCGTTCATCATCGGATCGACCGACGCCGGCCGCGCGAAGTGGGTGGAGTCGCTCGCCAACGATCTCGCCGTCCCTGCCGCCTTCGTCTACAAGCGCCGCCTCGGCGCCGAATCGACCGAGGTCACCGCGGTCAGTACGAGCCTGAAAGGGGAGACGGTGGTCATCTACGACGACATGATCCGTACCGGCACGTCGCTGATGAGCGCCGCGCGCGCGTACCGCGAAGCGGGAGCGGGACGGACGACACGGGCTCGTTCAAGTTCTGGGGAAAGAACAAGCCGAACATCGTCAATGTGGAGTGGGAGTTCCTCCACTTCGAGAAGATCGAGGACGCGAAGAAGTAGCGGCTACGTGCCGGCGGCTGCAGCAGCGGCGGCCGCGGCCATCGCGCGGAATCGCTGACGCAACATCTCGAGGCGCTCCTCGATGCCGGGCACCGACATCACCACCTGTTCGATATGTTTCGCGAATCCTGGGCCGGCGGCAATCGTACGGATCTCCGGGAGCAGTTGCTGCATTTTCGCGAACGTCGCGAAGATCTCGCCGTTCGCGTCGAGGAACATTTCGCGGTCGATGGCGTCATGGGTTACGAGAGAACAGGCCATGTCCCAGTAGCCGACCACCATGCGCACATGAGGATTGTGCGGCCCGGCCAGCGCGGCCTTCACATCATCGATCGTCTCGGGATTGAAGTCGCGAATGAACCACAACCGCGCCTCGCGAAGAACGGTCTCGCGGCGCATTTCGAAAATCTGCAGAATGAGTTTGGCGCTTTCGTACGGTGTCGGCATGACGACGGACTTTAACGCAAAGAGAAGCTTTTCTCCGCGTCCCTGCGTCTCCGCGTGATCAACGCGCGTCGGAACGCAGCCGCGTCGCGGCGCTCGTCGTCCAGCTGTACGGGATCTCCGGCGAATCGAACGGCAGGCGGTAGTGATCGGGATCCTCGTAGTTGTACGCCTTCGTCGGACAGTTGATGACCAGCGCGTCGGACGAGCCGAGGTTCTGAAGTCCGTGCCAGACGCCGGCGGGAAGGATGACGAACGCCGGCCGGGCATCGCCCACGTGCAATTCAACGACGCGGCGATACGACGGGCTCCCCTCGCGTCCGTCGAAGAGCACGACCTTCAGATGTCCCTGATTTACGAAGAGGCGATCGATCGTCGTTCCATGGCAGCTCCACGCGCCGATCGCGCCGGGAAAGAGACGCGACTGATAGATGTGCACGATCGGCAAGCCGGTCGGATCCCACTCCGGCCGGAAGATTTCGGTGATCACGCCGTGATCGCGCGGGACGTGACGGACTTCGCGCACAACGACGCCGTCGATCTGCTTCTCGATCTTCTCCCACTCCTTCGTCACCAACTGGGGATCTTTGCGTGCGCCAGACAGCATTCACTCTCCTCGATTTACAAGCCTTTGAAACGGCGAACGTTGCTGATGGTCGCCCCCTTCGCCCGCGTGATGGATGCGAGCAATGCGCGCTGCCCGAATCGCTGGCGGATGCGCGCCACCGTCTGCGAGAAGAACAGCCTCGCGAATTGCCAGTAGGGCATGCGCGTGATCTGGCCGCCGCCGGCAACGATGTGCGCAAGCAGCGTCGCCTCGAGATCCGGCTCCGAGACGATACGCACGCTCCATGCCGCCTGCTCGTGGCTCGGCTTCGTCCGATAGACACCGCGGCGGACGGCGGCTGGAAACTTGATCACCGTCAGCCGTGGGGCAAACGCGAAGCGGAAGCCGGCCTCGCGCGCGCGCCGCCACAGATCGAGCTCCGGCACGATGCGCAACTCGCGGTAGTTACGCCATCCTCCGATCGCGTCGGTGACGCTGCGGCGATGTGCCGTGCACGATGGCGCTACCCAACCGCCGGACTCCGGGCGCGAAGTCAGCACCCCGACTCCACCATTCGCGCCGATCTCCGCAACGAGCGAATGCGCCATACCGGCACCAGACACTTCGAGCGCAGCCACGAGAGCCTCGAGGTGATGCGGCAGCCAGAGATCGTCGTGCCCGAGGTACGCGATGAATTCGCCGCTTGCGTGGCGGAGTCCTTCATTGTTTGGAGCGCCCTGATGACGCGTGTTGACCGGCAGATTGAACCAGCGGATTCGCGGATCGCCGATTGCGGCAACGACCGCTTCCGAGTCATCCATGCAGCCGTCGCCGACGACGAGAATCTCGAAATCCTGCACAGTCTGCCGCAGCACGCTGCCGATCGAGTACGGGAGAACGCTGCTCCAGTTATACGTGGCGATGATGACCGAAACCCGGGGAGACACTACGCGGATTGTCTCACGCGGCAACGAGAACCATTTTCACGCGGAGCCGCGGAGCACGCGGAGAAAAGACTCTTTTACCTCCGCGCTCTCCGCGTGAACCGTCTCTCTTACGCGGTTTTCGCGCGGACGACCACGAAGGTCACGTCATCGTTCGGTGGGCGCTCGCCGTTCCAGCGCTTCGCGGCGGCGGCGAGCGAGGCGATGACATCGTCCGCGGTGGCGCCGTTCGCGGCGGCGACGAACTCGTCGATTGCGGCGGCGTAGCCGAGCTGCTGGCCTGAGGCGTTCTGCAATTCCGGGAAGCCGTCGGTCATGAAGAGCACCGTGTCGCCGGGGGCGAGATCGATCGAGACGTCGTGATAGTCGGCTCCGAGGGTGCCGAGGGGCGTGGCGCCGCGCGCGACTTCCTCGATCTTCCCGGTCCCAACGCGATGCACGTAGCCGGGCAGCATGCCGGCCGAAGCAACGGTCAGGCGATTGCGGTCGAAGCGCGCCAGCAGCAGCGCCATGGCCATGCGCCCGAGGTCCATCCGCTTCACTTTTTCGGCAGCGTCGCGGAGAAACTGCGCCGGCATCACCTCGGGTGTGTAGCCAGAGAAGAGCGCCTTGACCACCGTCACCATCGTGCCGGCCTTCGCGCCGTGGCCGGTGGCGTCGCCGACGGTCGCGGTGAGAACGCCATCCGGCGCCACGTGGAAGTCGTAGTAATCGCCACCGACTTCGGCCGCGGTCAACGTGAAGACGGCCACGTCGAAGAGATCGTGCGCAGGCACCGACTTCGGCAGCATCGACAGCTGGAATCGCCGCGCTTCTTCGAGGTCGAGCGACTTGCGGTCGTACTCGAGCTCCAGGATGCGCTGCT
Organism: Thermoanaerobaculia bacterium; assembly: GCA_035996815.1. GTDB lineage: Bacteria > Acidobacteriota > Thermoanaerobaculia > Gp7-AA8 > Gp7-AA8 > JADGNZ01. Next base: position 102,717 of record DASYJF010000134.1, on the reverse strand, counting down.
GGATCTCCTGCTCTTTCCGTGTCCGCTCCTGCTCGACGATGGTCTGTTGCTGCAGGCTCAGATCCTGCGCCATGCGATTGAACGCCGCGGCGAGCTGGCCGATCTCGTTGTTCGATTTCACCGGAAGGCGCGTCATCAGATCGCCTTGGGCGATCCGTTCCGCGCCGCGCGTGACGAGGTTCACGTCACGCGTCATGTGATTGGCGATCGGCACGATGCCGATCAGCGCGACGAAGATCAGTGCGATACCGTAGCCGAAGTTCTTGCCTGCCGTTTTGCGCAGCTCTTCGAGGTTGTCGCCGACCGGCCGCGCCACGCCGACGCGCAGTCCGCTTTGCGGATCGCGCGACATGACCACGATCCATTCGCGGAGGTCGCTCAAGGAATGGTTTTTCAGAACGCGGTCGGTGATGCCGGCGCGATCGAGCGTCTTGCGATCGTCCGGATTGCGCGTGTAGACGTTGCTGTCGCGATCGACGGCGAAGGTGATCTCGTCGGCGTCGTCGCCGTGTACGCCGAGCACGCGGCGAACGACTTCCGGCGTGCTCACCTGCGCGGAAATGTGGCCGACGATGGTCCCCTCTTTCCGTAGCGGGAAGTTGAATTTCTGACCGAAGAGCAATGTGGCCTGCCGTTCGTGTTGCCGGAGTTGCTGTTTCTCGGCGTCGGTGAGCTTGTGCTTGATGATGATCGCTTCCGTTGTCGTCGCGACGGCAGGCGCGGCGCCCGCAACCGGCGCCGTATCGCGCTGCGCTCTCTCGGCGACCCGCGCCTGACTCCGCGCCGCGAGCGCGTCCTCGCGCTGCAGTTGTCGGGCGCGGAAGTACTGATCGCGCTCCTTCTCCACCGCATCGAATTGCTCTTTCCATTGCGACTGCGTGGCCTTCAACGATGCGTTCAGGTCCTTCTGCAATTGCTTGATTCGTTTCTCGGCCGCGATCCGCTCCTCGGGTGACATCGTCTGCGCGCTCATTCCGAGCTTCGTGCCGAGTGTGGAGATCTCGTTAATCAGCGTCCGCTGCTCCGGCGACATCATGAACTTCGGCAGCTTCGGCGGCGGCGGAATGGCGATCACGACCGGCTCGGGCGCGTCGGGGGCCTCACTCACATTGATATCGGCTTCGTCACCCGCGTCCGCCGCTTCGTCGGCTTGCGGCGGCGGCGTGGGAGGCGGAGGCTGACTCACGCCGGGGGGAGCGTTCGGATTGGCGCGCGGCGCATGGCGGATCGCCTGCTGCACGATCGTTCCCGCCGCCGGAATGGCAACACGCATCGGCTGAATCTCGAGCGAGTCGACGAGCGACGCAGCGTCGCCCGTCGTGATGAGGATGTTGCCGACGTCCGGCGTGCGATCGGTTGCGCCCGCCGGCATCGGCAGCGCCGACACCTCCGCAAGACGCTGCTGCAAATCGCCTCGAATCGTGGCGAGGCGGCGATCCATCTGCCTCGTCCGCGCATCCGCTTCCTTGCGATACGCCGACTCCAGCGCGCTACGCGACGACCGATACGAATAGACAACGATCACACTCAGCGGCAGAACCGATAGGAGAAAACAAGCGAGGACAAGCTGAGCACGGATCTTCATCGAAGCAGTCGGGATGGTAAGACGAAAATTGGTGAAGAAGGTTTGGGGTGCTCCCGCGCGGGGATGCAACGCTCCGCTCGCAAACAGCGATTCGCATCGACCGGCACGCGTTCGCGCGCGAAGGCGCGATCGACAATCCAGCCCCGCGCTCGGCGCGGGGTTGAGTGGCGCGTAGGAACGCGTGGCCGCGGAGGCGGCCGCTACAAGATCTCGCGCGACGCGAGCATTTTCCAGTGGCCGCCTCCGCGGCCACGAACTTCATTCGCGCTCGTGACCCCGCGCAAAGCGCGGGGCTGGATTGTCGAGCGCGCCTTCGCGCGCGGACGCGCCGTCACCGCAAGTACCGGCAAAACAACTCCGCGACCGGACGCACGATCAATCCGCGGTCCCGAAGCGCCAACGCGCGCGGATGACTGTCCGTACATGCGATCGCATCAAACAATCCGCTCGATTGGATTTTTTCGAACGCGTCGCCGGGAAAAACGCCGTGCGTCGCGATCGCGATCATCGTGCATCGTGTCGCCGTTGCGGCACCATTGCGTCTGGAAGGCGATCTCGCGCGGCAACGTCTCGCCTCCTTTGATCCAGCGCTCGACGACGAACGTAAACTCGGTGAAGTCTTTGAGGAGCGGATATTCGGTCGGATGATGGACGAGCTTCGTGACGTGGCCGATCGCGATCCAATCGGCTTTCGCGTCGCAGACGGCCGGATCAAACTGCGTCTTCGGCGTCCAGCAGGGTGGGGGAGGACAGGGCGGTGTCGCGAACGCCGAGCAGGCGAAGAATGCGAGCAGTGCGGCCAGAAGCAGTCGTTTCATTCTCACGTAAGACCCCGCTCCTTCTTCCGAAGAAACTCGTCGAGCGGTCCGATCGACTTGCGCATGAGAAATTCGGAGTAGCCGCACACCAGATAGTCGTCCAACTCGCCCACGAGTTTGTAGCCGAGGCGTTCGTAGAGCTCGCGGGCGCGCGGGTTGATCGAAGAGACGCAGAGGAACACGTTCGGAAATTCGGCGAAGATGCGCTCTTCGGCGAATGCGACCAGTTTCGATCCGACGCCGCTGCTGCGCGCCTCCGCGGCGACGCAGACGACTTGGATGTAGCCGACAAACGCACCTTGCGTCACGATGATGATGAAGCCGCGCGCGATGCCGTCCTCGCGCGCAACCCACACTTCGCCAGCAGGATTCGTGACACGCGCCAGACACTGCTCGAAGGTCCGTCCGAAGAAAACCCACGGATCGCTGTTGGCCATCATCCCGGCACACGCACGCGCCTCGGCATCGCCACTCAGCCGTCCGATCTCCAACTCTTTCATTCGATCCGAGTCTACGCGATGATGCGCGAATGAAAAACGCGGGACGTCCTCAACCCGGCGAATACGCCAGCTACTATGAGCGCTACATCGACCTTGCCACCGAAGATGACGTCGTGGCCGCGCTCGACGCGCAGTCGCACGAAACCGCCACACTCCTCGGCGGCATCTCCGAACAGCAGGCCGCGCATCGCTACGAGCCGGGCAAGTGGAGCGTCAAACAGCTCATGGGACACATCATCGATTCCGAACGCATCTTCGCGTATCGCGCGTTGTGCTTCGCGCGCGGCGAGACGACGCCATTGCCGGGCTTCGAGCAGGAGCCGTACGTCGTCAATGCGAGCTCCGATGATCGTCCGGTCGCCGATCTGGCCGAGGAGTTGACCGCGGTGCGGAAGGCAAACGTGATGATGCTCCGCGCATTGCCGGAGGAAGCGTGGAGCCGCGTCGGAACAGCGAGTGACAACTCGATCACGGTCCGCGCACTCGCGTTCATCATCCTCGGACACGAACGCCACCACCTGCGCATCCTGCGCGAGCGCTACCTCGGCGCGCCTACGTCGCCACGTACCGCATGACAGCGACGTAGTGGCAGGCGCTGCCACCGATCACGCACAGGTGCCAGATGCCGTGCATGTGTACGACCCGTTTCGACAGCGCGAAGAAAACGATGCCCGCGGTGTAGATCGCGCCGCCCGCGGCAATCCATGCGATGCCGTTCGGCGGCATGGCCAGCCGCAGCGGCTTGATGGCGACGATGACCAGCCATCCCATCAGCACGTAGAGCACGACGGAGATCGCACGATAGCGTCCGCGCAGCAGGACGTCTTTCAGCACGCCGGCGATGGCGAGCGTCCAGACGATGCCGAATAGCCACCATCCCCACGGTCCGCGCAGCGTGATGAGCGTGATCGGCGTGTAGGTTCCGGCGATGAGCAAATAGATCGCGCAATGATCGAAGACGTGGAAGAGCTGCTTCGCCGGACCGCGCCACGAGTGGTAGAGCGTGGAGCTGAGGTACAGCACGATCAGCATCGCGCCGTAGATGGTGATCGCGGCGATGGTCGTTGCATCGCGGCCGGCGGCGGCGCGGATCGCAAACACGGATCCGAGGATCGCCAGCACGCTGCCGATGATGTGCGTGACGCTATTGAATCGTTCGCCGGCGTACATGGATGTGAACCGTAGCGCCGCCGGCCCCGCGGCGCTACGCTGCGCTTAGAACGGCACTTCGTCGTCGTCTTCGATCTCCGGACCGCGTCCGCCGCCGGCCGGAGCGCCCGCGGGCGCGGCCTTGCGATAACCGCCGCCACCACCGCCGCTGTAGCCGCCGCCTTCGTCGTCGCTCTTTTTGTCGAGCATCTGCATGGTGTTCGCGACGATTTTCGTGCGGTACTTCTTCACGCCCGTTTCCTTGTCATCCCAGCTCTCTGTCCTGATGGACCCCTCGATGTAAACGAGGCTTCCCTTGCGCAGATACTGGCCGCAAATCTCCGCGAGCCTGTCCCAAGCCTCGATGTTGTGCCACTCGGTTCGCTCTTGCTTCTCTCCGGATTTGTCGGTGAAGCGGTCGTCTGTGGCCAGCGTGAACTTGGTTACGCTCTTGCCGCTGGGGATGGATCGGATCTCAGGATCCTTGCCGAGACGTCCGATGAGAATGACTTTGTTTACTGATCCTGCCATTGGATTCTCCTGTTCGAGTAATTCTTCAGCTTCGAGAGACGAGGGTCTCCGGAAGTCGTGCGGGTCCGCGCATTTTATGCGAGCGGCGCGATGCCGTGCGTTTTTCTACCGTGGGTAGAATTCGCCCATGAAGTGCGTCATTCAGCGCGTTCGCCGAGCTTCGGTGACCGTCGGCGACGAGACCGTGTCGGAGATCGGAATCGGGTTGCTCGTCCTTGCCGCAGTCGAGAAAGGCGACGCCGAGCAGGTCATGCACGACGCCGCGAAGAAGATCCGCGAGCTGCGCATCTTCAGCGACGACGCGGGCAAGATGAATCGCGATGTCACCGAAGCCGGCGGCTCGATCCTCGCGGTGTCGCAGTTCACTCTGGCGGGATCGATCGCACGCGGACGCCGTCCGAGTTTCGACAACGCCGAGGAGCCGGAGCGCGCGAGGGTGATGTTCGAGCTGTTCGTCAGCGAGTTGGCCTCGACCGGCATCGAGGTGAAGACGGGACGCTTCCGCGAAATGATGATCGTGTCGTTGGAGAACGACGGCCCGGTCACCTTCGTTTGGAACTCGTAACGAAGGAATCCCCGAGCCGTCGCTTAGCGCAAGCAACCAAGCTGGGCTAGTAGTTGAGGATGTACGGCGTCCCAGCCTCCGTGACGGCGTTGGAGTCCCACCGCGTGTTCTCGATGACGAGCGTGATTGTGTCGCCGGTCGTAGCGCTGAACGACACACTCTGGTTATTGCAGTACTGGGTCGACGAGCCGCCCCCGTAGAGGGAGAACCAGTTGTAAACCGACGTGTAGCCATTGTGTGTGACGTACACATAGCCACGGATAGCGTCGTAGGAGCTCGAGGTCGGAGAGGAGAAGGTCACCTGCGTGCTGGCGCTCCAGTTTGCCTTTCTCGTGTAGTTCGCATCATCAGCAGGCACGGTGAACGACCACGTGGTGTTGTTGTCATAGCCCATTCCGTACGAGTAGCCCGGTACGTACATGGGATAGCACCACGACACGGAGACCGGCGTAACCCCTGAGCTGGTAAGGCAAGTCGAATCGACGGCGAACTGGTAATAGGTGGATGGGTAGGAATAGAGGGTCGTGATCGTGGGACAACTTGCATGCGCTGCGGTGCCGGCCAGGATGAAGAGGGCGGCGAACGAAATGGCCAGGACTGCCTTGCGAATCTTGTGCATAACTTCCTCCTTGGTAGGCAAAGTATACTTCCGTCCGTAGCCCATTCCCTGGGGATTTCTTGACGGCCTCTGCGGTTCGAAAGCCTTCGCTGGCGGTCCCAGCCGACGAGCCGTCGGCGCTACGCCCTCGCTATACTCCGCCGCCTATGCCTTACGAACCCAAACTGATCGAAGAGAAGTGGCAGCGCGCGTGGGCGGATGCGAAGGTGGCCGAGGTCGATGTGGCCGCGCCCGGCGACAAGTTCTACATGCTGAATATGTTTCCGTATCCGTCCGGCGATCTCCATGTCGGCCACGGCCGGAACTACATCCTCGGCGATGCCCTCTATCGATATTTTCGGATGCAGGGGCGCGCGGCGCTCAATCCGATGGGGTGGGATGCCTTCGGACTGCCGGCCGAGAACGCGGCCATCAAGCGCGGCATCCATCCGCGTCAGTGGACGCTGTCGAACATTGAGCGGGAGAAGAAGCAGTTTCTGCGATGGGGGATTCTCTACGACTGGTCGAAAGAGCTGGCCTCGTGCGAGCCGGAGTACTACCGCTGGAACCAGTGGCTGTTCCTGCAGTTGTATCGCCGAGGATTGGCGTATCGCGCCAAGGCGCCGGTGAACTGGTGCCCGTCCGATCAGACGGTACTCGCGAATGAACAGGTCATCGACGGCCGCTGCGAGCGATGCAGCACCGTCGTCGTGCAGCGCGACCTCGAGCAGTGGTTTTTGCGAATTACCGACTACGCCGACCGGCTCGACGAAGGGCTGGACACGCTCGAGCACTGGCCGGAAAAAGTAAAGCTGATGCAGCGCAACTGGATCGGACGCTCGGTTGGCGCCGATGTCGAGTTCGCGGTGCCGTCGCTGGCGAAGTCGATCCGAATCTTCACCACGCGTCCCGACACGATCTACGGCGCGACGTTCATGGTTCTCGCGCCGGAGCATCCCGAGGTCGCGACGCTGATCGCCGACAACCCGGATCGCGCGGAGATCGAGCAGTGGATCGCCGGCGTGCGCAATCAATCGAACCTGGAGCGGCAGGAGGCGGGGAAGGAAGGACGCTTCACCGGCAAGACGGCCACGAATCCGTTCACGAACGAGCAGATTCCGATCTGGCTCGGCAACTTCGTGCTGATGCAGTACGGGACCGGCGCGATCATGGCCGTGCCTGGACACGATCAGCGCGACTTCGAATTCGCGGGCCAGTACGGGCTGCCGGTCCGCGTCGTGGTGAAGCCGGCGAATGGCGAGGTGCCGAGCGCTGAGGAGGCGTATTCGGCGAAGGATGACTCGGCGGTCGCAATCGACTCCGGCGAAATCACCGGACTCCCAACTCCCAAAGCGATCGAACGGATCATCGAAGAAATCGAACGCCTCGGCATCGGCAAGAAGATGGCTCGCTATCGTCTGCGCGACTGGCTGATCTCGCGCCAGCGTTACTGGGGCACGCCGATCCCGATGGTGTACTGCGATCGCGACGGCATCGTTCCGGTGCCTGAGGAAGAGCTGCCGGTGGAGTTGCCACTCGATGTTCCGTTCACGGGACGCGAGGGAAATCCGCTGGCGAAGGACGAGCGATTCGTCAACACCACCTGTCCGGTCTGCGGCGGTGCGGCGAAGCGCGAAACCGACACGATGGATACGTTCGTCGATTCGTCGTGGTACTACGCGCGCTTCATTTCCGCCGGCGATAACACGAAGATCTTCGATCCGTCGCTGGTGAATCGCTGGCTGCCGGTCGATCAGTACATCGGCGGCATCGAGCACGCCATCCTGCACCTGCTCTACGCGCGCTTCATCTGCCGCACGCTGCACGACATGGGACTGACCAATTACGAAGAGCCGTTCACGCGGCTTTTCAATCAGGGGATGATCACTAAGGAAGGTTTCCGCACGGCGAGTGGCAATTGGGTTTCGCCGTCTGAGGTCGAGAACGGAGTACACAAGCCGACGGGCACGCCGGTCATTGCCGAGGTCGGAAAGATGTCGAAGTCGCGCTACAACGTCGTGCCGCCGGACGAGCTGATCGACCGCTACGGCGCCGACACGGAGCGCGTCTACACGCTCTTCATCGCGCCGCCGGAGAAGGAAGCGGCGTGGTCGGACGAAGGCGTGGTCGGCGCGTCGCGCTTTCTGAACCGCGTGTGGAACATGGGCGAGCAGATTCTGACGATGAGCGATGCTGGCTCTTCATCCGCCGTGCTAACACGCAAAACGCACCAGACCATCGATGCCGTCACACGCCGTTTCGACCGCTTCGAATTCAACACCGCCATCTCGGGACTGATGGAGTTGTCGAACGCAATCGGCGATGCGCTGGCCGAGAAGGCGGATGCGCGCGTTTCGTACACGGCGCTGCTCAAACTTCTGCATCCCTTCGCGCCGCACATCACCGAGGAGTTGTGGGCGATGTTCGGAAACGCCGGATTCATCCTTACGTCGACCTGGCCGAAAGCCGATCCTGCGCTGATGATCGAGGATGTCGTCACGATCGTCGTGCAGGTCAACGGGAAGTTGCGCGGACAGGTGGAAGTGCCGAATCCGCCGGAGAAGGATGTCGTCCTGGCCGCGATTCGTGGCAACGCGAAAGTTCAGCAGTGGATCTCGGGGAAGGAAGTCGTGAAAGAGATTTACGTTCCCGGGAAGCTCGTGAACATCGTGGTGAAAGCGTAGCGACGTAGCGCCAGCCGCCGAGCCGGCGGCGCTACGACGCGTCACGTGTTACCTTTCACCGCGATGAAACGCCTCGTCCTCTTCCTTCTGCCGATGCTCGCCTCGTGCGGCTACGGCCTCGTCGGCAACGCCAACAACCTGCTTGCGCCAACGGTGCATACGATCGAGGTGCCCGCGTTCGTGAACCGCACTACGCGCGTCGAGCTAGAACAGCGCGTCACGCAGGCGGTGGCGGCGGAGTTCGTGTCGCGCGGGCGGCTGAAACTGGTGAACTCCGCGCCGGCCGCGGACGTCATCCTGCGCGGCTCCATCGACTCCTTCGGCATCTTCCCGGTCGCCTTCAATCAGCAAGGACGCGCGACGCAGTATCAGATTTCGATCACCGCCAAGATCGAGCTGCTCGATCACCGCGCCGACGACAAAGTGCTCTGGAAGAACGATCAGTACCGGTTCACCGAGAACTATCAGGTCAACACCGAGTCGACCGATGCGTTTGACCAGGAGACGCGCGCGATCAACGAGATCGCAGTGCGGTTCGCGGAGTCGTTGGTGACGAATTTGCTCGAGGGGTTCTGAGAAGCAGTGAATTAGTAGATTCGGGCGCGGCCAAGCACGAATCTACTAATCCACTAATCCACTGTCTCTCACTTTCCCTTCAACTTCGTCCTCTCCTCATCCGCGCGGTCGCGCAGGAACGTCGTCACGATCAGGTACAGCGCCGCGGCGGCCGCGAGAAGGAAGCCGATCATTGCCATCGCGGGATAGCCGAAGAGCTGCACGCGCGTGGGGACGCGCATCATCATCGATGACGCGATCAGCAGCGCCGCGATCACCACGCCGACCGTGATGCGGTTGGCGATCTTATGCATGCCGGCCAGAAACTGCTCCGCCTGCATCAACTTCAGACTGAACGACAGTTTGCCGGCTGCGGTCTGGTCGATGATTTCGCGCGCACGGTGGGGGAGGTCGAGCACGAGCTGGTTCAGGTCGAGCAGCGCCGGATAGAAATTGCGCGGCGCGAACTTCTGCGCCAGCTTCTGCCCCATCAACCGTTCCGCGTAGTCGCGGATCACCGTATGTGGGTCGAACTCCGGATCGAGCCGCCGCGTAACGCTGTCGAGGTGCAGCAGCGTCTTGGCCAGCATGGCCAGCTCCGCCGGCGCCTTCAGCTCGTTGTTGTTGGCGATGGAGATGACGTTGAAGATCAGTTGTCCGACGTTGATCTGCCGTACGTCGACGTCGTGGAAGGTGGCGACGACCGTGGAGATCTCGCGCACAAACTTCGGCGCATCGAATCCGTCCTGCACTTCGGACACGCGTACGCAGGCATCCGCGACCTCGGCGCCGCGATTCGACGACATCCCCAGCAGCATCTTGATGATCTCGTCCTGAAACTCGCGGCTGATCCGGCTCACCATCCCGAAGTCGAGCAGCACCACCTCGGCCTGGTTGTCTTCGAGATCGCGCACGAAGACGTTGCCCGGATGCGGATCGGAGTGCCAGATGCCGTCGACGCAGATCTGCTTCAGGTAGGCGCGCGTCAGCGTCGCGGCAAGCTCGGCGTAGTCGTGATCGATGATCTGCAGCGGCGTCAGCTTCGACACTTTGCGGCCGCGCACCAGCTCCGTCGTCAGCACGCGCGAGGTGGTCATGTCGTCGATCACAGTCGGGATCGATATCTGCGGAAACTCGGCGAGGTTGCGGCGAAGGATCTCCGTGTTCCGCGCCTCCTGCTCGTAATTGAGCTCGTTGAGCAGCGTGACGCGGGCCTGCTCGATGGCGCCGGTCAGGTTCATCTTGCGGCCGATGTCGCTGTGCTGCTCGATCGTTGAGGCGATCTCGGCGAAGACTTCGAGATCGTGGCGAACCTGCTCGCGCACATTCGGACGCTGCACTTTGACGACGACCTCGCGGCCGTCGCGCAGCACGGCGCGATGAACCTGGCCGAGGGATGCGGCGGCGAGCGGCGTCGATTCGAAGGATTCGAAGGCTTTGGAAATGCGAACCTTCAACTCCTCCTCGACGATCTTCTCCACCTCGGCGAACGAGAACGGCTCGACGTCGTCCTGCAGCGATTCGAGTGCGGCGATGTATTCGGGTGGCACGATGTCGGGACGCGTCGAAAGGACCTGCCCGAACTTGACGTAGGTCGGGCCCATGCCTTTCAGCGTGTTCGCGAACGCTTGCGCGCGCTTGGCGACGTCGGGCTCGATCTCTGCCGAGGAGTCGTCGGAGGCGATGACACTCTCCGGATCGAGCGAGAGGCGGAAGTCTTTGCGGCCGTATTTTGTAAACAGGACGAGCAGGTCACGATACGCGCCGATGTTGCGTGTCTTCAGCATTCTTTGGATGAGTCTGCACGGCGCTTGCCGAGTCTCCACAGACAGGAGTGCCTGTGCCACACCATGTTAGGATTCGCCAATTCCAATCAGGAGCTTTTAACGATGTCAATCCATAGAACTCTCTTCACCTCGGAGTCTGTCACCGAGGGGCATCCGGATAAGGTTGCCGACCAGATTTCGGATGCGATTCTCGACGCGGTGCTGGCCGAGGATCCGATCGGGCGCGTGGCGTGCGAAACGCTCGTCACGACCGGTCTGGCCATGATCTCGGGCGAGATCACCACCAAGACGTACGTCGATTTTCCGTCGATCGTGCGCAGCACCATCAAGGAGATCGGCTACACCCGCGCCAAGTACGGCTTCGACAGCGAGACGTGCGCGGTCGTGTCGTCGATCGATCCGCAATCGCCCGACATCGCGCAGGGCGTCGATACCGGCGGCGCGGGCGATCAGGGGCTGATGTTCGGCTTCGCCTGCCGCGAAACACCGGAGCTGATGCCGCTGCCGATCATGCTCGCGCACAAGCTGGCCCGCCGCCTCGCGGAAGTGCGCAAAGCGAACGATCTGGACTTCCTCCGTCCCGACGGCAAGTCACAGGTGACGATCGAGTACGAGGGGAAGCGTCCGATTCGCGCCGCGGCCATCGTCATCTCGACCCAGCATTCGCCGAGCGTGAGCCACGGCGATCTGAGTGACGCGATCATCGAGAAGATCATCAAGCCGGTCGTTCCGGCGGAGCTGCTCGATTCCAATACGAAGTTCCACATCAATCCGACCGGCCGCTTCGTCACCGGCGGACCGCAGGGCGACACCGGCCTGACCGGACGCAAGATCATCGTCGATACCTACGGCGGCCGCGGCCGTCACGGGGGCGGGGCGTTCTCGGGCAAAGACCCGACAAAGGTCGACCGTTCGGCGTGCTACATGGCCCGCTACATCGCCAAGAACATCGTGGCCTCGGGACTCGCAGACGAAGTGGAAGTGCAGCTGGCGTACGCGATCGGCGTGGCCGATCCGGTGTCGGTGTACGTCGACACGTTCGGGACAGAGCGCATCTCGCAGGGACGGATCGTCGATCTCGTCCGCGAGAATTTCATGATGACGCCGCGCGGCATCATCGACTCGCTGAAACTCCGCCGTCCGATCTTCAAGAAGACCGCGGCGTACGGCCACTTCGGCCGCACCGAGCCGGAGTTCACCTGGGAAGCAACCGACAAAGCCGAAACCCTGCGCAGCGCCGCGGGCGTGGAGGCGGAGGCAGTCACGGTTTAGCAGCTCGCGATCGATTCATTCGAAAGGCACAGGCTTCGGTCTGTGCCTTTTTTTGTGTGGCGCAGACACTCATGTCTGTGCCTCGCGCGCGAACGCGCCGCTGCGCGGCTTGCCGCAAAAACACGAAGCGCGCCGACCCCTTGGGGATTATCGGCGCGCTTCAATTTCGCCAGCGTCTCCCGGATGCTCTCGGGCCGATTGTGGCAAGAGCTCGAATCGTGCCAGACAGTGATCTCGGGGGAAGCGGTTCACCCTAATCGACTAATCTACTAATCGACTAATCCACTGCTTCATCACTCCCACGATCCCATGTAGTCCAGCAACTGATCGATCGACAACATCCGTTCGTCGCCGCGTACGTCGCGAAAGATCGAGTGATACCAACCCTTCACTTTCACCGGCGTGAGGAGGTCTTCGCCGATGCGGAGCTGGCGGCCTTCGCCGAGTTTGAGGAAGACCTTCTCGTACGCGGAGCGGGTCAGCCGTTGCGACGGCGCGGGCGGCGGTGAACCGCGTCGTTCCGTCGACCGGCGCGAACGGCCGCGGCGTTCCGGTTTCTCGCCCGACCAGGGCGGCGCGAGCTTCTCGTCGACGTCGGCACTGCGTCGCCTCGGAGTGGACATTGCGCCATCATCGTCATGCATGAGCGCCGCGAAATTCTCCAGCTCCGGCAGCACCGAGCCCCACCGCGTCGAGCGGCCGACGTCGTCGTATGCGGCAGGACGATCGTCGAGATCGAGCAGCGACGGCGTCTCGCCGCGCATCACCGACAGCAGCAATCGATAGCTGAACGGATCGGAGACGCGGCGGATGGCATCGCGGAAGGACATCACCGTGTCGTATGCGATCTGCCGCAGTGACAGCAACGCGCGGTCGGAGGTCGACCAGCACTCGTCGTCGATGTCGGACGTGAACGGACTGCGCGGGAAGTGAAAATCGCGCAGGATCCAGCCGTTGCGCGTCGGATGCTTGCCCGGCGTCACGCCGGTCAGCGCCGGGATGCCGTGTTCGCGCAGCACCTCGACGCGATACGACGGCCAGCTGATCGCTTCGCGCACGATGCCGACGATCAGCGCCACCATGGCCGCCATCAGTCCCGGATCGGGCGTGAAATCCATCGTCAGCTCGATCCGCTCGCGCCGCGGACGAACGCCGATGCCGGTCGACTTTCGATTCGCGCCGGCCACGATGATCGGCACGGGAAGAAGATTGATCAGCATCATGGCCAGCTTCTGAACATTCCGATGATGACTTCTCTCCTCGCGCGCGAGCTCGAACGAAATGTTGACGTGAAGGCTGTACGCCTGGAGTCGGACGCGCGTGCCGTTCTTCGCTTCCCATTTGTCGAGCTGATCGCGGACGAATCCGATCTGCTCCCAAAGGCTGCGCACGACGCGAGCCGTGCACTGCGGCGCAATCTCGATCACCGGCGTCACCACCTCGATCACGCCGCCATCGAAGTAGAGCGCGCCGCCGGTGGGAAGTTGCAGCGATTTGTTCGTGCGCTTCACCAGCGGCCGGTCGATGAATGCCGCCGGCGTCCGCCACACCTCCTCGGGTGTGCGCTCCGCGTCATCGACGAAGACTTTGAACTCGGCCTCCAGCCCGATGACCGGCATCGCCAATTCACTGGTGTAGGGGAACCTCTCGTCGTACGTCGCCATGCCGCGGTCTGCGGCAGGTAATCAGCAATTGAGGTGCCGCGCCGGGAACGCGGGCATCTTGCCCGCCGTCTCCGTGAAGCGGGCGGGACGCCCGCGGTCGCAGGGCTACCGAACGATGTACTGGAAATTCACTTCCACTTCGTGAACGACCTCGACCGGCTTGCCGTTCATCATCATCGGGCGGTAGCGCCAGCTTCGGATCGTGTTCAGCGTTTCTTCGTCGAACATCGGATCGGGGGCGTGATTGAGGATGGCGACGTCGATGATGCGGCCGTTCTTGCCGACCGTGTAGCGCACCACGCACGTCCCCTCGAGGCGGTTCTTTTTTGCCCCGTCGGGATAATGCGGAAACTCGTGGTCGACCTCTTTGAGCGGCAGCTTGACGCTGCGGTCGACGTAGACGCGTCCATCCTCGCCGAAGGTGATGCCGCCGGCTGTGCCGAGGGTCTTGCTGGTGCCGCCGATCTGTCCGCCGGTCATTCCGTTCGGTGAGCCTGCTGCATCAGCAACAGCGGGAGCGGCGACCGTGGCAGGCGCGGGCGGCGGCGGGACCACCGGCGGTGGCGGCACGACCTCGGGGATGGTATCGGGGATGACCGTCGGGGCCACGATCTGCGTCGGCGCCGGAGGCGACGGGAGTTTGGGCAGCGTCAGGAACGGCTTGGGTGGCTCCGCTTTTGGCGGCGAGGGAGGCGGCGGCGGCGGATCGGGAACCTGCGTCAGGCTGTAGGCGACGATCATCTTCGGCGATTGCGTCGGCAGCACGACGTTCCAGATCATGCTGGCCAGCGCGGCGCCGGCGGCGACCACGTGCACCGCGATCGAGATCGGGAGCGTCTCGTAGAAAACGCGGCGGGTGCGCGGTACGAACACTTCGGGCGCGACGGACTCAAACATGGAAAGGAAGGTCGAAAGCGTAGCACCACTTTCGGCACCCTCACGTCAAACTTCTGTGCGGCAGATGGCGATCGAGCTCCGTCCATGCCATCATCGCGTTCGTTTTTCGAGGGAACGACAGAGAGATGGCGCGCTACATCCAGCGGATCACGCTCCTCGGCAGGCAACGTTGGATCGGATGGGAGATCGATGGCGTCGGGACGGAGATTCCGGGCCTCGTGCTCGCGGACGATCTGCCGGAGGAAGACCTGCGCAGCCGCGGCGTGAAGGAGTTCCGTCCGCTGCCGTTCGAGACGTTCCTGGAGATGAATCCGCGTTCCGAGGAGCCGTACGAAGGGAAGTTGCTCGACGAGGATGTCGAGTTCCGCCTCGACGCGCTGCAGGTCGGACTGGAACGTCTGCGTAGCCGAGGCAGCAACACTGTCCCGCGTGCAGTGCTGATGCACATGTTCGGCGATGCGGTGCAGCTCAATCACCCGCGAGTGATCGAGCGCCTCATGGCGTGGGAAGCGCGCGGGGCAGTGGAGTTCGTCGGGCAGGACGAGTGCTATCTGCGGATTTTGGGACCGCTTTAGTCCTTCCTCGCAATCCCGAGTTTCTCGTACGTCGCCTGATCGCCAGCCGCCACGCGCGTGAAGCTGATGACACCGCGCTCGCGCAACTCCTCGTCGGTCAAATCGTTCGCTTTCGTGAGTCCAGCGTCGGACAGATCATCGTCCACGCCTTCGACGTCGTAGCCGACCCAAAGCGGCACGCCGCGCTCTTCGGTCGGCCCGAGCGCGGTCGTCGATCGGAACTTCTTGATGTAGCGGGACATGAGTATGTGTTTCGTCGGCGTAGCCGGCGTAAGAATCGTAGCCTACGGCTTTGAGCCGTGGGTGTCCGGTGGGTCTGATTCCTGTGAGCCTGCTTTAGCGGGCGAAAGAAAGCTTTCTATCGCCCGCCGAGGCAGGCTCACAACTGCACGACGATCCCTTAACCCACGGCTCAAAGCCGTGGCTACGGTTCTTACGACGGCTTCGCCGCCGCAAGAGCGGAGCTTAGCCGCGCGAAGTCCTCGAGCGACAGCCGTTCCGCGCGAATATCGGCATCGATGCCGGCGCGCTCCATTGCGGCGACGATCGCTTCCTTCGTTCCGAACTCCGCCAAGTTGTTGACCAGTTTCTTGCGCCGCATCCGGAACGAGGCGCTGATGAGATGGATGAGCGTTTCCGAGGCGAACGGCTTCGGATCGGGATCGAGCACGACGACGGCGCTGCGCACCTTCGGCGGCGGATAGAACGACTTCGGTTCGAGCGTGAGGATAATGCGCGCCGAGGCGTAGAGGCGGACGAAGAGGGTGAGGTAGCCGTAGGCTTCATCGCCGGGCGCGGCCACGAGGCGGTCTGCGACTTCCTTCTGCAGCATGAAGACGGCGCGGCGGCAATTCGGGTCCGCTACGACGCGGCGAAGAATCGGCGTTCCGGCGTTGTAGGGGAGATTGCCGACCGCGCGATACGGCCGCGTCGGCAACGGCGCGTCGATGGCGTCCTCGTTGATGAGGGTGATGCGATCGCCGTACTGTTTTTGCAGCCGCTCCGACAGTTCGGGATCGATCTCGACGGCGATCAGCTCATTCGGCAGCGCGGCCAGTTTCTCGGTGAGCACTCCCTCGCCGGGGCCGATCTCGACGACGACGTCATCCGGCGCCGCTTCAACCGCCTCGACAATGCGCGCCACCGCGCCGCGATTGCGGAGAAAGTGCTGGCCCCACTTTTTCTTTGGATGGCTCATGTTCGACGCAGATGTTCGCACGATAAACTCCGCCGCCATGGACCAGGCCACTATCAATACCGACATCGCCGCGGCACATGAGGTGATCGCCAAACTGCGCGCCGAGGTGGGAAGAGCGGTGATCGGGCAGGAAGCGATCGTCGACCGGCTCGTCATCGCGCTGCTGATTCGCGGGCATGTGCTGCTCGAAGGCGTTCCGGGACTCGCCAAAACGCTGCTCGTGAAGACGCTCGCGGGCGCGATTGACGCGTCATTTCATCGCATTCAGTTCACGCCCGACCTGCTGCCGGCCGATATCACCGGCACGCTGATTTTCAATCCTGCCGATCGCGTGTTCACGCCGAGGCAGGGGCCGATCTTTGCGAACCTGGTGCTGGCCGACGAGATCAATCGCGCGCCGGCCAAGGTGCAGTCGGCGCTGCTGGAGGCGATGCAGGAGCGGCAAGTCACGATCGGCGATACGTCGTACAAACTGCCGCAGCCGTTCGTCGTCATCGCGACGCAGAATCCGATCGAGCATGAGGGGACGTACGCATTGCCCGAGGCGCAGGTCGATCGTTTTGTGATGAAGCTGCGCGTTGACTATCCGACTCCTGATGAAGAGATTCGGATGCTCGCAATCTACCTCGATCCGACGACGCCGCAGATTGCGATGCGACGCATTCTGCGCATCGCCGACATCGAGCAGATCGCCCATCTTGCGGCCGGCGTTCATGTCGACGAACGGATTGGACGCTACATCGTGCAGCTCGTCGCGGCCACGCGGCGGCCGGCTGAGTTCAAGCTGCCGTCGCTCGTTTCGCACATCGCATTCGGCGCCTCGCCGCGCGCCACGCTGGCGCTCGCGCATGTGGCGAAGGGTTACGCGTTCATTCAGGGGCGGGCGTTTGTGATCCCGGAGGATGTGAAAGCGATCGCGCCGGAGGTGTTGCGGCACCGGCTGGTGCTCAGTTACGAAGCAGCGGCCGAAAACGTGACGGCGGACGCGATCGTCGCGCAGATCCTGGGAGCGGTCGCGGTTCCGTAGCCATGTTCTTCCGCCCCCGAAAACCGCGCTTCCGCGCTCCGCTCACGCGGCGTGTGCGCGATCTCGAAATCCTTTCGGCGCGGCTGATTCGCGCCGGATTCGCGGGCGACTATCACTCCGCGTTTCATGGCCGAGGAATCGAATTTTCGCAGGTGCGTGAGTATCAGCCGGGCGATGACGTGCGGACGATCGACTGGAACGTGACCGCGCGCAGCGGCACGCCGCACGTGAAGGAGTTCGTGGAAGAGCGCGACCTGACCGTGCTCGTGGCGATCGATGTTTCGGGATCGATGGGATTCGGATCGGTCGACTGGCGCAAATGCGACGTGGCGGCGGAGTTGGCCGCGGTGTTCGCATTTTCGGCGGTACAGAATTCGGATCGCATCGGGCTGCTGTTGTTCACAAACAAAATTCAGGGATACATCGCGCCGCGGCGGGGGAGGATGCACGCGCAGGTCATCGTCCGCGCGGCCGTCTATGCGGCCATGCGTGGGCCGAAAGGCGTGGCCGATCTGGAAGGCGCCGCGCGTTACCTCGAGCAGGTCAGCACGCGGCGCGCGGTGGTCATCGTCATCAGCGATTTTCTCGATCAGAACTTTGAACGAACGATGCGGCGATTGAACCGGCGGCACGATGTAGTCGCGATCACGGTCGGCGATCCGCGCGAGGAGCGATTCCCGGAGCGTGGACTGGCACAGGTCGCGGACGCGGAGACCGGCGCGTTGCGCCTCATCGATCTGCGCCGTGCGGACGTTGCGCGACGCGCGGCGACGCGCGGCGAGCAAAATACGCGTCGGTTCCGCGCGGCCGGCGTCGATCACCTCAACGTTTCGACGGCCATTCCGTACGATCGGGAGCTGCTGCGTTTCTTCCGCGAGCGCGCCGTGAGAAGGCGATAACGTCATGGGCGCCCTCCTCTTTCTGCTGATCACGACATTCCAGCCGCCGAGGCCGGCGATCGGCGATCCGGTCACGATCACGTTCGCGTCGCCGACGACGGTCGATCCGTCCGCCGACTACGAAGTGATTTCGCGCAACGGCAACTCGGTCGTGATCCGCACGTTCGTCCCGCATACGATCACGGTCAACGCGCATTCGGCGGAAGGTCCGGTCAGCGTAATGATTCCGATTCACTCGGTGCTGAAGCCGGACGACAAGCTGGAGCCGGCGCCGCTGAAACCTCCCAACCCGGAGCCTTGGCCGCGGCTGCCGTTCGTCGCCATCGGAGTCGCGGCACTGGCCGCGGCCGCGGCGTGGGTCGCGGTGGTGTTGCTCGCGAAGCGCCGCGTTCCGAAGCCGATCATCGTGATCGCGCCTGCTGACGAATTCCGGCGGCGTCTTCGGACTCTTCGTCCCGACGCGCTGAAGCGATGGGCGGTCCTCGCCGACATCGTCCGCGCCTACCTCGCCGCCGTCCGCGCCGACCTCGGCGCGGAGTTGACGACCTCGGAGTTGCTGGCGCGCATCGATCACCCACCGATCGCACAAATCCTTCGTCAGGGCGATCTCGAAAAGTTTTCACCGTGGGACGCGGCGCCGGCGGATTTCGACGCGATCGCGAATCAGGCATTGGCGATTCCGGCGTGGGCAGAGCCGCCGACCGTTCAGGCCGAGGAGGCAGCGTGATCCGCTTCGCGAATCCGCTCTGGCTGCTGCTGATCCTCGCGATCATCGGGCGAATCGCGCTCCTCATCCGCGACCGGCGGCGGCGCTTCGGCGCGTTCGCGATTTCAACGTTGTCGCTGACTTCACCAAAACCAAGTCTTCGCGCGCAGCTCGCGGGAATTCCGTTCCTTCTCGAATCGATCGCGGCGCTGGCGATGATCGTCGCGCTGGCTCGCCCGCAGCGCGTGACGAAGATGGCCTCCAACGACCGTTTCGGCATCGACATCGTCGTCGCTCTCGATGCCTCGGGGAGCATGGCCGCCGAGGATTTCAAGCCGCGCAATCGGTTCGCCGTGGCCAAGGAGTTGATCGGCGATTTCATCAGCAAACGGCAGGACGACCGCATCGGCATCGTGACATTCGGAGTCCGCGCCGCGACGCGTGTTCCGATCACGTACGACCGCGATATCGCCGGCGCGATTCTGGAGCGCGCGCAGGTCGGCGAGAACGGCGACGGCACGGCCATCGGCCACGCCATCGCCACCTCGGTGAACCGCTTGCGCACCTCGAAGACGCGCAGCCGGATCATCATCCTCGTTACCGACGGCGTGAACAACGCCGGCTCGATCGATCCACTGGTTGCCGCGCAGCTGGCCGCGCGATACGGAATCAAGATCTACACGATCGGCGTGGGCAGTCGCGGGCCGGTTCCGATTCCGATCAAGCGGCAAGACCCATTCACCGGCGAGATCGTGACCACGTATCAACTCGTTCGCGCGGACATCGACGAAGAAGCGCTCGCGGCGATCGCGAAGACGACCAACGGCGAGTATTTCCGCGCCACGGACGCGCGGACGATGAGCGATGTGCTCGACCGCATCGATCACCTCGAGAAGACGCGGCTGACTGCGCCGAAAAGCGAAAAGATCGAGGAGCTGTACGGATTGCCGCTCGCGCTCGGCGTGATCGCGCTGGCGCTGGCGCTGTTGTCGGGAGAAACGGTGTGGCAGAAGGTGACAGCGTGAGGCTCGTAGCGCCGGCGCTACGCCTGCGGAGGCTCGCGTGAACGCGATTTCCTTCCGTTTCCCGCAGATGCTTTGGCTGGCGCTCGCCGTTCCAGTTGCGCTGATCTTCTTCATCGCGCGCGAGCGTCAGCGAATCCGTATCGCGCGCCGTTTCGTTTCAGAGCGGCTTCGCGGAGTGGCCAATCCGCTACGCTCCGTGCGGCCGTGGCTTGCAGCGATCGCACTTCTCGGATGCGTCATCGCGCTTGCTGGTCCCGAGGCTGGGTTTCGAATTGTTCCGATCGAGCAGCGCGAATCGAATCGCGTGATCGCCATCGACGTCTCACTGAGCATGGCCGCGCAGGACGTCGGCACGTCGCGGCTCGATGCGGCGAAAGCAATCGCGAAGCGAATCATCGATGCGCAACAAGGACGTGTCGGCCTGGTCGTCTTCGAGTCGGCCGCCGAGGTCGTGTCGCCGCTGACGAGTGATGACGAAGCGGTCGAGGCGCTGCTCGATTCGATTCAGGCTGGCGAAGTTTCGAATCCCGGCTCCGATCTCTCCGTCGCGCTGATGGCCGCGCTGCGGCTGGCGGGCGACACCGCGCAGCGCGGCGACATCGTCGTCATCAGCGACGGCGAGGATCAGAGCACGCGGCTCGACGACACCGTCGCCAAACTCGCCCAACGCGGCGTGCCGGTGTCGACGATCCTGATCGGCACGGCGGCCGGCAGCACGATTCCGCGGCCGGAGGGCGGCGGCGATCTGGTCGACGACAACGGCCAGGTGGTGACGACGTACGCGCGCCCCGAGGCGCTGCAGAAGATCGCGTCGGCAACAGGCGGGAAGTTCTACGCGAATCCGTTCGGTGAGCACGCGCTCGACTCGCTGGCGGCGTCCGGCGGGACGATGAAGCAGCGCAACGTGCGCGTCCCGATCGAGCGCTACCAATGGCCGCTGGCGTTCGCGTGCGTGGCGATGTTCCTCGGGTCGCTCGCGAATCGAGGTGCGGAATGACTGCGCGAGGACCCGCACAGACAAGAGTGTCTGTGCCCACAGTTGTCCAAATTAGCGGCACAGGGTCTAAATCCTTGCACCGTGTGACGTGGCCTCCGCACGGTGGGACGCGACGTCCGCACCGCGGGATGCGACGTCACACACCGCGGGACGCGACGTCCGCACCGCGGGACGCGACGTCCGCACCGTGGGACGCGCCGTCACACACCGCGGGACGCGACGCCCGCACCGCGGGACGCGACGTCACACACCGCGGGACGCGACGTCCGCACCGCGGGACGCGACGTCACACACCGTGGGACGCGACGCCCGCACCGCGGGACGCGACGTCACACACCGTGGGACGCGACGTCCGCACCGTGGGACGCGACGTCCCGCACCGTGTAACCCGCCGTCTTGCAGTGCGTTACGGCCCATTCAGTCCACCACCACTCCCTCCAGCCGCTCAACTCTCACTCAATCTGACAGCATCTGAGGAGGTCGATCGTACTTTTCTGTCAAACATGGCTCGGACACTCAGGAGAACCGACATTTTCTCAACCCAATTAGGACAGCTGTGGTCTGTGCCACATTGTTTGTGCCGTCCGAGCAGCACCTGTGACGCAGGCGAAAGTGAGTGTGGCACAGACACTCTTGTCTGTGCGGGCGGGAGGCGGAGATGAAACTAGCCGCCATTTTGCTCCTCATCACGCTGCCGTTCGCCGGCCGGATTACCAGAGAAACCAACTCACACGCCGCCACTGCGCGCGGAGTGGAGCAGTTCAAGCAGAAAAAGTACGTCGAGGCGCAGAAGTCATTCGCCACCGCCACCTCGATCGCGTCCACTCCCGCCCGCGCCTTCAACCTCGGCACATCGCAAATCGCCGCGGGAAATCGCGAGGCGGGATCATCGACGATCGCCAAAGCGCTCGGCGATCCGTCGCTGCGCGCCGACGCGCTTTTCAATCGCGGAAACAGCGCGCTCTCCGCGAACGCGTTCGACTACGCCATCCGCGACTACACCGACGCGCTGCGAATTCGGCCATCCGACGTAGACGCCAAGCGAAATCTGGAGATCGCCCTTCGCCGCAAACAGGCCATGCAGAAACAGCAGGGCGGCGGAAGCGGATCGCAGCAGGATCACGGACCGGAGCCGCAGCAGAAGCCGCAACCGTCGCCGCAGGCGGGCGGAGCGCAGCAGCCGAAGAATGAACCGAATGTCGACGGATTGTTGCGGTCAGTGCAGCAGCAGGAGCAGGAAGA
Source organism: Thermoanaerobaculia bacterium (assembly GCA_035996815.1). Taxonomy (GTDB): domain Bacteria; phylum Acidobacteriota; class Thermoanaerobaculia; order Gp7-AA8; family Gp7-AA8; genus JADGNZ01. The sequence goes on along the minus strand of DASYJF010000134.1, from coordinate 80,443 downwards.
GTTGTCGCGGATGCACCGGCCGACTCGCGAGCGGTTGCATGTGGGGTGGTAGGCGGGAAAGCGAATGTTGAATGTTGAATGTTCAATGGTGAATGTTGGATGGAGGGGACGGCGGAAACGCCCTCGGCCTCCTCATTCAACATTGAACATTCAACATTCAACATTCAACATTGCCTTTCTCCTTTTGATAATCGCGCTACCCGCGATGGCAAGCGACCTTCAGGTCGATAAACGAACCCTCTCCACCGACGACGCCCTCACCATCACGCTCACCCTCACGGACGCCTTCGCCTCGGCGGAAAATCTCCAGCTCCCACTGCAGAACCTCGTCATCGACGGATCGCCGTCCGTGTCGTCGGAGTTCTCGTGGATCAACGGGCAGTCGTCGCGGCGCAAAGTGCTGCGCTACGTCGCGCGTCCGATCCATCCCGGCGCAGCCCTCGTCGGACCGTTGACGTTGCACGGTGCGGACGGAGACGTCGAGACGCTCGCGCCGCTGTCGATTCAGGTGCTTCCCGATCTCGCCGCCGGGACGAATGATCCGATCCGCATCCTTCACGAGCTCATAGCCACCGGACGCGATCCGATTCTCGTCGTCGCCGAGGCGGACAAGAGCAGCGTCTTCACCGGCGAACAGGTCATCGTCACGTGGACGATTTACAACGCCGCGAACGTGCAGCAACACGGGATCGCGCGGATGCCGAAGCTGGCCGACTTCTGGGTCGAGGAACTGGACACTCGCGGTCAGACGCCGCAGCAGGTTTTCCTCGGCGGTGTGGCGCTGCAGAAGCTGATCATCCGCCGCGTGGCGCTTTTTCCACTGCGCAACGGCACGCTGACCGTCGATCCGCTCGCGATCGAGGCGCAGATCATGAAGCCGCTCGGCTTCGGCAATCCGTTGCGTCTGTTCGAGGGAAGCGTCGTCGATGTGCAGCGCCGCTCGTCGCCGCTACCAATCGACGCGCGTCCGATTCCGGCCGGGCCGCCCGTCGCCGCGGTCGGCGACATCTCGCTGCAATGCGAGGCGCCGGTGCAGAAGAACGGCGGACCGGTGGCAGTCGGCGTGATCATGACCGGCGCCGCGAACCTTCGCGCCGCGCCGCCGCCATCGTTTGCGCAAGCGATCGACGGAAGCGTGCAAATCGCCGAGGGGGCGGTGAGCGTGCAGAGGCGCGATGAAGCGGTGATGACGCGGCGCTGGCGGTTTCTGATTTTCCCAAACAGCACCGGCATGTTCGTCATCCCGCCGCTGACGGCGCAGATCTTGACGCCGGCCGGTGTGCGGCGCGAGCTTCGTTGCGAACAGCGAGCGCTGATGGTTCAGGCGGCCGACGCGGCGTTGCTGCAGTCGCACCCACCGCCCGCGCCGGGCAACGCGCCCGTCGAAGCCGCCCGCCAGTCGCTTCCATTCATCGGCATCGCGGCGGCGCTCCTCATCCTGCTCGCATTCGCCTGGCCTCGCATTTCACGCGCGCGAGCCATCAGGCGCGACACACGCGCGCTCGTGCGCGAGACGCCGGCAGAAACGCGCATCGCTGTCGACGAATGGTTCTCGATCCGCGGCCTCGATCCCATCGCCATTCTTCGCGAAACGTCCGATCGCGGCGACGCGTATCGCGCCCTTCGTTCCCTCCTCGATGCCGCCGAGCGCGACCGCCTTATCGCCGAGCCGGAGGACATCCGCGGCAGAGTGCGCGACCTTGTCGCCAGCGTCTGAACGCAACCTCCGAGGCCCGTCGGACGTATGTCACAATCGACGAAACGTCCCAAACACAACCAGGAGGATTCATGTCGAAGAAACTACTGCTGTCCCTTTGCGCCGTGCTGCTCACGGTCTCCGCGTTCGGCCAGACCGCCGATGAGCTGCTGGAGAAAAACCTCAAAGCGATGGGCGGCAAGGACAAACTCAAAGCCGTCCAGTCGATGCGCCTGACCGGAAAGATGAAGATGGGCCCGATGGAGGCGCCGATCACGATCGTCAAAGCGCGCCCCGCGGACATGCGCGTCGATTTCACGATCCAGGGCATGACAGGAACGTCCGCGTACGACGGCACGACCGGCTGGAACCTGATGCCGTTCATGGGCAACAAAGACCCGCAGAAGATGACGGAAGAGCAGTTGAAAGACATCCGAGTCGAGGCGGACTTCGACGGTCCAACGTTCGACTACAAGGCCAAGGGCAACAAGGTCGAGTACGTCGGGAAAGTCGATACCGAGGGAACGCCGACGTACAAACTGCACGTCACGACCAAGGAAGGCAAAGAGTCCAACATCTACCTCGACGCGGAAACCTACCTGGTCATCCGCACCGAGGCCACGCGCAACGTCCAGGGACAGGATCTGGAGATGGAGACGTCGATCGGCGACTACAAGACCGTCGACGGACTGACGATGCCCTACTCGATGGAAAGCCACGTGAAAGGCAAAGAGGGTGGACAGGCCATTACCCTGGAAAAGATCGAGCTGAATCCGAAGGTTGACGCGGCGATGTTCAAGATGCCCGCGGTAGCCGCGGCACCGAAAACGGAAGAGAAGAAACCGCAGTAAAGTTCGTGGGGCCGGGCACTCCCCGGCCCATTTCGAATGCCTCGCCCCACCATTACGACCGAGCGCCTCGTGCTGCGCCCATTCACTCCCGCCGATGCGCCTGCGATCCAGCGACTGGCCTCGGATCGCGAGATCGCGGCGAGCACGCTGCTGATCCCGCATCCATATCCCGAGGGAGCCGCGGCGGAATGGATCGAAGGTCACGACGACACGTCCCACAATCACATCTTCGCGATCACCCCGCGCGAAGGCGGCGAAGCGATGGGCGCGATCGGTTTGCACGTCGACAGCAATCACGATCGCGCCGAGATCGGCTACTGGATCGGCGTCCCGTACTGGAACCGCGGCTATGTGACCGAGGCCGCGAACGCGATCGTCGATTACGTCTTCAACACGCTCAACCTGAACCGCGTCTTCGCGTTCCACTTCACCGCAAATCCCGCGTCCGGCCGCGTCCTGCAAAAGATCGGCATGAAACGCGAAGGCACCATGCGCCAGCACATCGTGAAATGGGGCGAACACGTGGATGTGGACTACTACGGGGCGGTGAGGGGGGAGTGGGGACGCGAGTAGAATGCGTGGGTTATGAGCAACGGGCAGACAGTCGACTTTGTGATCGAGAAGCGCGGAATTGCGATTCTTGCGGTGGAAGCAAGGAACGTTGAAGCCCCTTCCGCCGAATATGCCGCGGAGTTTCTTCGAAACATTCTGGCGCACGGCGACATCCCGAAAACGGACTACTTCCTCCTTGGATTGCGCAACCACCTGTATCTCTGGCGCGATCCGACGCCGCCTGTCTCACTGCCGGAGTACGAAGGCGACACCTCTGATGCGTTGCAGCCGTACCTGGCGCGCCTCCGTAGACCTCTCGATAAGCTGAGCCAGAGCGGTTTTGAAATGCTCATCCAATCGTGGGTTGGCGAGCTGGTGATGGGCGTCCTGCCCGACGCCGGCGATCGGAAGTGGCTCGTAGACTCGGGTCTGGCCGCAGCAGTGCGCGACGGCTACATCCGCACAAATATCGCAGCGTGATCGTCTACGTCGAAACCAACTTCCTCCTTGAGCTTGCCTACATGCAGGAGAGTTACGAGAGCTGCCAAGAGATTTTGCGATTGGCTGGGAGCCGATCGATCTCTCTCGTATTGCCTGCATGCTGCATTACCGAATCGTATTTAACCTGGCATCGCAAGAATACGGAACGGCAGCAATTCCATACGCAACTCCAAGCGTATCTTGCGGAGCTCTCGCGCTCGGCGCCGAACCGCGGCCTCGCGGATCAGTATCGAGAGGCGATGGCCGCGTTGATCGCCGGCAGCGACGAGTCTCGGGATCGGCTTCTTGCTGCAATCGCGAGTGTCGGAGCCGACGGTGAAATGATTCCGGTGACGACGTCGACCATGCTGATGGTTGGTCTCCACGAAGATGCGCATTCGCTCTCGCCACAGGACGCGCTCGTACTCGCTTCTGTCAAATCACATTCGGAAACGCGCGCTGGGCGGAAGTGTTTCGTAACGAAAGATCGGAACTTCGCGCGTAAATGCAAAGAGTCTGCTGAGCTTTCAGTCGACCAATGCGATGTCCTGAATGATTTCGCTCACGCGTTGTCATACATCAAGAGCGCGTTGGACAATGGCGGTCGCACAGAGGTGATCGAATGATCGCGGCAACCGAAGCACTCACCCGTCTTCGCGACGGCAACCGGCGATTTGTCGAGGCCGAGGCGGTCGGACATCATGGGCATCGTGCTTCGCTGGCGGCGGGGCAGGAGCCGTTTGCGATCGTGTTGGGATGCTCGGATTCGCGCGTCCCTGCGGAGCTGGTCTTCGACCTTGGGTTCGGCGATCTGTTCGTCATTCGTGTGGCCGGCAACATCGTGGCGCCGTCGCAGGTCGGAAGCGTCGAATTCGCTGCGGCGCGGTTTGGAACGCCGCTGGTCGTCGTCATGGGACACACTCAATGCGGCGCGATTACCGCCACGCTCGAGGAGCTAGCCGGACAGGCGACCCAATCCCGGAATCTTCAATCGATCGTCGACCGCGTGCGCCCTTCGGTCGAAAGCGTGATCGCCGCCGGCGGCAACCTTGATCCGGCGACGCTGGTCCGTGAAGCCGTTCGCGCAAACGTTCGCGCCTCCGCCGATCACCTGCGGCACGGATCCGAAATCCTCGAACGGCTCATTCGCGATGGGGGCTTGCTCGTCGTGGGCGCCGAGTATTCGCTGGAAACCGGAACCGTCGATTTTTTCGACGGCGTGCCCATCGGTCAGTGAAGTTCAACCCTCATCAGTGAGATGACGGCGGTTGAAGTTGGTCGGCAGTGCACCGATACCCTTCGCCGAGCTGCACAGATCCTGATGTGTTCGTGGTTGACGTGACCATCAGTACGACGTTTGCGCCTGCGGCCGCCGCGCGATTCTTCAGCTCACGCATCGCGGTTTCCTGAGCTGCGCCCTGCCCCATAATCCCGCCGTTAAGGTGGTCGGCGCCCTTTACCTCGCCGATCAGTGTGCATCCATGTACGGCCTCGGGATTCGACGTAACTCGCACCTTCATGCCTTCCGGAGTCAGTTGCGTCGTAATGCAAGCAGTTGCGAAGAGGAGTAGCAACCAACCGATTCTTTTCATTGTCATTCCTTCCCCGTGGTTTCTGGTTGACATCTTGAGGACAGAAGTTTGGCATAACGGCCCGAGTTCTGGATTCAGTCAACCAAGACCGATGATCGTCCGGCACGGATCGTCGTCTCACGACGCGGTGGTTTCCGCGTGAAACTGTTTCCCGTCCGACGACCCGCCGATCTCCATGAACTCGTCGTGCGTCAACGAAATCGCCGCGCCGCCGATGTTTTCCTCGAGGTGCGTCACCTTCGACGTGCCCGGAATCGGCAGCATCACGTTGGACCGCTTCAGCAGCCAGGCCAGCGCTATTTGGGCGGGCGTGACGTGATGGCGTTCCGCGATGCGCACAAGCGGGCCGCCGTTTTCGGCGAGCTTGCCGGTTTGCAGCGGGAACCACGGGATGAAGGCGATGTTCTTCTCGTCGCAGTAGTCGAGGACGTTCTCCCATTCGACGTCCGCGAGGTTGTAGCGGTTCTGGACGGAGACGACGTCGAAGAATTTTCGCGCGCGTTCGATTTGCTCGACGGTCACTTCGGACAACCCGACGTGGCGAATTTTCCCTTCGCGCTGGAACTCGCGGATCGCGCCGAATTGATCGTCCTCGGGGACGTCGGGATCGATGCGATGCAACTGCCAGAGGTCGATGCGATCGAGCCGCAGACGCCGCAGGCTGCCTTCGACGCCCTCGCGCAGCCGCTCGGGGCGGCCGTTGACCGGCCACTGATTCGGGCCGGTCCGTTCGAGTCCGCCTTTCGTGGCGATGACGAGATCTTGCGGATAGGGATGCAGCGCCTCGGCGATCAGCTCTTCGCTGGTATGCGGTCCGTACGCTTCGGCGGTGTCGATGAGATTCACGCCGAGGTTGATGGCGCGGTGGAGTACAGCCAGCGATTCGGCGTGATCGGCGGGCGGACCCCAGATGCCCTTGCCGGTGATGCGCATTGCGCCGAAGCCGAGGCGGTGTACAGGAAGGTCGCCGCCGAGGAGGAACGTGCCACTTGCTGCGGCGTTGCGAGTTGCGGTGGTCATGAAAGGCTCCTTACGGCTTCGCTCGCAGGTATTGATCCGGCCACGGAACATCGACGCCGAGGATGTGTGCGGCGTGGAGTGGCCAGTAGGGATCGCGCAGCAGTTCCCGCGCCAGCAGGACGGCATCCGCGGAACCGCTGCGAATGATTTCGTCGGCTTGATGCGCATCCGTGATCAGCCCCACCGCTCCCGTCGCGACGCCGGCCTCGGCGCGAATCGCGCGTGCGAATGGCACCTGATAGCCGGGGCCGATTTCGATCTTCGCGGCGGGAGCCGCGCCGCCGCTGGAGCAGTCGACGAGGTCGACGCCGAGGTCATGCAGGCGTTTCGCGAATTCGATTGAGTCCCGCAGATCCCAACCGCCTTCGGCCCAATCGGATGCGGAGATGCGCACGAAGAGCGGCAGGTGATCGGGCCACGTCTGCCGGACGCGTTCCGCGACGCGAAGCGGAAAGCGCATCCGGTTTTCCAACGCTCCGCCGTAGTCGTCCGTCCTCGCGTTGCTGAGCGGCGATAAGAACTCGTGCAGGAGATAGCCGTGCGCCATGTGCAGTTCGACGACGCGAAATCCTGCATCGAGTGCCAGCTCGGTCGACCGGACGAATTGCTCGACGATTTCGTCGATCTCTCCGGCGGTCAGCTCGTGCGGCACCGGCTCGCCGTCGCGAAACGGAATCGGGCTCGGTGCCACCGTCTGCCACGAATGCGGACCTTCGCGGATAACGCGGCCTCCGCGCCACGGCACGTCGGTGGACGCCTTCCGTCCCGCATGCGCGAGCTGAATTCCAGCGACGGCGCCGTTGCGTTCGATGAACGCAACAATCGGCCGGAACGCTTCGGCATGTTGCTGCGACCAGATGCCGCTGTCCCACGCCGTGATGCGGCCTTCGGGTGAAACGCCGCTCGCCTCGACCATGACCAGTCCCGCTCCGCCGACCGCTCGGCTGCCGAGGTGGACCAGATGCCAGTCGTTCGGGAGGCCGTCATCGCTTGAGTACTGGCACATCGGCGAGACGAAAATGCGGTTGCGGAAGGTGACGGCGCGGATCGTGAAGCTGTCGAAAAGGCGCATGATTTTCGCGAAGCCGCCGGAGTATAGCCGTGGCCGTCAGGGGACGTTTGACGCGTGCCGCTCGTATACCGTTCGGCTACCATGCCACTTCGCCACGGCCCGATGTGGCGTGACCGATTAAAGGAGATTTCATGACTCTCGTTTCCCGCATTTCCATCTGCATCCTGATCGCGGCGGCAGCGATTCCCACCGTGGCGCAGACGACGCGGCGCCGCGCCGTTTCGCCGGCGCTCGCGAGCGGACCTACGGCCAAGGCGATCTTCACCGTGAAGGACGCGTCGAACGGAATCCCCGTCGCCGCAGCGACGATCACCTACGCCGCTCAGACCCAGACCACAAACGGTAGCGGACAGGCTTCCCTCAATCTGCCGATCGGAAAACCGGCCGTGGTCACGGTCACGCACCTTGCTTTCGCGCCTTTTTCGCAAACGATTACGGCGCAGGTTGACGGCACGTACGAGCTGAACCTGATCGGGAAGGCGTCCGTTACGATCAAGACGAAGACGAATGAAACGCACATCGTCGATATTGGTACGGCGCAGTTCGCGAACGCGGCGGTCTTGAGCAATCCGAACCGGTCGGATACCGGAAACTTCTGCAAAGACGATGGCTCCGATTTCACGCCCGACAAGACTGAGTTCGTGCGCATCATCGGTCCCGCCGTCCCCGAAGCGGCGCCTCAATGCTGTCAGTTCGGTAACGCGGCGATGACAGCGAATGTTGAGATGAAGTCGGGCGCCAAATTCAAGGTGTACTTCAAGGACAGTTGCTCCGGCAATGAAGTCGATTTCGCCGGCCGCGAAAAATCGACCGGGCTGTTTCAGTACTACCGCTTCACCGACATCGCGGAGATCGATTTTCCGTAGGCACGCATCGGGCAATCGGGCATGGCGCGGTAGACTGAAATTGTGGTCAGCATCGATCCGCGCTTTGCCCTTGCCGCCGCGTCCGACGACATCGAACGCATCTACGCGAAGCAGCGCGCGAACCGCGACGTCGTAGCAGCGACGTCAGCTTCCGAGCGCATCGAAAAACTCCGCCGCTTCCACGCGGCGATGTTCGCGCACCGCGAAGAGTTTTATGGCGCGCTCTGGGCGGACTACGAGAAGCCCGCGCCGGAAGTGGACATGTCGGAGATTTACCCGGTCGTGTCCGAGGCGCGGCACGCGATTTGGCACCTCCGCCGCTGGATGCGCCCACGGCGCGTGGCCACGCCGCTCGCGCTCCTCGGATCGCGCTCGCGCATCGTGCACGAGGCCAAAGGCGTTGTGCTGATCCTTTCGCCCTGGAACTTCCCGGTAAATCTCACGCTCGGACCGTTCGTTTCGGCGATCGCCGCGGGCAACTGCGTCGTGATGAAGCCGTCGGAGATGACGCCGAACACGAGCGCTCTGATGAAGCGAATCATCGGCGAGCTGTTCGACGAAAGCGAAGCAGCCGTCGTCGAAGGTGATGCCGGTGTAGCCGAGGCGCTGTTGCGCAAGAAGTGGGACCACATCTTCTTCACCGGCAGTCCGGCCGTCGGCCGAGTAGTCATGAAATCGGCGGCCGAGCATCTGACGCCGGTCACGCTCGAGCTGGGAGGCAAGTCGCCGGTCATCGTCGACCGCACCGCGAATCTCGACGAGGCGGCGAAGAAGATCGCGTGGGGCAAGTTCCTCAACTGCGGACAGATCTGCATCGCGCCTGACTACCTGCTCATCGATGAAGCGATCCGGGCGCCGTTCGTCGAAAAACTGCGCGCCGCGATCGCGCCGGAGACGGGACTCATCGTCAACGACCGCCACGCCGCGCGTGTCAAGCATCTGTTCGATGACGCCGTTGCAGGCGGCGCGGAAGTCGTCGCCGGCGGCGGCTTCGATCAACGCGCAATCACGCCGACGCTGCTGGCCAATGTCGATCCGGAGTCGCCCGTGATGCAGCAGGAGATCTTCGGACCGCTGCTGCCGATGATTACGTACCGCACGCTGGACGACGCGTTGCGCATCATCGCCGCGCGTGAAAAACCGCTCGTTCTTTACCTCTTCAGCCGTAGCCGGAAAGTGATCGACGATGTGTTGCGGCGCACGACAGCGGGCGGCACGGCCATCAACGACACGCTCGTGCAGTTCTACCAACTCAATCTGCCGTTCGGCGGAGTGGGGGAGAGCGGCGTCGGCAAAGCGCATGGCCAGTTCGGATTCGAAGCATTCTCGAATGCGCGCGGCGTCTTCGAGCAGCCGACGCGCTTCAGCGCCATCCAGCTTCTGTATCCGCCGTACACGAAGTTCAAAAAGAAACTGATCGACCTGACACTTCGCTACTTTTAAAGTGCGCCGTTTTCCACTACTCCTTCTGATCGTTGCCGGTGCCGCGTGCGGCATCGTCGCGGTCGGATTTCACAAACTGGTCGATACGATGCGCACGCTCCTCATCGGCGCGGCGCTCGATCAGCACCCGCCGCTACGATTCGTACTGGTGATCGCCGTGCCGGCGGTGGCGTCGTTCCTGATCGCGCTGGTGATTCGACGCGTGGCGCCGTTTGCATCGGGAGCGAATCTGGCGCGCGTTCGCCGCGCGTACGAGGACGATGTCGCGATCCTCGACGACCGCAGCATTCTGGCCACCCTCGCATTGACGCCGATCTCCCTCGGCGCCGGTGCTCCGCTCGGTCCCGAGGGTCCGACGGTGGTCATTGCGAGCGGCGCGGCGATGTGGATTGCGCGGATCGCCCGCGCGCCGAAGAGCATCGTGCGCAGCATGATCCCGGTCGGCACCGCCGCCGGCATCGCCGCGATTTTCAATACGCCGATCACCGGAGTCGTCTTCGCGATGGAAGAAGTGATGGGCACCGCCAGCCGCGATGTTCTGGGCGGCACGATTATCGCGGCCGTGGCCGCGGCCGTCGTGGAGCGGCTCATGCTCGGCGGCAAACCGATCCTGGCAGTCTCGCCGGCATCGTGGAGCGATCTGCGCGAGCTGATCGGATTCGCTGCGGCGGGCGTCGTCGCCGGAATCGCCGGCGGCATCGCCATCGTCGCCATTTGGAGATTGCGGCGCGTCATGGTGGGCGTCATTCCGCACATCGCGATCCGGGCGGCAGTAGGAGGCGCGATCGTGGGCGGCATCGGCGTTTTCGTCCCGCACGTTCTCAGTGTGGGTTACGAAACCACGTCGCTCTTCCTGCACGGCGGCGCGACGTTGCGCGAGTCGGCGGTCGCCTTCGGCGGAAAGATCGCTGCGTTCGTGGCGGCGCTATCGTGTGGCGTCATCGGCGGTACGTTTGCGCCGTCGCTGTTCATCGGCTCGGCGCTCGGCGGAAGCATCGGTCACGCCGCCGCGCTCGTTCTGCCGCACGCGCATGTCGACCCCGGCGCCTATGCGCTCATCGGCATGGGCGCCTTCTTCGCGGCGTTCCTGCGCTGTCCGGTCTCGGCGGTGCTGATCGTCTTCGAAACTACCGGCGACTACGGCCTCGTTCTGCCGGTAATGCTGGCCGTCGCCATCGCCACAAGCCTCTCGCGACGCATCGCGCCGCACAGCCTGACCGAGTTGCAGATGCACGAGGAAGGCTTCCGCGAGCCGGTTGAAGCAAATGATCCACTGGCCGGCCTGACCGCCGCGGACGTCATGAGCACGGCTATCGTGACCGTTCGCGCGGACCTGTCGATGCTCGACGCGGCGCGGCGCATGTCCGGCAGTCGCCACCGCGCCTATCCGGTCGTCAACGAGGACGGCAAACTCCTCGGCGTCCTTCCATCCTCGGCCATCGACATCGCCGCACAATCGGGAACGATGGACGAGCCGATCGCCGCGCACGTGCAGCCGAACGTCATCGTCGCCAATGCGGCGGACGACATGCTCGACCTGATTCGCCGCCTCGCCCACGCAAATGTCGATCGCTGTGCAGTCACGGATGATGAAGGCCGCGTAGCGGGATTCATCAGTCCGGCCGACATCCTCCGCACGCGGTTGCGTACGTACTCACACGGTGCGCAGCACGGCGAATAGGGAGACCGACGAGATCGCAATCCACAGCAGAATGCCGAGGATGAGCGGACGCGCGCCGACGGCAGCGATCGATTTGCGCGAGAGGCCGGCACCGATCAGGAAGAGCGTGATGGTCAATCCGATGCGCGCGAGCATCGTCAGCGTCGACCAGACTTCGGACGGCGCGGCGATGTAGGTTCGGAGCACCGAGGCGACGACGAACCAGAGGATGAACCAGGGAATCGTCAACTTCGCTGATTTCCGTTTGAAGAAGAAGGCGGTGGCGAGCGTGACGGGAACGATCCACAGCGCGCGCGTCAGCTTCACGGTCGTAGCGATCTGCAACGCGTCGGCTCCGTATTTCGCGGCGGCGCCGACGACGGAGCTGGTGTCGTGAATCGCGATCGCGGCCCAGACGCCGAACTGCGGCTGCGTCATGCCGAGGCGGTGGCCGATCATCGGAAAGACGAAGAGTGCGATCGAATTGAGGATGAAGACCGTGCCGAGGGCAACCGACATCTCTTCATCCGTGGCGTTGACGACCGGGCCGACCGCTGCGATTGCGCTGCCGCCGCAGATTGCCGTCCCCGACGAAATGAGGTGCGAGATGGTGCGGCTGATGTTCATCGCGCGGCCGAGTAGGAAGCCGAGGAGCAACGTCCCGACGATCGTGACGATGGTGAAGATGAAGCCGGTGCGCCCGGCTTCGACGACCTTCTGCAGATTCATCCCGAAGCCGAGGAGAATGACGGAGGTTTGCAGCAGGAGCTTCGTCGCTTTCGAATTGCGCGACGCGAATGGATGGCCGAGCGTCAGCGCGAGCGCGAGGCCGAGGGCGAGCGCAATCGGCGGCGACGCCCACGGCGTGACGCAGAAAATCAGCAGCGCGGCGAAGACAGCGACGCGAAGCGCTTGCACTACGTGAGGTGCGCTTTGAAGAACGCGATCGTCTGCTGCCACGCGTCTTCCGCGGCTTCGCGGTTGTAGTTACCGCCGGTGTTGTTGAAGAAGGCATGCCCGACCTTCGGGTAGACGAGAAGGCGAACATCTTTGCCCAGCTCTTCGAGTTGCTTCGCGAGCGCGCGGCCTTGTTCGATCGGTACGCCTTGGTCGGCCTCGGCGTAGATGAGCATGATCGGAGCCGTGAGATCGGACCAATGCGACGCGACTTTCTTGAAGCCGCCGTAGAAACTGACGGCGGCGCTGACGTTCGCTTCTTTCGTCGCCGCGTACTGCGCGAGCGCGCCGCCCATGCAGAATCCAATCACGCCGTACGATTTCGAGGTGCATTCGGGCCGGCTGAGAAGGTAAGCGCCGGCGCCGGCAATTTCCTTCTCGGCGCGCTCGGCGTCGAGCTCCATCAGCAGCCGGCCGGCTTCGTCGGGCGACGTGGTCGTTTTGCCGTGAAAGAGATCGGGCGCAATCGCGGAGAAGCCTTCGCCGGCGAAGCGGTCCACGATCTCTTCGATGTGCGGTACGAGACCCCACCACTCCTGAATCACGACGATGCCGGGACCTTTACCTGCGAAGTAGCCCTGGCACGTGTGCCCGTTCGACGGAAATTCGACGCGTTCTCCCATCGGATCCTCCTGGAAATCGCGGGAATTCTAATGCAGCGCGGAACCGATGCCGTGCGTGGCGCGTATTCATGGCAGAATAACCGCGCTCGGAGAGAGGGATTCTAAAAATGACGCTGACGAAGGAACAGGTTTCCGGACTGGCCAAAACACCGCGCTGCCCTCGTTGCGACCTCAACAAGACGATTGGCAATGCCCTTTGCCGCAGTTGCCGCGCGAAGCTTCCCGAAAATATGCGGCAGGCGCTGGAGCGGATCCCGTCGAAAGATGCGTGGACCGTTTCGCGCGCCGTGCGCGCGGCGGCCCGCTACTTCGATGTGCATTTTCAGTCGGTGCGGAACTTCGGCGGCGGACGCCCACGTAACTAACGGATCCTGAAGGACTGTTCGGCGATATCCGCCAGGTCGTCGATGTGCGCTTCGCGCGCTTTTGCGACGATCTCCTCGGTCTGCTTCCGCGACTGCGGCACGCGCGCCCACGCAGCGGCAAGAGAAGCCCGCTTCATCCGCGGCGAAGCGTCGTTCCAGTGACGGAGATCGGCGACCCGCAACGTATTTTTCGCGTCGCCCGCACGAATGGTAGCGATGGTCTCATCCGTTTTCGCATTCGGCTTGAACTCGATCTCGTACAACGCCGTTTCATTCGCCGCAACCGATCCGGTCAACGCACGGTGTGTGGCGATGGCATCGCCGAATGCGAGATCGATTGGCGCGGATGTTTTGCCAGGAGCGTCGACGGAAACGCGCAGCAGCCACCTGTTTGCGTCGAGCGGCGTCGCTGACGCTTCGAGCTCGACGCGCAGATCGGCAGGCTTGCGCTCCGGCGCGGCGAAGTGCTGCACGAACGCGTAGGCGTCCGCATCGCGCGGCGTTTCGCCGTGCGAGATCGCCTGCTGGATCGCGTAGAAGTTACGGGCCTGAGGCGCAGCCGCGTCGCGAGCCTCTGACGGTGACGCCGCCGACGATTTCGCGAACGTCCGCTCGCGCCACGGCGCGCCGCCCTCGGCGGTGATTGCCGGTGCTTCCGCTGCCGGCGCAGCCGTCGGCGCAGCAGGAACGGCATTGACGATCGAAGTGCTCTCGGTGATTGGCGGCGTTTGGCCCGCATCGGCGACGTAAACGGGAGTCCCCTTGGACATCGCGACCGATTCCTCGTGTTTCACTTCCGCGATGCGCTCGTGCGTCGGCTGCGCGGCGATGCTCGGCGGCGGCGGCACGCGCGGAAGCGGCGGCAAATCCGTGGGCTCCTGCACACGCGCGCTGCCGGGGGCGGGCGGCGTGTTGGGGAGTGCGACGGCGACGCGCGCCGGCGCGGCGGCGTCCTTGCTCGCCATCATCGAGTGCGTGTCGAGGTTCGCTCCGTTTCGTGAAACGAGGTGCAGCGCAAGATACAGCGACGAGACGAGCAGGATGATCGACGCAGCAATGCGCAAGTTGAACATCGCCGACTTGCGCAACTGCGCGCGCTCTTTTTCGGGCTGAAACGCGAAGTGCCGCGGGATCTCGCTCTTGATGCGGTCTGCCAGACCCGCGGGCGGCTTCGCCACCGGCGCCATGGTCAGCTTCCGCTGCAGATCAGCTTTGCGGTTACGGGTCATTGTCTTTCTTCCTCAACGTTCCGGCCGAGGGCTTGTTCCAGCAGGGAAAACGCCTTGTGTAGCCGCTTGCGGATGGCTACGGTTGTGATCTCTTCGATTACGGCAATCTCCTTCACCGCGAGGCCGCCCCAAAAATGTGCGGTGACGGTAAAACGGAGATCTTCGGGCAGCCGCAGCACTGCCTCCCTCAACTGTTCGGCTTCCTCGGCATTGCCGAGCAGTTCCTCCGCGCCGGGCGTTTTGTCCGGCGTCTCCGGCATGTTTTCGTCGTCGAGCGATTTCATCAGCCGCGGACGGCGGATGTGATTCAGAAATGTCGTGTATCCGATGCGGTAGAGCCACGTGAAAAACTGCGACTGGCCGTTGAATCCCGGCAGCGCTTCCCACGCTTTGCGGTACGTGTCCTGCGTGAGGTCAGCCGCGAGCTCGCGGTCGCCGCAGAGCCGGCACATCGATGCGAAAACCGATGAGTAGGTGCGATCGACCAACTCCTCCGCGGCGCTGCGATCGCCTCCGCGGATTGCGGCGAGCAGTCGATGTTCCTCATTCCAGGAGGGGATCACCGCATCATGCTCCGGCCGCATCGCCGGAAAGGGGGCCACATTGCTCACCCCGATAGGACACGGTTCTGCGACATTTCGAAACCACGGTTTGAGTATCCTATCCGACCGATGAAATCCGCTTTCGCCGTCCTGCTCGTCCTCCTCGCCGCCGCCTGCCGCTACGAACCTCCCGCCGGAACGATCGACGGATCATCGATTCAGAAGGACGAGGATGCCTGGCGCGCGCATCGCGCCGAACGGCTCAAGGCGCCGGACGGCTGGCTGACGCTGGCCGGGCTTTACTGGCTCAGCGACGGGAACAACGATGTCTCGCTTCCCGCGAAGCCGCCAGTGCCCGCGCAGTTCGTGTTGCAGAACGGGAAGGTGACGCTGCAGCCGAATCCGTCGCTGACGATCGAGGGGAAGCCGGTCACCGCGCCGGTCGTGCTGCAAGACGACCTGCAGCCGAAGCCGACGGTGGTCCGCACCGGCACGTTGTCATTCGTCGCGATTCGCCGCGAAGACGCCGCGCACGGACCACGCTTCGGAGTTCGGCTTCGCGATACGGACGCCGATGCCCGCGCGCATTTCAAAGGGCTCGACTATTTCCCGGTCGATCCGAGCTCGAGCGTGGAAGCGCGCTTCGAGCCGTACAACCCGCCCAAGAAGATCCCGATCACGAACGTCCTAGGAATGACCAGCAACGAGATCGCGCCGGGCGCGCTCGTCTTCACGCTGCAGGGCCGCGAGTTCCGCATCGATCCGATTCTGGAGCAGGGCGAGACGGACTACTTCATCATCTTCAAGGACGCGACGAGCGGCAAAGAAACCTACGGAGCCGCGCGCTACCTCTACGCGCATCCGCCCGACGCCAACGGCAAGACGATCGTCGACTTCAACAAGTCGTACAACCCGCCGTGCGCGTTCACCCCGTACGCGACGTGTCCGCTCCCGCCTCCGCAGAACCGGCTCCCGATCCGCATCGAAGCGGGAGAGAAAAAGTACGCGGGCGGCCACGCCTAAGCCGCTACGCGTTCGTCCGTTCGTCCGCGAGCACCTGGGCCACGCAGGCGGTCACATTTTTCCCCGTCTGAATATCGATGAACTCGTTCGGGCCGTGCGCGTTGCTGTGCGGCCCGAGGACGCCGGTGATGAGGAACTGCGCATTCGGGAAACGCTGCCCGAGCATTCCCATGAACGGAATCGACCCGCCTTCGCCCCACGTCGTGGCCGGCTTGCCGAAGAAGTTCTGCGACGCGGAGTCGATCGATTTCTCCAGCCACGGCTGCACTTTCGGCACTTCCCATCCGCCCGCGCCTTTCTCCGGCTCGAACGTGACCCGCGCGCCGTACGGCGGATCGCTTTCCAGCAACTCTTTCAACTTTCCATCGAGATTGGTGGCGTCGAGTGTCGGCGGAACGCGAAGAGAGAGTTTGATCGACGTCTTGGGACGCAGCACGTTGCCGCCCTGCACGAGATCGGGAAGGCCGGCCTGGCCCGTATACGACAGCATCGGCCGCCACGTACGGTTCAGCAGAAGTTCGACAGGGTCGGTCGCCATCGGCGTCATGCCGGGGAGGAACGGGAACTTGTTGTAGATCTCGTCGCCAAGGATCCGAGCGGTCTCTCTCACCTCGGCCATCCGATCCGGCGGAACGTCCGCGTGCAGCCACTCTGGGATGATGCGGCCCGTCGTCGCGTCTTCGAGGCGATCGAGGAGCATGCGAATGATGCGAAAGCTCGACGGAACGATTCCGCTGGCATCGCCGGAATGCACGCCCTCGGTGAGTACCTCGACCGTGAGATTGCCGACGATCGAGCCGCGCAGCGATGTCGTCATCCAGAGCTGCTCGTAGTTGCCGCAGCCGCTATCGAGACAAATCACGAGCCGCGGCGTTCCGATTTTGTCCGAGAGCAGATCGATGTATGCGGGCAGATCGAGCGATCCGCTCTCTTCGCAGCATTCGATGATGACCACGATGCGCGAATGCGGCGCGTTCTGCGCCTTTACCGCCCGAATGGCGGAGGCGGCCGCGAAGATCGCGTAGCCGTCGTCGGCGCCGCCGCGTCCGAAGAGTTTGCCGTCGCGCAGGACCGGAGTCCATGGCCCGAGGCCGGCGTCCCAGCCAATCATGGCGGGTTGCTTGTCGAGATGACCGTACATCAGCACCGTCGACGAATCGTCGCCATCGACTTCGATGAAGATGAGCGGCGTGCGTCCCTTCAGCTCGTGGGCTTCGATGCGTAGACCTTCGATCCGCTGCTCTTCCACCCATGCCTTCGCCAGGGCCACCGCTTCGTGCATGTGCCCGTTCTGCTTCCAGTCGGGATCGAAGAGAGGGGATTGGTTGGGGATGCGGATGTACCGCTGGAGAGTGGGAACGATCGAAGCGTCCCAAATCTGATCGACGCTACGGGCGATCTGTTCTGAATTCATCGACTTACCTTCTGCGGGCGGCGTTTGCGACGGCGGAGGATAGCATCACTGCGGCGGCCCCTTCGCGGAATCGCCATCCTGTCCGTCAAGAATCAGCGACACCTTTCCGCTACTAATCGGTTATGATGCGCGAACTCCAAGCAATCGACAGTTCGCATAAATTGACGTCTCAACGGAAAGTTGTACTTTTCAGATTTCATGGTATGGTCTGCGCATCTCGTCCATAATTATCGACTCGCAGCTTCCGAGAGAGAGGACCGCGGTCGTGCTTGATCCAAACGTGCTGGAAACGCTTACAAGCGCCCCCCTGACCATGCCTGCCCCGGAGGTGGAACCTGTTCTGCCGCCGCCAGCGCCTGCGCCCGATCCGCAGCCTGAGGAGATCGGCGAGCTCTACGTTCGTCACCGTCCGCTCCTTCTCCATGTCGGCTGCCGCAAGTTCCGCATCCCGGAGCAGGACGCGGAAGGGCTGATCCAGGAAGTCTTCGTGTCATTCATGACGACCACGACGAAGGTCGAGAACACGCGGGCTTGGCTGGTGGCGGCGATGTGCAACGCCAGCCGCCACTACTGGCGCGGCCAGGGACGCACCGAACCGCTACCCGACGATTTTGACGATCACACCGATCCGTCGTCGAACGGAATCGCCGACAAGCTGGCCATGATCATCACCATGCAGCAAGCGCTCGGCTACCTCCAGCCGCGCTGCCGCGAAACGCTTTACCTCCATTACTACGAAGGCCGTTCCGCAAATGATGTTGCGGTGTCGCTCGATACGACGTCACGCTACGCGGAGAAGCTGATCCACAACTGTCTGAAACGGGTTCGGGAGATCTACCTCAGCATCACGGCGGTGAAGCGATGATGATCGAACAGCATTACGACGAAGAAGTGCTCGCCGGTTTCCTCGCGGAGCCGATCGATTCCGCGGCGCGCGACCGGCACCTGGCCGGCTGCTCGCTCTGCAAACAGACGCTCAATTCGATCCGCGACACGGCCGGCCTGCTGAAGCAGTCCGACGTCTGGAGCCGCGAATCATTTTCCAGCGCCCCTCGCCCCGAAACGCTGGCTTTCCTCCGCAACGTGCAGCGAACGATGTCCGACGAAGACGCCGCCGCCGAGGGCTACGTCAAACAACTCCTGGCCGGATCACGCGACACATGGGCGGGACGCCTCGCCGAACACCCGGAATGGCGGACGGCGGGCGTGGTGAGGAAGTTGATCGCGGCGACGGATCGCGCGATTGATGTGATGCCGTCGGATGCGGTGGAGATTACGCGGATGGCGTCCACCATCGCGGACAATTTGCCTGATTCGGATCGCGCCGCTCAACTACGCGGAAGCGCGTGGTACGAGTTCGGGTACGCGCTTCTGTACACAGGCGCGTACGGCGAAGCTCTCGGTGCACTCACAACGTCGGAGTCGCATTTCGTCAGCGTTCGATTCGCCAACCACGAACTGGGACGACTTTATCTGGTACGCGCGATGGTTTACCGCGCTCTGGAAAGAAGCGGTGATTCGCTACCGGTAATCGCGTCCGCAGCCGCAATCTTCCGCGAGTATGGCGACAAGGACCGTTCCTATGCGGCGAAACTTGCGGAAGGTCTGGCGTTGTATAGCAGTCACCGCTTCCGCGAAGCTTTGAGACTGAATCTCGAAATCGCGAATGAAGAGACGATCGCTGCCCGCTGGCGGGCAGCCGCTCAGCAGAACGCCGCGACGTGTTACCGCGAACTCGGCGATTTTGACGCGGCAACCGAACACTTCGTCAAGGCAATAAGCGCGTTTGAATCCGCGGGGATGATGTCCTTCCGAGCGAAAGCGAGGTGGACGCTTGCCCGCATCTTCGTCGCTCGGACTCAGTACGAGCCAGCGCTGCGCATGCTGAGCGAACTACGCGGAGAATTTGGCGAACTTGGGATGGCCAACGACGTGGCCATCGTGTCGCTCGATATCGCGGAAGTTCTGATTGCGACCGAACGGCACAGTGAGATAGCCGCCGCTTGCAGACCGGCAATGGCCTACTTCGAAAGCGCGCAACTCACCGCGTCGGAGGCAGCTCGGATGGCAATTACGTACCTGTGCGAAGCCGCCTTGGCCGGTAAAGCAACCAGCTCACTAGTGTCAGATTTGCGGATGGCTTTTGTAGCTCAAGCAAAGCGCCCTGAGTTGATGCAGGCATACTGCTGAGCCGCAATCTCGACCATCGTGGGTAGGGAAAAGTCGGCGCCAGACACTCCTAGTTGAGGGCGCCCTCCAAACAAACGAGTTCATCCGAACTCGACGGAGGGTGTATGTCTACAAGATCGAAAACCAGAGTTGCTACGTTCGTACTTCTCGTCGTCCTCACCAGCGGGATTGCCGCTGCTCCTAAGCGCGAAGACCCGCAGGCAGGCTTCTTCAGCCGACTCGGGCAGATCGTCAACCATATTCGCAAGATTTTTCTCCCCACGCCGTTTGACGATCCGTCTTTCCCCAAACCCTGACCCCCAACCCTTACAATACGCCGGCTAATCGGGGAGCGTGCTCATGTCGGTTGTGTTGGCGGTTCGGGATGTGGTGAAGACGTTTGGGGCTGTGCGGGCGGTGGACGGAGTCTCGTTCACCGTCCAGCGCGGCACGATTACTGGGCTGCTCGGCCGGAACGGCGCGGGGAAGACGACCACCATCCGGATGATTACCGGGGTCTTCTTTCCTGACGCCGGCTCGATCGAGTGGCTCGGCAGTGATCGTGACGCGCGCGACCGTATCGGCTATCTGCCGGAAGAGCGCGGGCTCTACCGGCAGATGAAGGTCAAGGAGCATCTGCTGTTTCTTGCCGAGATCAAGGGCAAGCGCGGCAGCTCCGTCGTGGCTTCTGCCGAGCGCTGGCTTAAACGGTTCGAGCTTTGGGACAAGCGTGACGCCAAGGTCGAGGAGTTGTCGAAGGGGAACCAGCAGAAAGTCCAGCTCATCGGAACTCTGCTGCACGATCCCGATCTCATCATTCTCGACGAGCCGCAGTCGGGTCTCGATCCCGTCAACATGCTGCTCGTTCGCAACCTCCTTCGCGAGTTGAAGGAAGAAGGTCGGACCATCCTGCTCTCCACGCACATGATGGCCGAGGCCGAGAGGATGGCGGACGAGATCATTTTGGTGCACAAGGGGAAGGTCGTTCTCTCCGGTGCGCTCGACGCCGTCCGCGACTCGTTCGGCAAGAACACGCTGCACATCGACTACGAAGGCGACGGCGGATTTCTCGAACAGCTTCCGCAGGTCAAGCGGGCCACGATCGTTCCGAACGGCGCCGAGATCAGTCTTGCGGATGGAGCCGATCCGCAGCAGATCCTCGAGGCGACCATCGGCAAGCTGCGCATCCGCAGATTCGAGCTGGCCGCGCCGTCGCTCGAAGAGATCTTCATCGAGCAGGTCGGCGCCGAGACCATGACCATGGAGGCCAACCGATGAACAAAATGTTCGCAGTCATCAAGCGCGAATACCTGCAGGCCGTCCGGAAGAAGATGTTCATCTTCATGACGCTCTTCTTCCCGGTCCTCATGGCCGGGCTCTTCATCGTGCCGGGGCTCATGGTGGCCAAAGGTCTGGGCGGAAAAAAAGTGGCGGTCGTCGATGGATCCGGAGCGCTCAAAAACGCGTTCGCGCACCATCTCGAACCGGCCACGCCCGACCCGAAACAGACCCTCTCCGGAAAGAGACGGGGAGAGCTGCCGCAGTCAATCGACGTTGAGTATGTTCCGGCGAACGGGACAGCCAGCCCCACTGCGGCCGCGAAGCCGTACTTCGATCGCATGAACGCGGACAAGAGTTCCGGGCAGCACCTCGACGCCGTCCTCGTCATCCCCGGCAATGCGTTCGAGGGGAATGACGCGAAGATGACCTACTACAGCCGGTCATCGACCGACGTCTTTACCCAGGAGCGGCTCGCCACCGTTGCCAATCGTGCCATTCAGCGGCAGCGCCTTTCCGGACGCGGCATCGATGCGACCGTAGTCGAGACTCTCACGCGCGAAGTTCCCATCGAAAGCGTGCAACTCTCGCGCAGCGGCGAACAGAAGAAGGGGAGCGAAGCGACGCTCATCTTCGGATTCATCTTTGCGGCGCTGCTGATCATCCCGTCCTTTATCTACGGTCTCGAAACGATGCGCGGAATCGTGCAGGAAAAGAGCGAGCGCATCGTCGAGGTGCTTGTTTCGTCGATGTCGCCGCGGGAGCTCCTGACCGGCAAGATTCTCGGCGTGGCCGCGGTCGGACTGACACAGGTCGCAGCCTGGCTCACGATCATCGCCGCCGGCGGCGCGTTCGCGGCAGCCAGCGCGATGGTCGCAGGCTTCGACGTCAAGCAGTTCCTCCGGCCCATGGTCTTCGTCTATTTTGCCCTCTTCTTCCTCCTCGGCTATCTCACCTTCGTCTGCGTCTACGCAATCGCCGGCGCCGCATGCAACACCGACAAAGAAGCGCAGCAGCTCGTCGCGCCGATCCAGATGCTGATGATGGTTCCCTGGTTCGTGATGTTTGCCATCATCACGAATCCCGACTCCTCCTTCGCGGTCGCCCTTTCGCTGATGCCGGTGTACGGTCCGATCACGATGTTCGTTCGGACGCTCGTCTCAGAACCGCCTGTGTGGCACATCCTCGTTTCAATCGGCGTCTCCATCGTCACGATCGCCGTCTTCTTCTACGTCACCGCGAAGATCTTCCGCGTCGGCATCCTTTCGTACGGAAAGCGTCCGACCATTCCCGAACTGTGGCGCTGGCTCAAGGTGGCCTGACGCATCAAGTATGATCCGCGCCTAATCCACACAACACAGGGGGCTGCGCGGATGGAGATCAAGACTCTCAACGACATCTACACCGTCACCTGCTCGCTGGATCGTCCAGCGGCGCTGAAATACAAACGGGATGGCAAGTGGGTCGACACCAGCGTCGACGAATTCCGCGACACCGTCCGTTACCTCGCCACCGGCCTGCGCCTCCTCGGACTCAAAGCCGGCGACCGTGTGGCCATCCTCTCCGAGAACCGGCCGGAATGGGCGATGGCCGATTTCGCCATCCTCGCCAGCGCCGCCGTCACTGTTCCCGTCTACCCGACGCTCCTCGGATGGCAGATCGAGTACATCCTCAACGACTCCGGCGCCGTGGCCGTGATCTGCTCGAACGAAGAGCAGATGAAGAAGGTTGCGGGGATTCGCGATCACTGCCCGCACATTCACAACGTCATCGTCTGCGATCTGCCGCCGAAGCTGCCACCTGGCATCCTCAGTTTCGCGGACGTCGTCGAGAGCGGCCGCAAAGGCGATGACGCCGCCGCTAAGACCTGGTTCGACGAAACGCGCGCCAAACCGAAGCCGGATGATCTGGCCACGCTCGTCTACACCTCCGGGACGACCGGCAATCCGAAGGGCGCCATGCTCACGCACGGCAACATCACCAGCAACGTCCTTGCAACGGCGAATGTGCTTCCGATCGGCAAGGGGATGGTTGGCCTCTCCATCCTGCCGCTCTCGCACATCCTCGAGCGGATGGGCGATTACACCTACTTCTATCGCGGCTGCACGATCGCGTACGCCGAGAGTGTCGTGAAAGTGGGCGACAACCTTCGCGAAATACGCCCCGATCTCTTCGCGGCCGTACCGCGTCTCTTCGAGAAGATGCGCACCACGATTCTCGACAGCGTGGCCGTGCAGCCGGCCTCGAAGCAGAAAATCTTCAAATGGGCGCTCGGCATCGCCGAACAGCGGCTGCCGTATCGCGTGTCGCGCAAGCCGATGCCGCTCGGCCTGAGCATGAAATCGTTCATCGCCGACAAACTCGTCTTCGGCAAAATCCTGGCGCGTCTCGGCGGTCGCGTGAAAATGGTCCTCTCCGGCGGCGCGCCGTTGTCCGCAGAACTGGCCGCGTTCTTCATCGGCGCGGGGCTCGACATCTACGAAGGCTACGGCCTCACCGAAACCTCGCCCGTCATCGCCGTCAACACTCCCGAATGGCGCCGCGTCGGAACCGTTGGCCGGATCATCCCGGGCGTCGAAGTGCGGATCGCCGAAGATGGCGAGATTTTGAGCAGAGGCCCGCACATCATGAAGGGGTATTGGAACAACGACGACGCCACGAAGCAGGCCATCGACGACGACGGCTGGTTCCACACCGGCGACATCGGCGAGATCGACAAGGACGGCTTCCTCAAGATCACCGACCGCAAGAAAGACATCATCATCAACGCCTACGGCAAGAACATCGCCCCGCAGCCGCTGGAAGCGCTCCTGAAAAGCTCGCCGTACATAGGCACGCCGGTGCTCATCGGCGATCGCCGCAAGTACTTAGTGGCGCTGCTCGTCCCGAATTTCGACAAGCTCGAGCGCGATGCATCGGCCATGGGCGTGCAGTTTGCGAATCGCGACGAATTGATCGGCAACGAGAAAGTCCGGCAGATTTACCAGACCGAGATCGACCGCTTCAACACGAACCTCGACCGGCAGGAAAAGATCCGCCGCTTCGCTCTGCTGCCGCGCGACTTCAGCATCGAGGAGGACGAGATCACGCCCTCGCTGAAGGTGAAGCGGAAGATGATCGACAAGAAATACAAAGACAGCATCGACCTCATGTACATCGACGAAGACGCCGATGAGCGCGAAGGAAAACGGGCCTGATCAATGACCAGCGTGGCGGAAACTCCATCCCGAATCGGATCCGCGTTCCGCATCGAACGCGACGAAGATCTCGCCATCGTCTGGTTCGATCTCCCCGGCGAAAAGGTCAATAAATTCTCGACCGCCGTCATGTCCGAGTTCGCCGCCGTGGTCGACGAGCTCGAAAACGATCGCGATATCAAGCGCGTCATCATCGCCTCGGGCAAGCCGTCGATCTTCATCGCCGGCGCGGACGTCACCGAGTTCTCTAAGGCAACATCTGCAGACCAGGCGGCGGAGTACACCCGCTTCGGCCAGCAGACCATTCACCGTTTCTCGAAGCTGCCGCAGGTCACCATCGCCGCCATCAACGGCGCCGCGCTCGGCGGCGGCTGCGAGCTGGCCATCACCTGCGACTACCGCGTCATGTCCGACAGCCCGAAAGCGCAGATCGGATTGCCGGAGACGAAACTCGGTATCTTCCCGGCCTGGGGCGGCACAACGAAGTTGCCGCGCCTCATCGGCCTTCCGGCCGCGCTCGACATCATCCTCAACGGCAAAACGCTCGACGGGAAGAGAGCCAAACGAATGAGACTCGTCGACGAAGTCGTCCCCCCCGCGATCCTGCTCGATATCGCCAAACAGTTTTCGGCGAAACCAAAACGCCGCGGCAGTGGCCGCACCAAGTTCTACATCGAAGGCAACCCGCTCGCGCGCCGCGTCATCTTCGGCAAAGCACGCAAAGCGGTCATGGCGCAGACGCACGGCCACTATCCCGCGCCGCTGACCGCCATCGACGTCATGGAGTACGGCATGTCCGCTGGCGTCGAGCGCGGCCTCGCGCGCGAGGTCGAAGCGGTCGTTCCGCTCATCGTCGGTCCGAAGTGCGAAGTTGCGCAGAACCTCATCCGCCTCTTCTTCATGATGGAAGATTCGAAGAAGGAGCGCATAGCGGCGACGCCGATCGAAGTCCGCGACGCCGGAGCGCTCGGTGCCGGCATCATGGGCGGCGGCATCGCCCAGCTCATCGCCGATAAGACGGACGCCTCGGTTCGCATGCGCGACATCAACTGGAAAGCGATCGCCGGCGGCATGAAAGCGGCCGCGAAAATCTGGAAGAAGAAAGTCGATCGGCGCCGCATGACCCGAGGGGAGATGCAGCGAAAACTGGCGCGCATCACCTCCACCACCGACTGGAGCGGGTTCGATCGTTGCCAGGTCGTCGTCGAAGCCGTCGTCGAAAATGTCGACGTCAAGCGTCAGGTGCTCGCCGAATTCGAAGCGATCGCCGGTCCGAACGCCATCTTCGCCACCAACACCTCGACGATTCCCATCACCGACATCGCCGCGCAGGCCAAACGTCCTGAGAACGTGGCCGGAATGCACTTTTTCAATCCCGTCGACCGCATGCCGCTCGTCGAAGTCATCCGCGGCGCGAAGACTTCCGACGTGGCGATGGTCACCGTCGCCAACTTCGCGCGCAAGCTCGGCAAGACTGTCGTGTATTGCAACGACGGGCCCGGGTTCGTCGTCAATCGCATTCTCGGCCCGTACATGAACGAGTCCGGCTTCCTGCTCGAAGGAGGTAATTCGATTGAATCGCTCGACAAAGCGATGGTCGACTTCGGGATGCCGATGGGACCGATGGCGTTGCTCGACGAAGTCGGCATCGACGTCGCCGCGAAAGTCGCCAAGATCCTCGGCGGCGCATTCGGCGATCGCATGGAACCGTCGCACGTCGTCGAGACGCTTTACGCCGACGGCCGCTACGGCAAGAAAAACGGCAAGGGTCTCTATCTCTACGAAGGCGGCAAGCGCCAGGGTCCCGATCCCTCGGTCTACAAACTCCTGAACATCCGTTCGACACATGCCGCCGACGCGACCGCGGTCGTGGAGCGGATGATCTTTGCGATGGTGAACGAAGCCGCGATGATCCTCGACGAAAAGATCGTGGCCTCGCCCGCGGAGCTCGACCTGGCCATGATCATGGGCACCGGCTTCCCCCCATTCCGCGGAGGTCTGCTCCGCTACGCCGACAAACTCGGTTTGCCATACATCCTGGCGCGGCTCGACGATCTGTTCCAGAAGCACGGCAAACGCTTCCTCGCCACCGCCGCGCTGCGCAGACTCGCGGAACGTGATGGGAAGTTCTATCGATGATGCGAGCTATTGAACGTGACGATCGCGTGGAGTTGTCCTGCTTGCAGAAGTAGGCCTTCCATTCATGCTCGCGTTCGAGGCAGAAGTCGCGCACATTTATGACGACATTAGCGCGCATTACGGCGAACCGATCGACCAATTCCAAAGTCTGCCCGCCGCGAATCAATATCGAAAGCTCTACGAATTAACCGAAAACTACATCGCGCCCGGCTCGGCTGTGCTCGACTGGGGTTGCGGTCGCGGTCATTTCTCCTACTACCTGCTCAAACGGGGTTACCGCGTTACGGCGTACTCTCTGGAAGATGCTCCGCAGGTCTTCATGGCATTAAATGCAGAAGAGCGCAGCAGGCTCACAGTCGTCCGCGGCGACGCTCCGATGTTTCTCCCTTTTCCTGCGAATTCGTTCGATGCGGCTTTCAGCGTCGGTGTTCTTGAGCACGTTCGAGAAGTTGGCGGCACTGAGTCAGAGAGTTTGAAGGAGTTGCGAAGGGTATTGTCTTCCGCAGGGACACTGATCGCGTACCACATCCCGAACCGGCGCAGCTACATTGAAGCTCTTGCTCGGATCGCGTACGGCCGGCGGTATCGCCATGTGGCGGAGAGCGTCAAGTTTCACAAATACCGTTTCGGCGTATCCGACCTCGCCGCTCTTGTGGAAGGCGCCGGGTTCCAAATGGCCGAATTTGGGCAGTACGGTTT
This sequence comes from Thermoanaerobaculia bacterium, assembly GCA_035996815.1. Lineage (GTDB taxonomy): Bacteria > Acidobacteriota > Thermoanaerobaculia > Gp7-AA8 > Gp7-AA8 > JADGNZ01. Next base: position 53,576 of record DASYJF010000134.1, on the reverse strand, counting down.
TCTGCCACGCAATTCATTCAATCGACTGCCGGCCTCTCTGCGTTCCGGCCGGCGGCTGGCTTCGGCTGTCAATATCGCCGACCATTTCCTGGAGCGTGTCTTTGCACCTTTGGTGCAGAACTTCTATTTCGTTGCTCGGGCGAAGGAAGCGTGATGGACTTTACGCAACCACCTTCTTCGCTGACGCCGTATCAACGCCTGTCATTTTGGCTTCTCGCATTGTTTTGTGCGGGAACTCGGTTTCTGGCGATGGCCAGAACTCTTTGGGATTGGGATGAGGCTCTGTTGTGCCTCGGTATGCGTTCTTATGACGTAACGCTTCACCACCCGCATCCGCCCGGTTTTCCTGTCTACATCGCGCTCGGCAGAATTGTGCAGACGGTCGTTCCCAATGAGTTTCGCGCCCTTCAGGCCGTCAACCTCGCCGCAGGGATTCTCGTTTTTCCGGCGATCTTTTTTCTCGCGCGCGAGTTGCGCCTTCCGTTCGTCACCGCAACGATCGCCGCTACGCTCTGCGCCTTTTTTCCGAATGTCTGGTTTTTCGGCGGCGGTGCATTCAGCGACGTTCCCTCCCTCGTCCTTGTCGTTTTCGCGGTCGCGTTTCTCTTCCGCGGATGCCGCGATGCGAACGCCTATCTGATTGGATCGGCGCTCCTGGCGCTTGCGGCCGGAATTCGTCCGCAGAATTTTCTGATCGGTCTTGCGCCGGGCGTGCTGGCGACCGTTTATCGCGCTCGCGCCGCGTGGCGGGACGTTGTTTTCGCCGCGATGGTCGGCGCGATCATCGTCGCCGTCGCGTTCGGAGGCGCGATCGCGGCGACCGGCGGACCGCAGCCGTACTTCGCATCGGCGAAGGAGCACGGCCAGTACATCACCCGCGTCGACTCCTTCCGCAGCCCCTCCCGCCCGGCGTTGTGGCGCCTCTTCGACCGTTTCTTCATCAAGCAATACCAGTCGATCGCGCTCGGCTTCATTACCTCGATCCCGGTTTTCGTTTCCATCGGTGGCGCTCTCGCGTCGCGCGATCGCTCCATTGGTTGGCTCGCGCTCAGCTTCGGGCCGTTTGCAGTTTTCGCTTGGCTGATGCTCGACCGCTACAGCATCAACCGCTTCTCCCTCGGCTACTGCCCGCTGTTCGCGATCCTCGCCGCGGACGGCATCCGCCGGCTAACGCGCGCCTGGCCGCGAGCCGAGGCATTTGCCGGCGGGGCCCTCATCGCATCGTTCTTCGTCTGGACGCTGCCCGCTCTGGCCGTGGTCCGCAACACGAAGGCTCCCTCGGTGCTCGCCGTCGAAGCCGTGGCGCAGCACCTCGATCGCCCCACCGACGAGCTGTTTGTCGCGGGCGACATCGACCCCTTCCTCTTGTATCTCTTGCCGGGCTATCCCTACGTGCACGTGCTCGACAAGCGGGCCATGCCGCTGTCGATCGGAAGCCGCCGGCCGTGGGTACTCGCCGAGGCAGGGGCGAAGGATCGCGGCGCATTCGTGTTTCATCGCGAGCGCGGACATCTCTGGAACATCGCCCGGCGCCACTACTTCGACGCGGAGGTGATCCCGCTGCGGACTCCGCCGCAATTCATCGCCGGTTGGTATCCGCCCGTCCGCGAGACGCCATTCGAAATGCGAGCGATGACCGGCCACTCCGTTACGCGACTTCCCGGGTCGCGCGGCGAGACGATCCTGCGGATTCAATTTCGAGTTCCCCACGCGTTAGTCGCCGCGCGCACCACGATCACGATCGCGCTGAACGGCCGCGTCATCGATCGTTTCGCGGCCGCCGATGAGGATGTTCGCGACTACCACGTCACGCCTGCCGCGGATGCGGCGCCGAATGTGCTGGAGTTGTCGATCGATCGAACGATTCACGAACCGCGCGAGTTGGGGATGACCGTGCGCGGCCTTTCGTTTGGACCGGGCTGATATGACTGATCAAAACGTCTTCCTCCGAATCATCGTCGAGAATCCACCGGTTCACTTTGCCGTGCAGCGCGGCAAGGCGGAACTGCTCCACGCAACCTCGGCGAGTGCGAAGCAACAGGTCTTCGAGTTCTCCGTCCGAGCCCGCGACGACGGATCCGATAGCGCTCCGAATTTTCTCGGCCCGTTCGCGCAAGGTCCCGTTGGCGGCCGGTTCGTTTACGTGAACTCCGAGGGCCGCCGCGCGAAGGTTCCGCTGGGCGGCATCACGTGGAGTCTCATCAGGAACGCTGCGGGCTCCGTGATCGAAGCCCGCATTGCCGGCACGGCGCGCGACGGAGGACCCGCCTGCGCGACCGTGCCGTTGCTCGGCAGCGGCTGGAAAATCGCTCAGTAGCGCCAGTAGCCGGCGATCTTGACCCGGCGGAACCCGCGGCGCTCCCAGTGCGGCGCGATCCACACCGCGCCGGCGCGCGGCGCTTCCACCCAGCGCCCTTCGACGAGCACGAGGCCCGGCCGCGGTGGACGGGCGATGACGGTGGTGCAGGCGGCGGTCATCAGACTGGCCGCGATGATCGATGCTGAGATGATTCGTTTCATGGCGTTTAGCTCCTTCTCAGATCAGACGACGGAGCACGTCAAGATGTTGACGATCGATGCGCAAACAAAAACGCGCCGGCTCGCACCGGCGCGTTCGTAAACAACTGTCGAAAACGAAACGTCTACTTCAGTTTCGCCTTCGCCTCTTTGGCCATCTTCAGGTGATCCTGCAGCGTCGGCAGCGTCTTCGTGGCCCACGCTTTCAAGTCCGGATCCTTCGCATCCTTCGACGCCTTCTCGAACTCCTTCACGTCCTTCTCGTGGTCGTCGACCATGCCGCCGATGTACGCCTTGTCGAAGTCCTTGCCGCTCAGCGTCGAGAGCTTGTCCGACATTTTCTTGCTCTCGTCATCGATGTCCGCGGGGAGGGTCACGCCTTTGGTCTGCGCGAGCTGTTTCAGCTCGTCGTTTGCTTTGCCGTGATCGCTGACCATGCGGTTGCCGAAGTTCTTCACATCGGGGCTCGTGCCCTTCGTCGACGCGGTCTGCCCGAGCATCACCTCGGCCATGCCGCCCTGCGCCGCCTTGTTCATGAACTCCTGATCGCCGGGATCGAGCGTAGTGGCCATCGTCGATGTGGCGGCGGTCCCCGACGTATCAGCGACTGTCGACGTCGCGGACGTATCGGTGCCGCTGGTGGTTGTGGTCGACGTATCGGTCGCGACGTTGTTGTCGTTATTCTCGTGATGGCAGGCGAAGGCCATCACCGCCAGTGCGCAGACGAGCGCCAGAATCCACGGGTAGTTTTTCATTTTCCTCATTTTTCGAATCTCTCCTTTCGTGTCACGGTACGGGCGGCTGATGTGCACAAAGTGCTCCAGCGTCACGGGCGGACGGCAGACTTTTTCTTCGGAGCTTTGCGCGCGACCACGGGCTTCTTTTTCGCTGCCGGCGGGTACTGCTTGGCGGCCACAGCGTTGACGTAGCGGACGAATTTCGTGAAGAGCTGCTCGCTGCGATCGACGGGAGCGGCCGCGCGCGAAAGCTCATCGACATAGCTGCCGGAGCTGAGTTGCAGTTGCGCGTCGCGCGTCAGCATGGCCGTCATCATGTCCGACACGGCAAACTCGGTTGGAGGCGTGATGCCGAGCGATTTGGCGGAGTCGGTGATGGCCCGGCGGGAGGAAAGGGAGAGCTCAGCGATCTTCCCGACCAGCGTCGTCTCGATGTGGCTCGACTCCGGCGTGATGATCATGACCGCGCTGCGCGACGCCACGAAATCAGGCGATGCGTTGACGATCCCCTTGGTCGCCGGGAGAAAAAGCTTGTCGCCGTTGTTCGGATCGAGCTGGTTGTAAATCGCAGGACGCAGCAGCCGCCCCGAGTTACAGGCACTGATGATCACGTAGTAAATCCCCTCCGGCTCCAGCCGCTGCTGCAGCCCACCGGCGGAGATGTACGAGCGGCTCGCGTCGGGGTCGTAGCTCGTCTGCAGCTTCAGTCCATTGCCGTTGGTACCATGCGTTTCGAGGATCAGCGTGAAGATGCGCCGCTCCGGATAAAGCGCGTTGTAGCGATGAACGTCGTCGAGAATCGTTTCCCAGTCCGCATCCTGAAAACAAGCGAAGCCGAGCGACTCGTAGAAACGGCAGTTGCCGGCGACGGAGAGATCGGGACTGAAGACGACGCCGACGCCACGTCCAATCTGGCTCACCTGCCGTGAGGCGACATCCGGCCAGGCGCGATCGAGCAGACGGAGACTGCTGTTGTCCACCGCCGTGGCGCGAACCGCCACCAGCAAGCAAAGCATCGGGAGGAAGCGAGACATTGGAAATCGATTAGTGGGTGCTGGTTGAACCGCTCGTCCCTGATGCGGCGGTGGCGGTTGTGACGCTGCTCGTCGTCGCGGCGGTGTTTGTCACAGGCGCGCCCGCGCCGGTCTCCGTGGCTGTGGTTCCTGTAGCCGTTGATTTCACCGTTTCGGATGATTCGGCCGTGCTTTCCGCGGGCTTTCCGCCGCCGCAGGCGCTGCAAAGAGAGACGATGGCGACGATGCCGATGATCTTGCGAAGCATTTGGAACCTCCGAACAGAACATGGAGCAATCGTCGCGCCCGGTTGGCGCGCGACGTGAACGCCGTCCCTTCCGGAGGTGCAGTATGCCCGAGGTTATCGGACGCTTTTCGGCCCACACGTTCGCGCTGTTGCGCATCGTCGCAGGCCTGATGTTCGCGATGCATGGAACGCAAAAACTCCTGGGATGGCCACCGATGCCGCCCGGGATGTCCGGCCCGTTGCCACCGTTGATGAAAGTCGGGGGAGGTATTGAGCTGGTGGGCGGACTGCTGATCGCCATCGGCCTTTTCACCGGCATCGCGGCATTCATCGCCAGCGGCGAGATGGCGGTCGCGTACTTTATGAACCACGCGTCGCACGGCTTCTGGCCGCTCGAAAACAAAGGCGAACTGGCGGTGCTCTACTGCTTCGTCTTCCTTTTCATCGCCGCGCACGGTGCCGGAATCTGGAGCATCGACAACGTCATGCGCCGACGGACGCCGGTGGTCACGACCGCGTGAGTTGCCGCAGCGCGGCCTTGAGCAGCGCGGAGAGCTCGGCTTCGTTGCCGAGCTCTTTCCGCGCGATGTCGAGCGCCGACTCGGCATCCTTCGGCCGGTAGCCGAGGTTGATGAGGGCGGAGTGGACGTCGTCGTCGACGGAGGTGCGCGTCGACGGCGCCGGCTGCTCCCGCGCCGACTCCGGAATGAGCAGCTTGTCGCGCAGCTCGAGGACGATGCGGTCGGCCGTCTTTTTCCCGACGCCGGGTATCGACGACAGCTTCCTCACATCGCCCCTGGCCACAGCCTCGGCGAGGTCCGACGGGTCGATGCCCGAAAGGATTTTCTGGGCGAGCGTCGGCCCGATCCCCGAGATCGAGATCAACCTCTCGAACGCGAACTTCTCCTCGCCCGACGCGAATCCGTAAAGCGAAAGCGCATCCTCGCGAACATGCGTGTAAATCGTGAGCGCGACGTCGCGCTGCCCTTCGAGCTTGTAGTACGTCTGCAGCGAGATATGCACCTCGTACCCGACGCCGCCGGCGACGACGAGCGCGCGCGTGGCGTCGAGTTGTTTGAGCGTGCCTTCGAGGTAGCCGATCATTTTCTTAGGAGTCTACCCTGCGCGTAACGTAGGGTCTCCGGTGGCGCCGCCCATGACGTTGAATGAAAAACCAGCGCGGTATCACCGGAGATCCTGCGTCTCCGCGCAGGATCTAGACATCAAGACTTCAAGCCTTTCTCCACCGAGTCCCACCCGGCGTGTCTTCGAGCACGATCCCGCGGCTCACCAGCTCATCGCGCAGGCGATCGCTCTCCGCGAAGTTGCGCGCCTTCCGCGCGGCGTTGCGCGCGTCGATCAACGCGTCGATTTCGGCGTTGCTCTCTTCGCGCTTCGGAAAAATATCTAGCACCGGATCAATTTTCATCAGCGCCGTCTTCAGCCCCTCGGCGTCGCCCGCCAGAATGCGGCCGTCGTCGAACGCAACGTTGCCTTCGCGGATCAGCGTGAAGAGCGCGCCGAGGGCGCCGGCGGTGTTGAGGTCGTCGTCCATCGCCGTTTCGAAATCGGTGAGGAACTTGCCGATCAACTGATCCGCTGCTCCGTCCGAATGCTTCGCATCGTGCGCGGCCGAGCGTGAGACTTCATCGACGCGAAGGAGGAACGACTCGATGCGCGACAGAGCGTTCTTCGCATCGTCGAGCGACTGCGTGGTGAAGTTCAGCTTCGTGCGGTAGGGGACGGACAGCAGCGCGTAGCGGAGGGCGAGCAGGTCGTAGCCCATGCTCTCGATCTCCGGCACCGTATAGATGTTGCCGAGCGACTTCGACATCTTCTGCTGATCGATGTTGAGGTGCTCGCCGTGAATCCAGTAGCGGACGAACGGCTTTCCGGTGGCCCCTTCGCTCTGCGCGATCTCGTTTTCGTGATGCGGAAAGATGAGATCGACCGCGCCGGTGTGGATGTCGAAGGTCTCGCCGAGCAGGTCCATCGACATCGCGGAGCACTCGAGGTGCCATCCGGGACGCCCTTCACCGATCGGCGTCATCCATGCCGGCTCGTTGTTCTTCTTCGCTTTCCAGAGCACGAAGTCGCGCGCCGATTCTTTCTCGTACTCGTCCGACTCGATGCGGCTGTACTCGCTCGTCTCGTCGATCTCGACGCGCGAGAGTTTGCCGTAGCCGTCCAGCGTGGAGACTTTGAAGTACGTCGAGCCATCGACGTTGTACGTGTGGCCACGATCGTTGAGCTGCTGTACCAGCGCCACCATCTGCGGGATGTACTCGGTGGCGCGCGGATACGCATCGGCCTTGCGCACGCGCAGTTTGGCCAGCGACGCATGAAACGACTCGATGTACGGCGCGGTGTAGGTCTGCAGATCCTGTCCCGCCGCCGCGGCGTTGCGGATGATCTTGTCCTCGACGTCGGTGACGTTCATGACCTGCTTCACGCGCAGGCCGCGCCACTCGAGGTAACGCCGCAGCACGTCGCCCCACAGAAAGGTGCGCATGTTGCCGATGTGGAGGTGGTTGTAGACAGTCGGCCCGCACGAATACATGCGCACTTCGCCCGGGATGAGCGGCTCGAACGTCTCTTTCTCCCGCGTGAGGGTGTTGAACAACTTGAGATCGGACATGCGCGGGGGATAGTAAATCAGTGGATCAGTAGATGAGTAGATTAGTCGATCAGGATGACAGTGCCGCGCTCATCACAGTATGGTTCGCGGCATGCTGACTCGCGAGGATTTCCGCCGCCGCTTCGGTGGCAATGCCGTCATCGGGATGGTGCATATCGCTGCGCTTCCGGGTGCGCCGATGTATGGCGGATCGATGCAGGTGATCGTCGATGCTGCACTTCGCGATGCGAGTGCGTTGCGCGACGGCGGCTGCGATGCGATCGCGTTCGAGAACTTCGGCGATCGTCCGTTTCTCAAGGATCACGTCCCCGCGGAGACGGTGGCGGCGTTGACGCGGGTGATCGTCGAAGTCGTGGCCGAGGTTGGGATGGCGTTTGGTGTGAACGTGCTGCGAAACGATGCGGCGTCAGCGATTGCCATCGCGGCGGCGACTGGCGCGGTATTCATTCGGGTGAACGTCCACACCGGCGCGATGCTCACCGATCAGGGGATCGTCGAAGGACGCGCGGCGGAAACGCTGCGAAAGCGGGCGGCGCTTGCGTCCGATGTGCTGATCTTCGCGGACCACATGGTCAAGCACGCAGCGCCGCTCGTCGCGATCGATGAGGTGCAGGCGGCGAGGGATCTGCGGCATCGCGGACTCGCCGACGCGGTCATCATCAGCGGCGCGGAAACGGGAGCGGCGCCCGATCGAGGCAGCTTCGCGCGTGTGCGCGAGGCGCTCAGCGACGTACCGATCCTCATCGGCAGCGGACTGACGGAAACGAACGCGGGAAGCTTCGCCGATGCCGACGGGGCGATCGTCGGGACGTCGATCAAAATCGACGGACGCGTGGAAGCGCCCGTCGATCCCGATCGCGTGAAGCGGCTCGTCGCCGCGTTCAAGCGCCGCTGATCAGAGTGCGCGTCTGCCAGTGACGAGCTGGATGATCAGCACGATTACCGCGATCACGATCAGAAGGTGGATGAGTCCACCTCCGATGTGCATCGCGAAACCGGCCAGCCAGAGGATGACGAGAACGACGATGATGATCCAAAGTAAGTTTCCCATGCGGCTCAGCAATAGCTACTCGCGTGCCAGCCGGACGGGAGCGCGTTATCCCGGAAACGGCAGCGGCACGACCGTCGGCCTGTGCAGCCAGCTTTGTGGATCGCCGATGATCAGGCGGAAAGGGAACCAGCCCCAGCTCGTCTTGACCAGGTTCAGGTGCCCGACGTCCCGCGGCACGTCGAACGCCAGGCGGCTTTCGAACGACCCTCCGGCGTCGACGAACGACGTCAGCGGCAGGCCAGCCAACCCGTGTTGTTCCAGCGCCCGCCGGCCGGCGGAGGAAACGTCGAAGCGGTGTCCGCGATCATCGAGGAGATAAACGCGAACATCCGTTTCGCGCTGCGGCCGTCCTTTGGCGCGGCTGCTCACGCGTACCGTTGCAATGCAGAACGTGCCGGTTGCGCGCGTCGTACCGATGGCGTCCTGGCGCGAAGCCGTTTCCACGGTGATGCACCAGTCGTCGAAGCACTGCGGTGTTCCGATCGCCACCTCTTGCCGCGGCTCAGCGATCGAGAATCCGGCCAGCACGAGCATGTACGCCGCGACGAACATCAGCAGCCACGCCGCCGCCCTTCCCGCGGCGCGCCACCGCGAGCGGATCAGGAGATAGAGCACTCGCACGACGACGATAGCCACGCCGAGCATGGAGGCCAGAAACAGGAGATCGAAGATCGACATGGCCGCACGATACGGCAAGGACTTTATGATGACAAGTACTAATCGCCGAAACGAATCGCGCCCGCTTCATCCCGTGTCGCCGCCGGCGCGTACGCTCCGAGGAGCTCGCGCCGCCACCACGCGCCTGTGCGGGCGCGTTCCGCTGTCGTTGAGAACCAGTATTGATACGCGACCGCACGCACCGCGATCGGCGGCTTGCCTTCGAATGGATTCGCGGCGAAGAGTTTCAGGACGGGAGCTGAGTTCTCCAGCAATCGCCCTTCCGTGTTCAGCACCCACTGGTTTTCCTGAATCGATCCGAGCGACGCGAACCAGAGGTTCCATTCGAATCGCGGCTGGTACGGCGCGTAGAGTCCGGGCGCTTTCTTAATGTCCTGTGGCTTGTAGCGGAACGGGTACGCGATCCACGTCGTGCCGTCGCGCGTCCCCTGAAACTCGATCTCGTAGCGGCTGCGCGTCATCACAGCAAAGAGGCCGTAACGGTTCGCGACTCGGAACGGATCGAGAAGCGTGACGGTCGGAAACGACGGCACCAAAAACGCGGCGATCGAGGTGAGAAAGATCGTCGTCAGGACCACCGCGGCAGCGATCGACGGCTTTCTGCTCGCCGGCGTGGGAAGAGGACCGCGCAGGATCGAGTCGTCGAGCAGGAGGATGGCGATGCACAGCACCAGGTAGTTGAGGAAGGCGTAGTTGGCGGTAAGGATGATGCCGATCTGCAGCGGCGTGACGATGACGAATGCGATGAGCCGGCAGAGCGAGTTCTTGCGCGGCGCGAAGAGGAGCCAGACCACAATCAACTCGACGAAGAGCGTCAGTCCGGCCGAGAAAGCGTGGAACGAATGCGGCCACTGCTGCACGTACCAGCCGATCCACGACGGCAGCGGACCATTCTCGTAGTACTTGTCCATCGCCGTGAAGTTGCGCCACTGCTCCTCGCCGCTGAGCAGCTTGACCAGTCCCGACTCGAAGTAGATGCGGAACCACTCCCACTGCAGCAGGAAGACGGCCGCGCGCGACGGCGGCTGATCGATGCCCATCCGCGGACGAATGCCACGCGGGGCGAGAAAGATCGACAGCAGGGCCGCCTCGAGCAGCATGCCGTCCGATTGATATCCCGCGAACTCCTGCGCCGCGCCGACGAACGAGAGGAAGCAGATGCCGGCGATGGTGATCGAAACGCGCGGCCAGATATTGATGATGATCGCGACCGACGCCGCGAACCCGATCCAGACGATGGCGGTGAGCATCGCATCGCTCGTGCTGAACCAGAGCAGCGTCGGTGCATACCAGTAGGCTTTCAGTCCGAGTGCGCGATGAACCGCGTCGAGATATTGCCCTGCCGGCAGGATCCCGTGCGGACCGATCAGGCCGTGGATCTGAAAGTAGAGCGAGTAGAAAACGGAGAAGAAGATGACGCCTAGACAGCGCAGCCAAATCCATCGCGCACGGACGAACGATGGCGCGACCGATGGCGCGAACCATCGTTCCAGAATGGGCGCCTTCATCGGCTCGGATGTGAATTCTTCGAACATGGTGTGTGGCTTTGCCGCGGCGAGACTGCGCTGTTCGTACGCGCGCGAAGGCGCGGGGAACAATCTTAGCCCCGCGCTCAGAGTGGGGTCACCGATGCCGCCCTGGTTGTGCGGCCACGGCGGCGGCCGCTCATTCGTTGACACGACCAAAACGCCGCGCAGAGTGCGGGGCTGAGATTGTCAAGCGCGCCTTCGCGCGCGACACGAACGGACGTACGTCCATAGGAAATGTCTCGTTCATTTCGTGCGAAGCACTTTGGAGTGCGGTGGTAAGGCCACCGCTTTGGGAGGGCGGTGGAATCGTGGCGATTCGCGGCGTGTGATGCTTGCACCGACGCGATGGTCACCGGCCCCCTCCCTCCCAAAGCGGTGGCTCGGTCGCCACCGCACTCCAAAGCTTCGCGAGATGTGCCTGGAGTCGAGCGAGCATCAAAGGCCGCGTCGCTCGTAAATTCTCAGCTCGGGCTCGCTCCAGATCAGGCGAAACATTCCCCGATTCTCCCTCCGCCAGACCCGCCACCACCATGTCGACTCCGCTGCTCGTCGTGTGCCGAGGATGGCGTTCGCGGACGCGATTCCGAAGCGCGGCTGTTCGAGGATCAGGTAGCGGACGTTTGCCGCGTCGCAGTAGCGCGCGAGAGTCGCCTCATCGGTTGACAGCAACACCTGTTGCGCGCGTTCGAACGTCGCGGCGTCCGGCATCGTGCCGAAGTTGTCGAGGATGACGGGATGGTTTCCTTCGACGTCGATGGAATGCCCCATCGACCACGGTCCGAGGACGCGTCCGGGCGGGAGAGTGCGGATGAACGACGTTGCGCGAATCCACTGCTGCTGATTCGGCGGGATCGACTGCGGCGTCATCAGCCATCCCGCAAGTTGCAGCGGGGGAGGGAGCGCGATGACAAGTGCGGCGACGATCGCCAGGCGCTTGCGCGCGATCAGCGGAACGTACATCGCGCCGGCGAGGGCGAGCAGCGGGATGGCTACGATCCAGAAGCGGCGGCTGGTGATCGTCAGCGCGAAGTAGGTGATCGCGAAGATGGCTAACGTGAGCCGGACGCTGTCGCGCGTTTTGATTGCGCGGATTGCGAGGAACCAGACCAGGATCGCGCCGCCGGAGAGGCCGACGGCGTCGGATAAGAGATCGTCGCCGCGCGCGCGCAAGAGCGGCTGGAACTCCTGAATTGTGCGCAGCCATCGGTCGCCGCCGAGAAAGTGCGAGCCGGTGAAGAGCGATGCGCGGACGGTCGGGATCGCGATTGCGATCAATCCACCGGCGAGGAGCGCGACGACGCGCCGCCACGCGCCGGCGCTACGTCGGGTGGCGACGATCGCGCACGCAATTGCGGCGGCGGCGAAGAGCGTCGCGTGGGTCCAGCCGAGGAACCATTGATTGTCGGGAAAGCCGGAATCGCGGGTGAGGCGGTAGATCGCGACCGCGACCGCGGCGATGCTGAAGCCGCAAGCGGCTGCGATGCCGTCCGTCGCAAAGAACAGCACCGCGAAGGCGAGCGCGGCGGCGATCAGGAGTGCGGTCTGGACGAACATCGCCGCCGTAATCGCGATGCCGAGGAGAATGCCGGCGCGGATTTTTTCTCGCCGTGTCACCGCGCGAATGCCGAGACACGTCGCTCCGACGATGGCGAACGTCAGCACTGGCTCGAGGTAGTGGTGATCGATGCTGCCGATCCATGACGTAGTCACGAGAAATGGCGACGTCGCCAGCGCGATGCCGGTAATCGTCGCCACCATCGTCCCGCTCCGTCGGGCCAGGATGAAGACAGCGATCCCGGTGAAGAGCGCGAAGAGGATCGGCGGGAACCAGATGATGCGCGCGAGGACTTCGCCCGAGGTTGTGCCGCCGAGCAATCGCGCCGCGCCGCCGCCAGCCACGTCATACAACGGCGGCCATGGACAAAACGCGCCGCGGACTCCGCGGTCGCGATCGAGCTCCAGGACGCGCGGAAAGTGCGCCGCCGAGTACGCCATCCGCTTCCAGTGATACAGCTCGTCCACCGGCGCGATGCGCGGCCTGCCTCCCTCGAACGCGTACGGCGCGTTGAGGAACCGGCAGGCCAGTGCGAGGACGAAGAACGCGATGCCGAGGAGGGGAGTGGGGAGTAGGGAGTGGGGTGTCGGAGAAAAAGCAAAAAGGATGCTCCCACTCCCCACACCCCACACCCCACTCCCATTCTTTTCTCTTGCCATTTTTCCCGCGACGCCTCAATCTTATTTCGCGTCGTCCAAGGCGTCCTAAAAATCAGGTGACCCCGCTGCGAAGCGTTTTCGCTGCTGTCCTATTTGTGCTGGCCGTCTATCCGGCTTCCGCGAAGGACCTCGCCTCGACCCGCTGCCGCGAATCCGAGGTCGTGATTGACGCAACGCACAACGCCGCGAAGCTCGATGGATGCGGCGATCCGGCCGCCGCGAATCTTCTCTGGCACCTCGACCGGATCGACCAGCGCGACGGAATTCTCGATGGCGAGTATCGCCGCCACGACGCCGGTCGAGGCGCCGTGGTCTACATCATGGATACCGGCGTCATGGCCGCGCATTCCGAGTTCGCGACGCCGGCCGGCAGCCGCGTCATCGCCGGATTCGACGCCACGCAGGGCGTGACCGTCGGCGCATCAACCTGCGCCAGTCCGAACAAAGCGCTGATGCCGTGCTTCGCGACGATGACTGAGTTGACCGGCGCGTCGCACGGAACGAGCGTGGCCTCGCTCGTGGCCGGACAGAACGTCGGCGTCGCGCCGGAAGCGCTCATCGTCAGCGTGCGCGTGATGAACGAGTCCGCGCTGGCTACGACGCGCACGTACCTCGACGGTCTCAACGACATCATTCGCCACGCTTGGGATCCGTCGACGCCGCAATTTCATACGGCCGTCGTGAACATCAGCGGCTGGGTGCTGGAGCATCTGTACGCGAATCGCGACGATGCGCCGGTGACGTTCGCCGCGGTCGAGCGGAAGATCCGCGACATGATCGGAGGCGTCGACGCCCTCGGCCACCCGGACGCGAACGGCAAGCGCTTCCTCTTCGTCGTGGCCGGAAACAACGTCGACAACGGCTGTGGCCGCGCCGGAGTCGTCGATCGTTTCCCCGCCACGCTCGGCAAGGATCTCGACGGCCTCATCACCGTCGGCGGCATGACCTCGGACAACAGTTGGTGGCCCGGAGCCTGCCACGGCGGCCTCGAAATCCTGGCGCCGTCGCAGGGCATTTTCAGCGCTTCGATCACCGCGACCAATCACTACCGCGGCACGAAGCCGAATCTGCGCTCGGGGACATCGTTCGCGGCGCCGATCATCTCCGGGATTGCCGCGCGCCTGCTGGGCGAACGTCCGAACCTGACGCCGCAGGAGCTGGAGTCGATCATCACGTCGACGCCGTCGCGGATCGTGAATCCCGACGCCAGCCGCGCCGACGGGAAGGTGGCCTTCGTGCAGTACGCGCCGGCGGTCAGGACGGCATCACACGCAATCGCGACCTCGGTAGTGAGACTCGAGCCGTGATTAGTAGACTAGTGGACTAGTAGATCAGTAGATTCGTGGGCGAGTGAAGCGAGTTCGCTCTGATCTACGAATCCGCTAATCGACTAGTCCACTGCCTCAATGCGCCGGCGCCGCGCCCCACAACTCTTTCAGCCGCTGATCGCGTCCGCAGTTGAAGCGGTAGAACTTGTACCGCAGCGGATTCTTTTTGTAATAGTCCTGATGATACTCCTCGGCACGATAAAAGCGCGCTGCGGGAAGGATGTCGGTGAAGACGTCGTGATGAAACCGCACGCCCACCGCCTGTTTCGACGCCTCGGCCAGCCGCTTCTGCTCGGCGTCGTGGACGAAGATCGCCGTCCGATACTGCCCGCCGTGATCACAAAACTGACCTGAGTTATCGAGCGGATCTACGTTGTGCCAGAAGACGTCGAGCAGCTGCTGATACGAAATCTGCGCTGGGTCATAGACGATCTCTACGGACTCCCGATGTCCCGTATATCCGTCCGAAACCTGCTCGTAGGTAGGTTTGTCGACACGCCCACCGGTGTAGCCGGACGTGACCGAGACGACGCCCTTCAACCGCTCGAACGGCGGCTCCATGCACCAGAAGCATCCGCCCGCAAACGTAGCGACGGCGCGGCGCAGCGGGGGTGCGGCGGAGAGAAGCAAAAGCGCGGCGAGGAGGAGAAGGATGCGTTTCATTTCGTTGGTAGATTAGTAGAGTAGTGGATTAGTCGATCAGGAGAGAACATTGGACCACTGACCACTGACCACTGACCACTGACCACTGACCACTAATCCCCATTCCACTGCTTCTGCTATCTTCCGCCACCGTGTCGCGCTCGCGTCTGCTTCCCTTTACCGGCATCGTCGCCGCCCTCGCCGCATGGCAGATCGCGGTGATGCTCCGCCCGTCATCGCTCATTCCCGGACCGATCGCTGTCGCGCAAGGCATCGGCGAGCTGGCGGTGCGCGGACTGCTCGTCAAATACGTCGTGGCCTCGCTCTTCCGCGTCACGTGGGGATACCTCGCCGCGCTCGTCATCGCCGTCCCGCTCGGACTAATGCTGGGGATGATGAGGCTCGGCGAGATGGCCATGAATCCGATCCTGCAGATCCTCCGGCCGATCTCGCCGCTGGCGTGGATTCCGATCGCCATCCTTTGGTTCGGCGTCGGCGACATCTCCGCAATCTTCCTGATCTTCCTGGCCAGCCTGCTCCCAATGACGGTGGCGACCATGAACGCCATGCACAACATCGATCCGGTCCACCTCTCCGCCGCGCGCAACTTCGGAATCCCGTTGCGCGCGCGGATGCGCGACGTGCTGGTCCCGGCCATCCTTCCGCAGCTCATCGTGGCCATGCGCATCACGCTCGGCGTGGCGTGGCTCGTGGTCGTGGCCGCGGAGATGATCGCCGTCAACTCCGGTCTTGGCTTCCTGATCGTCGACGCCCGCAACGCCGGCAACCGCTACGACCTCGTCATCGCGGGCATGGTGCTCATCGGTCTGGTCGGCATCGTGCTCGATCTCCTGATGCGCCGCCTGGAGCGGCTCGATTCCGTCCGCTGGGGTTACGCCTCCGAGTGAAAGTCCAGTTCAGCGACATCTCGATGCGCTTCGGCGCGATGGAAGTCCTTCAGCACATCACCCTCGGCGCTGAAGAAGGGGAGTTCCTCTGCATCGTCGGTCCGTCCGGATGCGGCAAGTCGACGCTGCTCAACATCGCCGGCGGATTCCTCGCGCCCGGCAGCGGCTCAGTCACGATCGACGGCGAGCAGGTCACCGCCCCCGACCGCCGCCGCATCTTCGTCTTCCAGGAACGCGGCGTCTTTCCCTGGCTGACCGTCGAAGGCAACATCGGCTTCGGTTTGTTCGATATGTCAGAAGATGAACGCCGCACTCGCGTCGCGCAGTACATCGATCTCGTCGGACTCAAAGGATTCGAAAAGTCCTATCCGCGCGAGCTCTCCGGCGGCATGAAGCAGCGCGTGGAAGTGGCGCGCGCGCTGGCCGTGAATCCCGACGTCCTCTTCCTCGACGAACCCTTCGGCGCGCTCGATTCGATCACGCGATTGCAGATGCGCAGCGAGCTGTTGCGGATCTGGCGCGCCGAACGCAAAACCGTCCTCTTCGTCACACACGACATCGAGGAGTCAGTGCAGCTCGCTGACCGCGTTGTAGTCATGAGCGCGCGCCCGGGGAAAATTCGACGCGTGGTGGATATCGACATTCCTCATCCGCGCGATCTCTCATCGCGGCGGTATATCGAATTACGCGATCTCATTTTTGGCGAGATTGGACTCGCCCACCAAGTATGAGAACTCACCACAGAGACACAGAGAGCACAGAGAAAGCTATCTCTGTGTCCTCTGTGCCTCTGTGGTTTCAACGCTTTTTGCTGCCGATCACCACGGCTGCGATCATCCTGGTCCTCTGGTCGATCGCCGTAAGAGCGTCAGGCACAAAAATCTTTCCAACGCCGACAGCGGTTGCCAAGGCCATCGCCACTCTGTCAGAAAAATCGCTACTCTGGCACTACATCGCCGACTCGCTCACGCGCGTCTTTGCAGGCTACGCCGCCGCCATGGTCATCGGTATCCCACTCGGCTTCCTCCTCGGCTGGTGCGCGCCACTGGCAAGAGCGATCAATCCGCTGATTCAGATGCTCCGACCGATCTCGCCACTGGCCTGGATGCCGCTAGCTGTGATCTGGTTCGGCGTCAGCAATGCCGCGCCGATCTTCCTGATTTTTCTGGCCTCACTCTTCCCGATCATCGTCGCGGCCATGAACGGCGTCCGCAACGTTCCGCCGATGTACCTCCAGGCGGGCCGCAATTTCGGACTCTCCACGCCGCAATTGATGAGACGCGTCATGATCCCCGCCGTACTGCCGCGGATCATTGTCGGCCTGCGCCTCGCCTTCGGCATCGCCTGGGTCGTCCTCGTCGCCGCCGAAATGATCGCCGTCGACTCCGGACTCGGATACCTCATCATCGACGCCCGCAACGCCGGCAAACACTACGACCTCGTAGTCGCCGGAATGCTGTTGATTGGATTGATTGGATTGTTGCTGGATACAGCGATTCGCGCTGTTGAACAAGTGGTCAGTGGCCAGTGGTCAGTGGGCAAGAAACAAAGACTGACCACGGACCACTAGTAGCCCTGACCACTAGAAAGGAGGCCCAAAATCAAAAAACTAACCCTCGCCATCACCACCTGGATACTCGCCATCACCGCCGCGCATTTTGCACTCAACGTGAACTGGCAGGTGCTGATGAACGACCGGTTGCCCGAAGCAGACCGCAAGCTCAATGTCGCGTATATCCCCGTAACGTGACATCTCGCTTGCCCGGTCACCGACTACATCTCCGCCTACTCGCAGTCCGGACATTTGTTTATCCCGCGCATGTTTCAGGGCTTCCCTGAAATCAAAGAAGCGCTGATGTCCAACAAGATGCAGGCGGCGTTCATGGTCGCGCCGATGGCAATCGCCCTGCGGGCTCAGGGCGTTCCGGTGAAGATTGTTTACCTCGGCCACCGCTACGGTTCGGCCGTGGTCGTCCGCAGTGACGGCCCTGTGCATCGTGTATCCGATCTGCGCGGCCGCATCATCGCCATCCCCAGCCGCTTTTCCGACGAACGCCTCATCGTCTTCCGCGCCCTGCAGGCGAACGGGATGGATGCGAAAAAAGATGTGCGGATGGTAGAGATGGCCCCGCCCGACGTCGCCGGCGCCCTGGCCGCCAACGCGATCGACGCCTTCTCGATGGGCGAGCCGTATCCCTCGCAGGCCGAGATGGCCGGTTTCGGCCGCGTGCTCTTTCACGCACGTCAGTACTGGCCGGACTACATCTCCTGCGTCCTCGTCGTCCGCCAGGACGCCATCGACAAACATCCCGAAGCCATTCAGACGCTGGTCGACGGCGTCGCGCGATCGGGACTCTGGCTCGACGAAAAGGAACGCGCCAAACGCCACCGCCTCCACGCCGCCGATTTCGTCGGCCGCTTCTACTACCACCAGGATCCCAAGCTCCTCCGCTGGGCGCTCACGAATCCAATCGACCGCGTCAAATACGAGCCGCTATCCCCGCGCCGCGCCGACTTTGAAACGATCGTCAACCTGATGGTGCAGACAGGAGTCCTCGATCACGCCATCCCGTTCGAAGACTTCGTCGACACCAGATTCGCCGAAGGCGCGCATGCAATGACGCCGTGGAAATACGAAGCCGGCGACGCCCGCGCGCAGTAGCGGTCGTGACGCGCCGTGCGCGCGCGCGACGTTTTGTAGCGGCCGCCTCCGCGACCGCGCAATCCTGCTTCCCGACGCGCACCCCGCGCAGAGCGCGGGGCTGCATTGTCCCGCGCGCGAAGCGCCGTCGGTGCGGACGACGCCACATGCGCGCGTACGCACCGCGCCAGCGAGCCGCTGGCGGTCCAGCCGCCGAGCCGGCGGCGCTACGGTCGTGCGTTTCATCGTGCGGCTGCGCCGAGCAGACGCCACGCTTCGTCGCGTCGGTCGGAGCGCGCGGAGGCGCGCCGGAACAATGCAGCCCCGCGCTCGGCGCGGGGTGGACGGCGGCGAAACGATTCGCGGCCGCGGAGGCGGCCGCCACGAAATCACGACTCCGCAGCGCTGATCCACTTCTCCACGACCGGCGGTTCGTACTCCGACATCCGCCGCAGCAGCGAAGCAGGATCAACATCCACGATCGCCATCGACCGATGCTGCGCGCGGATGAATCCCGCATCGACCGTTCGATCGAGGAACGACAGCAGCGGCGCGTAGAAACCGTTCGCATCGAGGAAGCCGAGCGGCTTGCGATGAATCCCTAGTTGCGCCCATGTCCACACTTCGAAAATCTCTTCGAGCGTCCCGAGTCCGCTCGGTAGCGCCACGAAGGCATCGGATAGCGAGGCCATCATCGCCTTCCGTTCGTGCATCGTCTCGACGATGTGCAGCTCCGTCAGATTGCGATGACCGACCTCGCGATCCCACAACATCCGCGGAATCACTCCGATCGCGTTGCCGCCGCCGGCAAGCACCGCGTCCGCCACGATTCCCATCAGTCCGACATGTCCGCCGCCGTAAACGAGCGCGACATTCGACTTCGCCAGCAACTCACCGAAATCGCGCGCGACCTTCGCGTAGATTGGATCGTTCCCCGAATTCGAGCCGCAGAAAACGCACAGACTCCGGATCACAGCGCGCGGAATCCCGTCTCGCCGACCGGCAGCGCCTCACGATTGCGATCGAGCCGCGTCACGATCCACTGTTCGCCGCGCCGCTCGATCTCCGTCACGATCGACGCCCACATCCCGTCGATCGGATTCTCGCTCCAGCGAAACCGCATTCCGTCGATCGGTACGACGTTGCGCTCACGGAGGTTCGCCTCCGCCATCTCGATTAATTCAGCCGGTCCGATGTGGTCGCAGGGCATGCGTCATTGTAGGGGGTGGGGAGTGGGGATTGGGAGCGAAGGCGCGATGCGAATATGCGATTCGACGATGCAATTCCACGCGGCCCGAGCGTTCTCATCTCCCACACCCAACCCCCTACTCCCCACTCCCTAGGAATTCATCCCAACTCGATACGTTACCCCCCAAACATGCCGCAGTTTCGATACGACATCCGCAACGTTGCCATCATCGCCCACGTCGATCACGGGAAGACCACGCTCGTCGACGCCCTCCTCCGCCAGTCCGGTGCCGTGCGCGCCAACCAGCAGATGGATGAACGCGTCATGGACTCGAATGACCTCGAGAAAGAGCGCGGGATCACCATCCTCGCCAAGAACACCTCGATCCGCTATCTCGTAGATGAGCCCGATGCGCTCGGCCATCTCGTGCATCACGAGGCCACGCACACCGCGTCCGGCCACGACCTGCCCGCCACCTTCATTCATCCGAGTGAAGTGAAGATCAACATCGTCGACACGCCCGGCCACGCCGATTTCGGCGGGGAAGTGGAGCGCGTCCTCTCGATGGTCGACGGCGTCATCCTCCTCGTCGATGCTGCCGAGGGCCCGATGCCGCAGACGCGGTTCGTCATGCGCAAAGCGCTCGGCCTCGGACTGCTTCCGATCGTCGTCATCAACAAGATCGATCGCCACGACGCGCGTCCGGTTGAAGTCGTCAACGAAGTCTTCGATCTGATGATCGAGCTCGGCGCCTCGGACGAGCAGCTCGACTTCCCGATCCTCTATGCCATCGGCCGCCAGGGCATCGTGCGCACCAATCTCGAAGACACGACCGAGGATTGCCGCCCGTTGTTCGACGCGATTCTGAAGCGCATTCCGCCGCCGCCCGGTTACGCCGACGCGCCGCTCCAACTCCTCGTCTCCTCCATCGACTACAACGAATACGTTGGCCGCCTCGGCATCGGGCGCATCCAGCGCGGCAAGCTACGCCAGGCCGAGGACGTGATTCTCATCCTCCGCGACGGCACGCACAAGAAAGGCCGCATCACCAAGCTCACGGCCTTCGAAGGCCTCAAGCGCACGGAGATCGACGAAGCCTCGGCAGGGGAGATCGTCGCCGTGGCCGGCTTCGCCGATGTCGAAATCGGCGAGACCTTCTCCTCGGCTGCAAACCCCGAGGCGCTGACGCCGATCGCCATCGATGAGCCGACCGTGTCGATGTTCTGGCTGGTCAACGACTCGCCGTTCGCCGGCACCGAGGGCAAGTACGTAACCTCGCGCAACATCAAAGAGCGGCTCGATCGCGAGCTGCGCAAGGATGTCGCGCTGCGCGTCAAAGAGACCGATCTCCCGGACCGATTCGAAGTCAGCGGCCGCGGCGAGCTGCACCTCTCGATCCTCGCGGAGAACATGCGCCGCGAAGGCTTCGAATTCGCGCTATCGCGTCCGACGGTCATCCTCAAAGAGATCGACGGCCGTAAGTCCGAGCCGTACGAAGCGCTCGTCGTCGACATCGATGAAGCGCACGTCGGCGCGGTCATGGAGAAGTTGCAAACGCGCCGCGGCGAGATGACCGACATGGTCAACCCCGGCTCGGGCCGCGTGCGCATCGAGTTCAAGATCCCAACCCGCGGCCTCTTCGGAATCCGCACCGAGTTCCTGACGGAAACGCGCGGCACCGGATTGCTGTACCACACGTTCCTCGAGTACGGCCCATACCGCGGCGAAATCGCCGGCCGCAACCGCGGAGCGTTGATCAGCAAAGAAGGCGGCGACACGACCGCCTACGCGATCGAGCCGCTCCAGGAGCGCACCGTCCTCTTCGTCTCGCCCGGCCTCAAGGTCTACGGCGGCCAGATCGTCGGCGAAAACTCCCGCGACGCCGACATGGTCGTCCAGGTCTGCCGCAAAAAGCACCTGACCAACATGCGCGCCTCCGGCTCGGACATGGCCGTCCAGCTGACGCCGCCGAAGATCATGACCCTCGAGCAATGCCTCGAATGGATCGAAGACGACGAACTGGTCGAAGTCACCCCGCAGTCGATCCGCATCCGCAAGCGAATACTGGATCACTCGATGCGGGTGGTCGCGCAGAAAAAGATTGCCGCGGGCAGTTCGTAGTCGCGCGAACGCGCAGCGCTCGTAGCGCCGGCTGTACCGCCGCAGAGCCGGCGGCGCTACGACATCAGCCGCTTTCTTGCGAGAAGCTGACTTCTTCAGTGTCGGCCGAAAGTTCGGCAGTGTGAGCCTCTTGCCCTCGGACCAGTCAATGTACTCCGTTGAATCCGCCGTCGCCCAGAACTCGCGCTCGGCGTCTTCATCCTTGAATTTCGGGATCTTCTTTTGAGGCTTCATCAGTTCTCCGCTCCCGTTCCGCCAGCTCCATGAGGCGGCGTAGCGTTGGATCGGACAGCTCCGTGGAGCGCAGCCAACGATTTTCTTCGTCGACGGACATTGTCGCGATCCTGGCACTCAATTCGTCGCGAATCGCGCGCACCATTTCGACCGAATCAAAGGTTTTGGTTGCGCTACTCATTTGTGAGTACCTCCCTGGGCGATCGGATCTCGATTGTCGCGTATCCGAGCTTCGCGTTCACTTCATAGTACCTATGAATGCGAGGCAGGTTCACCATATGCCTGAAGTTCCAGCTGACGAGCGCATCCACCTCGGCAATCGTAGCGATCGCAATATGCTGAGCGTCAGGCAGCATGTTCGCGGGGAGGATACCCTCGGCAAGATAGCGACGGGCCAACTCGTCAGCTGCCGGAGCCAGGCCAACGATGTCGATATGGGCTTCCGGAACGGTTTTCAACACAGCACGTACCGGCGCCGGCGCGAGCGCCAACTCCCGGAGAGTCAACTCTGAGAGCACAAGTTTCAAATCGCCGCGTACGAATGCATCCATGAGCCGCCGTGAATGCACGCGAAACTCCTCGTCCTCGCAGCCGCCGATGACCGCCCGGTCGTATCACGATGAGTGCCGCGCTCATCGACCGGCCTTCGCCTCTTGGAGATACCGATCGAACTCCCTGATTTTTTCGACGCGCTCGTTAGGGCTCTTCACGCGGTCATCATTAAAAGCAACTCTCGTGAAGTAGATGAGATCCTCAAACCCTCCTGATCCCAACAACTCGTCTACGCAGATTTACGCAGATGAAGACCGGCTTTTAATCTGCGTAAATCTGCGTCATCTGCGGATGAACTTCAGCCGCACGAGCAGACAGCTTTGCGGAACGCGGGAGCCGAGAACGCACGCATGGCGGCGCGGTCGAGGGCGTGATTGAGCGTCTCCTGGTAATTTTCGATGCTGCCGGCGTAGCCGTAGTTTTCGGACGAGCCTTCCACGTGGTCGCTCCAGCAGGCAGGTCCGCCGGCGGCCGGCGTCAGTTCCAGCGCGAGGGCGATGCGGCCGTCGTAGCCGGCGCGATGGAGGACGTTTTCGTTTGTCGTGATCATTTCGATGCGGACGTGCAGGACGGATCCTTTTGTGCCGACCGGGGCGCCGGCCTTCGTCAGCGTCGTTTCGAAACCTTCTTTGGCCCATGCGGCGATGTCGTTCGATGCGGTGACCGAGGCGACGGCGCCGGGCTTGTCCTGGACGTAGCGTTTGCCGATCGCTTTGTCGTCGCGGACATCTTCGACGTCCACGCGCGAGATGGCGGCGCACGCGGGAAGCGTAGGGATCTCCGCCGGGCTGGCCATCGTCTTGTACTTCAGCGGGACGCTGAGCGGCGTGACGGATGACGGCGTTCTGCAGGCAGCAGCGAGCAGCAAAGCAACCACGACGACGAAGTTCTTCATTCTTCCCCCATTTCCGGCATCGACCGGGCGATGCATGGTACGTGCGAATGACCGTCAGGTTCGGTGATCCCGATTCGAACTTACAAAAACCTCACGGAAGCCAGGTAGACATCGACCTCCTTGTGAGGAAATCACCGAAGAAGGGATTGTCACGCAAGGACAGATGGAGTCGGACGTTCTCACGCAGAGGTTGAGGTAGCGCGAGAGCGTCGCCGGATGGCGACACGGACGTCGCGCGCGAAGCGCGAGACCACCGGTCAACGTGCGCGGTAGAAGGACCGACCCCGGAGGGCCTCGCGGATCGAGTACCAGGCGGCGTGAATTCCCTCCGCGACCGCTGCCGCGGTCGGGAAACTGGGCGCGTTCGTGGTTCCGGTGGTCTCGCGCTTCGCGCGCGACCACCGGCTACCTCCGAGACGCCATCCGGCGTCGAAGTCGTAAGGTCGTGCTGCGAATCGCTTGGCAACAGTACTCATGTATCGGACAGCATGAATCATGTGTGTTGGAACAGGGCTCATGTATGCGAATACAGAGATCATAGTGATGATACTTGAGTCATGTCTTGAGTAACATATGATATGTTATAAAAAACAGCTGTCATGTGGTACTATACATGATGAGAGCAAAAGAGAACGTAGATCATGTGAATATTAACATGACTCATGCGCATGAAAGCTTGACTCATGTGTCGAATAACATGACTCATGTATATAAACACAGGACTTCAGCATCATAGAACATAGTTCGTATACTGTCAGTATAGGTGATGTATACTAAAACATGACTCATGTGTACAGCAACATGGCTAATGTATCATAGAACATGACTCATATAGGTTATGACATGATTACTGTGCAATGTCACATCAACGACTTCGCGGGAGAACGATATGAGTACCAATGAAGAAACCAGCGCCGCGACATTGACACCCGAGGAAGTGGTCGAACGGTTGCGCGCCACGCGAACGCAGATCGCCGAAGTGGCGCCGCTGACCGGCACGGAGCGCCAATTGCTGCGCAACCGCACACGCACGTCCAATTCTGTCCTTCAGGCTTCCATCAACGTCATCGGCGCGCTCGACGTCGTCGAGCAGGCGGTCGGCCATCCGGCCGATGCGGTGCGCCAGTTGTATGACGAGACCAACCGCTGGACGGCAGTCGAGGGTGAGCTCCGGGCGATGCTGAACGGTGTCTCCGGCGCAAACCTCATCCGCCGCCAGCGCCTCGCCTTCATCGCCGCGCAGGCATACAACATCGGAACGCGGCTGGCGCGCGACCCGGCCTACGCCGTTCTCCTGCCGCACGTGCAGGAGATCAAGCGGCTGAAGAGCTTCAAGCGCCGCAGGAAGGCGCCGCAGTCGCCGGTGCAGGAGGGTCCTGTGGCGCCCGAGAGCTCAGAGCCGGAGTGATGGAAGAGAGTGGCCGTCGGCCAGGTAAACTCGGGCGGTGATCGAGCAACTGATCCTGCCCGCCAACGATACCGATATCGAAGGTCTGGCCCTTCTCCTTCTCGACGCCACCGCCGCCGGTGCCTCGGTGGGCTTCCTCGATTCGATCACGCTGGAGGAGGCGACGGAGTGGTGGCGCGCGAGCATCACCAACGCTGCCATCGTCCTCGTCGCTCGCGATGAGGAGGGGATTGCAGCCTCCGTTCAACTCCGTCCCTCGTCGATGCCGAATCAGCGGCATCGCGCGGACGTCGCCAAGCTCCTCGTCCATCGCCGCGCACGCGGCAAGGGACTCGGCCGGAGGCTGATGGAGGAGATCGAAGGCCGCGCGCGCTCGGCCGGCTTCACGCTCCTGACGCTGGACACGAAGCGCGGCGATGCGGCGGAGGCGTTGTATCGGCGGAGTGGATGGACCGAGGTGGGCGTCATTCCGGGCTACGCATTGAATCCGGATGGCTCGTTGTGCGACACGGTCGTCTTCTACAAAGAAATGTAGGCCGCACACGCTCGTGAAAGACGTTAGTGCGCGACGGTGACTTGCGTGGTCTTCGTGCTCGTGTGGCCGCCGCCGTCGGCGCAGGTGACGGTGATCGTGTAGATGCGACCGCTGCCGGTGCCGGAACGTTCGGCGCGCAGGTTGACGTGTTCCGGCGGGGGTGTGATGTTGCGCACGCGCGGATTCGAAAGGGAGACGGGTTCACGCGGAGACGCGGAGGACGCGGATGGCTCGCGGCTAGAAGACGATCTCTGGTTCTCCGTCTTCGAGGAGCAGCGACAGGACTTCACGCAGATTCGCGTTCAGTTCGTCGAGCGATTCGGCCTGCGTGTGCGCTCCAGGAAACCCGGGGATGAATCCTACGAAGAGCCCAGTTTCCGGCGATCGCTCGACAACGGCGGTGTAGGTCTTCATCCAGCGCGCAGACTAACACTCGCTGTCGTTCCCTGCTTTTCTCCGCTCCTCCGCGTCTCCGCGTGAACCCGTTCCCCGTGATTTAGAAATCGCCGAGCCCCAACTTCCCACCCTCCCACACCCGCGCAAATTCGGCGGTGACGGAGGAGGCGTCCTTCTTTTGCGCGCCAAGGGACGCGGCGAGGGCGAATAGAGAGCGGGGGTTGTGAGGATTGCGGCTCAGGTCGGCGCGGAGGACTTTTTCGGCATCCGCCGGGCGGTGGGCGCGGAGCAACGCGGCGGCGAGGGTTTCGCGGGTGGGGTAGAACCAGTCGGTCGGTTCGTCGTAGTCGAGGGTGTCTTCCTGGGCGACCGCTTTCGTGTAGTCGGCGATCGCGTCACGAGTGTTGCCGCGGGCTTCGGCGATGCGTCCGGCCAGGACGTGAGTCGCTACTTCGGCAACCGCTTTTTGCGAGTTCTGGAAGAGGCCGGGATCGTCGGGGACGTTCGCGCGCGCGGCTTCGAAGGCTTTCTGTTCGGATTCGGCGCCGGCGATATTGCCGAGTTTTGCGAATGCGGAGCCGCGCGCGAAATGGGAGAACGTCGAAGAGAGCGGGCCGACGTCGACCGCCTTCGCTTTCAGTACGTCGTTCCAGCGGCCGAAGCGGAGCAGGAGGAGGAGCGTGCTCGCGGCGGCGTATTCGGCGGGCGGCATCTCTTTGGCCATCATCGTGGCGTTGGCCGCGAACTCGTCGGACATCGTCTTCGCTTCGTTGAAGCGGCCGGACATCGCATAGGACGCGAGGCCGAACTGGAGATTGTGGTTGTAGTACATCGCCGCGTAGATGCCCTCGGCGCCGTGGTTCTTGATGAAGACGCGGTCGGTAGCGGCGGCGTTCGCATTGGCACGCGCGGCGCCGGCGTAGTTGCCCGCGCGCTGGTAGATATGCGCCGGCATGTGTACGAGGTGGCCGGACATTGGCGCGAGCGTCTTGAGGCGATTCGCGCTGGCGAGGGCGCGCTCCGGATGCGGCGACGCTTCGATGGCGTGGACGTAGTAGTGATTCGCGCCGAGGTGATTGGGATTGCGGCGGAGGACCGATTCGAGCGTGGAGACGATCTCGGTCGTCCCTTCATTCGGCTTGCCGTCGTGCGACCAGAATTTCCAGGGATGAAGATCCATGAGGCTCTCGGCGTAGAGCGTGGCGATGTCGAGATCGTCGGGAAACTTCTTCGTCAGCGATTTCATGGCGATGCTGTAGTCGCGTCCGAGCGCTTTCAGATCGGCTTTCGGATCGTTGCTGTATCTCTTTGCAAGAGCTGCGATGAGCGCGCGTTCCTTCGCCGATGCGTGCGACTCATGCGCGATCGCGGCATGGACGTTTTCGTAGGCCTGCTTCTCGCGGTCGGGATCGACGTCCATGTTGATGTTCGGTCCAAGGGCGAGCGCGGCGCCCCAGTAGCCGATGGCGAGGTTCGGGTCGAGCCGCGTCGCTTGCTGGAACGACGCGACCGCGGACTCGTGATTGAAGCCGTAGAGGTATTTCATCCCCTGATCGAAGAATCGCTGCGCTTGCGCGTTCTTCGTCGAGACCGCCCAGTGGAAGTTGCCGAGGCCCGATTCCAGGACGACGGGCTTGGCGGAGGGCGACGGCATGTCGTGCTGTGCGAATGCCGAGGCGGTAACGATCAACGCGATGACGAGCGGACGGAAGATGCGCACGGTGGCCTCCAGACGATTGAAGGATACGAGGACAACGGGGAAGCGGATTGGTACTACATCACGTGGCAGTCGGTTGCGCGGCGCCGTCGTAGAGAATTTCGTAGCGCAGTTCAGTCGCGCCGATGCGGATCATGTCGCCGCCTTGGAGCTGCGAATGGAATGTGCGCGCGCCATTGAGCCACGTCCCATTCCTGCTTTTCAGATCCTCGATCGCATACCCCTCGGGGCCGCGATAAATGCGCACGTGATGTCCGGAAACGCCGAGGTCTGCGAGCGGGATCTGGTTGTCCCGCTGCCTTCCGATCAGATACTCCGCTTCGGTGAGCGGAAACATGAGCCCCATCTCGTCGCCGTTGGTAATCGTGAGCTGGGCGATGGTCGGCTTGACGACGTCTTTGTACGAGAGCTTCGCTTCCGTGGAAACGAGCAGGTTCGTGTCGTCGCTCACTTCGCGGATCGTGGAGTCGGCGCTGAACGTGGCCGGCTTCTGGCGCATGGTTTCGTCGAGGATGGGTCCTTTGTCGTCTGGGCTCGGACGGCGGGCGGTGCCGGTATCGTCGGGGAGGGTTTTGCGGCTCACCGCTTCGATCAGCTTGTTGCCGAGGAGGCCATAGACGACGCGATAGACAGTGAGCGGCGCGTCATTCGAGTCGTCGACCAGCTCTCCGAGCGAACGCCTGCCGTTGATGAGGAAGAGGATCCGCCATTCGTCGAGCGTGAGCGTGATCTTCTCCGCATCGGGATTCGAGACGACGCGGAAGACGACGCCGCTGTCCGGAAGCAACCGCTCGCATTCTTCCCACTCGGCGATCCGGCGCGCCCCTTCCATGATCAGGTTGGAGAGATCGACCGAGATCGTGACGGCGTACGGCGGAACGGTGGCGTCATCGAGGAAGACGAAGTCGCCGCCGGGCCAGACGAAGCAGTCGTAGATGATCTCGGAGACCTGCACTTTGAGAAAGTCGCGCAGTTGTTCCTCGGTCAACAGTCCCTGCTGCACGGCGAGCTGGCCGAACCGTCCGCCTTCGGCTTTCATCAGACTGTCGATGGCGTCGCGCTGTTCGGTGGAGATGTGTTTCTTGCGCAGCAGGACGGCGCTGAGGCGGAGCGTTTCCTGATTCGAGCCGGCGAAGATGACCGCGCCGTCGTCGAAGTAGACGATGGCCTCGCTCGAGCCGCTCGTGAGCGTGAGCGTGCCGCTTTTTTTCGCCGAGGAGACGAAGGTCAGGACGTCCGGCAGGCGGAAGGACGTAAGGCTGCCGCGTAAGGACGGCTCAGTCATCAGTGCGCCGATTGTAGCGCGCGCCTCCGCTACAATCCCGCGCCGCATGCAATCGAACTCGCGCCACGCCGTCGCCGCCGGTTTCCTGGGATGGACGCTCGACGCGTTCGACTTCTTCGTCGTCATCTTCCTGCTCGACACACTGGCCGCGCAGTTCGGCGTGCCGAAGTCGAAGATCATCATCACGCTGACGGCCACGTTGGCGCTGCGTCCGGTCGGCGCGATCATCTTCGGGATGCTGGCCGACCGCTACGGCCGCCGCATCCCGCTGATGGCGAACGTCATCTACTTCTCTGTCATTGAATTGCTCTCCGGCTTCTCGACGACGTTCACGCAGTTCCTGATCCTGCGGGCGCTGTTCGGCATCGGAATGGGAGGGGAGTGGGGCGTGGGCGCGTCGCTGGCGCTGGAGAACGCGCCGCGGAAATGGCGCGGCGTACTCTCCGGAATCCTGCAAAGCGGCTACTCAATCGGATACCTGCTGGCGGCGGTGGCGTCCCGCGCACTATTGCCCGATCACAGCTGGCGCTGGATGTTCTGGCTCGGCGCGCTCCCCGCGCTGCTCGCGCTCTACATCCGCACGAAAGTTCCGGAGTCGGCGGCGTGGAAGGAACATCGGGTGGCCAGCTTCGGCGAGATGCTGCGCGCCGTCCGCGGCCAGACCCGCGGCTTCCTCTACCTCGTCCTGCTGATGACGTTCATGATGTTTCTCTCGCACGGGACGCAGGACCTCTATCCCGATTTCCTCAAGCACGCCCACGGCATTCCGGCGACGACCGTGCCATACGTGGCCATGCTCTACAACGTCGGCGCGGTGATCGGCGCGATCATCTTCGGCCAGCTTTCGCAGAAGATCGGGCGGCGCTACAGCATGATCGCGGCGCTGGTGGTGTCGCTGCTGGTGATCCCGATGTGGGCCTTCGGCGGCTCACTGGTGATCCTCGCCGCCGGCGCGTTTCTGATGCAGGTCGGCGTGCAAGGCGCCTGGGGCATCATCCCCATCCATCTCAACGAGCTCGCCCCCGACGCCGTCCGCGGACTGATGCCCGGCCTCGCATATCAGTTCGGAATCCTGGTGGCCTCACCAACCAGCACGATCGAAGACGCCCTCCGCGACCGCTTCGGCTACTCCTGGGCCCTGGCCGGCTTCGAGCTCTTCGTGATGATCAGCCTGACGATCATCCTGCTACTAGGCCGCGAGAATCACGGACGGTCATTCCATAGCGGGGATTTGGTGATTGAGAAGGAGTGAGGGGGGCTCGCGTCCAATGGTTGTGATCGGACGAGGAGTGTGCCGTCCCTTCAGTCGCGAAGCGCGCATGGTGGGCGGTCCCTCAACCGCAGTTGTTTATTCCTGGAATCCGATTAGTACGTCCTTGTTGCCATCGATTGAGACGCTTCGTAGAGTTCCCGTTCTGATACCGACCACGTATGTTCCTGGCGGCACACCGCGCAAACGAAGGGGCGTGGATGGCGAGACCATCGAGGGCCACCCGATAAACGGAAACGCGCGGTGAAGTGGGAAGCCGGTTCCGCTCGATATCGAGATGGAAGAGGCGGTAGTGCTCTGGATGGACAAGGTCACGGCTCGCGAAGAGAAATGCACCGGCAGCTCTGTTGGAGTGCCTGAGTCAGACCGAATCGAAAGCGGCCCATCGAACGCCCAACCGTCTGCAGCAGAGAATGCTGCTATGAGACATGCAGATGGGGAGGATGACACTCCGAATGACGCCGCGCCGCCGGCGTCGG
Source organism: Thermoanaerobaculia bacterium (assembly GCA_035996815.1). Lineage (GTDB taxonomy): Bacteria > Acidobacteriota > Thermoanaerobaculia > Gp7-AA8 > Gp7-AA8 > JADGNZ01. The sequence goes on along the minus strand of DASYJF010000134.1, from coordinate 23,352 downwards.
CCTCGGCAACTTTCATATTGCCATCGCATAGAAGGAACAGCCTCGCTCCTGAGGCGGGTGTCCCGTTGGATCGCAGCGCGGTAATCCGTACTTCTTCGCGTGCCTTCTCGCGCAGAGTCAGGTTCACTTCGGTTTCGCCGTTCGCTTCGACCGCCACGCTACGTTGAGCCTCCGATGTATCGTTGAAGGCTCGGACCACCAACGGTCCGGAGGGTGCGCCATCGACTATGAAGTGGCCGTCGGGCATCATGTCCGCCGAGACAACGTTTGTTCCTGATTGCAGTTCGACGCGTGCCCATTCGGGGATCTTCCCGTGTTCATCGAGAAGAGCTCCCTTTACGACCGCGGCCGGAACGTCAATTCGAAACGTGAAACTAGCTGAATCCGGAACCGCGACCTCCTGCTGAGGCGACGTGCCGTTACCGCCCATATAGGAAACGGCGTAGGGCCCAGGTGGGAGGTCATGTGTGGTAAACGTGCCGTGGCCATCGACATTCACCATCAGCGTCCTCGGGACCACGCCGATTACCTGTGAATTCACGACAACCGAGTCCAGTTTGCGATCCAGCATGATCGGTATCGCGCTGTCGTTCGTGTGCCCGATAAACTGCACACTGCCATTGTCGGCGGGTCGCCCGCCGCGAAATACAACACCGCTAACCTGAACATCGGGCAGAGCGAGGTCGACTATCGCCTGCATAGAGTCATTCCGGGCAAGATCGACTTCTTTCTCGGCAACGATCGCACCACGATCAACAATACGAAGGAGGTGACGTCCGACCGGGACTCGCAGGATTTCGCACTTCCCATTGGCCATCGCTGCGGTGAGATTCGCCCAATCGTCATTTGCATCGCCGAGAAACAGTTGCGCTTGTGTTCCGCACCGAGCCTCAGGGCGGCACCGCACAGCCAGTCGTAGGGCTTCAGACAGCCGGATCGGGCCAGCGTCATTATCAGTTGAGGAGTCCTCAAGGGTGATTCGTTCGGTGAGCGCCGGTGCATAACCTTGTGCTTCGACCAGCAGGCGGTAGTCCCCTCCAGTAAGGCCCGCTAACTGAAATTGGCCGCTCTCATCGGCCTGCGCTTCGATCCAGTCATTCATAACGAGCGACAAGCGAGACCCATACTTACTGGGCCGCGGTACGCGAATGTGAGCCTGAACTGGAGCAGATGTCGCGTCGTCGATCACTTTTCCAGTAATTGACGCGCCCTTTCGTAACTCGACAGTTCCAAAGTCTAGAGTTGCGCCGGGCATGACTTGCCGCTGGGGAAGTTTGAAGGTTGCGAAGCCCGGAAGTCGGACGCTGACGTTTAGCAAGCCAGCGCGCAGGCCGCTTACGCGAACACGGCCATCAACACCGAATGATTCCATCTTGGTCGTTCCGGACAGGTCGACCGACAACGTTCCCGGGCCAACGGGTAGATGGTCCCTTGCGTTAAGGACGGTCGCCACGAATGTAGCTCCGCGGGTAAGGCGTACCACTTGCGACTTCTTCGATCCCACGATGACGTGCTCCGTGCCTGGGAGATAGTCGTCAGCGGATAGCTCGACCTCGATCTCGCCTTCGCTGACTCCTTCCAGAACAGCAGACCCGTCGGCTCTCGTCGTCGCGTAAGCCGGTGCGTTGAGAACGCGAATCTGGGCCCCGTTTATCGGGTTTCCAGTCCCCGCGTCGGTGACCAGCAACTTTACGCCGGTTGCGAGATTGAGCGGAACTCGGCCCAGATCGGTCGTTTCCTCTTTCAGCACAAGTTCGCGCCGGACTGGAGCAAAGGACGGTTTGCCCGCCAAGAAAACTGAGACGCCGCAGGTGATTCCGCGCGCTTCAAAGGTTCCGTCATTACTCGTAACCACGCGCCGCCGCCAAGCCGCGCTTGTTCCGAGCGGGAACGCGACATCGATTGCCGCGTTAGAGATCGGCTTCCGATCCGGCCCAACGATGGTTCCACGAATCGCACACCCTGGTGGCAGAATTACTCGGCCGCTCAAGCTGGAATTTGACGCAAGTTTTTCGACCGGCGCGCGCTCATCACTCCAGATGACAAGCCGCGACGCGCCCGATGTCGGAAGCGACAGGCGGATTGTTCCCTTTTCTGCAGCCACGCGCAGAGGAAGTTCGTCGTTGCGCTTGACGTCAAGGGATGAGAGGGAGGCGTGGACGTGGGAGAGCGTTTTTCCCCGCTCGTCGACAGCGAAGATTTTGGCTTCGGAGGCATCCACGCCGCGCAGCGTGGCACGAGGTGAACCGAGGTCATCTCTTTGCCAGTCTGTCATTAGGCCCGGTCCGGCGACGCGCGAAAAGACCACCTCTCCAGTCGGTACGTCCAGTTCTACCGTCCCATTCTCAGAGGTGAGGGCGTTCGGAAGAAGATCCTCCGGAACCTGTTCAATCAAGGCGCGAGTACCCCAGATCACACGCACGCCTGCGACGGTGTGGCCTCGGCTGTCCTTCACAGTGACCGTTCGCCGCTTTGTCCTCAAACACGGAACACTTTCGCTGAATGATCCCGTGACGGCCGGCGCACACTTAGCGCTCCAACTCCACAGGTGTTCGAAGTCACCGAGTTTCTCTGGCCGAGCGCCTGGCGCTGTTGCCCAGCCGTTTCGGTCCAATAGCACGAAGTGCTCCGGCGGCAACAAACCTGACGCGACCACCTGAAAAACGACGAAAACTGCTGAGACGATAATCATCGGTGACTCGATAGAGTCGATTGCGCTAGTGGCATATGTGGCAGCTCGAACTGAACGAGCATCGTGGCAAGATTACTCTGATTTAAGGCGGCAGCCTGTTGTGAGGAGGCAGGAGCCTGGTACACGCATACAAGATCCCGCTTCCGGGCGTCGCAGGAGAGGTGGCCAAACGGTCCTCGACGGCTGATCCCGAGCTTCACTCGCTGACTGGTGCGATGCTCATTGGGGTACCAGAGCTCCCATTCCACCAACTCGCCTTTTACCGTTCGGACGACGATCGCCGGCCCATCGGGAGTCACGACGAGATCATCGATGGTGGGCTGCCTGTTCACAACCTGCTGATACCTCGCCAGAGGTTCGCCACCATACGTGAAATTGACGTCATGCATTCGCCGCATGACAAGTTCGCCCAACCCTTCGCCGATCCTCCGGCGGAGTGCGCCGTCGGGCGTGTACTGAAAAACGCCCGCTTCTGCGGCCGTAATCACGTCGAGCGTTCCATCAGGTTCAGCCGCCAGCGCACCACCATAGATTGGAATGGAGTCATTGAAGATCGCTACGCTCGCCGGGCCTGACTGTATCCGGTGAAGCGGTTGAAGCGTTTCAAACCGGGGGGTGAGCGCACCCTGCCAAACGGCGATACCTTCGGGATTGTTCGCGGATGCGGGCCCTACCCGCCACCCGAGAACGTAGACCTTGCCGCGACATACGGCAAGATCAATGACCACGAACGACTGCGACGCGCGAGCAAAGATCCGCTTTCTATTCGCCACGTCATACGCGAATTGCGTACGGAGGAATCCGTTGCTCGCAACCACCGATTTGCCGTCTGTCGTTACCGAGAGAGGGTCAGGCAGCCCTTCCGGCACTGGCTGAACGGAAATCATTTCAACTGACGACAAGTCTGCCAGGGAGAGTGCCCGAACCCCGGACGGCCCTGCTACCACCACATGTTGGGGGTCGAGCCATGCGACACTGCTCGCGGCGGATGAAAGCTTCCGCACCGATAAGGGCGCTAATGTTCCCGCCCAGGTTACCGGGACCGTAAAAGCGAGAAGCAGCACTCCTACTCGAATAACTTTCCGCACGATAATCCTCCCTGGATACGGCTTGCGGATTAGAGCTGACCTAATCCGCCGGGATTACGGTTCGGGGTTTTCGATCCTGTCGCCGCCGCCGCCGACGACTATGGTCTCTGAACAGCGAAGACAGCCTTGAGGGCCCTCGCCGGGATTGCAGTACGTCTGCCCGTTGTAGATGAAGATATGACCTGCCGTGCATGTCATTTCAGCGCTTGAAACCGCCGCCGTGAGCATCGAGATGGCAAATACTACCGCTGTAATCCTCTTGAGCAATTTGAGTCCTCCTGTGTTTCGTCGTGTGGTGGATTAGATCAGCAGCGGGAGAGACTAATGGCCTGATGGCATTCTGTCAACAAGTGTCTTTAGAGTGTCAGTTTGGACGCTTTCAACGGTCGTCGTTGAATCTGGCGCGGACCACCGCCGTGCTTGTCGAGTCGGTGAGCGAATGGCGCTCGCTAATGGCTCCTGGTCACCCCGCTCGACGGTGCGCTGGTCGCGAAAGGCAACGGCACGCTGATGCTGTGTGTGCATGCCAACGACGGCGTCCACGTCGACTAGGTGACTTTGACTGCGCCCTCTTCACCAGCGTCGTGGCCGATCCACTGCCGAATGGCATCCTCATGGTGGTGATAGCATCGCCGTTCGCGAAACATCCATTCCATTTTTCAACAATATGGCTAAGGTCCCCGTGCGATTGCGGCACTGTCTCGGTGGGGGGGGGCGGCGCAGAGTGGTGGCGGCGTTGTTCCCTTCTTGTGGCGCCGGCGGTATTTGCTGCAACTGTGCTGTTTCCCAGGCCTCTGCACCTTGTGCGGCGCGTCGATGATCCGATTTCGAAGACGACGGCGACTATCGATGAGTATTGTGGCGGGAATCGCGTCGTCACGGTCCGCGGGTCGAAAGTGGCCATTGCGGATTATGACGCGCAGCAACTAACCGAGATCGATCACGCCGCGCAGACGTGGAGCGTGACGCCGTTGCTGATATTGCGGAGTCGCGTACCGATCTCGATACGCGGATTGGCAATAAGGCGCAGGCGAATACGGCGAGGGTCACGGCCCTGGGGCGCGTCGCCGCGGGTGATGCTTAGGTGATCAGTGATGCACATCGGCGTACACAGATTTCGTTCAATCGCAGCATCACATTGTCGCGTGCGGCCGCGGAAGTTCTGATCGGCGCGGCCTATCCAAATAGCAGGAACTCGGAGGCTGACGGAATTCTGGCCGCTGCTGGAACCGGCGGAACTGTTTCGGCGATGGGCTCCTCCGGCGCCGGAGACGGTGTTTATGGGTTGTTGGTCGAGCGCACGCTCACCATTGAGGACGGCGGCTCGACGCTCGTTTCGCGCAATGAAGTGGTTCGTATCGGCGACGAGGCGCCGCCGGCAGCGGCCATGATCATCGAGCCGGGGTCGAAGCGAATTGAGTCGCGTCTGACGCGGCTTGCGCGCGAGCTGCGCGGCATCGACACCATCCCGTCCGCGAAAACGCAGCACTGAACGGAGCGCGATCTCTTCATGGTTCGTCTTCGAGGCAGTCTCGCCGTGTTGGCGGCGATCGTCTGTCTGAATGCGCGCGCCGGCGACATCGATCATAAGGACCTGCTCATCGCGGGACTGTCGCTGGAAGTCGATACGACGACCGTCGTCGCGAATGTCGGAATCCCGGCCGCGGTGCAGACGAAATTCGGGGGGCGGATCAACGACGACGCGCCGCCCGACAATGGGATGACCGCCATCGCCGATCTGACCGGACCGGGCATCGATCCGCCCATTCGCCTCGTCACCAGGCCGGGCCATCTCTTCCAGTTGCCGGCGCTCAATGAGAAGGGCGACTACATGCTGCGCAATATCCGGCTGGTGTCCGCCGACGGCAACGTGCTGCAGATCGCCGTCCCCTCCTTTGCGAACATCACCATTACGCAAGTCTTGGATAACAAAGCTCAGCGTTCATCAATTGACGCCGGATGATTTGCGCGCCCGAGGGATCACCATCGACGCCAATAATTACGACGTCTACGTGACCGGTGGAACCTACATTCCGGTGCGATGGACGAACGCTCGACGTTTACTTCGACAAGACGCTGTCGAAAAACGCCGCATACACGATCTTCTCCTCGCTCGCGAGAACCACGGACGGTCGTTCCATGGCGGCGATCTGCTGATTGAGCAGGCGTGATCGTTCTTGCGGTCGCCGAGAATCAGTTCTCGGCAGGGAGTGAGAGGGTCAATGTGCTGTGGGGTGCCAGGTAGCCGCTGACGCACTTCTTATTTACCGTACATGCGGTGTATTGACCAGGCGCCAGGCGCGGAACGGTGATGCGTCCGGTGGTGATGCTTCCGCCGGCCCTACCCGCAAGAAAAGCGGCGTACATCTCAGCCCCTTCATGGAGCAATAAGCTGCTATCGGCTTTGCCCTCGAGAACGACCGTGCCGCCGATCTGTTGGGTGCGGATATGCAGTTCTTTTTCGTGCTCTACTGTTGCCCGTCCGAACATGACATCGAAGGCTGGGTGAATGACGAGACCATCGAAGGTCGTGGTACCGGGTGGCAGCTCGATCTCGAAAAAGCCGCTCTGATCGGTCCTGGCCTGAGGGGTGAAGGTCACCGATGCGTCGCGCGGGAACGCATAAATATCTGCTTCGATGACAGGAACCTCGCCGACGGTAATACGGCCTCGAACGGTCTCGGTCTTCTCAACGACCAGGTCCACCTCGGTTAATTCTCCATCGCGCAACAAGACCGTCGCCTGACGGCTCTTGCCGTCAGACCCGCTGTCGGCCATCACGCGGTAGGTTCCTGGCTCATATCCCGCGACCTGAAAACTGCCGTCTTGTTCAACCCACGCCTGGTCGAAAAATTGGGGCTGTTCCGCCTCGGACACTGTCAGGAATGCATGCTGGACGGGTGATCCGTCTCGCTTCGATACGTGTCCCATCAATGTGGTTGCCGATAGCTTGATGTCCAGATGCAAACCACCCGACTCGTCTTTCTCAGCCTTTGCCCGTATGGTGCGCCTGACACGCGGCGATTCTGCTTCGACCAGTACCGAGTGTTCTTCCTGGTCACCAGGAGGGATCGCGCCCGTGAACCGACCTTCGGGATCAGACTCGATCTTGGGCCAACCCTCCCCGCCGAACGAAAGCGAGGCTTTGAGTGGGCGGTCCCCGAGCGTGACTGAGCCTGTGATCGTGGCGGAGAGGGCCGCCACGGCGAGAGTCACATCATCTTGTTCGATGGTGACGTCCTGGGATTTCCACACTTCTCCGTTTGAGGTCAGGATTTCGACTGTATATTTTCCGGCGATGAGACTAGGGTGTGTCCAATCGCCCGCAGTGGATACTGGAGACTCGCCCAGAGCCTCACCGTGTCGCAGGCGGGAATCATTCGAGACCATCCGCACGATCCAGCGTTTGGAGTAGGGATCCACGCGCGGGAAAACCGTGACCGTGAGTTTCTTCGGCCGATCAAGAAGCAGCGAAGCGTGCAACTCCGCTGCGACACCGGCGAGCATTTTGACCCGCAACGGCTGTGTCGTCAGTCCGCCCTTCCCTTCTCCGCGGATCGAATAGTCGCCGGGAGCCAGCCCTTTGAATTGAAAGAACCCTTTCGCGTTGATCCGCGCCGCGTCCTTCCACGCCGCGCCCTCTCCTGCGGCCGACGTGAGCCTTACGATCACTCCGTCGGCTGGAAGCTTCACGCCTCGGGCTGCTTCGACACGACCCGAGAGCGAAGCGCCGGACACAAAATTGAGGGACAGTGACTTCGGGTCACCCTCGACGGTCACGCTAAAACGAAACTCCGGAGCAGATCCGGACGAAGAGAAGCGGAGGTCGTACTTTCCGATAGGGATCGCGCACACCCACGAATCCCCTTTGACGATACAATCGACCTCTCCCGTAGCGCCGCCGTCGTCAAGTGGCCTGAAGCCGGCGCGGAGGGTGGTGGCTCGCTTTGCTGTCCCCGTGAGCGGGAGGGTGGGCCAAAGCTTCACCGTGACGGCGTCCTCATTTCGTGTGAACACCGGGGCCGCCCACAAATGTTCGTCGATCACGCGAACTTCCCAAAGTCCTTTGCCCAACGGCAGATCTGCCGTTCCAGGTAGAGGGACCGAGCGCTCCACGTGCTCCGCGGCGCCGTCGGTCCGCTCCGCGCGCAAGATCACCGTGCGCGCTGCGAAGGACGGATTGCCGATGATAGTCGTGATTTGCGCCGCCTGCGCGGAACAGGCGACTAGCAGAATGGCCAGTACGTTTGGTCCGACGCGCAGGCATAGCGCCCGCAGAGTCATCATACGTAGTCGCACGCACCGACTGTGGGCGCGTTTGCGCAGCCATTAGCCGGACAGCTGCAGCCGCCGACCCCCTGCGTCCAGCCGCATGTCGGAGTTGGGTTGGGATGGCTTGGAGTTGGCTCCGGCGTGTAGCAAGTCTTACAGGCCTGATTATACCAGCTATAGGCAACGCAGGTCCGGGCCGTTGGTGGGTTAAAGCCACCCATGGTTGGTTCTTCCCATCCAGTAAAACCACCCTCAGGATTCTGGATGCAATGTTCTCCGCAGTCGAACTGTGCGTGAGCAGACGGGGTGAAGAGACAGAACGCGATGCAGAAGGCCGACAAGGTAGTTAGGGTCCGAAGAGACATGGTTTATCTCCTTGTATCCTGTCAAAATGTAGGTTTGGATGAACTGACTGTATTGCCAGACATGAACGATGTCAAGGCGGCAATGCTTAAAGCGCGAAGTTCCAGCTAAGATCTGTAGGACTGTGCAATAGCCGATGCACGCGCGTTCGGCCTCTGCGGACCGATAGAATGACGTCGCCGTATCGGACGCACGGGTCGTTTACGTCGCCGCTGAACGCCGACCGCAATGGGCATTTCGTCATCAGCGCCCTCTTCGCGGGCGGGATTCATATCTCCGCAGTCGCCGCAGTTCCAGGAGCAGCGCGGCGAATTCGAAGCAGCGATCGCGGGCGAGGCGAACAATCTGAGCGGAGTACACATCGTCGTTGGAGCCGGCGGGACCGGCACGATTACGGTGACCGTATTCGACGGCAGCACGCGCGTGACGAATGCGGAAGTGACGTTGAGTAAGGACGGCGACCCGTTCGATTTCGGACAGAGCGACGGCAACGGCATCGTGAATTTCGACAACGTTCGGGCCGGCAGCGGCTACACGCTGCGCGCGATTTCGCGTGCGCGTGTGCGCGGGCCGGGAGCAGTGGAACGCTGACAGTGACGCAGTCTGCCATTACCTCGGTGGACATCGGACTGAGTGTGCTCGGAGTGGTCTCCGGCACCCTCGTCGATGGCGAGACCAATCCGGAGCGGCTCATCGTCGGCGCCACATCACGCTCTCGTCGAACAAGCTCTCGCTGCGCACCAGCACCGACGCGGCGGGCGCGTACCGTTTCGACGGCGTTCCGGAAGGGCGGTTCACCATTTCCGGATTCGATGTCGACAGCGGACGGAGCACGCCTTTGCCGCCGCAGGAGTTCGTCCTCACCAGCACGATTCAGGAGCTGACCAACATCAAGCTCACGCTCGAGCCGACTGCATCGCTCGACGTGCACGTCTTCCTGCCCGACGATGCCGGAGGTCCCGGCGCCCGCGGCGCCGCTCGTCGATGTACTGTTTCTCAAAATGAGCGCTACCAGCGCGAGCAGCATTCTCGGTGGCCCGCTCCGCTTGCTTCAATACCAGTTTGGTAGCGTCCTCCGGATGGATCCGGCGGGTAGCCGTACTTGGCCAACAGCCGGCGGACGTTGCGTCGCAAGTCGGCGCGCATCGATTCACACTCCATTCAGCCGAGCTTCGGCATTGGACGGACAGTTTCGGCGAGCTGACGAGCCATTAATCGCAGGATATCGGACTTGATGATTTCCTTGCGGACCCGTTCTCCCCGAGGCATCGTAGAAGGTTGTCTCTCCAATGCTCAATCCCATTTCCCCGCCGTGACGCTGAGCGTCGCGCAGCGCGCGAGCGAGGTCGAGAAGACGCGTAATCGTCTCGATCGCCTGAGAATCGCGGTCCGTGATGCTCGATAGACGGTTCAGGCCGCGTTCTGGTACCTTCCCGCCTTCCCTTTGCAGAAAAAAAGAATGCTGCGCCTTGCTGCTGTCGCCGCTGCGCTCTCGCTCGTGGCAGCCCTGCCGTTGCGTGCGCAGACTCCGGCGCCGGCGGGGCCGGAGCGCGTGGTCATCGGCGTTTATGTCACGCAGATCTATGACCTCGATCCGACCGGCGGCTCATTCACCGCGTCGTTCTGGCTTTGGACGCGGCATCGGGGTGGGGACATTCGGCCGCTCGATACGATCCATATTCTTGGGGCGAAGAAGGTGGAGAGCGAGCCGACGCTTACGATGGTTAAGGCGGGGCAGGTTTGGGATCAGAAGTTCTTTCGGGCCGTCATCCGCTATGCGTGGGAGTTGCGGGAGTATCCGTTCGATGAACACAACTTTGTGATCCGGTTCGAGGAGGGGATGTACGACAGCGAGTCGGTTATTTACGTTCCGGATCGCGTGCAGTCGGGGATCGATCTGGATGCGATGGGATCGCGGTGGAGCATCGGATTCTTCCGTTTCGACGCCGAGCTGCGCAGGTCGCCGACGACGTATGGCGATCCGACGCTGGCCAAGCCGAAGAGCTACTCGGCGCAGGGAGTGGTGACCGTATACGCGGAGCGGCGGCAGACGATCATCTTCGCGAAGCTGCTGATCGGCGCGTATGTGGCGCTGTTGCTGGCGTTGCTGTCGTACCGGATCAAAACCGATCAGCCGACGCTTTTTTCAGCACGCCTCGGCTTGCTGGTCGGATCGTTGTTTGCGACGGTGGTGAATTTGCGCTCGACGGAGGCGGTGCTCGGGCGCACGGACGACTTCACGCTGGTCGACAAAATCCACATCACCATTTCGCTCTACATCCTCGTTGCGGCCATCTCGGCGCTCATCTCGCGTCACCTCTGCGAGGGAGATCGCGTCGCGCTTTCACGCACCGTCGACAAATATTCTTTGCTGGTGACGGCGGCGATTTTCCTGGCCATCAACTTGATCATGATTTCGAACGCAGTGATTTCGAAGTGAGCACCGCCTCGATCAGCTCCGGCGGCGCGTCGTGGGCGAGATCCTCTTCGCGTTCGGCGGCGCCGCGGGCGAGGTCGATCGTCTCTTTGTACGTGGCCAGATAGGCGCGGCAGGAAGGGCAGACCAGGAGGTGAAGGTCGAAGCCGCCGCGCGTATCCGCGTCCAGCTCGTCGTCAACGTACGCGTCGAGGAAGGCGATCAGTTCGATGCAGGTCACGCTGCTCATAACGCCGCGCCTCGCATGTGCGGATCGAGCAGCGTGCGCAGTGCCTGGCGGGCGCGGTGGAGTTTCACTTTCAGGTTGTCGCGAGTGATCTGCAGTTTTTCGGCGACGACGTCGGCGGGGAGTTGCTCGATGTCGCGCAGAACGAGGACGACGCGGTACGGCTCGGGGAGTTGATCGATGCACTGCCGCACCAGCGCGCACGATTGCTCGCGCTGCAGGATCTCCTCGGCGGTCTCGCTCCAGCTGACGGACGAATGATCCTGATGACCGTCAGCATCGAAATGGGGAAGCAGGAGATCGACGTCCTGCTCGCGGCGGCGTTCGCGGATGCGCAGTTTCATCAGCGCGCAGTTGACGGCGATGCGATGCAGCCAGGTTGAGACTCGGCTCTCGGATTGGAACGCGTTGATGCCGCGGAAGGCGGCCACGAACGTTTCCTGCACGGCGTCGCGCGCTTCTTCTTCATCGCGCAGGATGCGGCGCGTTACGGCGAGCAGCGGCGCGGCGTGATGCTCTACAAGTTCCTCGAACGCGGTGTCGTCGCCGGTGCGCAAGCGCTCGATGAGGTATCCGTCATCGACCAGCATTTCCGGCAGCGTAGCGCGTTCAGGCCCCGATGAGACCATTGAAGAGGGCATTGAACATGTGGCCGGACTCGACCAGCCGGTCCGCGGCCTCCTCCGAAAGCGGCTCGGAGAAGAGGTAGCCCTGCGCGTATTCGCAGCCGAGCGCGATCAGTTGCCGCAACTGGCTGGGAGTTTCCACGCCCTCGGCGACGACTTCGATGCCGAGGTTGTGGGCGAGCGACATGATGGTCTTGACGAGCTCGCAGTGCTCGTCGCTCGAATCGAGCGTGGCCACGAACGAGCGGTCGATCTTCAGCGCGTCGATCGGAAGCGTGACGAGATAGGCGAGCGACGAATAGCCGGTGCCGAAGTCGTCGATGCACAGCTCGATGCCGCGCTGCTGCACGCGCTCGAAAAATTCGGCGGCGCCGCGTTCGACCATCGCGCTCTCGGTGATCTCGAGGCGGATTGACGAGCCGTCGATGTGCGAAGCGGCCAGTGTGCGATCCAGTTCGTCGATGAATGTCGGATCGAAGGTCTGGCGCAGCGACACATTGATGCTGGCCGTGAGCGGCGCGCCGGCCATCGTGTGCCAGCGGCGGAGTTGCGCGCAGACGCGTTTGAGGACCCACACGCCGATCGGGACGATCAGGCCGTTCTCCTCTGCGATGGAGATGAAATCGTTCGGCGCGATTGTGCCGCGCAGCGGGTGATCCCAGCGAAGCAGCGCTTCGAATCCGGCGATCTCGCCGGAGCGGAGAGAGACGATCGGCTGATAGACGATGCGGAATTCTTCGCGCTCGACGGCGCGGCGCAGGTCCATCTCCATCAGCATTCTCTCAACAGCCTGCACGTGCATGCGTCGATCGAAGATCTCGTAGCGTCCTTTGCCGCGCTCCTTGGCGCGATACATGGCGGTGTCGGCGTCGCGCAGCACAGCATCGGCAGAGCGGTAGCCGGTGGCGCTGACGGCGATGCCGATGCTGGCGGAGGTGAAGACTTCTTCGTCCGAAACGACGAAAGGACGGGATAGCTCGGCGGTGACGCGCTCGGCGATGCCGGTGGCTTCGCTGGCGTCGGAGATGTTCTCGATGAGGATCGCGAATTCGTCGCCGCCGATGCGTGCGACGAGATCCGAGGGACGCACGCATCCGCGCAGACGATCGGCAGCGGCGCGGAGCAGCTCGTCTCCGGCGATGTGTCCGAGGGAGTCGTTGACGAGCTTGAAACGATCGAGATCGAGGAAGAGGACCGCGAAGTCGTAGACGTGCTCGCGCGCATTCATGGCGATGGCGTGGTCGAGCCGATTTAAAAAAAGCATTCGGTTGGGGAGGCCGGTGACGCCGTCGTGCATGGCGTCATGCGTCATCTGTTTTTCGCTGTGCTGGCGGACGGCGATCTCGCGCTGCAGCTCGGCGTTGATCCGCTGCAGTTCTTCGCCGCGTTCGGCGTGTGCGGCGAGATCTTCGTGCGCGCGCTCGAGTGCCTGCGTGGCCTGCTTCCGCTGCAACTCCGCCGAGGTGCGGCCCGCGACGATGAGCAGCGTGGAGCGGATGAGACCTGCATCGGGCATCGGACGACGGCTCATCACCCCGATCCATCCGAACGCGGCGCCCTCGGAATCGATCAACGCGATGGCGGCGTAGCTTTCGATGACTGCTCGGCAAGGCCGAGGTCGAGCGGGTAGCGCGCGGCGGCGCCGGTGGGAATCCAGCAGAAATGATCGTGAACGACGTCGCCGCATGGCGTGCCATCGAGGATGTATTCGATGTTTGCGACGTGTGCGTTGTCGACGAAGCGAGCGACGGTGCGCGCGCGCAACGGCTCCTCGCCGGCGATTTCTGCGGCGAATGCGAACTCGGCGTCGAGCGTGCGCGCGAGCTCCTGCACGAGCGTGGAGAAGTAATCGGGTCCGGGGCTGCAGAGCGAAAGCCCTTCAAGCATTTCGCGAATCGGCTCATGCAAGCCGACCCGCTGTTCTGTTTCGCTCATCCGCGACGTGTGGTCGTTCATCGATATTGGTTCCTTCAGGACGCTGCACAACGCTCCTTAGATGACGATTCATGTAACCGGTTACATCAATCGCGGAAACTGCAGGCGGAGTTCACACGCTGTTCACGCAATGGCGACATACGAAAGGGTCAAGGCCGGGTCAACAACGCGCACGCGGGTGGGTGTGATGCTGACGCTACGGCGCGAGGCGCTGTTCGCCCGCGTACACGTTGCATCGGCCGTCGCGGACGAAGCCGAGGAGCGTGAGGCGGAACTCGTGCGCGAGCTCGATGGCGAGTGAGGAGGGCGCGCCGACGGCGGCCAGAATCGGGATTCGCGCGACGACGCACTTCTGCACGATCTCGAACGACGTCCGTCCGCTGACGACGAGGATGTCCGCGCTCGCACGTTCGAGCAACAACGATCCGATCACTTTGTCGACCGCGTTGTGGCGGCCGACATCCTCGCGCACGCGCAGCAGCGCACCGTCGCGCGTGAAGGCCGCAGCGCCGTGGATTGCGCCGGTCGTTTCGAACGCGGTCTGTTTCGCGCGCAGCGCGTCCGGCAGCGACAGCAGCAGTCCGGTGTCCACGCGCACGTCATCATCGAGCGGCTCGGCGTTGACTCGCAGCGCGTCGATCGACGCTTTGCCGCAAACGCCGCACGACGACGTCGAGTAGAAGTGCCGCTGCAATCGCTGCAGATCGACGCGCGCTCCGCCGGCGAGCGCAACGCGAACGACGTTCGGCGAAGACCAGTGCCGTATCGATTCGATGTCATCGCGCCTGGCGACGATCGACTCGGTGAAGAGAAATCCGGCGGCGAGATCGAAGTCATCGCCAGGCGTCCGCAATGTCACGGACACCGGCTTGTCGCCGACGCGAATCTCCAGCGGTTCTTCGACGACGACCGAATCGTCATCGGCGCCTCCCGGCATGCGCACGATGCGGACGCGCGCGGTCTTCGAATCGGGCATCGCGGCGACGATAGCAGAGCGCACAGCGTGTAGACTCCGCCGCAGCCATGTCGCAGCAGTCCATCGGCGTTTACGGCGGACGGGAGATCGTCGCGCGGCTGCGCGAAACCGCTCCGGACTTTGTCTTCGTCGAGGGTGAGGAATGCGATCGATGCCGCATCGTCGTCGTCGATGTCGATGCTCCCGACGTCCTGCATGATCCGCCGCGCAAGAGTCTCGTTCGCGTCGTGTTGTACGACGGCGCGATCGACGGCGAGCGGCGCGCCGGAGACATCCGCATTCCGCGGGCAGCCTTTCTCGCAAATCCGGTTGACACGCTCCTCGTCGCCGCTGATCTCGCGGGCACCGTCATCCACGCCGCGGGTCTGGAGACCGAGGTTGCGTACCTGACGCAGATTCACGAGCTGATGACGATCGCGGACGCAAACACCGTTTCCGAACGCATCACGCGCACGGTCCTCGACCTCCTCGGCCTCACGCACGGCACGTTGTTTCTGCACGATCCGCGCGTGGAGCGGTACGTGGTCAGCTACACCTCCGATCCGGCCGTGCGCGAGACGGGGGAGTTTCTGCCCGGCATTCCGTCTGACTTGCTGCAGCGCGCGCTCTCCTCGGGACAATCGTTCGCGGCCGACCGTGCCGCGGGGATGATCGTGATGCCGATGCAGGCGCAGCACGATCTCGTCGGCGTGATTCGCGTCGCGCTCGCGCCGCACGATCATTTCGATGATGAAGCGGCGATCAACGTCAGCCGCTACCTCCGTTCCGTCGCCTCGGTGCTCAGCAACATCTATCAACTCACGCGCAGCCGCGACCTGGCCATGCGCGACGATCTGACGAAGGCGTACAACCGCCGCTTCTTCGAGTCGTATCTCGATGAAGAGATCGAGCGCGCGAAACGCTACAGCGCGACGTGCAGCATCATCTTTCTTGACCTCGACGATCTGAAGACGGTCAACAACGCGCACGGGCATCTGGCCGGGTCGCGCACGCTGCAGGAAGTGGCCAAACGAATCCTCGCGGCGGTTCGCGGCATCGACAAAGTGGTCCGCTTCGGCGGTGATGAGTTTTGCATCATCCTGCCGCAGACCGATCAGGAGCAGGCCGTCGCCGTCGCTCACCGTGTGCGCAAGGCGCTGATGTCCGCCCCGTTTCACCTCGCCGACAACATTGATATCTCCATCAGCGCCAGCTTCGGCATCGCCACGTACCCGACGCACGGGGTTACGAAAGATGACCTCATTCGGCAGGCCGACGCAGCGATGTATCGCGTGAAGTCGACGACGAAGAATGCAGTCGGCGTGGCGGTGGCGGGCGATGATCAGCGGCTGTCGCTGGCGTAGGCTCCTCTCGGAAATCAGCTCTGATCCTTCTCGCCGACGGTCCTGCATACGTCTTGGGCGTCTGAGCGTTCGAAGGTGATGGAGTGAGGTCGATATCATCCGCGCTGACGATGACGCTCGATGACCTGGTGGAGTGGGTGGATGCGGCGATGGCTCGGTTGCCGTCCGGCATCGTGAATCGCAAGCGGGCCAAACACGTACGCAAGCTCTATCGCATTCTCGACGAGGAAGGATGCGACTGGAACATCCGCGAACCGTGGTACGCCCTCGCATTGAAGGTTGCGCGGCTCCTGAATGAAACGGCTCCGGAGAAACCGACGGAGCACTTGCCCGAGCCGCGAACGCGCACGCCGTGGCGTCCGTCTGAGCCGGCTCCGAAAAAGCCGAAGCGCGCGGAGAAGCCGCCGCCCGTCGAGCGGCGTCGCGATGAGCGTCCAACGCGGCGGCGGCTGGCGAAAGCAAAACCGCAGCCGATCGAGATCAACGCCCAACTCCAGGCCGCGTTCGATGCCGTTGCCGCCGGCCGCCAGATCATCTTCGTGACCGGCGGCGCGGGGACGGGAAAATCGACATTCATTCGCGAGCTGCGGGCGCGGTTTCCGGAAAAGCAATCCGTCGTGCTCGCGCCGACGGGCGTTGCCGCGCTCAACGCGGGCGGACAGACCATCCATTCGTTCTGCCGCCTTCCGCTTCGTCCCGTGATGCCGCAGGACGTTCGCGAGGTCGACGAGAAGGAAGTCGTCGAGGCGCTCGAGCTCCTCATCATCGACGAGATCTCCATGGTGCGCGCCGATGTGCTCGACGGCGTGGACGCCTTCCTGCGCATCAATCGCAAGTCGGAGCTGCCGTTCGGCGGCGTGCAGGTCGTGCTCGTCGGCGATCTCTTTCAATTGCCGCCGGTGGTGACGTCGCGTGACGAGGAGTTGATCGGGCAACTGTATGCAACGCCGCATTTTTTCTCGGCGCGCTGTCTGAAAGGATTGAAGTTCTTTCCGATCGAACTGGAGATCGTCTACCGGCAACGCGACGCGACGTTCGCCTCGCTGCTCGCGTGCATTCGCGACGGCGAAGGTGCCGCCGACGCGGTGCGGCGATTGAACGAATCGTGCGTCGGCCGTGAGCTCACCGGACAGCATCTGATCCTCGTCCCGACGCGGAAGGCGGCGGCCGAGGAGAACGAGGCGCGCCTGGCGGCGCTGCCGGGAAAGCCGCGAATGTACCAGGCCCGTTGCGAGGGCTCGTTCGTGAAGGCCGGCGAAGATCGTCTTCCCGCGCCGCAGACTCTCGCACTCAAACCGGCGGCGCAGGTCATGTTCGTGCGCAATGACGCGGAGCGGCGATGGGTGAACGGAACCGTCGGTGTCGTGAAGTCGCTTCACGACGACAAAGTCGTTGTTCGTCTCGATGACGGAACCACGCACGACGTTGAGACCATCGAGTGGCAGGACGTACGGTACGGCGTCGATGAGAAGACGAAGGAGATCGTCGACGAAGTCGCCGGCACGTTCGTCCAGTTCCCGATCATGCCGGCGTGGGCGGTGACGATCCACAAGGCGCAGGGACTGACGCTGGCGCGCGTGATGGTCGACCTGGCCCGCGGTGCATTCGCCGAGGGGCAAGTTTATGTGGCGTTGAGCCGCTGTCAGACGATCGGCGGACTGTCGCTACGCCGCGCCGTGCGCGTGCAGGAAGTGCGTTGTAGCGAGGCGGCGCGCGCGTTTTACGGGAAGGTGCGGTCGCGGTCCCGTCGCGGTTAGCTGGATGACGCTGTTGCTTCGGCCGGTTCCCCGAGGTGCTCCTCGACAAACGCCTCGTCCCACCTTCGGCTGATCACGCAGGAGTTGATGCCGCCGACGCCCATGCTCAGTTTGCCGCTGTAGCCGTGGTCGAGTTCGCAGCCGTCGGCGGAGACGAATTTCGCATCGTGGATTTTTACATCCGCGTGCAGGTCGCCTTCGGTCAGCGGAATCGGATAAAGCCGGCCTTTGGACATGCCCAAATGTTGTGCAGTCAATTCCCAGCCGCCGCCGACCGACATGCCGTGGCCGAACGTTCCTTTGCGTGCAGTGAAAATGACGCCGGGATGCAGCATCTCCAGCGAGTTCTCGATTTCGGTGGCGTCGCCAGGCGTGGCGGTGGCGTGCATGTCCCACGTGGTGACGTCCGACGCGCGAACGTCTTCCATCGCCTTCTTCATCGCCAGCTGCGGGCCGCCTTTCGACGGCGTGATGATGTGATGCGCGTCGGATGATGTGCCAACGCCGACGATCTCCATGCCGATCGGATGGAAGCCCTGCGCCATCAACTCCGCGGCGTCGCCGACGATCCAGACGCAGGAGCCGCCGGCGATGTGCGTGCCTTTAAGGGCGGTCAGCGGGCGGGAGACGTCGGCGTCGGCGGAAAGGACGTTGGCGTTGTAGAAAGCGGAGATGACCAGTTCGTGCGGCGGCGGATCGGTCATGCCGACGACGACCGCCTTGGCCTCGCCAAGGTTGATGGCGTCGACGGCCATCTTGAGGGCCACGCCGAATGAGGCGCACGCGGCCACCGGCGCGAAGGCCGGACCGACGATGCGGCCGATCATCGACACCTGCGAGGCGGGGATGTTGGAGATGTTCCAGAGGAGGTTCGGTGAGACGGCGGCCCACGGCTCATCGGGGCAGCCCCATTTCTTGTTCAGTGCGCGGACTCTGCTCAGTTTCTGGCGGATCGTGCTGAGCTTCGCCGATCCGGACGACGGCGGCACCGGCTCGGATTGGATGTCTGCCGCTTCGGCGAGGTATTGAATCAGCGTGTCGCTCTTCGCGGCCCAGAATTCTTCCCACACATGCTTCGCGTCGATCCACTCTTCGCAACCGATGGTCAATTCGTCGGGATCGCCTGGCGCCTCGGGATCGTGCGCGCCGTCGATATGCGCGCGCAGCGCGGCGCAGCGTTCAGGCGTGGCCCAGAACTCGTTCCACTTGCGCAGCGCGCGGTCGTACGCCATCGTCTCGGTCGCGGTGATGGTGATCTCGCCGAGCCCGGTGCCGATGTAGACGTGGGCCTGGGTGCCGAGCGATTGCAGGTACTGCTCGAGACCTGGATTCTGTGTCAGCGATTGAATGAACGCGCCGATGCACGACAGAACCATCGGTCCCATCTTGTCTTTGAGCTGTTTGAACTTGGCGGGCGGGAAGCGCTGATCGAACCAGTCGTGGTAGGTTTCGAAGTCGAATTCAGGGTAGCCGACCAGGAAATTTGACGGTCCGAACCCTCTGAATGGTGAAAGCCAGCTGTCGGCGCGCTCGAGATTCCGTTCGAAGGCGGCGACGTCTGGAGACTTCGGAGCGACGACGCCCCATCCAAAAATACCGATCCGCTTCCGCGCGTCCATCGGCGGCGCATTGTAGCGAATCCTGTCAGGGAAATTGCATGGTGGCGTGAATCCGTCTTTGATCACTCCGTCGATGAGGTGTTCGTGAAGAAAACAGCCACGCTGTCGCTCCTGATCATGCTGACGTTCGCACTTTTCGCAGCCGGCTGCCGCGGCCGAAAGTCGTCATCAGCGACCGGAACCGCGCAGACGACGCAGACCATCGCCCCCGCCGCCGCCCAGCCCGCCGTCAACGGCGGCGACGCCGTGACGCAGACGGTCGACGTCGAAGACGGACGCTCCGAAGACGACGGCGGCGTGCTAACGAATCCGCAAACGGCGAAGACGCCCGGCGCGACGACGACGGCGAAGCCGAAGCCAGCGGCGAAGAAGAAACACTAGCGCGCTCCCACGTCGCGCGCGGAGGCGCGCCGTCACAATCCAGCCCCGCGCTCGGCGCGGGGTCAGGCGATGTGCGAAGACGTCGGCGGCCGCGGAGGCGGCCGCTACAAACGACGCGCGCGGAGGCGCGCCACCGCGTCACATGATTTCCAAATCGTCGAACGCGATTCCGAGTTCCGCGCAGAGTTCTTCCAGTTCCTGTCGAAACGTCCGTGTGGCGTGGTGCTCCTCCTGCCGTTGAACGTACCGTTGGACCGATCGGATTCGATCCGGACTGACCGAAAACGCGCCGAAGCCTCGTTGCCATCGGAACATCGGAACGCGTTTGCGCATCCAGTCGCCCGACGATTTTTTCATTTGTCCGATCACGTCGGACAACGCGCAAGCCGAACCAAATCGACCGACGAGGTGAACGTGGTCTTCGACGCCGCCGACGTAGACATCTGCAAAACCGAGACTGCGCGCGATGCCGGCGATATAGGCGTGGAGTTCAGGACGCCGCGCGCGATCCAGAAACGGACAGCGGCTCCATGTGGCGAAGATGACGTGAATGTAAACGAGTGAATATGTGTGCATGGTTCCGTTTGAACCATGCGGAAGTCCCGGCGACATCGTACCTCGGTCGGTGATTTTGTGTTGCCGCCTCCGCGGCCGGGCGCCTCCGCGCCGCGTTTGTAGCGGCCGCCTCCGCGGCCGCCAATTGGTCCCCGTACGCTTAACCCCGCGCCGAGCGCGGGGCTGAATTGTGACGGCGCGCCTCCGCGCGCGACGTTGGGCCTGCGCGGTCGAATTGTCCCGGCACGCCCGGCCCAAGGTCCCGGCTGTATATGACGGCGCGCCTCCGCGGCCGCCAATTGGTCCCCGTACGCTTAACCCCGCGCCGAGCGCGGGGCTGGATTGTGAGCGCGCGCCTCCGCGCGCGACGTACGCGCCTGACGGCGCGTAACGGAGCAGAGCGAGGCCGCAGCGAGGCCGGCGGGGCCGCAAGTTCGACGAATACCCGTCGCTGTCTAAAGTACAGCGTGTTCGCTGCACGTCGCGCGCGGAGGCGCGCTGACACAATGCAGCCCCGCGCTCGGCGCGGGGTCAGGCGATGCGCGAAGGCGATGCGGCCGCGGAGGCGGCCGATACAAACCGCGCGCGGAGGCGCGCAACACATCGCGCCGTCGTTTACTCTACGCGCGCATGAACTACGCCCCCCTCATCGAACGCGATCTTGCGGCGGTTCCCGATGTCGTTGCGGAGTTTCGCGCGGCGCATTCGGCGGAGGAGACGTGGACGGCGGTGACGCGGTTCGCCGTGCTGGCGTTTGCGCCGTCGCAACATTCGATGCATGCGCTATTGGCGTGTCTGTCGGTTTGGGATCTTCGCGAGGAGATCGAGTTTGATGATGCCATCGTGCAATGCGCGATTTACGCGGCGGCGAGCCGGCAGCCGTGGAGCGAGCCGCCGATGCTCGATCCGCCGAAGATCGAAGAGGATCAGCGCGGGGATATCGAGGAGTTGCGCGAGGCCATCACGGCATCCGATCGGTTACGCGCTGAACGCTGGCTGGCCAAGCGTTACAGCGATGCGGACTTTGCCTCCGACTACTTCGCTGTCGCCTCCGACGATTTCGAAGACCTCGGCCACAAGTTGATCGTCGCCTCCGCCGCCATGCGCCTCGCCGGTCTGCTCGGTGAGAAGGGGAGATACGCGATGTTGCGCGTCGGCGTGTGGGAGATGGTTGCGGTGGGGAGTGGGGAGTCGGGGGTAGGGAGTGGGAGTGCCGTCGATCTGGATTCGCTCGTTGCGAATGTCATCGCAAACGACGGCGACATCGTCAGCGCTCACGGTCTGTTCCTCTTCGACGCGGCTATGCAAACGAAGGATGATGCTGTGATTGCGCGCGTTGCCGGTTACCTTGCCGTCGTGAATCCTTCGACGCCCGACACCCGACACCCGACACCCGAGCTTTCCGTCTACGCCTTCGCCCGCGACTACGGCTCCTGCCTGAAAGCGCATGCGATCGCGAAACGGCTTCGTCCCCGATTTCCGAATGCCGACTTCGATGGCATGCTTGCGGCGATGCATCGCAATCTGGCGAAGTCATCCGAGGAGATGATGTTTGCGTAGGGCTCTGCCGCTGCTCGCCATCCTCTTCGCCGCGTGCGCGACGGCGCGTACGCAATCGCTGGCGCAGCGGATCAAGGCAATCACAGCGAGGCCGCAACTCACCGGCGCGATCTGGGGCATCGACGTCGTCGACGATTCCGGCCGCACCATCTACGCGCGCCATGAGACGACGCTGCTGACTCCGGCGTCGAATCGCAAGCTGTTCGCTGCGGCAACCGTCGCATCCTGCGAAGGTCTCGATCGGCAGATTGCGACAGAGCTCTGGCGCGACGGCAACGACCTCGTCATCCGCGGCGGCGGCGATCCATCCCTCGGCGGACGGTGGGCGTTCGATCGCGACGCTGTCTTCGCACCGTTCGTCGCGGCACTTCAGCAAAAAGGAATCGCCGAGGTGCGCGACGTCATCGCCGATGTCTCGCTCTTCGATCGCGTCACCATCCCCTCCACCTGGAAAGTCGGCAACCTCGGCAGCGACTACGCCGTTCCGACCGACGCGCTCGCGTACAACGAGAACGTCGTCGGAATCGTTGCGGACCATTGCGCTTCGCCTGTGATCGTCACTGACCCGTCCTTCGTGCCGGCGACCGCGAATGTTGCCTGCGGAGGAGGGGAGCCGAACGTTCGCTCGGATGCCGCGAACGCGATCACGATGATCGGAAATCTGCCTGAGCATTTTCAAACGCTCGCCGGCATCTCCGATCCCGCGCTCTACGCCGCGCAGGCTCTGCGCGATGTGCTGCAACATGCCGGGATTCGCGCCACAGGCAAGACGATGGTGAATGCGACGCCGCGAACATGGCAGGAACGAATCGCCGTCATCGAATCACCGCCGTTGTGGCAATTGCTCTCCGTCGTCCTCAAGCCGAGTCAGAACCTCTACGCGGAGATGCTGTTCAAAGGTCTGTCGGCAGGTTCGCAGCCCGCGTCGTACGAAGCATCGGAGGACATCGAGCGCGGTTTTCTGACGACCGAGGCGGGTGTTTCGAACAGCGAATTCCGTTTCGTCGACGGATCCGGCCTCTCGCCGGACGATCTCGTCACGCCGCGCGCGATCGTCACGCTCCTGCGGTGGATGAACGAGCCGTCCCGCCGCGCTGCCTGGTGGATGATGCTGGCGCGTCCCGGCGACGAAGGAACGCTGCATCGCCGATTGCTGCCGTTCGCCGATCGCATGCGCGGCAAGACCGGCAGCATCAACGGCGTCAACGCGCTCAGCGGAATCCTCAATATGCCGGATGGCGGACACCGCTACTTCTCGATCATCATCAATCACAACACCGGCGAGTCATCCGATGCGTTGAAAGCGATCGACGCAATCGTGGGCGAAATCGCGAAGTAGCGTAGCGCCGCGACGGAACGCTGGCGTCTCGCCGGCTGGCTCGGCCGAGCCTCTCGACGAACGAAAGCGCTACGACGTCATCGCCCTCGGCATCCGCCGCGCCTCAGCCACCTCGCGGATTAGCGCTCCTGCATCCGTGCCGAGGACCTCGCAGACCTCGAGGATGGTGGATAGACTGGGAAC
>DASYJF010000133.1:0-14126 GCA_035996815.1 Thermoanaerobaculia bacterium | reverse complement strand
ACGCGACGTAACACACTGTGTGACGCGACGCCCGCACCGCGGGACGCGACGTAACACACTGTGTGACGCGACGCCCGCACCGCGGGACGCGACGTCACACACCGTGTGACGCGACGCCCGCACCGCGGGACGCGACGTCACACACCGTGGGACGCACTGTCCCGCACCGTGTAACCCACTGTCTTGCATTGCGTTACGGCCCATTCGGTCCACCACCACTCCGTTCCAGCCGCTCAACTCTCACAATCTGGACAGCATCGGAGGGTGTCGATCGTACTTCCTGTCAAATATGGCTCGCACACTCCGGAGAACCGATATTTTCTCACCCCAATCAGGACAGCTGTGGGCACAGGCACTCTTGTCTGTGCTGTAGCAAGGTGCAGAGCCTACGCTTCGTCACCAGATGAGTTACCGTTCGCGCCGTGATCGCGATCTTCGCCGCGTCGCTCGCGGCTTCACTCCACCTCGCACCTTGCAAGATCGCCGGCGCGCCCGCGCGATGCGGCACATTCGATGTCCGCGAATCGCCGCGTACCTCTCGCATTCTGCGGCTGAAAGTGATTGTGCTCGCCGCGATGGAGCACAACGATTCGGCGGTCTTCCCATTCAGCGGCGGTCCGGGAATGGCGACCACGCCGGGCGCTGAGGATGAGGTCAAGATCTTCGGCGCCGAATTGCGCCGGCACGACGTAGTGTTCGTCGATCAGCGCGGCACCGGCGGCTCGGTTCCGCTGCGCTGTCCCGCGGCGCAGAAGAAACATGCACGCGAGCTGATCGAAGGCAATCTCTTTCCACTGCCGTTCATCAGCGATTGCCGCCGCGAAATCGAGAAGCACAGCGACCTGACCGCGTACGGCACGGCCGAATTCACCGACGATGTCGATGCTCTCCGCCGCGCGCTCGGCTACGGATCGATCGACATCATCGGCGTCTCGTACGGCACGCGTTCCGCGCTCACGTTTCTGGAACGGCATCCGAAGTCCGTCCACACGCTGCTGCTCGAAGGACCTCTGCCTCCCGACAATCCGATGCCGCTGTACGCGGGGCGCGACGCGCAATTAACGCTCGACCGGATCATCGCCGATTGCAAGGCCGAGACAGAATGCGCGGCTGCGTTCCCCGACATCGCCAGCGATCTGGCGCGAACACTAACAGCACTCGATACAAAGCCGGCCCGATTCGATGCCGGCAAGTACCACGTCACGATGAGCCGAGGAGCGTTCGGCGAGTTTCTGCGATCGCAGATGTACGCGGCCGAGCGGCAGCGGCTCATCCCGCTGATGATCCACCTCGCGGCCGCCGGCGACTGGAGCTGGATTGGGCGCTACTGGCTGCGCTATCGCGACGGGTGGTACGACGATATCGGGGCGTTCCTTTCCATCTCCTGTCCCGGAGACGTTCGCTGGATCGACGACGCCGCAATTCGGCTGGCTACCGCGAACACGTTCCTCGGCGACTACCGCGTGCGACGACAGATCGCGGCCTGCCAGGCTTGGGCGCTCGGACGCGCGCCTCGGGTAACGATTCCCGACGTCGACGTGCCGGTGCTGATCCTTGCCGGCGATCGTGATCCTGTAACGCCGCCACTCTGGGCCGATCTGCTGCAATCGCACCTGAAGCGCGCGCGGACGATCGTCCTCAACAACAATGGGCACGTCGAACCGAGCAACTGCGCGCTCGAGCTGGAAGTCGGTTTCTTCGATGCCGGCTCGTTCGAGCATCTCGACGGCTCTTGCGCGAAGGCGATTCCCCGCGCGGCCTACTCCACAAAAATGCCGTGAATCGCCTAGTGGCCTACCGCCCGTCTCCGGTTCGATGACGTATAGAACGCTTCCTTCGGGACGACCGCCGGCGGCATTCCGGGTGCGGTCCAGAACAGCTGCGTTACGCCGGTCGGCGCGTTATCGACCGCCTCGAGGCTGAACGTGTAGTGATGGCCGGCCTCGAGGAAGATCGGATTCGTCACCTCCGGGACGCCTCCTCCGATCACTGGTTTGTCGTCGATGCGCAGGTTCGCCGATCCAGCCGTGTGCAGCTCGAATGTGTAAAGGGCGGAAACGGCGGCGACGATCTCCCCTGTCCAGACCACCTTGAAAACCTCGGCCGCAAACGGCGGCGATTCATCAAGCCAGTCGAAATCGATGTTGTCGTCGAGACGGACGACCCTTGCTCCGGCCGCATCGCTGTACGTCGCTACCAGTCCCACCCCCGGAGCATCGGGGAATTGAACGCGCGTGTAGTTGTCGACGACTTGATTCGTTGCGCTCGCGACTGACAACTTCACTTCGAAGGGGCCATTCGACGGGAAGACGTGAACTGGGTTCGCCTCCGTCGTGCTCGATCCGTCGCCGAACATCCATGTGAGATTCGTTGCGCCGGGAACCGTGACCATCGATGAGAACTTGACACTGCGCGCGGCCTGGTCCGTAACTTCCGCTCCAATCGTCACCGTTCCTGCGTAACTGACGCGGTAGACATTCGCGCCGTGGCCGATCGGACTTCCCTGGTCCGGAAAGAGGTCGCTGAAGTAGATGCCGTCCGGGCCGGCAGCGAGCGCGGCGACGGTCGCAAAGCCGGTGCCGGTGTATTCGACAAACGGTTTGGTCGAAACGACCTTGCCGCCGGCATCGAAGACGAATTCGCGAATTCGTTTGCCGTCGGGCGTCTGGCCCGGTACCCATGTCGGTCCCGACTCGCTCACGAACGCGTGGCCCTGTTTTTCGGGCGGAAAGCCGCTGCCGTCGAACGTCTCATTCTGAACGAACGTGATGTTCACAGGCGCCACGGACGGCGACCAGTTGTACGCCGCGTTGGCCAGCATCGTTTCGTCGTCGCCGTTCCATTGGTAGTCGAGCCCGGCGGATACTTTCGCCAGCCTGTCCGTGGTGGGACCATTTTCGACTTCGTAGAGCGAGTTGTCCGCGGCCCGCCATGCGCCGCCGAAGGGGTTGCGGAAGCCGAGGGCGAATACGTAGTCGGCAGCACGGATGCCCTCTTCCCGATCGAAAAAAGGATTGTCAACAGGAGCAGTGCCGTCCGGATTGATCCTCAATATCTTCCCTCGAAACGAATCGATCGATCTGGCCACCTCGGTATCAAATCCATCTCCCACATGAACGTAAAGCTTGCCGTCGGGACCGATGGTCAGACTGGAGATCTGATGCGACGGACCGATCGGTTCACTCGGCATGTCGAGAACGGTAATGATGCCCGCAGCGGTGCGGCCGCCGTCAATGCTGTAGATGCGGACGACTTTGCAGAAGTGATCGCCGGATACCGATGCGTAGACCAGTGCGACGAATAGATCGTGCGTTGCCGGATCAACGGCCGTTCCGGCCACTCCATGTTCCCCCGAGCCGGGGAAAACCCCTGTTGGATCGAAGTTCAACAAGCCGGTGGCGTAGTCGCGCAGTAAACCATCGCGCAGGACCGCGCGAATGCTTCCGTACAGTTCGGTGATGTAGTAAATCGGTGCATCGGCATCGGGAAGCGGATCGGGGACGAAGGCGAGATTGACCGGGAGTTGCAGCCCCGTCACCACTCGCTCGACTCGATATCCGGGCTCCAGCACGCTCCACGGCGTATCGGCGTTCCGCGCGAGACTGGCAAAGTGCGGTTTGTCATCCTCAGCGCGGAAGGAGCTTCCGTCGCGCGAGATCCAGAACGCCGCCGATGTGTCAGGCGGCAGATCGACTGCAGGAAGATAGATGGTGCGCCGCACACTTCCTTCGTCCGCAAAGTCGATGTTGGACTCGGGCATTGAGAGAGGAATCGCGCCGCTGCTGATAACCGCTTTGACAACGGAGTGATTTTCGGAGGAGGAGGGCGTCCCGATTTGGACTCCTTCAGCTGCGAATGACAAGAGCGGATTCCCTTCCGCCGAAATGAGGCTGACTGACGCTCCGCCCGTCAGAACGACGTCACCGCCGCTCGCGCCGTACAGACGCGGTTGCGGCGATTGCAGCACGCGGACGATCTCCAGAGGGAGCACCGACGATCCTTGAGAGGTCGTGAATCCTCGCGTTGTCCACTCGCTCCACTCCGTATCAGGTTCGCCGCTGTTATCGCGGAAACGAACGGCGACCACGTACTTGCTGGAGCCGAGAAGGCGCGCTCCCGACGCGGCGAAATTGCCGTCGCCGAGGTGAATGTGTACGGAGAGAACGCCGGTGGCGCAGGGAGCGGACCAGACGACGGTGGTGAGATCCGCGGCCCGGATTTCCCAATCGCTGCAGATATGAATATCGCCCGGATCATCATCGCTGAAAGGCGCGGTCGCCATATGCACGTCGCCTGGATCGACCGGAATCGTCGCCGGCGGCTCGATGAGGGTCGGAGCGTGAGGCGGAGTGTTTGCGAGCGATTCGAACCCCACTGCCACCAACACAAGAACGACGAACGCCCGAAGAGCTCTGCAGCTCGTCCGCATAACCGCTACTCCTGATCGCGGGAGTTAAATCGCGATCTGTAAACGGACTGGACGGTTAGCCAACCGTGTACCAGTTGCTGGCGGTTTTGCGCCCGAATGAAACAAATCGGTATCCCTTACTGGGAATTGGATTTGCGACCCACCGATAATGGACGGCGTGTCGCGTTTTCCCGATCCCCGCTACGTCCGCGGCGACGTCGTCGCCATCGGCGATGACTTGCGCGTGGAGACGCTCCGCGACGCGTACCGCCACGGCATTTTTCCCTGGCCGCACGAGGAGCTGACGCTTCCGTGGTTCTCGCCGCGCCGGCGCACGGTGATTTTTTTCGATGAGCTGCATGTCGGACGTTCGCTGCGCAAATCGCAGAAGCGCAGCGGGTTCACGTACTCGATCGACCGCGCCTTCGAGCAGGTCATCGCCTCGTGCGCCGATTCGCCGCGCGGCGATGAGATCGGTACGTGGATCGGTCCCGACATCATCGCCGCATACACCGCGCTGCATCGCGCGGGCGACGCGCACAGCATCGAAGTGTGGAGTAACGAAGAACTCGTGGGCGGCCTGTACGGCGTCGACTCCGGCGGCGTCTTCACGGGCGAATCGATGTTTCATCGCGCGCCGGACGCCTCGAAGCTCGCCCTGCTCTTCCTCATCGAACACCTCCGCGAACGCGGCGCTACCTGGATCGACTGCCAGGTCACCACACCACACATGGGCGCGCTCGGCGCACGTGAGATTTCGCGGAATCGGTTCCTGGATCTGTTGGCCGAGCAACAGTCGCGCGGTCTTGCACTCTTTTGATCACGCGGAGGCGCGGAGCCGCGGAGAAAAGCGGTTCACCTCGGCGTCGCCGCGCCTCCGCGTGAACACGAGCTGCACATCGACATTAGAATGCCGGGGCTTGCTAACGCACCGCCTCCGTGTCGCCGTTCTCTGCCTGCTCCTCGCCAACGGTGCGATTCTGGGCACGATGCCGTCCTGCGGAAGAAGCGTGAACCGTTCGGGACCGACGTGCTGCAAGAACGAAGCGACCTGTCCGATGCACCAGAAGCATGCGTCGGTCGGCTTCGACGTTTGTCGCGGCGACGGTGCTGCCGCATCGGCGGTGACGACATCGCACCGCGCGGTGTTTGCCTCCACCGCCGGCATCGCCAGCACGACGCATCGTGATCGCGTGTTCGAGACGACGACGATCCTCCTCCCGTCCGTCTCCGTCGCTCCATTCACTCCCCCTCCTCGGCGCGCCTGACCTGCCCGCGCCGCCACGCCGTTCTTCCCGAGGAGGTCTTGTCATGCGACACGTCTTTGCCACAGGTGCGCTGCTCCTGCTGTTGTCACTCAGTCCTGAAGTTGCTCGCGCGAGTTGTGGGTCGTCATCCTGCCCGATCGATCTTCACGCCTTGCAGTTCGGCGACGGAAAATTTTCGCTCGATCTTTCTTTCCAATACATCGATCAGGATCAGCCGCGCATCGGCAGCCGCCGCGCAGCGATCGGAGCGATCGCGTCCGATCACGATGAGATTCGCACCATCAATCGCCTGGCCGCGCTTCAACTGAACTATTCGTTGAGCGAGCGTTTTCAGATGGCGGTTACGTTGCCGTACGTTTCCCGCTCGCACGAGCACTTCGACGAGGAAAATGCGCAAATCGAACGATGGAACTTCGGCGATGCCGGAGACCTCGCCGTGCAAGGCCGTCTTCGCCTCTTCACTTCGAGCTCGCTGGAGCATTCGTCGATCTGGCTCACCGGTGGCGTAAAGCTCCCCACCGGCTCAAAGCGCGAAATCGGCAGCACCGGCGAGGATGCCGAAGTGACCATCGCACCGGGAACCGGTTCGACGGATGCGCTGTTCGGCGTCACCTTCCAGTCCGGCCTTCTCCGCAACACCGCGTTGCAAGGCGAGATGGGTCATACGACACTCATTCCCATCTTCATTGCGCTGAACGGACGTTTGAACGGAAGCGGGACCCACGACTACCGCCGCGGTCACGAACTCCAGCTCAACGCCGGAACCGAATACCCGCTCACGACCACGGTCCATCTCCTCGGCCAGATCAATGGCCGCATGTCGGGCAAGGACGAAGTAGGCCAAACCGACGAGAATCGCGACCTGACCGGCGGACGCTACGTCTACCTGAGTCCTGGCGTGCGGCTACTCCTCGGAGCGAAGACGTCGATCTATGGATTCGTGCAGATACCGGTTTATCAGCACGTCAACGGCCTGCAGCTCACGTCGAAAGCGAACTATCTCGCAGGCATCCACAAGAGTTTCTGACACGGGAACGCATCCGGTTGACTCTCGGTTACGCAATCGACGATGAGACGCACCGCCATTGCCGTCGCCTGGATCTTCGGAGCGACTGTTCCGCTGCTCGCATCGGTTGTTTGGGTCTTCGGCTGTTGCGTCCTGCCGTTCCACGCCTACATTCACAAGGCCATCCCTCTTTGTCATGTCGCAATCGGTGTGATGACTGGCGAGCAACATGATTCGCGGCAGCAGCAGGTTCCGGCTTCGAAGAAGCTGGAACCTGCGCCGCGAATGACGACCGATGTGCCGCGGACATTTCATCTGGCGATGACGGCATCATCGTCCGCCATCGCCAGAAGCCCGATGACCGCCTACCGAAACTTCGTGTCCCTCGGCGCGGTGCGCTGCGATCGCGACGTCGGCCTGCACCTGCTCATCGTCACGTTCCTCATTTGATCGTCCCGCCTCAGACGCGCGCGCAAGCCTTCGCTTGACCGCCGTGCGTCGTCTCCTCGCTCAGCCGCAATTTCCAAATGAGGAGTTCCATGAAGCGCTTCACAAGAGGCAGCACTCTGTTGTTTGTTTTCACTCTCGCGTTGCCGGCCATGCCGCAAGAGCATCCGGCTATGCCGGACATGCCCGGCATGAAGATGACGACCGACGCCACCGCCGACTTCCTCATGCGCCAGGCCTCCGGCACGAGCATGAATCCCGCCGCTGCGCCGATGCACATGGCCATGACGCAATACGGCGATTGGATGCTCATGCTGCACGGTCTCGCCTTCGTCAATCAGGTCGTCCAGTCCGGCCCGCGCGGCGACGACAAATTCTTCTCCACCAACTGGATCATGGGCATGGCCGACCGTCGCCTCGGCGGAGGCCACCTGATGCTCCGATCGATGTTCAGCCTCGAGCCGGTCACGGTCGGAAAAAAGTATCCCGAGCTTTTCCAGACCGGCGAAACGATCGGCGGCCGTCCGATCATCGACGCGCAACACCCGCACGACTTCTTCATGGAGGTGGCCGCGGAGTATGCGCATCCACTCGGCGATCACACCATCGGCTACGTCTACGCCGCCCCGTTCGGCGATCCCGCGCTAGGTCCCGTCGCCTATCCGCACCGCGCCTCGGCATCCGAAATCCCGCAGGCCGCGCTCAGCCACCACGTGCAGGACTCGACGCACATCGCCGGCAGCGTGATCACGATCGGTGCGCAGAGCAGCATGTTCGGCTACGCCGTCAGCGGCTTCCACGGCCGCGAGCCGGACGAGAAGCGCTGGGACATCGACACCGGCAAGATCGACTCATGGGCAGCCCGCGTGACGTTCGACCCAACGCCAAACTGGACGGCGCAAGTGTCGACCGGCCATCTCACGCATCCCGAGGCCGCCGAAGCGGGAGACATTCAGCGGACCACCGCATCGGTCTCGTACAGCACGGTTACAACGATAGGTCCGTGGGATACGAGCGTCGTCCTCGGTCACAACAAAAAGAGCGAAGGACACAACGGCAACTCGTGGCTCGCGGAGTCGGTACTGCAGTTCGCCGGCGTCAACTACATCACCGGCCGCGCCGAGATCGTCGACAAAGACGAACTGTTCGCCGAACAGAACGTCCCGCTCCCGATCAGCAGCGGTTTCTTTCGCGTCAAGGCGCTGACGATCGGCTACTCACGCGATGTCATCAAGACCGGCTTCATCGCCGGCGCCGTCGGCGCAAACATCACCGGCTATACGATTCCAAGCGCGATCAAGCCGTACTACGGCAACCCGCACTCGTTCTACGTTTTCCTGCGCGCACGTGGCGAGGGGACGCAAAGGTGACGAAGTTCTACGAATGTGCGTGGGCCGGCTCGCCCGGCGCGTGGGTGTGGCCGGCGTGACCTGACTGCACCTGCTCCACGACCGTCTCGGCCAACTTTCGGAATGCCTCCGCCGCCGCTGACGACGGATCGAGGACGAAGATCGGTTGGCCACTGTCGCCACCGACGACAACCTTCGGATCGATCGGGATCTCGCCGAGGAACGGGACGCCGAGAAGCTCGGCGGTCTTGCGGCCGCCGCCGTGGCCGAAGATTTCTTCGCGCTCGCCGCAGTGGCGGCAGATGAAGTAGCTCATGTTCTCGATGATGCCGAGGACGGGAACGTTCACTTTGCGGAACATCGCCAGGCCTTTGCGCGCGTCGATCAACGCCACGTCCTGCGGCGTCGTCACGACCACGGCGCCGGATAGAGGCACCTTCTGCGTCAGCGTCAGTTGCGCGTCGCCGGTGCCGGGAGGGAGATCGATGATCATGAAATCGAGCGTGCCCCACTTCACGTCGCTGAGGAACTGGTCGAGCGCTTTCATCACCATCGGTCCGCGCCAGATCACCGGCGTGTCGGGATCGGTGATCAGGCCGAGCGACATCGTCTTCACGCCGTGGTTCTCCATCGGCAGGATCTTCTCGTCGGTCTCGTCGATCTGCGGACGTCCGTGGATCCCGAGCATCATTTGCTGCGACGGACCGTAGATGTCGGCGTCGAGCATGCCGACGGTGTAGCCGAGGGCGCGCAGTGCGAGGGCGAGATTCGTGGAGACGGTCGACTTGCCGACGCCGCCCTTTCCGGACGCGACAGCGATCTTGTACTTGACGCCGGATAGGATCTGCTCGGCCGGCGGCCCGCCCTGCGGTCCCGCAGCGGATCGCGAGCCGACGTCGACGTGCATCTTCACGCTCTCGACGCCCGGCACGGCCTTCACCGCCGCCTCGGCATCGCGGCTGATCTGCGCCGCCGCGTTCTGGTTCTCCGTCTGGAAGCGCACCGTGAAGGAGACGTTGCCGCCCTCGACGCTGACGTCATGGACAAACCCGAACGACACGATGTCGCGCGAGAGTCCTGGAAATTTGACGCCCTTAAGCGCGTCGAGAATCTGTTCCTTCGTGGGCATTCGATTTCTCCTGAATGTAGCGTTCGTATGACGCGCGGATAATCGGAATGGCCTCTTCGTACGAGGCAACCACCGTAACCGCGTTCATATCCTGCGGACTGGCCAGCCCGCGCGTGATCATCGACTCGTTGATCCAGTCGATCAGACCGTTCCACATTGTACCGACCAGAATCAGCGGATGCTCAGTGACGTGCTTGACCTGGATCAACTGCCACACCATGAACAACTCCAACGCCGTTCCGATGCCGCCCGGCAAAACGATGAACGCGGACGAGAGCCGGATGAAGTGATGGAGCCGCGAAAAAAACGTCCGATGCCGGAACACCTTGTTCACGAACGCATTCGCCGACTCCTCGGTGGGCAGATGGATCGCCAGACCGAATGACCGCGAATGGCTCTCGGTCTGCCCTTCCATCGCCCCGGCATTGGCCGCTTCCATCAGTCCGGGCCCGCCACCGGTGACGATGTCCGCCCCGAGGCGCGCGAGCTCATAGCAGAGTTTCTTGGCCTGGTCGTAAATAGGATCGCCGCGCTGAATCCGCGAGCTCCCGAATACCGAGACGCGGTAGTGCTCGACCCGCTCCGGCTGAATCTGATCGAGATCGTTGATGGTGTCCCAGAGCTGGTAAATGGCCTTGTCCAGGATGTGCGACGGATCGACCGTCGAGCGCTTCTTCGCCTGCCCTTTCCTGAGCGCCTCGAGTTGAGGAGTCGTCGTTTGCTGGTTAGTGGTTTTTTTGACCATGCTGATGATCCTATCCGAGGATGTTTTCACGCGGAGACGCGGGGAACGCGGAGAACGGCGCTCTGCCCCTCCGCGTCCTCCGCGCCTCCGCGTGAACGGTCTCCCTTAAGATGCTCGGATGCGCCGTCTCTTGCTCCTTCTGATCCTCGCGCTCCCACTGAGCGGGCAGCAACCCGACCTGATCGTCGTCATCTCCGTCGATCAATTTCGCTACGAATACCTCACGCGATTTCAACCCTATCTCTCCGACGGCGGATTCAATCGCGCCATCAAGCACGGCGCGAATTTCACGCGGGCGTTGTATCCGTACGCCGTCACCTACACCGGTCCTGGCCACGCCGCCATAGGTACCGGCTACGTGCCGGCGCGAAGCGGCATCGTCGCGAATACATGGCTCGATCGGACGACGGCGACGCCGGTTTACTGCGCCGAGGACAAGCGCGCGATCGGCGGGTTCTCGCCGCTGAATCTCGACTCCGACTCGCTTGGCGACCGGCTGCAGGAGAAAGTGGCGGGATCGAAAGTGATCGGCGTCGCGCTCAAGGATCGCGCGGCGATTCTCATGGCCGGACGCAAAGCCACCGCCGCGTACTGGTTTGATCCGAAGATGCCCGGCTTCACGTCGAGCAGCTACTACCGCGCGAACCGGACCATGCTGACTGCATTCAACGCCTCAGTGCCCGCAGTCCTGACGCAGCATCACGAATGGATTCAATCAACGTTCATCCCAACGGCGGACCTCGCGCGGCTCACTCACGATCCGGCCTCGCTGCGCACATACAAGACAAAGCACGGCAGCCTCGGCACCGAGTTTCCGCATCCGATCGCGACCATCGATGACTTGACCTACACGCCATTCGGCAACGATCTCGTCCTTACCTTCGCCGAGCGCATCATCGATGACGAGCACCTCGGCACCGACGACGCCTCGCCCGATCTCCTCTTCGTCGGCCTCTCCTCGCAGGACTACCTCGGACATTCCTTTGGTCCCGATTCGCTCGAAGTCGCCGATTCCGTCGTGCGCACGGATCGCCAACTCGAAGGATTTTTCAACTGGCTCGATCAGAAATTCAGCGGCCGTTTCACCGTCGCGATCACCGCCGATCACGGCGTGCAGTCGATCCCCGAGGTCGCGCGCGACATGGGACGCGACGCCGGACGCGTCGACTTTCAAAATCCGAGGAAGACCGCGACTACGTTCGCGGATCTTGCGCCGGACCGCCGTCAGTTGGAAAAACTCGCGGCGAAGAGCCTCGGACTTACCGTCACCGACAAAACCCCGATCGCCGACACGCTGGTGAGTTACTTCGAAGAGCCCGCGTTGTATTTGAACTGGGCCCGCGTCAGCGCCGCGCATCTCGACAGCGAGCGCGTGAAACGCGCGCTGCGCGACGCAGCGAAACAGATCCACGGCATCCGCACCGCGTTCGCGAGCAGCGACCTGGTTGCCGTCGATCCGAAGTCGTCAGCGATCGAAACCGCGATGCGCCTCTCCTTCCGCGCCGACCGCAGCGGCGACGTCCTCGTCACGCTGAAGCCCGGCTACATCTGGAAATACTCGAACGGCGACAACGGCACGACGCACGGCCAAGCGGTCGACGACGATCAGCACGTTCCGCTGCTGCTCTTCGGCCGCGGAATCACCGAGGGAGCATGGAGCGATGAAGTCGCGCCGACGTTTCTGGCCAGGACGATCGGCGCGTTGGTGAATGTCGATGCGGGCGGTACCGAAACGCGCGTGTTGCCGTGTGTGAAGTAGTCACGAAGTTTTTTGCAGCCGCTTATCGAGCCGCTTCGCGATCTTCTTCAGCTCCCGTTTGAAAAGTACTGATCTTCCGGTTGGATCGACCGTTCGGAGCGTTTTCCAGCTCTCGATGGAGCCGCCACGGCGCAGAGCGATCAACGCGTGTGCACCGACGTTTTGATCGTCGACCAGCTTGATGAGTGTAGGCTCGACAGCGGGCAACTTGATTTGATGGAGGCACCAGACGAGCATTTGCCGGTTACGCCCAAACTTCGGGTCAGCCGCCAGAGAGAGGATCGTTTCCCATAGATGTTTTGGCCACGGCTGGCAAGCGATCGCGTTGCCGATCACCCAACCCGTGCCATATTCTTCCCGAGCGCGCTCGAATCTTCGCAAAAGCGCGGGCAGGGCGTTCGTGAAGTTCTTCTGCGTCAGGGCGCGAGCGATTGCTTCGACCAGTCTGTCGCTGGTGTCAAGCTCCAGATGAGAAATGAGGATCGACTCGGCGCCAGCAGGTGTCAGCCCGTTCACCCAGTCCCAGATGTCCTCAACGGCAAATCCGTTCTGCCGCAGATCGCTGATCAGCCGATCATGTTCCGGGTAGTAGTTTGCGTCCAGCACGCCTCACCTCACGAACCAGACGTCCTTCGAAATCTCTTTGAGTTTCGCCTCGCTCGCACGCGCCTCGGCTTCCGAATTGAACTTCACGCGAACTTTGAACGCGGTGCCGGCGCGCTCGACGTAGGTGGTCATGAAGCCGTGATCGATCGCTTTCGCGGCCAGCGCATCGGCGGTTTTCTGATCGCCGGTGACGAGGAGCTGTGCGTACGCAGGTCCGGTCGATGGCGGCGCGGCGATTGGTTTCGGGGCGGGCTTCGGCGCCTCCACGATCGGAAATGCGGTGGCGGTGACTGGCGCAGCGGACTCCGTCAGCGGCGTGATCGTGCCTTCGGTGATCGTCGGTGCGGGCGCGGGAGCGGCGGAGCTCGTCGCAGGCGGGGGCGCTTTGAAATCGTCGTTGCCCATGCCGAGGTCGATCAGCTTGCCGTCGTTTTTCTTCGAGGCGGCGACGCTTCCCTCGTTGATGACCGCAGGCTCCTTCCGGACGACCAGTCGTTCATCCGCCTGCCCTTTTCCGATCATCAGGCCGAACGCGAACGTCGCGGCCAGCGACAGCAGCAGCAGGACGAAGGCGACGAAGGCCTGTCCGGCTGTAAGTGAGACTTCGTAGTGAGATTGATCGTCGATGAGGACTTCGTCAGACACCATTGCACACCCTCCCCTTACCTGGTCTGAGCTTGCGACGCGGGCGGCGCCGCGGCGTTCCAGTTTGTGTGATAGACGACACCGTTGTCAAAGTAGATGGCCGAGGCGCCTCCGTCTTCCTTCGGATAAATCCATACGGAATAGACGCGGCTGTTCTGTACCACCTGCTTGATCCAGTCCTCGCGCGGCAGACCGACGAGGGCGCGAACGGCGTCCTCTTTCATGCCGGTCTTGACGTTTGCGAATGCGGTCATCGAGACGAAGCGGCGCTGATCGGCCATCTCCACGCGCTTCTTCGCATCCGCGCTGTTCGGATCGAGCTCGAGCGCGGCGCGGTACAACTCCAGCGCCTTGTCGTAACGCGACAAATACTGCATGTACTCGTCGCCCATGATGATTTTCTCTCGCGCGAGTACCTGCCCGGCGCGCGGATCGTGCGTGCGGTCGAAGTACTCGCGGACCTTGTCCATGAACGGGACATATGTAGGCTCGAGCTTCTTCTGATTCTCGAGGACGAGCTCCAGCATCTGCTTGCGCGACGCGTTCGCCGGCGGCAGCGGCTGCGCCTTGCGGAGCGTTTCGATCCATTGATAGTCGGTGCTGAGCTGCCCCCACTCGCGGTCGTTCGGCTGCGTCACCGGACCGGCGGCGAAGGCAGTTCCGACAAAAAGCGCTGCAAGGACGATGAGGGAGACGGTACGGGACATGGACGCGGGTTATTTTACATGACTGGTGGCAGGGATGGGGAGTGGGGGGTGGGGACT
>DASYJF010000132.1:0-1543 GCA_035996815.1 Thermoanaerobaculia bacterium | reverse complement strand
CCGCGGCGATGGCCGACACGGTGAACCTGGCGGCGAGCGCGATCGCCAGCAGAGCACACGTCCGAGGCAACAGGCGGGATATGCGCATGGTCCGCGGATTATACGAGAGCGGGCCCCGGGGTGAGAGTGCCGCATGGTTGTAGGGCGCGGGTCGAGGCTGAGAGAGACACCGTTCGGTGTGAGAACGAGCGTTCGCGCAACGCGCATCTCAGTGAAGCGTGAGCTTCTGTACCCGGAAGTTCCCGACTTCGCCAATGTAGAGCGTGTTCTCGGTGCGGCAGTCGATCGCGTTCACCGTGCCGAATTCCTTCAGCAGCTTGCCCGCCCGGCCGAACTTTCCGATCATCGTCCCGTCCAGGCGCATCTTGTAGATTTCACCGCCGGTATCGAGATCGGTCGGCGGATTCGAATTCGACACGTACAGGACCTGGTTCGCGCCTGCCGTCATACAGATCGCCTGCGCGTTGCCGACGCTCTTGATCTCGGTCTTGAACGTGCCGTTGTTGTCGAACACCTGGATCCGCGCGTTGCCCGCATCGGCCGCGTAGACGTTGCCCTGCGCATCGACGGCGATGCTGTCGACGCTGGCGAACTGGCCGGCCGCGGTGCCTCTCTGGCCCCACGACTTGACGAACACCCCGTCCTTCGAGAATTTCGCAACGCGCGCGTTGCCGCGGCCGTCGGCGACGAAGATGTTGCCTTGCGCGTCCCACGCCACGTCGGTGGGACGATTGAAGACGTCCTGCGGCGCGCCGGCTCCGGGTGGTCCGCCGCGACCGCCGCCCTCGCCGCCGCGGCCGCCCGGATTCGCAATTGATTCCGGCTTCCGTCCGAGCAGAAACGCGACGTGGCCCTGCGCATCGAACTTCATCACCATGGAGGAATATTCGTCGACGACCCAGAGGTTGTCCTGCGGATCGACGCGGACCTGCGCGGCGAACAGAAAGCCGTAGACGCCTTGGCCGATCTCGCGCGTGAATTTGCCCGTGCGATCGAACTGGAACAGCCGCGAGCCGCCGTGCACGAATGGACGCGCTGATGCCAGCGACATCGTCGGGTGGCTGGTCCGCGTGTAGACGAACAAGTCGCCGCGCGAATTGGTCGCCACGCCGCCGATTTCCCCGAAGTAGATGTCATCGGGCAATGTCAGCGGATTCACCGCATCGAAATTCATCGTCGGCGCGGCGCTCTGTGCCGACATCCCGTTCGGTGCCAGGACCGCAGCGGCAAACAGCGCGAGCGCGAGCTTCATGGATGCGTGCTTCATGGTGCGCTCCCTTATCAGCGGCCTGCGCTCGGGCGCGACGGCGACGGCTGCAAAATGTATTTCTGCACACGCCACGATTCGATCTCGCCGAGAACGACTTCGTTCGGATTGCGGCAATCGAGCATGTGAACGACTTGGAATCCGGGCGGATTCTTCCCTGGCTTGCCGAACTTGCCGAGCACGCTGCCATCGAGCTCGGCCTTGTAGATTTCGCCGGTGTTGTCCCACGATCCCGGTGGATTACCGTTCGGATTCGAATTAGAGAAGAACACGTAC
>DASYJF010000131.1:0-3568 GCA_035996815.1 Thermoanaerobaculia bacterium | reverse complement strand
GTACCCGAGGAACTTGCGCCGCCCCGGACGATCCACCGCGCTCTTGGCTTCGTTGACTCGCAGACTCAGCTCGCACGTGAGAAAGCGGCGCATCGCCGCCATCACGCGTTCTCCGGCACGCTTGGACCGAACGTACACATTGCAGTCGTCCGCGTACCGGCAGAACGGATGTCCACGCTTCTCCAGGAACCGATCCAGATCGTCGAGCATGACGTTGGCCAGCAGCGGCGAGAGCGGTCCGCCTTGCGGCGTTCCATCTTCTCTGCGCACACACACTCCATCCTTCATCACGCCCGCTTCCAGATAGCTCCGGATCAGTCGCAACATCCGGCTGTCCTGCACCTGCGCTCCGACTCGCGTCATCAGCTTGTCGTGGTTGACCCGATCGAAGAACTTCTCCAAATCGAGGTCCACCACCCAGCCTCGTCCCTCCGCCACGTACTTCTTCGCCTGACGGATCGCATCATGTGCGCTGCGTTTCGGTCGAAAGCCGTACGACGACGTAGAGAACTGCGGTTCGAACACAGGGGTTAGCACTTGCAACAACGCCTGCTGGATCAGCCGGTCGAGCACAGTCGGGATACCCAACTCCCGCACACCACCGTCCGGTTTCGGGATTTGAACCGGTCGCACTGGCTGCGGTCGATAGGTGCCCTCTCGCAGTTGCTCCCGCGTGACGGCCCAGCCGTCCGCCTTGAGCCACTGCCACGTCTCGGCGATGGATCGTCCGTCGATGCCGGCCGCTCCCTTGTTCGCTTTGACGCGTTCCCATGCTCGAAGCAGATTCTCCCGCGTCAGCATTGCCTCAAGTAGATCGACGCCACTTCCCAGTCGTTCGCTTTTCCGGCGCGCTGGAGTCTGACTCGCCATCGCTCCGGCAGTCCCCGAAGGCTTCACCTTCTTCGTCTGCCTGCGACCACCTTCCGGTGCTGTCGGGGTCTTTGTCATTCTCGATCGCCTTCAAGCTCCAACTGACATCCACTGTCCGGCCCTTCACCCGGCGGCGTCTCCGCGGCTACTATGGCCTCTGCTGACTTCTGGCAGGAACCTCCCCCACCAGATCTCCCCGGGTAAGAACGATCACCTTCACCGCATGCAGCCGTCGCATCTACACCACATGCTCTTGGTGCCATCGGGCTTCGGACTGTGTTGCGTCCTCGCCCAGCGTGCAGTGCCTCTATGCGCTTCGTGTTCCTCAGCTCGCGGTTTTGCCTCCGGCTTCCTTCAGACCCCGCCTCACGACGACGCCCTTGCCTTCAGCTAACGGTTCCTGTCACCAAGGTCCGTAGAGGACTCTCACCTCCAAGTAATCGCCCATGCCGGGCGCACAACAAAAAGGCCGCGGTAACCCGCGGCCCTTTCGATGATCAGGTGTGTCGTTCGTTTCCGCTACGCCATGGCGTTGGCAGTTTCGTACGAGCGGATCCGCGCGGCCATCTGGTCCTTCAACTGGAGTTTTCGCTTCTTCAACGTCTTCTCTTCGAGCTCTTCATCGATGGAGACCTCGTTCTTCGTCGTGAGCTCGCCCAGGCGCGACTCGCATGCGTGATGCTCGTCCAGCCATTTGCGAAACTCGTCGTCTTCGGTGCTGAGAATCCGTTGAATGTCAGCGATTTGATTCGACATCCTCTATCCTCCTTCGAAGTACCTTCGCGCGAAATTGTAGCATTCTGCACACGATCTTTCGATCACCCTAAGTAGCGCGTTTGCAGACGGTTGAGACCGCATTCGCAGGTTCCTTTCCATCGGCTTCCGCTTTGCACTACCATCGCAACAATGCGGAAAGTGCCGTTTGCGCCCGAGGGATGGCTGTTCCTCATTCCAGTTCTCATTCTCACAGCCGCGGCGCTGCTGATTCAGTGGACGGTCGCCGCCATCATCCTTGGATTGCTCTGTCTTTTCCTGATCAACTTCTTCCGCGACCCGCACCGCGTAGGCTCGGAGCATCATGTCGACGTCCTCTCCCCCGCCGACGGCACGGTCGTGCAGATCAAAGACATCGCCGATGGCAGCATCTGGCCAGGACTGACCAAGCAAGTCAGCATCTTCATGTCGGTGTTCGACGTTCATGTCAATCGCGCGCCGATCAGCGGAAGGATCATTCACTACCGCTACAACCCGGGGAAGAAGATCGCCGCCTTTGCCGAGAAATCGTCGACGGAGAACGAGCAGAATCTGATCGTCGTCGAAGACAAGCATGGGGCGACGCTGGCGTTCAAGCAGATCGCAGGCCTGCTGGCGCGGCGCATCGTGTTCGACAAAAAGGAAGGCGATGAAGTCGTCCGCGGGGAGCGCGTCGGCATGATCAAGTTCGGCTCGCGCGTCGATATGTTCTTTCCCGCCGGTGCGGTGATCAAAGTCGGAATGCGCGACAAGGTGAAGGTCGGGCTGACGGTCGTGGCCGAGCTCGGAGTGAAGTGATGCAGCGGCCGGACGTCCGGAAGAACCTCCGCCGCGGCGTTTACATCGTGCCGACGCTGTTCACGATGCTGAACATCTTCTTCGGCTTCCGTTCGATCGTGCACAGCATGAGCGCCGTCGAGGCCATCACCGAAAATCGGATCGACCTTGCCACCCACGCATTCGAGATTGCCTGCGTCTCGCTCCTGATTGCGGCAGTTTTCGACACCTTCGACGGCCTGATTGCCAGGCAGCTCGGAGCCACGAGCGAGTTCGGAAAGGAGTACGACTCGCTGGCGGACGTGGTGACCTTCGGCTGCGCTCCGGCGGTGCTGGTCTATGCCTGGGGACTGCATCCGCTTGGCAAGCTCGGAATGGGAATCGCCTTCCTCTTTCTCGTCAGCGTCTCGCTTCGGCTGGCGCGCTTCAACGTGATGACGGGCAAGAGCGACTATCGCTACTTCGTCGGGCTGCCCAGTCCAGCCGGTGCGCTCACGATCGCGGCGATCATCTACTACGCGCCTGCTCCCGTTCTGGCCTCGGACCGCCGCTTCGCTATCGTCATCATGATCCTCACGGCGTGTACGGCATTCGCGATGGTGTCGCCGATTCGCTGGCGCGCACAGAAAGGGATCAACTTCCAAAAGGGCCGTTCGCTGATGTACATCGTCGTCCTGGCGACGATCATTGCGATCGGCTGGGCGTGGCCGCGCCAATTCGGCCTGATCCTGGCCGTCACGTACCTGGCGTCGGGGCCGATGTTGCGGCTCTGGACGATCGCATTCCCATCGCGCAAGGCGGACGACGTGCTACAAATCGCGCCGCAATGATCGATCCCAAATCCCCCGCCGGTTATCGCCTCGGCATCGTCAATCCGCTCACGCTGGTCGGAACAGAAATCCAGACCATCCTTCGCGAGCGATCGTTTCCGTTGGCCAAGGTCGTCCTGCTCGACAGCACCGGCCAGTCCGCCGGCGCGTTGACCGGGATCGGCGACGAGCCGGCCATCGTGGTCGCTGTGTCCGACGACGAGCTCGAAGACTGCGACGTCGTTTTCTTCTGCGGCCCCGCCGAGGGAAATGGCGAGTGGATCCAGCGCTACGACGAGGACAAGTTCATCGCCATCGATTTGTCGCACGCGCTGGAGGGCAAGCTCGCAGTCGCAGGC
>DASYJF010000130.1:0-14524 GCA_035996815.1 Thermoanaerobaculia bacterium | reverse complement strand
GTTGGACGATACATTTGACCTGATCCTCGACGCCGTCGAGACGGGAACGACGCTCGATTTCTCCGAACTCTTCAGGAATCCGATCGTCCCGGCTCGAAGAGGCATACGGCTTCGCCCTCTTCCGCCACGCCGGTTGTCCTGTAACACCGCCCGCATTCGCGTCATCCATAGCCGTCGCCTGCGGTCTGCCCGTCTGACTCTGCCCGACGGTGAACGACGGATTTTCAGAGGCCGTGCTCCTCCGCTCTCCTCAACCTGCCCGTTCTGATCACTGCAAGTTGACTGAGAAAGAAAAGGAGGACACTTTGTCCATTGAGAAAGCAGTACCCGACACCAATCCACAAACATCCCATACCGCAACCGTGCAGGAGCGGATCGACGAGATCCGCGCCATGCGGCTGAAGATCCCGAATTTCACCATCCCGGAGTCCAAACGCGCCAAGCGTCAGATCGTCGCTGTTGCCTCGCTTCCGCCGGCGTTCATCGAACGGGCGGCGGTAGCGATTACCAACAGCGCCAGTCTGGTTCGCTCAGGCGGCACGGACCCGGACCGGATTCGCGATCTGATGAGCTACGCGGATGCCTACGAGTCGCTGGCCGATGAGCTGGAGGCGATGGCGAGCTTCGTTCGTCACAGCGTGGCTACGGCGAGGAACGAGGCGGGAAGAGAGGCGCTGATGACGTACGCTGTAGCGCAGCGTCTCGCCAAACTTCCCGCCACGGCCGATCTCGCTCCGTATGTCGCGGACATGCGCATCGCCCTCGGCAAGCGCGCGCGGAAGAGCAAAGCGACGCCGGCCCCGTCGCCGACGACGCCTCTCCCCGCTCCGTTCCCGGTGACGCCGCAGTCACCAACGCCGTAATCGCCGTCATGCAGTAAGCAGTAATCCCCGCGCGGGCGCGTCCGAAGGCGCGCCCGCGCATTTTGGTTTCAGGGCCTGGAACAGAGGTCTTTGAGGAACGGTCCACTTTGTGTACGAGTCCTTTTGCTAACTCCCGGTGAAGTCGTCGCCGCAGCTTCCGCAAACTGCCTCCCAGCCGAATGGCGAATGCCACGCGCGCCCAGGGGCGAGTTCTCCCTGCGATGCGCAGCGCAGGTATTCGCGCCGCACCTCGCAATGCGGACACGTCAACCTTGGTCCGTAGATCGCTGCGCGCGGTTCCGGGCCGGAACCGGTCAGAGCCTTGGAGCGATACATGACCTTCCTCCTACGCAGAAGGATAGAGGAGAAGGGCCATTACTCTGCAAGTGTGGTCGTCGGCTCTCCAAGGCACTCCTCTGCTGTGATGTCGCCGGAGTACTACGAGGCCGCACGATACGCTGAGCAGAAGCGAGAGGTGGACGAGCCTCGTGTTCGGTGCCGGGATGG
This sequence comes from Thermoanaerobaculia bacterium, assembly GCA_035996815.1. Lineage (GTDB taxonomy): Bacteria > Acidobacteriota > Thermoanaerobaculia > Gp7-AA8 > Gp7-AA8 > JADGNZ01. The sequence continues at coordinate 13,154 of DASYJF010000130.1, read as the reverse complement.
TGGAAGGCTTCTCTTCGAACGGCCGTCCTTTGGTTTCGGTCAATTCGGAGGTAGGGATTACACCGCCCGCCAACTCTCCTCAGTCGGAGGACCCAATGCGAGCATGGACGATCTTGGCGTGTGTGCTGCTGGCGCCGGTCGCGGCGGCCGACACGGTGCTGCAGGCGTGGGCCTACGTTAATCTCACTGATGTCCCGCCACGCCAGGTGTCGCGGGACGGCTCGCCCGTCAGTTCCAGCGCCGCCGGCGACGGATCGTCGGCGAGCGCGCGAGCGAGCGAGACATCTGTCTCTTCGCGCGCCGATTCGTCAGACGGGCACCTGACCACGGGCGCCAGTGCGACCGCGTCCGCCAGCACGACGTTCAAGGTCACGGGCGGCCACGGCGGCTCAGTTCCGCTCACCTTCAACCTTGGCGTATCTGGATCAATTCACGCGAATTCCTTCCTTGTGCCGGTTAACACGAACGTCAGCGTGGCGGAGGTGAGCGTGCGCTCCAATATCGATCTTTCGGAGGCGAACGGCAGCATCCTCCTTGGGTCGCAAAACGGAGTCCTCGTCATACATTCTGCGGCTGGAACGTTCGGCGCGGGCGGCTCGGCCGAAGGAGTTGTTGTCGACGACGTGGAAGTACACCTCGCCGACCCACTCGATTTAGGTGTAGTTCCGTTCAAGCTGATGAAGTTCCTCGGCTTTTACCATCTCACGGGCCCGCTTGCAGAGGTTCTCGTAGAGCTCGACGACCTCATTTCGTCAATCAAAACGACGGCCGACAAGCTCGGGTTTCCCGACCTCGACATTCCCCCGGGCAAAGTCACTCCGGTGTACATCGATACGTTCACCATCAACAATCACGTTCCGATCACCGTTCCAATCGTGCCGAACGACGGTAAGACACACTTCATGGGTCTCTCGATCATCACCGAGGCATCTTCCGCTCCGGTCGCAACCAGCTCGGCAGACTACTCGAACACGTTCGAAATTAAGTCTGTGACCGTCGCGGCTGCGTATGAGGGCGATCCGTCCGACATCGTCATCACGTTCGAATCGGGCAAGACCATGCACGCTACGCGTGCTTCTGTCGCGCGGCGGCGTGCCGTGCGACACTGACTGGCGTCGCCGGGGCCGATCCGAATACGCGACGATCGGTCCAGCACTCGGACAGGGCGAGTCTAACGCGAGTCTAATGTGACCCTTTTCGGATATCTCCAGACAAGTCCAGACAGCTCTTCACCGCGGACCCGAGCGAGGTCCGCGGTCGCAAGCGGAGCGTGCGCTCGATCCAAGCGCGCGCATCCTCACTCTCCTGACGCTTTCTTGCGCGGCTGGTGGAGCATCTCTTTCCGTCCCTGCTTGGCGCGCGCAGCGCCGATGGCGGTCTTGACGTCCTTTTCTTCTTCAGGAGGAGGCAATACCGCCGGAAGGCCAAGGGATTCGATCCACAATTCGCGCGTCCATCCCATCGTGTGGTAGAGGTGCTCGTCCTCCTCGTCCTCCACTTGGTCGCAGGCTTCCTGTAGAGCCTTTTTCTCCTCGCCGGTGAGCTTCTCGGCCACTTGGCCCATGAGCTCCCAATTCATGTGATCCTTCGTCTCGGCGTCGACGACGCATTCGGCGGCGACGAGTTGGGCCGCACCGGGCTGGCCCGACTTCATGGCACGCTCCATCGCCTCGACCAGGGCTTCGCCCTTATGCTTCACGATCTTGCGTCCCGGAGTCTGTTGATTGATGTCGAGACCGAACTGCTGGCAGACGCCTTCCATGATCCGGACGTGGTTCTGCGTCTGTTCGAGATACTCGGTCCACTCTTCTTTCAGATCCTCATTCACCGCGCAGCGGATGGCGTTCGTGTAGACCTGCACCCCACCAAGCTCGGTTTCGAGCGCCTGATAGAGGAGCTCTTCGATCTGTTTGCGTTCCATGTCGTCGTTCTCCTTGGATAATTTGTTGAACAATTTGTTCGAATCATTGCGGCATAGCAGGCCGCGACTCACGCGGTGCAACGCACATTCCGAGTTTTGGCGCTGACGGCCGTCTCATGCGACCGGCTTGCTTCCAATCTGTTCACTGAGAAGACGCTCCAGCTCAAGATGCTGCGATTCGGTAATGTCGGCTTTCAGGATCGTGCGGATCTGGTCCAGGGCATATTGGTTCTCGGCCTCCGTATTCGAGATTACGCAGTCCGCTGGAACGACGAGCTCCAGGTCCCGCATGTAGGCATCATTCGCACTGAACAAGATGCAGATGTTGCCGGCGATGCCGGTAAGGATCACCTTCCTGGTGCCGAGATAGGAAAGCAAGGTGTCGAGAGTCGTCGCATAGAAGGCGGAGTGCTTTGGCTTGAGAACGAAATAATCGTCGTCGTCAGGTTTCAGGATACGAGCGGTCTCTTCGCCTGGTACACCGTCGCGAAGACAATGCTCGACGACTGTGCGGAAGTCCGACTTCCATCTCCCGAAGTTGTCGTTGGCATAAATTGCCGGGATTCCAAGCGCTTTACACCTTCCTTTGAGCGCGACCAGACGCTTTGCCATCGGCACCGCTTGTTGTACCAGCGACTCCGAGCCTTCGAAGTCCATATCGTTGATGACGTCGACGATCAACAGAGCGACCGGCGACCGCTCCGGTACGTTGCCGTGAAGATCGGAGCTCTTGGCCTGCATTGCGTAGTCTCTCGCTCACCCGTCTCTTTCCTACTGCACCTCGCTATGGCCCTCCGCTCCTCGCCACCAGCTGTCTGAGGCAACAGGCGCATCGGCCCCTGCCGTTCCCTGCTCGATCTCACTCTGTTCCTGTTGTTGGTCGGGCTGCGCTCCATCGGGTTGCTCTGTCTCGCGGCTCATAAGACTCTCTCCTTTATCGGCGTTCGATTCGGTTTGCGTTTGACGCAAACTCGTGCAGTCCGAATTGCACGGTGCATGCCGTTCAGCCGAGCCTGAAGGTTTTATCGCCAGCCAAGCTGGCAGCGCGTCGACACTCATTTGCTGTCACCCGGCGTTCCGCCTCGCCCAGCCAGGCGGCAAAGAGAGACAGGCCGATCACCACGAACACGGCGCCGAAGGGAACCCACATAAGCACGCCTGCAAGTTGCTGATCAGCGATGGGCTCCAAGCCGTGTGCCGCCGTCCGCAACGCATGCGTTGCGTAGAGAGGGCGCGAATCAAAGGTGAGCAATGCGGACAGCACCTCGCTGTGCAATGCCGTACCGAACACGTAGAGAATGCCGGCGCCGTAGCCGATTCGCCCGTAGCGCCCGTGAATGAGTGCCCACCAGAAGAGCGCCGCCGTGAGAAAAAAGGAGAGATGCTGGATGACGTGGATTCCCTCGTGATGCAGTGCCAGCTCGAACATCCAGGGCAGGTGCCAGCCCCAGAGAACCACGGCATGGAGCAGAAGCACGGTGAACGGACCGCTCAGCCGCTGCCAGAGTCGAGCGAGCCAGGGATCACGAAGAATCCTGACGACGACTCGCCGGAACGGTGGCCCGAGCGCCCAGACCGCGGCGATGAAGGGCCGGCCGAAAACCATGAGCGGCGCGCTGACGAGAATCAGGATTTCGTGCTGCACCATGTGCGCGGAAAACAGCGTGTCGCTCGACCTGTCGAGCGTGGAGAGGAGTGCGATTGCCGTCGCGGCCACGCCGGCGCCGAAGGCGAGCACGCGCCATACCGGGATGACGGCGCGACCGGCACGGTGAGCCCACAACCGGCGAAGACCGAACACATACCAGATCGCCAGGAGTACCAGAGAGAGAGCAGTGACCGCGTTCCAGGCATCGGCCGATGGAAGCCTGCCGGCGTCGAGCGCATGCTCCTCATGTGCCGCCGCGACGCCTGCGGCGACGAGCGATAGAAGAGCCAGCGGCATGTGCCGCCGCATCAATCACAACTCCGAAGGATCACATTCGGAATCTCCATGGCCACGATGGCAATGGCTGATCCGATGGAGAGATAGAACGCAACGACGCCCAGCCAGCGTGAAGGGTTGGGCGCCGCCATGAGCTCCCGGGACGCGACGACCCGGCGGCCGATCAGGCTACCCGTCAGTGCCAGCACCGCGAACACTCCGGCGCAAAGATGCAGAAGCAGTTTTGACCCGTGCTCGCATGCGGACGGCGCCAGGAAGTCGCTGACGAAAAGGTTGGCCAGCACTGCAATCGGCCCCACCGCCAACGCGAATAGACGCGCGCGGTCGCCAGCACTGAATTCACGTCGATCGTCTGCGTTCATGGCGTGGCCGTCTCAGAGCACGCGAGGGGACCAGTACAACACGGCGTAGATTGGAATCCACGAGATCACCACGAAGTACCAGTAGAACGAATTCTCGGCGACGTCCACGAAACGCTTCGGGGCGTGACCATGCCGGGAGAACATGAGGACTGTGAGCACAATCGAGTCGGCCAGATCGGTGACCAGATGGAACGTGTGAAAACCGAGGAGTGTCCATGTGATCGAGCCATACGCGTTGCTGTCCCACCGCACATTGAGATGATGGAATTCAAATACCCGCACCACAACGAAAGCGACGGCGAAGAGATCCGCAACCACCATGCCGATGCGCACCGTCCGGAGATCACAACGCTCGGCCGCATTCTTCACGATCTGATTGGGAAGGAGACTCAGAAGGAGGACCAGCACGTTCACCGTCGGCCAGAACAGACCGGGAAGCGGCGTGTCGGCCGGCGGCCACGACTTCTCGTTGCCCTGAAGATAGAAGTAGGTGGCAATGGTCGCTGCGAAGACTGCTCCTTCGATGGCGATGGTCCAGACCGTTGCCCACCACATGATGCTGCGGCTGCCGAACGCAAAGTCCGGCAGATCCGAGACGTCGATGGTCGCCCGCGAGCTCATGACGCCTCCCCGGACTTGGGACTATCCGCCGATTCCTCGCCCTCTTTCGCCGGCGAAGAGGGCCAGAACCAAGCGGTAAGAAAGATCGCCAACACGGTCAGGCCGATCGCAAAGGACCACGGCGTGAAAAGGCCGCCGACGAGCATCGCCGCAGTCGCCAAGGCTGCAACGAAGGGCCACGGGCTGGGACTCGGATAGACGTAACGGTGATCGGGAGCCGCATCGAAAACATGCGTGATTAGCACCTCCCGCTTGTCCGCCGCGAGGCCGGCTACCACCGGCGCTCGTTCCGGCTCGTGCCAGAGTGGTTCACGCCCGGAAACGACCGGCAATCGCAGGAAGTTGTAATGAGGCGGCGGCGAAGAGGTTGCCCATTCGAGCGTGTCCCCGCCCCAGGGATCGGCCCCGGCCGCACGCCCCCGCCACATGTTCCAGAGTGCATTGCCGAAGAAGAGCAGCATGCCGAGACCGAGCACTCCGGCGCCAATGGTGGCCAGGAGGTTGAGCGCGCCCCATCCGGTTTCCGGCAGATAGGTATAGACGCGCCGCGGCATGCCCGAAAGCCCGAGCTTGTGCATCGGAAAAAACGTGACATTGAAGCCGATGAAGACCAGCCAGAAGCTGGCGTGTCCGAGGCCTTCGTGCATCAGCCGGCCCGTCATCTTCGGGAACCAGTAGAAGATGCCGCCAAGCAACGGAAAGACCGCGCCGCCGATCAGGACGTAGTGCAGGTGCGCGACCACGAAGAAGGTGTCGTGCAGTTGAATGTCGAGCGGCACCGAGGCGACCATCACTCCGGACAGGCCGCCGATCACGAAAACGGCAAAGAAGCCGAGGACGAACATGAACGGCGGCCGGTAGCTCGGCCGTCCCAGCCAGATCGTGGCGATCCAACAGAAGATCTGCACGCCACTGGGAATGGCGATCATCATGCTGGCCGCCGTGAAAAAACTCTCACCGGACTGCGGCAGCCCCGTGGCGAACATGTGATGGACCCACAGACCAAAGCCCATGAATGCCGTCGCCACGAGGGAAAGCACCATGGCCGTGTAGCCGAAGACCGGGCGTCGGCAGAACACCGTGACGATCGATGAGACGATGCCGAGGCCCGGAATGAAGATGATGTAGACCTCGGGGTGACCAAAGAACCAGAACAGGTGTTGCCAGAGCAGCACGTCGCCACCCTCGGCGGGATTGAAAATGTGCGTACCGACCAGCCGGTCCAAGCCGATGAAGTTGCTCGCCACCATCACCGACGGCATGGCAAAGATGATCATGAGCGCCGTCACGAGCATCGACCACACGTAGAGCGGCATGCGATGGATCGACATCCCCGGTGCGCGTTGCTTGAGAATGGTGACGACGATCTCCACCGCAACAATGAGCGCGGATATCTCGGTGAAATTCACCAGCTCCGCCCAGATGTCGACGCGCTTTCCCGGCGCGAACGCCGGCGACGCCAGTGGCACGTAACTGAACCAGCCTGTGTCGGGAGCCATGTCGAGAAAAAGGGCGCCATAGACCATCAGCCCGGCGAAGAGAAAAAGGTAGTAGGCGTACGCGTTGGCACGCGGAAAAGCGAGCGCGCGCGTGCCCAGCATGAGAGGAATGACGTAGACCGCCAACGCCTCCATGACCGGCACACCGAAGAGAAACATCATGGTGATGCCGTGAAGCGTGAAGATCTGGTTGTAGCGGTCTGCGGAGAGAAACGTGTTGTTCGGCTTCGCCAGTTGCACGCGCATCAGCGCCGCCAGGATGCCGCCGCAACCGAACCAGACGAACGCGGTGAAGAGAAAGCGCCTGCCGATCGAGTGGTGGTCGATTTGGAAAAACCAGCTGAAAAGGCCGCGTCGCGGAGCCCACGTCTTCTGCAGCACCTCGTGTTGCGCGGCGTCATCGGTCGAGCTGTACGGCATCACGTCCGTGCCGGTCATTGCAGACTCCCGAGGTAGTCGACCAGTGCGTTGAGCTCCTCGGAACGGAGGTCGATTGCCGGCATCTGGCAACCGGGTTTGGCCTGCTGCGCATCGCGAATCCAGCCGGTAAGGGCGGCGCGCGTGTTGGGAAGAGAATCCGCGCCAAGGGATCGGCGACTGGCGAGATGGGTCAGGTCGGGAGCGGTACTTCCCGATGCATCCGTTCCCTGAATGGTGTGGCACAGCGGACAGGGCGAGCGAAGAAACACCTGCAGCCCGGCGATCTCGGAAGGCGTTGACGGCGTTCGTGCCGTCTTCCGGGACCCCTCGACCCAGCGTGCATAGATGGCCGGCTCGACGGCGTTGACCCAGAGTGCCATCTTCGCGTGTTGCACACCGCAGAACTCCGCGCACTGGCCGCGAAAGAGGCCGGCGCGCTCCGCCAGGATGGTGATCGTGCCGTCGTGGCCGGGGATGAGATCCCGCTTGCCGTTGAGAGACGGCACCCAGAAGCTGTGGATGACGTCCGACGAATGGAGATGGATCGTCACCGGCACGCCGACCGGAACGGTGATCTCGTTCGCGCTGGTGATGCGGCGGCTGGGATCGGCGTCCTCATAGTCAATCTGCCACCACCACTGCCGACCCGTCAGCGTGATGCGGAGCGGCTCGGACCGCTCTTCCGCGACGGCCCGGCCGGTCAGGATGCTCGCCGTCAGCAGCGCAAAGAGCACCATCACCGACGCAGCGCCCGCGACCCACACCGCGGCGTACGTGCCGCGCGGAGTCTCTGCTGCATCGTGCTTGCCCCTGCGCATCAGAGCGATGACCAGCGCGACCATGACGAGGACGTAGATCGCCGCGGTGACCCACAGGAACACGCTCCAGAGTCCCGCGATCGTGCGCGCGTGCGTTCCCGCTGGATCGAGCACCGATTCATGGACGAGAGCGGCGTAGGTAAGGACGTTCATGAGCATGTCGCGTCAAGGATGTGGAGCTGAACCTCGCTGCGGCGGCAGATGCGGAAGTGATTGATCCTGCCGGTGAACCTGCATTTGATCGGGACGGCCGTTCATGGCGAAGGGCGACTCGTTGCCGCTCAGCGAACGAACGTAGGCGACAAGCTGCCAGACCTGCTGGTCGGGAATCCTGCCGCCGAAGGAGGGCATGCCGTTCGGTCTTCCCTCGACGATGGTGGCGAAGATGTTCTGCGGATCACTGCCATAGATCCACTGGCTATCCATGAGCGGAGGTCCCATTCCGCCGCCGCCGTTGGCGTGACAACCAACGCAGTTATAGGCGCTGAAAAGACGTTTGCCTTCGGAGATCGCCAGCGCGTTGCCCTCGTAAGGATTCGCTACCTCAGCGGTCGGCGCCGAAGAACCGGGCGCGAGGCTGACCAGCTTGAGTCCCTTTCCCGGCGCGGGTGGTTTCGGTGGGCTGTAGTTGCGTTTTTCGCGGGCACAGCAGACAAGAAGGATTGCGAATGACCAGACACAGAGCGTTCGCAGGTGCCGCGCCGCGATCATCGTTCCGCCTCTGCGACTGTGTCGAGACGAGGTACGCCATAGCGGCGCAAAAGGGCGTCGATCTGTGGCCTGCGCCGCTCGATCACCTCGTCGAGCCGGTCGCGCAAGGCGTTGTCTCCCCGCCGGACAGCCATGGAGATGTCGAAAACAAACGGCAGAAACGGCAGGTCGATCTGCGGCTCGAACGGCGTGACCGTGAGCGGCACACGGCTGCGGTGAGCAAAGTACCCGGCGGTCGGCCCCCATACGATGCTGAGATCGACCGTGCCATCCGCGACCGCGTCGATGACGCGCCGCTGCCGCGCTTCGGACGAGAACCCGGGAAAGACCATGAAGCCCGTGACGTTGCGCACGATCCCGCGATTCGACAGCGCATGCGCGGGCGGCGAATTCGCGTATTCGGCACCGATGATCTGCACTCCGATCTTCAGCCGGTGCAGACGCGGATCGTCGAGGGATTTCAGATGGAGATGACGATCCGCCCGGGTGACGAAGACGTACCCGGACCGGTAGTACGGCCGCGTCATGAGCGCCATGTCGACGTTGCTGGGCAGTCCCATGATCACGTCACACTGACCGGCATTCAGCGTCTTCCGGATGAAACTACGGCGCTGCGGCCACCAGAGATACGAGATGCGCCGCCCGAGGTCGCGCGCCACGAGCTCCGCGATGTGGTTCTCGAATCCCTCGCCACGGCTGTTCGAATAGGGAAGATCGTTCGGATCAGCGCACACGCGAAGGACCGGTTGCCCTGCTTCGGGCTCGGCTGCCTTTATCTTTCCGCTTGCGAACGCCGCCAGAAGAATGACGGCCACAAAGAGCAGCGGTCGTCGACGCTCAGAGGGAGAAGACATACAGCATCCCTCCCTTCGTCGTCGCCTGCTTGAGGTCTTTCAGAGCGTTGGCGAAACCGAGGGCTGCGGTTGCGTCGCGGGTATCGAGGTCGCCGGTGACAATTGCTCCCGGCCAACCGCCCACGCCCGCGACGAATGCGATGTATTGCTTTCCGTCCGCGCCGCGGTACGTCATTGGCGGAGCGATGACGCCTGATCCAACCTTGAACTTCCAAAGCTCCTTGCCGCTGCGCGCGTTGACCGCTTTTGCCCAGCCGTCGAGGGTGCCGTAGAAAACAAGATCGCCAGCTGTGGCCAGCGCGCCGCTGAAAACAGGAAAGTTTTCTTTCAGCGTCCACACCGCTTTTCTCTCCACCGGGTCCCAGGCCGTGACCTGGCCGCGATTGCCGCCGGGACCGGCGTACATCTTCACGTTCGCACCAACGTAGGGCGTGCCGGAGATGTAGTTCGCCTCAACTCCTTCGTAGTCCATACAGAGATTCTGGTGCGTGATGTAGATCCATCCCGTTCGGGGAGAGAAGGCGGATGGCTGCCAATCCTTCACTCCCGGCGACGCCGGACAGACGTCGCGCACGACGCTGCCGGTATGCGGATGCTTCGCATCGACCGGGATGATTCGTCCCGTCTTCAGATCGACGCCTGCGGTCGAGTTCACATAGCCGTACGGATCGGCCGAAAGTACTTCTCCGCTAGTGCGGTCGATCACGTAGACATAGCCGTTACGCTCCGGCCGCACGAGCACTTTGCGGCGAACGCCGTGGATGTCCATATCGAGAAGGATCGATTCATTCACGCCGTCGTAGTCGAAGAGGTCATGAGGACCGAACTGGTAGGCCCATCGCGCGTCACCGGTATCGGCATCGCGCGCGAAGAGCGTACAGCTCCACTTGTTGTCGCCCGGGCGCTGGTCGGGATTCCACGGACCGGGATTGCCGGTGCCGTAGAACACCAGATTGCTCTCGGGGTCATAGGAGATCCACCCCCACACCGTGCCCCCGCCGATCTTCCATGCGTCCGGCGGCCACGTGTGCATGCCCAGGTCCTGGCCTCGGTCCATGGGATAGAACGGCTTGAAGTTCGGCCCGAGTTTCACGTCCGCGTCGGGACCGGTGCTGTAGGCTCGCCAGACGATTTTGCCGGTGGCGAGATCAAGCGCCGTCAACCAGCCGCGCACGCCGAGCTCACCGCCGCTGTTACCGACGAGCACTTTGTCCTTCACCACGAACGGAGCCATGGTGATTGTCTCGCCTTTGTTGATGTCGCCAAGAAGCGTGTTCCACACCTGCTGGCCGGTCGCGGCGTCGATGGCGATGGTGTGGTTGTCGAGCGTATTGATGATGACTTTCCCCGCTCCGTAAGCCGCGCCGCGGTTCACCACGTCGCAGCACGCCACGCCTTGCGAGGCGGGATCAGGATGCGGTTGGAAAGACCACTTGGCCGGCGCGCCTGGCTGCGTGAGGTCGAGCGCATAGAGAACGTTCGGAAACGGCGTGATGATGTACATCGTGTTGGCGACGACGAGCGGCGTCGCTTCGTGGCCGTTCACCATGCCGGTGGAGAAGGTCACAGCCGCCTTGAGCCGGCTCACATTGGAGACATTGATCTCCCCCAACGCGCTGTAACGCGTGTTCGCATAGTCCTTCGGAGCCGATGTCCACTGCCCATCGTCCTTCGTTGCCTCGAGGAAGGCCGGGAGGAAGGCTTTACCGGCGCCGTGAACCTGCGATGAGCCGCGCGCGGGCGTCGCTGCCGGCGGCATCTCGCAGCCGATCATGACGAGGACTAGCGCGCCGAAAAGAATCGCAATACCGGCACGAGGCGGTTGGGCTCGGTGCATATTTCACAATCTGTGCCTTGGGCGGACCCGAAGTGAATCAGCGAACGACCACTCCCCAAGGACCACCGGCGACTTTGATGATCTTGATCACTCGATCGGTCAGGGTATTGATGACCGAGATCTCGTCCGACAGACCATTCGCGACGTACAGCTTTCTGCCGTCCGGCGTCAGCGCGAGCCACCACGGACGCTGCCCGACCTCGATTTCTTTCGCAATCCGCCGCGTGGCAACGTCGATGACCACCACGCTGTTGCCTCGGCCGGTGGCGACGTAGACTCGCTTGTCTCCGGGTGAAAAGGCGAGGCCGCAGGGATGGTCCGCCCGGGCAAGCTGGAGTCGTTTGATGACGCGCAATTTCCTCATATCGATGATGTCGACCGCGCCGCCGATCTCCGAGGTAACCCATGCTTGCGCGCCGTCCCGAGTGAAGCGGACAGCCCGCGGCCGCGTACTGACGAAGATATTGGCGATCACCTTTCGAGTCTTGAGATCCGCCACCGTCACCGTGCTGCTTGTCTCAGCGGTGATCAGAAGGTATCTGCCGTCGGGACTTGCCGCGATTCCTTCGGGCTCAGTTCCCGTGACGAATGTAGCCACCGTCCTGCCGCTTTGCGCGTCGACCGCCGTAGCGGTTCCCGCGTCTTCATTCGCCACGTAGAATTGCCTGCCGTCCGCCGAGAGGTCGAGTCCCTCGGGATCGGATCCCGCGACATGGCGTCGAAGGACGCGGCCCGACGACGCCTCGATCGCCAGAACGCCGTCGCGCTCGCGCGAAGGCACTCCGCGAAAGTGACTCACGGCCACAAAAAGGTGCTTCCCGTCACGCGAGATTGCGATTCCGCGTGGCCGGCTCGCGGCGCTGAAGGTCGCGATGATCTGGTCGCTCTTGGTGTCGATGGCCGTCACCATGCCGGCGCGCTCGTTCGTGACGAAGACCGTGCCGGCCATGACGGGGTAGGCCAGTCCGAGGGCAAGGAGCGCGATGAAGCGAAACCCTGATGACATCCGCAACTGCGCTGCAACTTCAGGTCCAGACGAGTACGGCAAAGGGAGGGATCTCGATGGCGGAACACCCCTTGCATTTTTGCGCGTGACGTAAACGAGCGTCATCGCGCAAACGCGCAGGAGGAGCAAGTGAAGGCACTACGCTGGTATGGACACGGAGACGTTCGGGTCGAGATGGTTCCCGATCCGACGATCATCGATCCCACAGATGTAATCATCAAAGTCACTTCGACCGCGATCTGCGGGTCCGACATTCACCTTTACGACCACTACATGTTAACAATGGAGAAGGGCGACATCCTCGGTCACGAGCCGATGGGGATCGTCGTCGAGGTCGGCAGCGCCGTTCGGAAACTGAAGAAAGGCGATCGTGTCGTCGTGCCGTTCACGATCTCGTGCGGTGAATGCTTCTTCTGCAAGAAGGGGCTCTTTTCCTGCTGCGACGTTTCCAATCCGAATGCCGAGATGGCGCGAAAAGTCCTCGGCCATTCGCCGGCCGGGCTCTTCGGCTACTCTCACATGCTCGGCGGATTTCCCGGCGGTCAGGCCGAATATCTTCGCGTGCCGTACGCCGATGTGGGTCCGATAAAGGTTCCCGATACGCTGACGGACGAACAAGTGCTCTTTCTTTCCGATATCTATCCGACCGGTTACATGGCCGCCGAAAATGCCGGCATCGAGCCGGGCGACACGGTGGCGGTCTGGGGCTGTGGACCGGTCGGTCAGTTCTGCATCAAGAGCGCCTGGATGTTCGGCGCCGGCCGCGTAATTGCGATCGACAATGTGCCGGAACGTCTGGCGATGGCGCGCGAACATGGGAAAGCCGAGGTCTTTAACTTCAAGGACGGCAGTGTCTACGATCATCTGCAGGAACTGACGAATGGACGCGGTCCCGACCGGTGCATTGACGCCGTCGGCGCCGAGGCGCACGTCGGAGGCAGCATCGATTCAATCGTCGATAAAGCGAAGGCAGCAGTGATGCTCGGTACTGATCGCGCGCACGTCTTGCGCGAGGCGATCTACTGTTGCCGCAAGGGAGGAACCGTGTCGGTGCCCGGTGTCTACTTCGGATTTCCGGACAAGATTCCGATGGGCGCATTCGTGAATAAAGGGCTGACGATGAAATCGGGACAGACGAATGTTCAACGCTATCTCCCGAT
>DASYJF010000129.1:0-25490 GCA_035996815.1 Thermoanaerobaculia bacterium | reverse complement strand
CACGCTTTTCGGCGCTCGTCTCCGATATCGGGTAGCCCCAAGTCCACCGCCCTCCCAAAGCGGTGACTCGATCGTCACCGCACTCCAAAGCGCTTCGCGCGAAACGTGCGGTAGATCTGTTGCGAACGACGCCGGCGCACGAGCGCAAAACCCACCACACCCATCGCTGTCGCGATGCTCGCGATCGCGCCGGTCATGACTGCCTTCGGGCGATACGACAACACGATGTCGTGATCGCCGGCGGGGAGGTACATGCCAAGGAAGGCGCGGTCGGCGAACTGGAGCTTGACCGGATTGCCGCCGGATGACGCGCGCCACCCTGACCATGCCGTCTCCGAAACGACGACCCATCCCGCCGACTGCATCGACGCGTGCAGCAGCAGATGCGAGCCGTCAGCGCGCACGCGTACGGAGCCTGTGCCGTTCGCGATGTCCATCGCGGGTCCCGGCGTTTCGAGCCACGCCTCGGCGCCGAAATCGCTGCAAGCGCGCATGTCGCTGATGATGTTATCTACTCCGGTGTGGACCATGCGCGGCACGAACGCGCGCGGCAACGCGCGGCTGTTCTTGAGTAGTGCGTAGCCGGGATAGCGGCCGATGAGCCGCCACGCCGGCGGAATTGGCGAATCCGGCAAGGCCAGCGCGAAGCGCACGTTCATCATCGACAGCATCGGCGCCGTGAGATCGTCGACTCGGTTCGACCAGACCGGCTGCGGAATCGACCAAAGCGGAAACGTTTCCGCGAGCCGCGCGAACGTCATCGCCTGATAGCCGCGAACGTCTTCGAGTCCGTAGGCCGCCGCGATGTTCGGCGCGAAGAGCGGCCCCTGTCCGACGATGCGATACGGGTCGCCGGTGCGTGGGAGGTTCTCGAAGCCCGCGATCTCCGGAAAAAACGCGCGGCGATCGACGGCCGGGATGTAGCCGCCAATCTCGCTGACGCGCTGCAAGAGCAGCAGCCCGAGGAGGCCGGCCGCCGCGGAGCGGTTTGTGCGAAATGCAATCAGCAGCGCGAAGGCGAGCAGCAGCGGCGCCACTTCGCGGATCGCATTCGCACGGACGAAGTCGGGAGTCAGCGTGCTGTGAATTGCCATCGCCGCCGTCAACGCAGCAATCGCGATTCCGACCAGGAGGAAGACAAACGCCAGCCTGCGGCGCTCCATCAACGACGCGTGCATTCCCATCGCGGCCAGAACGCAGATTGCGAACGCGGCTAACGAGATCATCCGCGCGTTGATGGCCAGACTGAAAATCGGAAGCCGCGCCAGGATCGCGGTGACGATCGGCGCCTCCGCGCCCGCCAGAAATCCGAGCACGACCACGCCGGCGAAGAACCACGTTTCGCGCGTGCGCGCTCGCAACAGCGCGAAGAGCGCCGGTGCAAAGAGGATCGCACCCGCGTACGCCGTTCCCATCGAGTGATATTGCAATCCTCGCTCGTGTTGCGGCTCTTCCTCGCCCGGCGCGCCTTCTGCGAACGGGACGATGTTGCTGCGAAGGACATGCGACACCTCGCTCCACGACACCTTTCTCGCCTCGGCGCCGGCCTTTCGATGCTGATATTCGCGCGTCTGTGGAATGGCGTCGATCATCGGCGCGAGAAAAAACGCCGTGAGCAGCAGCGCGAGGACGCCCGCCGCCAGTCCGCTGATGGCAACGCGCGAGAGGCGGCTTCGCGCCGAGAAAATCACGTACGCAATCGCCAGCGCGACGACGTGCAGCGACGTCTCCGGATGACCGCAAAGCGTGAGGAGGATCAGCGCCGACGCCAGCAGCGCAGTCGCGCGGATTCCCGGACGCAACGCCACGCATCGCGCGCCGAGCATCACCAGCGGCAGCAACGCGATCGCATTTCCGTGCGCAGTCAGCGAGAAGGCGACCACGTACGTCGACAGCGACCATCCCGCGGCGCCGAACAGCGACGGCAATTGCCGCAGTTCCAGGTTCCGCAGAAAGAGAAACATCCCAAGCGCCCCGAGGAAGTACGTCATCGCGGCCATGAATCCGAACGCGTCCGGCGCCGGAATCAAAAGGCCGAGCAGCGTGACCGGATGGAAGGGAGCCGATTGTGCGGCCGCTGCGAGCACGTTGCCCGACAACTCGAACGGATTCCAGAGCGGCCACTGCCCATGCGCGATCGATGAACGCAGTGCGGCGTTCCACGGAACGAACTGCGCGGCGACGTCGGACGGCAGCGGATTCGCGACGCGATCGATGCCCACGCGTGTCGCCATCGACGCCAGCGGATCGAAGTGATACGCGAGATCGATCGGCGCGTAGACCCTTCCCGTCACGAGCGCGCGGCCCGTGAGGCAGAGCGGCAGCAGGAGCAGCACCAGCGCCGCGACGCGCGAAAGCGCCGTAAATCGGCGGACCAGAGCGAGCGTGCCTGTAGCAGAAAGGAGGTAGAGGAGTGCAGCCACTGGGTCGGAGCGGCGGACCAGCCACTCGACTGTCGATTGTACCCGCGCACGCGGCATACTGCGCGGATGCGACGCATCATCCTCACGCTCCTGCTCTTCGCGGCGCAACCGCTCTTCGCGGCCTACGCGGACCGCGACCTCGTCATCCCCGTCGTCGGCCGCGCCGCGGGACGATCGGGACGCCTCTTCCTCACGGCGTTATGGATCACGAACACCGACGATCATCCGGCGGTGATGTCGCTGTCGTACCTCGAAAGCGGCCACGCCAATCGCTCGCCGAAAAAGACCACCGTCACCCTTCCACCGCGCGAGACGTATGTCGTCGATCCTCTCGGCCCGCCGATCCTGCCGAGCGCCGACAGCATCGGTGCGTTGCGCATCGAATCGAATGCCGACGTCGTCGCATCCGCACGCATCTACGGTTACGTGCCGGGCGCGCCGCCCAGCACCGCCGTCTCCATGGCGCTGACCGGCATCCCCGCGCGCCTCGGCCTCGGCAACGGTCAGTCGGCCGTGTTGCACGGCGACGGATCGCGCGACGCGCAGTACAAGCTGTACGTGATCGAGACATCCGGCGCCGCGTTGTCCGTCGTCGTCGCGGTCGAAGATTTGCACGGGCAGGTTCTCGGCGAAAAGCGGATCTTCCTCGATGGATTTGAGCACGCCGCCACCGACACGCAGCAGATGTTTCCCGGGGTCAACCTCGACCATGCCGTCATCCGCGTGCGCGGCGTCAACGGCAACGGGCGCGTGGTCGCCGCCGGAATGCAGATCATGTCGGGCTCGCAGGATGGTTGCGCGTACGAGATGAGTTTCGCTCCCGAGCCGCGCACGCGCATTCGCGCACCCGAGGCCGCGGTGTACATCGCCATCGCCGCGTTGGTGGCGATCTCGCTGCTGCGGCGGAGACAATAGCGGCCCATGCCGTCCGGTCTCTCCGAATTCGCCGAGGTGGCGGTGCCCGTGGCGGTGCACGGCACGTTCACGTACGCGATCCCGTCCGATCTGCGCGATGCGGTGCGCCTCGGCTCTCGCGTCGAAGTCCCGTTCGGCGCGAAACGGAACACCGGATTCGTGGTCGGGCTTTCGGATGCCGCACCCGAGGGAAGCAGGATCAAGGCGATCCACGCGGTGCTGGATGATGACGAGCCGGCGCTGCTGCCGGAGATCATCGAGCTTTGTAAGTGGGCCGCCGAGTACTACATCGCGCCGCTCGGCGAGATGCTGCGCGTGGCGCTGCCGGCGAATATGTCGGCCCGGGGGAAGCGCGAGCTGGCGTTGGTCGGCGATGAGTCGATGATCGCCGCCGCGATCACCTCGGAACAAATTCTCGACGGCGATCTGCCTCTCATCGACGAACTGCGACGACGCCCGTTGCCGTTTGCCGCCGCGCTCGAGGCGAGCTCGCGATCGTCGATCGAACGGCTGCGCGACGCTGGTCTGATCGCGATCGGCGACCGCGTGACGGACGCGAAAGGCGTTCGCTACGACCGCTTCGTGATACTCGAGACGGTGCCGGCTGGTTTGACGGCGAAGCAGCAGCAGGCGGTCGATCTGCTTTCCGCGCGTGGCGTGGAGATGTCGGTGCGCGCGCTGGAAACCGCCGGCGTCAGCGCTGCCGTGCTTTCCGCGCTGGCGAAGAAGAACATCGTCCGCATCGAACGCCGCGCGCGCCGGCACACACTCGACGCGTTTCTGGCGGGACTGGATCCGGCCAGCGTCGGCGAGATCCGGCATTCGCTCGAACAGACCTCGGCCATCGAAACGATTCGCAAATCGCTCGGCACCTTCGCGCCGTTTCTGCTCGAAGGGGTCACCGGCAGCGGCAAGACCGAGGTCTATATCGAATTGATGCGAGACGCGGTCAGGCGAGGGGAGCAGGCATTGCTGCTCGTCCCGGAGATCTCGCTGACGCCGGTTTTCGCGTCGCGACTGAAGGAACGATTTGGCGAACGAATCGCCATCCTGCACAGCAGCCTCTCCGCGAGTGAACGCTTCGATCAATGGTGGCGCGCGCGGAGAGGGGAGGTGGACGTCGCCATCGGTCCGCGCTCGGCGCTCTTCACACCTTTTCAACGTCTCGGCTTACTCGTCGTCGACGAGGAAGGCGACGCCGCCTACAAGCAGGACGAGACGCCGCGCTACAACGCCCGCGATCTTGCCGTCGTCCGCGCGCAATTTCGCAATATCCCGGTCGTCCTCGGCTCCGCAACGCCGTCGCTCGAATCGCGCGAAAACGCCGAGCGCGGTAAGTACACGTTGCTGCGGATGACCTCGCGCGTCGAGTCGCGGCCATTGCCGGAAGCGGACGTCATCGATATTCGCCAGGAACGGGCGGAAAAAGAGGACAAAGGCTTCATCATTTTCAGCAGTCCATTGAAGGCGCAGCTCAAAGAGACCTTCGCGGCAGGGGAGCAGGCCATCATCCTGATCAATCGCCGCGGCTACGCGCCCTATCTCTTATGCCGCGAATGCGGTCACGAGTTCCGCTGCCGCGATTGCAGCGTGACGCTCACGGTCCACCGCCGCGCCGGAATGCTGATCTGCCACTATTGCGGACTGCGAAAACCGATTCCGGCGCTCTGTCCATTGTGCAATGGGGAAGTCCTCCAGCCGATCGGCTTCGGCACGGAAAAAGTCGAGGAACGTTTCCGCCGCGATTTCCCCGAAGTCATTGTGGATGTCCTCGACCGCGACTCCACTCGCAAGAAAGGGGAGCTGGTCCGAATCCTCGACCGCTTCCGACGCCGCGAAACACAGGCCCTGATCGGCACACAGATGCTGAGCAAAGGCCATCATTTCCCCAGCGTCACCCTCACCGCCGTCCTCAACGCCGACTCCATCCTCGGCTATCCCGATTTCCGCTCCGCCGAAAAGACGTTCTATCTCTTGACGCAAGTCGCCGGCCGCTCCGGCCGCGGCGAACTGCGCGGCAAAGTACTGATCCAGACCGCGTTCCCGACGCATTACGCAATCCAGCACGCCCTCCGCCACGACTACGAGTCCTTCTACAAAGCCGAAATCGAATTCCGCAGAATGTTTCACTACCCTCCCGTCACGTCAATGATCGCCATCGTCTTCCGCGGCGAAAAACTAGCCGATGTCGATACCGCCGCCCTCGACTGTGGCCGCCGCCTCGAAGAAGTCCTGAAACCGCTGCCCGGCACCCGCATCCAGGGCCCGGCCCCAGCTCCGATGGCCCGAATCAAAGCCGTCTACCGCTACCAAATCCTCCTCCGCTCCCCCCACCGCACCGCCCTCCGCAAAGCCGTCGAGTCCGTGATGATCGGAAAGAAGTGGAAGGGGGTGGAGGTGGCGGTGGACGTGGATCCGATCAATATTTTGTGAGTCTTGATCGGTTGGTGCGCAGCCAGGAAGTCAGCCAAGCCCTGTCGGAAGCGCGAAGCCGGACGCCGAATTATTTGACGCCTATCGTCCTTTCGGCTACAAAGGCGTCATGCCGGAAACAGACAAAGCGCCCTCAGTGCCCGAGGTAGAGGCTCTTGCGACGAACGTTGGCAATCCGCTCGTGTTCATCAGCCACGATTCCCGAGACGCCGATCTAGCGGAAGCTTTCAGTAAACTGCTCAAAAGCGTGAGCGCCGGCATGATAAAAACCTTCAGATCCTCCGATAAAAAGGGGACAGACGGTATCGATTTCGGCGACGAATGGTACAAGCGCTTGATGACCAAACTTCAATCCACGTCCGACGTAGTATGCCTATTTACCGAGCGAAGCCTTGACCGTCCGTGGCTTTTATTTGAAGCTGGGGTGGCTAAGGGTAAGCTGAATACGCCTGTGGTGGGCGTAGCTCTTGGAGTTTCGTTGAGCCGGGTCAGCGCAGGACCTTTTTATCAATTCCAGAACATGGACGACAGCGAGCCCGACCTAACTAAGCTCGTAAACCAGCTCGCAAAACGCGTACCCGGCCTAGAGTTGGATGTTGATGTCGTCAAAGTTCAAGTCGCAGCTTTCAAGACGGCCGAAGCCACAATTCTTAAAGACGCCGGCGCGGCGCCAGAAAAGAAGGAGACTTCCGATGAGACCGAGGCCAGCTCCGTCGCGAAACTTGTAGAAGAAATGAAGGCTCTTCCGGCTCGGGTCGCCGAACGACTTGGTGAGTCAGGCGAGCCGTTTCGCCGTCGGCGTCTTCGTAGGTTGAACCCTATGATGTTGGAGGAGCTGCTTCATATGGCGGGCGAGCCGGGAGACCCAGTAGGCATTCTCATGGCCGCCAGCATGGTGCGAGACGATGCGCCGTGGTTGTATGAACTCGTGATGGAGGTTTACCGGGCTGTGAAGTCTGGTGACCGCGAAGCGATCCTTAATGAAATGCATCGCCTAGAGCGCTTTTCAGATTTTGGGATGCACAGTCCCATTATGGAAGAATTCGCAATTGGCGGGCGCGAATCTCATATGTTCCTGTTAGAATTCCCTCGTATGCTGCTTCACATGCTCAGCCGCACGATCGAGCACCATCCGCCTCGCGCCTTCACTAAGAAGCGAAAGCCTCCAACGAATTCGTAATTGTCAGCGAAGGCCAGCGGCCCGGTCCGTTCTATTTGCGTCGGCGACTCTGTGCTATCCTTACTTGCGCGTTGCGGTAAGGAGACTCCATGGACGTTCCAGCAACACTGACTTCCAAAGGCCAGATCACACTTCCGAAGCCGGTGCGCGATGCGCTCGGTCTCAAGGAGGGCGATCGTGTGCTGTTCCGCGTTCTCGAAGGGCGGGCTGTTCTCGCGAAGGTAGAGGACTTTCTCGATCTTGCCGGCAGCGTGAAGGTTTCGCCCGAAAAGAAGGGGAAGTCGTGGACGGCGATTAAGGCTAGTACCTGGCGTCATCGCGCGACAGTTCGAAAGTGAGAGCACTTGTCGACACGAACGTGCTCGTGCGTCATCTCACGAGCGATCCACTCGCGCAGGCGAAGCGGGCAACGGCGTTTCTTCGGGATTCGCACGAACTGATCCTCACGGATCTGGTGCTCGCGGAGATGGTGTACGTCCTCGAGTCGTTTTATGAAGTTCCGAGGACGGACATCGCACGGATGGCGCGCTCGCTGCTGGCCCTTCCGTCGATCGAGACCGGAGATCATGAACTGCTGCTGCGCACCGTAGAGATTTACGAAGTCCTTCGGCTCGACTTTGCCGAGGCTTATCTGTCTGCGCTGGCGGAGATGTCGGACATCAAGCGTGTTGCCTCGTTCGATCGCCAGATCGATCGCGTGAAGAGTATCGAGCGGATCGAGCCCTAGAAACGACCCCCGTTGGTATTACACGTCAGCCTCGGATCGACTCCGATAGGGGCGAAGGAGCGCGAGGGCGACGGGCGGACTCCGGAAGGGCTGTACACGATCGACAGCCGCAACGCGTACAGCAAGTACCACTTGGCCTTGCATGTGTCGTATCCGAATGCCGCGGACCGCGATCGTTCACGGCGGATGCGACTCTCCCCGGGCAGCGAGATCATGATTCATGGCACTCCGAATCGGTGGCGATGGCTGAGCTTCGCGTTTCGCCACATCGATTGGACGGCAGGCTGTATCGCGGTTTCCGACGGCGACATCGAGGAAATCTGGAAGCTGGTGCCGAACGGCACGGTCGTGGAGATTCGACCGTGATCTCGAAATCTAACGTCTGGTAAAGATAGAGTCGCTCGCGGCGTGACGCCGGCTTCTCCGGTTCGCAGCGGCCAGCGTTGATCAAGTGTCAAAAAATCAGACAGCGTATCGTTTCTTAGACAACCAAGACTACGCCTGATACGCCTAAGCTACTGATTCTAAAAGGTGTCTTGCATGGTACCGCCCTTGGACTAGGGGCCAAGCATGAACATCTTGCACGCAATCACGATCGCCGCTCTCCTCCACCACGCACCGGCCGCTCCCGCCGTGACCTGCCACACGGGGACCGTGTCGTACAAATTCCTCGGAACACCGGGCGCCACCTTCACCTACGCCGGAGCGACCTATTCGGTTCCGCGCTCGGGCTGGATCGAGTTGCTCAGCGACAACAGCAAGAAGGTCTATCTCGCCGCCAACGGCCGCTCGCTTCCGCTCGACGTGTGGCCGATGGATGCATTCGGAACGCGAACGGTTCCCCTGCAGACGCCGGCCACCGCAGGCGACAACGTCACACCAAACACGGTCAACAACTGACACCGGAGTCAGACGACGCAACACAGGGAGAATCCGAGGCACAGATCAAGCAGTTTGTGCTCGAAGAGACCGCCGCTTTTGCAGAACTCGACAGAACCTCCCGGATACCTTAGTGACGCCTCGGCGTCGTCACCCGAAGCGCAATAGGCCGTTACACTCCTGGCATGCAGAGCAAAGCGACCACCGTCTCTGACTATCTGGCCTCTCTTCCGCCCGACCGCCGTACCGCGATCGAGGCGGTGCGCGAGGTGATCCTGGCGAATCTGGACCACGACTACGAGGAGGGGATGCAGTACGGGATGATCGGGTACTACGTCCCGCATCGCGTCTATCCGGCGGGGTATCACGCCGATCCGAAACAGGGATTGCCGTTCGCGGGGCTGGCGTCGCAGAAGAACTATATGTCGGTGTATCTGATGGGGTTGTACTGCGGGTGCGTCGAGGTGTCGACGATACGGCCCTGTTGAAGTGGTTTCGCGAGGCGTGGGCGAAGAGCGGCAAGAAGCTCGACATGGGGAAGTCGTGCATCCGCTTCAAGAAGGTCGATGACCTGGCGCTCGACGTCCTCGGCGAGGCCATTCGTCGCCTGCCGGCGAAGAAGTACATCGAGGTGTACGAGAAGGGGAAGGGACGAGCACAGTGACACTCACAAACCGTGTGAGAGCTCGCGCGAGGCGTTAAGGGACCTCTTCAAAGCAGGTTGGGCCTTCGGCAGAAGGTTCAGGGCGATCGCCAGGGCTCAGAACTCCTTCTGCAGAAGTGAACCCAGCGTCTTTCGGTGACTAAAGACCTTCTGCAGTAGGTAATTTGGCATCTTTAGAAGGCAATGTGACATCTTTAGATGACAAAACACTTCTTTAGAAGGTAAAATGACATCTTTAGATGACAAAAGGCCTTCTTTAGAAGCTAAAATGCCATCTTTAGATGGCAAAAGACCTTCTTTAGAAGGTAAAACGCCATCTTTAGATGACAAAACACCTTCTTTAGAAGGTAAAATGACATCTTTAGATGACAAAAGACCTTATGCAGAGGTAGGACGACAGCCTTAAGACGGCAAGAGCGCTCTTGCAGAAGGCAAACCGCTCTTCCTATCGTGACGGCGTGGGAAGGCTTTGCGGGATCCGAATGTCCTTCCCATCCCGCCGCCAGATCATCGCGCTGATCCACCAGCTGCCGTCGCGTTCGAAGAGTTGGATGCTGTTGACGCCGCGGTTGATCACGTCGCCGGCGCGGGTCCAACGGGTTTCGTAGGCGCTGAGGACGTGGGCGATGTTGGCGAATTGGTGGGTCTCGCGCCAGATTTCGCCTTCCCAGAAACTGGGGAGGACGCCGGAGTCAATCATCGATTCGAAGTTCTGGCGGAAGGTCTCGATGGTGAATTCGAAGACGCCGTCGTCGTTCACGCGGACGAAGCGCGCGTTCGGCGCGAAGATTTCGGACTCGCGTTTCCAGTCGGGGCGTGTGCCCGGCTCGAAGGAGACGTTCTCGTACATTGCGGCAATGACGCTGTCGAGGTTCATGAGCGGCGAGTATAGACGGGGATGACGAAGCTCTCGTCGAAGTGATCGCCTTCCAGTTCCGCTTTCAGGCGCAGTTGCCAGAAGCGGCGATTGGTTTCGGAGAGCGCGGTTTCGTAGTCGCCGTCGGGCAGCGGAAAGCGGACCGCGATTCCGCCGGGATCGGTGAAGGCCGGCTTCTCGTCGCTGTACGTGTCGAAGTATTCGGGCTGATTGTGGGTACCGCCTACGGAGCGTTCGAGGATGAAGCGGAGCGTGGCCTTGACCGGCAATCCGGGCGGCAGCGGATTGTGCGTTTCGACGCGCACGTCGACGGAATCGCCGAGGAAGAAGGGGAATCGGGCGTAGCGGATGTAGACGCCGCCGTGCCGGAGTTTTCGCACGCCGCTTGTGGCGATCGTAATGACCGCCCAGAGCGCGAAGAGATCGACGGCCGCGGCGATGACCTTGCTCAGGACCGTCTCCGACACCGTGAACCCCCAGAAGCTCACCAGCGCCGCGAGCAGGCAGATAACGACGATGCCCACAATTCGTCCAACCAGATCCACTCGCGGACGCTCCTTCTCTCCTTCGGCCACCCATTCGAAATCGCGATACCACGGTTCACCGGGATGAGCGTTTGCCAGCGCGTCGCGGCGGCGGCGCGCTCGAGCCATGGCCACGCCCGACAGCCCGAAGGACAGTCCCATTCCGACGAACAGCGCGGCCATGCCGAGTAGGAGAGCGATGGCAACGCGGACATCTCCGCGCGTGTCGTCCATCATCTTCGGCAGCATGGCGAAGGGCATGGCGATGCCGACGACGATGAACGGAATACCGAAGAGGCCTGTCCAGGCGTTGCCTTGGCGCGCGCGCCGCGGCGGCGTCACGTCCGCCGCGGGACGTCTGGTCAGGTCAGGCATGCGGCGATTCTAGCCATTCGCGCGTCACGCGATGGCGGAACGCGAACATCTTGCGCAGGCGCGGCTTGATCACGATGCCATCGACAGCGCGTCCGAGGAGGCCGAAGGGCGGTGTGTAGTCGATGTCGTCGATGAGCATCGCGCCGTCAGGATGCGGTTCGACGATATGACGATGACGCCAGCTCCGGAACGGGCCGCGCACCTGCTGATCTTCGAACGAATGCGGCGGATCGTACGCGGTGTGGAGCGACTCGAACGTCACCCACAGAAATGCGATGCGAATTTTGACGATGGCCCGACTTCCAACCTCGAGGTTAGGCGCAGTTTGAATGACGCGGATCGTTTCGCCGGGCGGCCTCAGACGAAGGAACGCGTCCGGCAGCTCGTGAAAGGCGAAGAGTTGTTCGGGAGTCGTTCGGATGACGCTGCGGGCGGTGAAATGCATGAATCAAAGGCGCACAGACAAGAGTGTCTGTGCCACATCACCACGAAGCCGCCGGTTTCCCCGCCCAGACCCAGGCGATGAAATCGACCAGCGGCGGCGTTCCGCCGAGCTCGCGGATTCGCGTGTTGACTTGTCCGCGGTGATAGGTCGAGTGGGCGGGGAGTTGCAGCAGCGTTTCGCCGAGGGTGGAAGGGTGGGCGGCGAAGCCGGCGCGTTTGGCGAAGTAGGTCGACCACGGCAGGATCATTTCGCGTTCGACAGCATCGGGTGTCATCGATGCGACGAACCGAGGCGCGACGGTGTGGAACGCGCGTCCGAGGTCGCGGACGGCATCGAGTCCGGGAAAATCTTCTGCGCCGGTGAACACGACCTCGTTGCCGCGCCAGGACTGGAGGAACGCGGTCTGTGTTGCGTGGATGTGGTAGAGCCGGTCGTGCAACAGCTTGTCGTCCGAGGCCGCGGCGCAATCGTTGACGGCGCGCCAGATCACCGCGTCGGCCCATTCCATGTGCGCGAAGAGCGGGCGGACGGCGTCGAGCATCGTCATGCGATCGGCTGCGGACGGAGCGGGGTCTCGAGCTTGACCAGGCCATCGAGCAGGTGCTCGTCGACGTTGCGGTCGATCGTCCGCACCAGCGTCAGCACGCGTTCGACGTGCTGGATCACGACGAGCAGCGCGCCGTAGATCGGTTCGCCCTTCGAACGCTCGCCTGTATGGAACGGGAAGCGGCGGCCCATGAGATGCGGGTCGAGCGAGTTGAGGCTGGCCACGGCCTGATTCAGGCCCCACACCATGCGGTCTCCGAGATCGTGTGGAGGGTGATTGACGCGGTTGTGGCGGGCAGCGTCGGAGAGGCGATCGATGGCTCGACAGAGCGCGCGAAACTCATTCTCGACCGCCGGTCTGCGCGGATCATCCGAGGGGAGATGCGAGAACGCCGTGAAAAGAATTTCGATGCGGCGTCGCAGGTCCTGGTCGAGTTTCCAGGCCATCCACTCTGCCGATGGAACGTGCCGCATCGGCTCATTGCGAGCCCATGTTTCGAGCGACGGCGGCGTCGGCGCGGTCTGCTCTGCGTCAGTTGCGGGCATGCTGGTCATCTGTTAGGGTCACGCACCTATGAATCCTGACCCGACGCAGTTCGAGGAGCCGATTCTGCAGCTCCGGCGTCGAATCGAGGAAACCACCGCGGCGGAAGGAGATCCCGCTCAGCTCGCGGCGCTTGAGGCAGAGCTTACCAAACTCGCCGACGAAATCTTCGCCAACCTTACGCCGTGGCAGAAGACGCTCGTCGCCCGGCATCCGCAGCGGCCGTACACGCTCGACTTCATCGGCTATCTTTTCGACGAGTGGACGGAGATCCACGGCGACCGAAAATTCTCGGACGATCCTGCCATCGTGGCCGGCTTCGCGCGCTTCCGCGGCACGCCCTGCGCGATCATCGGCCATCAGAAGGGGCGCAACACCAAAGAGAAGATTTACCGCAACTTCGGCCAGCCGCGCCCTGAGGGATTCCGTAAAGCGCTCCGCGTGATGAAGCTGGCCGAGAAGTTCAACCTTCCCATCTTCACCTTCATCGACACGCAAGGCGCCTACCCCGGACTCGGCGCGGAAGAGCGCGGACAGGCCGAGGCGATCGCCGTCAATTTGCGCGAAATGGCGATGCTGAGTGTGCCGGTGATCGTGATCGTGATCGGCGAAGGCGGCAGCGGCGGAGCGCTGGCGCTCGGCGTCGGCGACCGCGTCTTCATGCTGGAGCACGCGGTCTACTCGGTGATTTCCCCCGAGGGGTGCGCGGCCATCCTCTGGAAAAACCCGTCGGCCGCGGCGGAAGCGGCGGCGGCGATGCGCATCACGGCGTCCGACCTGAAGCGCCTCGCGATCATCGACGAAATCGTCCCAGAGCCAAACGGCGGCGCGCACGCGGATCCCGCGAAAGCGGCCGAGCTCCTCGCGCCCTATCTGGAGAAATCGCTGAAGGAGCTGATGAAGCTCAAGCCCGCCGCACTTCCGGAAGAGCGGTACAAGAAGTTCCGCAAGATGGGAGTGTTCGAGAAGTACTAGGCGGCACGGCGATTCGTCATCGTAGCGCTGGCCGTCGGCGCTACGATGCCGAGACGGCAGCGTTCCGGCGCGCCTGATGACAAACCGCCGCCGTTCGCGTACGGTCGCGGCACCATGAGTATTCTCGCCATCGTCATCGCCGGGTTCTTCGCTGCCGATCAGCCGGTTCTCAACTACGTCCCGAAGCACGATGAGCTGAAGTACACCTTCGGCGGCGTCGCGCCGACGCATCACATCAAGCCGGGCACGCGCATCGTCACATGGACCGAGGATTGTTACGACGGCGCGGTGACAAAGCCCGATCAATTGCCGACGAAGATGATTCCGCCCGGACACGACAATCCGCAGACAGGTCCGTTTTTCATCGACGGCGCGGAGGCCGGTGACACGATCGCAATCCACATCAACAAACTGGAACCTGCACGCGATCACGGCATCTCGTCGTTCTTTCCGGGCTTTGGAGCGCTCAACGGCACCGACCGCACCGCCATCCTCGGCGCCGATCTTCCGGAGAAGGTCTGGTTCTACGACGTCGATCGCGCGAAAGGAATCGCGCGTACGAAATCGCTCGACGGCAAGTTGTCGTGGGACGTCCCGCTCGCGCCGTTCCTCGGCTGTCTGGGCGTTTCGCCCGGCCAGGAGGTTCGCTCGACGATCGTGCCCGATTTCTTCGGCGGCAACATGGACTGCCCCGAGGTCCGCGCGGGCAACACGATCTACCTCGGCGTGAACGTTCCCGGCGCGCTGCTCTCCTTCGGCGACGGCCACTACGCGATGGGCGACGGCGAGATCATCGGCACCGCGATCGAGGGCGCGATGAACGTCGACGTCACTGTCGATCTGATCAAGGGACGCGTCACGCGCTGGCCGCGCATCGAAAACAAGGAGTCGATGATGACCGTCGGCGCCGGCCGTCCGCTCGAAGACGCCGCCCGCATCGCGTTCAAGGAGATGGTCCACTGGATCATCGACACGACCGGCCTCTCCGAGATGGACGCATACGAATTCGTCTCGCAAAACGCGAAAACGCCAATCGTGGAGATGGTCGATCCCGAATACACGGTGATGGTGAAGATCGACAAGAAACGGCTGCCGGTGAAGACGGAGTAGGTGGCTTCACCGTCGCACGCGAAGGCGCGCGCAACAATCTAGCCCCGCGCTCTGCGCGGGGACAGCCGCGTGGTCACGTTCGCGGCCGCGCAGGCGGCCGCCACAAAACTGTGGCGCGAATCGACGGTATAACGATTTCGCGATCCTGTAGCGGCCGCCCCCGCGGCCGCAAATTTCGCGCGACGCCGCCAACCCCGCGCAGAGCGCGGGGCTAAGTTTGTGATGCGCGCCTCCGCGCGCGACGAAGTCAGCGACCTTCACTGGCTCTTCGCGCGCCGCTTCTCCGCCTCTTCCAACCAGCCGCGCCGCAGCGATTCCGCGGGGATGCTCGACGTGTACGGTTTGATGTCGAGAATCGGGGTGCCGTCGAGCATGTCGACGCCGTGGACGTGCAACGAGGCGCGGTCGCGGCGTAGAAGTTCGACGACGGTAAGCGCGATCGGATTCGGACGGAACGGAGACCGCGTCGCAAAGACGCCATGCGCGACTTCTTCGCCGGGCGGCGCGCCGAGGAGCTCGAATCCTTCCGAACGATCGAAGACCCAGAGGACGAAGAGGTGCGAGAAGCCTTCGATATGCGTGAGACCGGCTTCGAATTCGGGGAGGATTTCGAGCACGCCATTCGCCTCATGTTTTGTTCCGGGACCTTTCGGAACCTGCATCGTTTCCTTGAACGGAGTTCGCGCGAATCCGATCGCGCGGGGTGTGAATAGCGGACCTTGCGTTGACATGACGATTGCCACTCTAGCTCCAGAGGAACGGATGAGGTTCGGCTAATCGCAAGGTTATGGTTCGGCTGATTGCAAGGTTATGCGTCGGCCAATCGCAAGGCCAACGAAGTGCGCCCTCGGGATACGATCTCGGCATGCGTCGAATCGTTTTCTTTGTCCTTCTTGCGTCCGCGGCGGCTCTCCACGCGCAAATCAATGATTCCGAGGTTTGGGTAGGTTCGCTGGATATGTCGGGCGGGCGGTTCGCGGTCTCGAATCTGATGAACATCTCGAAGCATCCCGGCTACGACAATCAGCCGGCGTTTTTTCCGGATGGGAAGCTCGTGTTCACCTCGCAGATCGCGGTGCTCGACGAGACCGGACATGCGGTGCAGGCGGTGATTCACGATTTCGCGAAGGGGACATCGACGCCGGTGGCGGGCGCGCTCGGATTCAGTCCCACCCCGGCGGCTGATGGATCGCTGATGCTGCTGCGCGATGGCCACGTCGTCCTGCACGATGCCTCAGGGAAAGAGACGCAGCTCACCGAGACGAAGGACGCCGGCTACTTCGCACGCTTCGATGAACAGACCTGGGTTCTGTACATGAACGACAAGCAGCGGCGCATCGTGATGTACGACCCGAAGACGAAGGCGCTCGACACGATGGCGCTTGGGTCGATTACCGCGCCGTTCCGGATTCCGGGGAAGCGCGCGGTGACGTTCGTCGCCGTCGAGCCGTTTCCCGCTCCGGACGGAGTAGCCGCGCCACCGCGCAAACTCTTCCTCCGCCAGCTCAATCTCGACGACCGCCAGACCACGACGCTGGCCGCGATTTCGTTCGAGACCTCGGGGAGCCACGTCTGGACTTCGCGCGGTACGTTGCTGATGGCGTCAGGGCACACGATCTACGAGTGGAATCCGGCGAAGCCCGACGATTGGCGAACGGCGGTGACGTTCGACGATCCCGAGTTGCAGGGGCTGACGCGCATCGCAATCAGTGCGCGCGGCGATCGGATCGCGCTGGTGTCGACGCCACGCGACGAAACGATCATCCGCGATTCACGCGCCGCGTCGAATGCAGCGCTGGCATCTCACAATGCGGCCGCGTTCGCGCAGGTGCTGAAAGACGACGCCACCGTCGTCGCCGCAAGCGGAAAGGTGATTCAAGGACGCGCGGCGATGCAGAAAGAAATTGAATCGCGTTGGAGCTCGCAGCCGGATCTCGTTTTCGTACGCACGCCGGCGACAATCGATATCAGCCGCAGCGATCCCGCCGCCTCGGAGCGCGGCAGTTGGACGGGTCACGCCACGACGCCGGCCGGACTCGCTGATTGGCGCGGCGACTATCTCGCGGTCTGGCGAAAGACGATCACCAGCGCCGGCCTGCCATCGTGGACCATCGCCTCCGAGGTCTTCGTCGCGCTTGATTGCACCGGAGCGGGGTGCGCGGCGCGGTGACGTTCGTTCTCATTCCGGCGCAATCGTTTCTCATGGGATCGGACGATGGCCGGCCGGACGAGCGCCCGGTCCATCGCGTGTGGATCGACGCGTTTGAGATGGGTGCCTGCCAGGTGACGAACGCCGAATATGCGGCCTTCGCGAACGCTGCGGGTCATGCGCCGCCGCCGGCTCCATTCGACGATCCCGAGCAGCCGGTGGTGGGTGTGTCGTGGTTCGAGGCCGTCGCCTACTGCGAGTGGTTGAGCAGCGTATCCGGCCGGCACGTTTGTCTTCCAACGGAGGCGGAGTGGGAGTGCGCGGCACGGGGAGGAGCGGAAGGGATGCACTACCCGTGGGGCGACGATTGTCCGTTGCACGAAGATGCCGACGCTCCGCGTGTGGTCGGACGCCGCGCGCCGAATGCGTATGGGCTTTACGACATCTGCGAGAACGTTCACGAGTGGTGCAGCGACTGGTATGCGCCGGACTACTACGGAGTCTCGCCGGAGAGAAATCCCCGAGGTCCGGAGAGCGGATCACGCCGCGCATCGAGAGGCGGCTCGTGGCGCCATCAGTTCAAGTTCAGCCGGTGCGCGGCACGATCGAGCATCCCGCCGGAGTTTCGATATGCGGACTACGGATTCAGGATCGCTCGCAATCCGTAAGCATCACCGTGCGACGAGTTTCAAGCGAGCGAAGCCTGTCGTCGCGCTGGTCTGATCGATGACACCGACGGAGAGCGTGCTCTCTCCCTCTTTCACGCGAATCGTCGTCCTGAACGTCATCGGTTTGGCGCGGACGCCCGCTTCCGCTGTGGCGGGAATCCTGAGAGGCACCGGCCGGCGCATGACCTCCGACGGACCGCCCGCGACGCTGCCAACGGTGAAGTAGAGTACGAACCCGCCGACGAGATCCTTGCCCTCCGGAAGAAGCGTAAGCGTCGAAGCCATGGCGACCTGAACTGGGATCTCGTAGATGCCACGGCCATCCTTCTTCGGGGAGCCGGTTCGAATCGCGACCGGCCATGCGCTCGGGACGTCCGCGTAGAGGTTTGCGATCGTGCGGTCGTTCATCTGATCCTCGCTCGATCTGAGAATGAAGGTCTCCGGAGTCCGGACCGTGTACGTCCGGTTCTTCGTCTTCACCACGATCCTGCGACTGTTTCGTCCGCTCTCGCGTGGCTTGTATCCGAGCGAGTAGTACGAGTCGAGGTCGCGGGCGATCGTGTCGAAGGCAAGATCGAAGTTCGTTGTATTCGCAATAGCGACGCCGCCGGTGATGCTCGCGATCGTCTGGAGTGCCGCCGCGGTGTTCGCGTTTCGGCTGAAGCTCTCCGAAAGGTCGGGCGCCTCGCCGTTCGCGGCCGAAAAATCGGAGTTCATATCGGCCGCATCGATGGTGTAGATCGTGACGCCGTACGCCCCTGCCTGGTTTGCAACGTTCGCGATGGTCTGTTGCATGCGATTTCCGGTCACTCCGGTCAGCACCTGCATGTCGAGCGGGTTGCTGTTACGGCTCAAGTACGATGCGAACTGAGCGTTGACGTACCGATAGAGGTCGGCGCCGGGATGCTCCGGCAGATTCTCGCCCGCGAAGACGAGCACCTTCTTCCCTTCGACGCCTGCCAGAGTGGACGACATCCGGCCGAGATCGTTGAGCAGATTCTCTTCGCGCAGGATCAGGTCTGCCGCGTAGGCATCGACCAACTGGAGTGATTTCGCATGGGCCTCATCCATCGACATCATGAGCGAGCCGCTTGATGCAATCCTGATGAGCTCCTGAATATCGCTCTTCAACTTCGCGACTTCATCCGGCCCTCGGGCCGCGCGGGCGAGCGTATCGATTCCGCTCCTTACGACCGCCTTGTCCGATGTAAATGGCGTGATGACGTTCACGCTGAGCCGCCAGGAGACAAGCATCGCCTGATCTTCAGGCTTCATTTGGCGGTCAATGAACTTTTCGACGGCGGCGAGGATGGGAGCCCTGCGAGAGGGCTGGAGAGAGAAGCTGTCGACGAAGAGAATCAGTTTGCGGGGCCGCTGTTCGACGGGCGCGGCGGGCGTTCCCGCCGAGGGGGTCTCATCGGATCGCGATGGTTGCGTGGCTACTACGTCGGCGTTGCGGCGAACTTCGTAGAGATTCGTGATGGGCTGCTTGGTGCCGTCCTCGTAGAGCTCGAAATCGTCCTTGGTGAGACCGGTGACGGGATTCCCACTCTTGTCGCGCACGACGACGTCGATGTTAGCGACACGAACCTCGATCGATTCGACCAGCGGTTGCTGCGGCGCCGCCACGGACACCGACATCGCGACGACGAGGAGAACGGCGAATAGGCGAATCGGCAAGCTCATTGGGATCGTGCGGACGGTAGCAGATCGCGAACCGCGACGCGGCAACATCAGTGCAAGTATTCTGTTCCTCCATGGCGGCGATCGCTGATTCATTCGCACTCGTTCTCACCGGCGGAGGCGCGCGTGCGGCATATCAGGTGGGTGTGCTGCGCTGTCTGGCGCGGCACCTTCCGGAGGACAGCTTCGACGTCATCACCGGGGTCTCCGCCGGAGCCATCAACGCGGCCTTTGTCGCATCGCGCAACGCGCCGCTGGCCGATGTGGTCGAAGAATTGTGCGAGGTCTGGCGCACGCTGGAGTTGAAGGATGTGATCCGCATCGACTCCCGATCGCTGGCGCGAAACGTCTTTGGGTGGGGCGGAAAACTCATTTCCGGTGGAACGACTGTGGCGCCGCGCGTCCGCGGGCTGGTCGATACGACGCCACTTCGCGAGCTTCTGCAGCGGCTCTTTGCATCGAACGAGCGAGGGGAGATCGCCGGGATTGCCGACAACGTCGCCCGCTGTAATCCGCGGGCGGTGGCGATGACAGCTCTCGACTACAACACCGGCCAGACCGTGACCTGGGTAGACGGATGCGAAATCGAGACATGGAAGCGGCCGCTGCGGCGCGGCGTGCGCGAACCGCTCACGATCGATCACATCATGGCGTCGGCATCGCTGCCGCTCGTTTTTCCCGCCGTGAGGATCGGGAAGCATTGGTTCGGCGACGGCGGCATCCGCCTATCCGCTCCGCTTTCTCCAGCTCTGCACCTCGGAGCGACGCGCATGCTGGCGATCTCCACGCACTACGCGAAATCGGATTCCGAGGCGAACGAGCCCGAGACCGCGGGATACCCGCCGCCGGCGCAGATCCTGGGACAACTGATGGACGCGATCTTTCTCGACGTCATGGACGAGGACACGGTGCGCCTGCAGCGCTCCAACGAGTTTCTGCTCGACCTGCCCCCCGAGCTTCGCCGCGGTTACCGGCCCATCGATTTTGCGGTCATTCGTCCGTCGCAGGACATCGGGAAGCTCGCCGCCGAATACGAGCCGCAGCTCCCGCGCCCGTTCCGTTTCCTGACCCGCAGCCTCGGCACGCGCGAGACCTCAAACGCCGATTTCATGAGCCTCTTCATGTTCGTCCCCGAATACCTGCAACGTCTGATCGAGATCGGAGAGGCCGACGCCGATGCCCGGATCGCGGACATCAGCCGCGTGGCGACTGCGCCGGCCGCGACGTAGACGTTCATTCGGTTGATCGCATTCCCAAATTGGGTATGATCGTTCCCGAAATGGGAAAGCAAATTCAAAAGGTTCCCGTAAGCGCGATCGCGTCGGCGCTCTTCACGCCCGTTCAGCAGCGCGTTCTCGGCATTCTCTTCGGACAGCCGGATCGGCGATTCCAGAGCGCGGAGCTGATCCGGCTGGCCGGAAGCGGCACCGGCGCCGTTCACCGTCAACTCCAGCGGCTGGTCGAGGCTGGTCTCGTCGCCGTTACCCGCGACGGCAATCAGAAGTACTACAACGCGCAGAAGGCCTCCTCGGTCTATGCGGAGCTGCACGGCTTGATCGTCAAGACCGTCGGCGTCGTCGAGCCGTTGCGCGCTGCATTGGTGCGCGTTGCGGACCGTATTCATCTCGCGTTCGTGTTTGGATCCGTCGCCAAAGGAAATGAGCACGGCGCCAGCGATCTCGATCTCCTCGTCGTCACCGACGCGCTCGCCTACGCGGACATCTACGCCGCGCTCGAGAGCGCGGAGCGAACCCTCGGACGAACAATCAATCCCACTGTTTTCACGCCCGCCGAGTGGAAGCGGAAGCAGGCGCGGAAGGACTCTTTCGTCGCGCGCATTACAGCGCAGCGACGGCTCGTCATCATCGGGACTGACGATGCAATCGAATGAACCGCTCGAAACGCTCGCAGCCACAGGCATCCTGAAGCGCGAGCCACCCGTGCCCGATGAAATCAATGGGTTGATCCGCTCGGCCTCGGCTCGCCTCGCGGATGCGCAGAAGACGTCGAACTCGCCCGAAAGCCGATTCGATCTCGCATACAACGCCGCCCATGCTCTGGCACTCGCGGCGCTCCGATTTCATGGCTACCGATCTGAAAAGCGATACATCGTCTTCCAAGCGCTCCCGCACACCCTCGGCATCGCCGCGTCCACGTGGCGGTTGCTCGATCGTTGTCATCGGGAGCGCAACGCCACCGAATACGAGGGACTCGGCGACGTTGATCAGAAGCTGATGGCGGGACTCATCGACGCCGCGCGTGAACTTCTCGACCGCGTCAGCAAATTGATCGCAGACTCGCAAGCCTGAAGTGAATCGTTTTCTACGATTCGTAGAGGCTTCCTCCCTCACGTACACTTTCCTCGAATGCTCCACGACTCCTGGCACATCGCGGAACCGCCACGCGATCTTCCGCTCCTTCCCATTTCGAACGACAAGCTGCGCGCGATCATCGCGCGGCGGGGGATTACGACCGAGGAGGAGTTCAGAAGGTATGCGGCGCCGTGCATTGAAGATCTGCATGATCCGGCCACAATCCACGGGATCGGCGAGGCGTGCGAGCGGATCGAGCGGGCGGTGCGCGACCGCGAGACGATTCTCATTTACGGCGACTACGACGTCGATGGCGTGACGTCGATCGTGCTGCTGCAGACGGTGCTGCGCGCGATCGGTGCCGATGCGGCTCACGTCGTGCCGCACAGGCTCGTCGACGGCTATGGTTTGAAGACCTCGGTCATCGATCGCGTGCTGGTCGATCGCGACGTAAAGCTCATCATCACAGTCGATTGCGGGATCACCAGCGTCGAGCCGGTGCGGCAGGCCATCGAGCGGGGGATCGACGTCATCGTCACCGATCACCATCTGCCGCCGGAGCTGCTCCCCGAGGCCGCGGCGGTTCTGAATCCGAAACAGCCGGGGTGCGAGTATCCGTTCAAAGAACTGGCCGGTGTCGGCGTCGCCTTCAAGCTGTGCTGCGAACTGCTGCGGCGGAGCGGGAAGAAGATGGCCATTGCGTCGCTGCTGAAGATCGCGGCGATCGGAACGGTCGCCGATGTCGCGCCGCTCGTCGGCGAGAACCGCACCATCGCATGGCTCGGGCTGGCCGGTCTGGCCGATCCTCGAAATCCGGGCTTGCGGGCGCTCATCCGACGTTTGGGGATGCTGGGCCGGCCTCTACGAGCTGTAGATGTCGGCTTCAAAATCGGACCGCGCATCAACGCTGCCGGCCGCCTCTCCTCGGCGGAGACGGCCATCGATCTTTTCGCCGCGACGTCCGAGGAATCGGCGTGGACGCTTTGCGCGGAGCTCGATCGCCTCAACGCGGAACGGCAGGAGGTGGAGCGGGGAGTGCGCGAGGAGGCCGAGGCGATGGTCGGCGTCGCGTCAACAAATCGCGTTTTCGTCCTCGCCGGCACCAACTGGCACAAAGGCGTGCTCGGTCTGACCGCCGGACGCATCGCGCAGCGGTATCACCGTCCGGCGCTCGCGATCGGGATCGAAGGCGAGTTGGCTGTCGGATCCGGCAGGAGCATTCCGACGATCAATCTTCACGAGCAGCTCGACGCCGTCGCGGATCTCTTCACCCATTTTGGCGGACACGAATTCGCGTGCGGCTTTGCCTTGCCCGCGGCGAATGTCGACGAGTTGCGTCGACGGCTGGAGGAGCGATTCGCGGCGTTCGATGAGGACCTGTTCCGGCGCGAGGCGCAGGTCGACGCCGAAGTCACGTTTGCCGAGGTTGATCAGGAGTTCGTGAAGGCGCACGAGATGATGCAGCCGTTCGGCGCAGGAAATCTTCAGCCGCTTTTCCTGACGCGCAACGCGGATGTGATCGCATCGCGCGAGTTCGCGCCCGACTGCTGCGAGTTGACCCTCGACGACGGAATGGGACGCGCAGCGGCGGTGCTATGGCCTTCGGTTCGCGGGCTGGCCGCCGAGGTGAAGAACGGAGCGACCATCGACGTGCTGTTTCATATCGAACCGGACGGCTACGCGGCATCGGGGGCGAAGCTGACGATCGTCGATGCGCGTCCGTCCGCGAATGTCGAGCTCAATCTGCGAATATCCGCGTAATCTGCGGATGAGATTTTTCGGAATACCACTCAGCCACAACAAGTTACCCGCCCCGTGCAGCGCACGATCCGCATCCTTCGCGTAGCGCTTCCCCTCCTTTTCATCGTCTTCATCGCCGTGATCGCCGTCAACTGGCGGCGCGGGAAACCGCACAAGGACAAGTCCGGAAGCGTTCCCGTAACGTCGACCATGCGGCCGAACGACAAGCCGGCCATTCTCTCGGTGACGTTCGAGGACACCCAGACCGTCAACGGCCGGATCGCGTCGAAGATCCGCGCCGAGCGCGTCGTCGCATTTCAATCGGGATGGAACACGCTCGAGAACGTGCAGATGACGATCTACCGGCCGACCGGATTGACGTACGAGATGGTCTGTCCGCTGGCGCAGTTCAACAGCAACACGAAAGAGGCCGACGCGAAAGGCGGCGTGCGCGTGACCTCGAGCGACGGCGTGGAGATCACCACCGCACAGATCCACTACGACGGCAATCACCTCACCAATCACGTCGCTGTCAATTTCAAAGTCGACCGCTGGACCGGAAGCGGCGGCGCGCTGGACATGGACGTTCCCGGCGAGATGCTCCGGCTCTACGACAAAGTCGACGCGACGATGGCGCCGGAGACGGCTGCCGAGTCGCCGTTGAACATCAAGGGGCAGGAGGGGTTCTTCCGCCGCAAGGAGAACTATGCCGAGTTCACGAAGGACGTGGTGGCCACGCGCGACGCGGACCGCTTCAACGTCGATCACATCCTCGGCCGCTTCGGCGCCGACCGCAAATCGCTTCTGTCGCTGGAAGGGCAGGGACATGTGACCGTCGTCATGAGCGGCGATCTGGCCTCGGGCAAACCGGCCGAAACCGCGGGACGCAAGACCATCACCGCGGACCGATTCTGGAGCGAGATCGGTGCGAATCAGCAGATCAGTGCGCTCAACTTCATCGGCGATACCGCGCCGGCCCATGCCGTCATCGAAGGCCCGCCGAATCGCGATCTGGTCGCGCACATCTTCCGCGTCGGCATCGCCAACAAGCAAGTCACGGATATGAAGGCTGACGAAAACGTGGTGATGAAAGAGACCGCTCCGATCAAACGCGAGATGAATTCGGGGCATCTGATCGTCTACTTCGATCCAGCCACTCACAAAGCCACCAGCGCGAATCTCGATGGCGACGTTCACTACAAGGATCCCAAGAACGATGCGCGTTCAGTGCGCGCGAATTACGACATCAACAACGATTCGGTCGTGCTCACCGGCGATCCCGGCTTCTTTCCCGCCGTCGTCGCGGACGGGCAGACGCTGAAGGCGAAGGTGATCGAGTTCTCGCCGCGCGCCGGCACCGCGCGCGCGACCGGCGAAGTGATCGCGCAGCTCGTTTCGAAGCAGGCCAGCGGCGCGGCCACCGCGGTCAGCGCCGACTCGACGAGCGTCTTTCCGACCAACAAGCCGGTCTTCGTCAACTCCGACACCGTGACCATGCGCCAGGCCAGCAAGATCGCCGTCTTCAGCGGCAACGTGCGCGCGTGGCAGGAAACCAACACCGTTTTCTCGCAGGAGCTGCAGGTGCAGGGGGCGGGCGAACAGGTCACCGCGCGCGGCAACGTGCGCACGCTGCTCTACAACACCAGCACGAACGCGACGGCCGAGCAGCGCAAGGTGCCGATGCAGTCGAAGAGCGACGTGCTCATCGCGCATAAGGCCGACCGGCGCATCGACCTCAATGGCAACGTCCAGATCGACGACGGGGAGCAGCGCCATCTCTCCTCGGAACACGCTTCATTCTTCTTCGACGCCAACAAGAAGATCGACCACATCGACGCGCAGGACAAAGTCGTGCTCGTCGATCAGGCGAATGCCCGACGCGGTACCGGTGACCGCGCCACGTACAACGTCGGACGCCGGATGATCTACCTGACCGGCGCGCCCGCGACCATCACGGCGGAAAGCGGAAACCGCACCGGCGAGATGTTCTCGTTCGATCTGGCGCGAAACAAGGTCGACGTCGTCAGCAAGTCGACGATGCAGGGCACATACAAGCCGAAGCCGTGATCACGCGGAGTGCGCGGAGAGGCGGAGTATGAGGCGAGAAGAATCTGCTGTTCTCCGCCTCTCCGCGATCTCCGCGTGAAACCATTCTCTTTTCGCCGAAGCCAAACCGCGCATCAGTTAACATCCGCACCCTGAATGTCTGACCGACGCACCGTTTCCTTCACGGCTGCCGACCGCGATCGTCCGTCGGACGCGCCGCTGCGGCTGGCGGCGGACCATCTGGTCAAGGTCTACAAGCGCCGCAAAGTCGTGCG
>DASYJF010000128.1:0-55805 GCA_035996815.1 Thermoanaerobaculia bacterium | reverse complement strand
CACGAA
This sequence comes from Thermoanaerobaculia bacterium, assembly GCA_035996815.1. GTDB lineage: Bacteria > Acidobacteriota > Thermoanaerobaculia > Gp7-AA8 > Gp7-AA8 > JADGNZ01. The sequence continues at coordinate 55,799 of DASYJF010000128.1, read as the reverse complement.
TCGGCGGCCGCGGAGGCGGCCGCCACGAGCGTCGCGCGAGCATTTTGTAGTGGGCGCCTCCGCGCCCACGGCCTTCGTTCGCAATCGGTTTCCCCGCGCTGAGCGCGGGGCTGGATTGTTCAGCGCGCCGCCGCGCGCAACCGTTCGACGCTGCGGGATTTCTTCACAACCTCTCACGATGATAAAACCGTCACGATTTCGGCCCACAACTTCCGCTATAACGTCCGCCATGAAATTGCACTGCGCTGCCATCGCCGTCGCCCTGCTCTTCCCGCCAGCCGCCTCCGCCGACGATCCGCCGGCCACGAACCCCTTCTTCGAGAAGAGCACTCTCCCCTTCGAGGCGCCGCCGTTCGATCGCATCAAGGACAGCGATTACCAGCCCGCCATCGAGGAAGGGATGACGCGCGAACTGGCCGAGGTGCAGGCCATCGCCAACAATCCCGACGCGCCGACGTTCGCGAACACCATCGAGGCGATGGAGAAAACGGGCGACTTGTTGCGGCGTGTGCAACGCGTGTTCGGCGGGATGACGCAGTCGAATACCAATCCGACGCTGCAGAAGATTCAGGCCGCGGTCGCGCCGAAAGCGGCCGCGCATCGCGACGCCATCAACCTCGATCCGAAGCTCTTCGCGCGCATCAAGTCGATCTATGACAGCCGCAATAAATCCGGCCTCGACGCGGAGCAGAAGTTTTTGGTCGAGCGCTACTACAAGAACTTCGTCCGCTCCGGCGCGCAGTTGAACGAGGCCGACAAGACCGCGCTGCGCGCGCTGAATCAGGAGCAGTCGAAGCTCACCACGCAATTCCGCGATCGCGTCCTCGCCGACACGAACGCCTCCGCTATCGTCATCGACGACAAGTCGCTGCTCGACGGCCTGCCGGAATCCGACATCGCCGCGGCAGCCGAACGCGCCAAGGGCCGCGGCATGGAAGGCAAATGGCTGCTCACGCTGCAGAACACCACGCAGCAGCCGCCACAGACCTATCTGAAAAATCGCGACCTCCGCAAGCGACTCTACGAAGCGTCGATCGCGCGCGGCAATCACGGCGGCGATAACGACACGAAGGCCATCATCACCCGCCTCGCGCAGCTCCGCGCCCAGCGCGCCAAACTCCTCGGCTTCCCGACCTACGCCGACTACAACCTCGCGGACGAGATGTCGAAGACGCCCGCGAATGCGATCAAGCTGATGACCGACATGGTTCCCGCCGCGACGTCGAAAGCGCGCGCCGAGGCCGCCATGATGCAGAAACTGATCGACGAGCAGAAAGGCGGCTTCACGCTGCAGCCGTACGACTGGCAGTTCTACGCGGAGCAGGTGCGCAAGAACGAATTCGATCTCGACGAGGGGCAGGTCCGGCCGTACTTCGAGATCAACAACGTCCTGCAGAACGGCGTTTTCTACGCGGCCACGAAGCTGTACGGCATCACGTTCAAGGAGCGCCACGACATCCCCGTCTATCAGCCGGACGTGCGCGTCTTCGACGTCATCGATTCCGACGGCAAGCCGCTGGCGCTCTTCTACTTCGACGCGTTCGCTCGTCCGAACAAGGCCGGCGGCGCCTGGACCAGCAGCTTCGTCGGCCAGAGCAAACTCCTCGGCACGAAGCCGGTAGTGACGAACACGGAGAACTTCACGAAGCCGGCCGCGGGTCAGCCTGCGCTGCTGACGTTCACCGAAGTGACCACGATGTTCCACGAGTTCGGCCACGCGCTGCACGGCATGTTCTCGAACGTGAAGTACCCGTCGTTCGGCGGTTCGGCGGTGCCGCGCGATTTCGTCGAGTTCCCGTCGCAGTTCAATGAGCACTGGGCGATGGAGCCGTCCGTCTTCGCGAATTACGCGAAGGACTACAAGAGCGGCGCGCCGATGCCGAAGGAGTTGATTGCGAAGCTGAAGAAGTCGGGCACGTTCAATCAGGGCTTCGCGACCACGGAGTATCTCGGGGCCGCATTGCTGGACATGGCGTGGCACAGCATCCCCGCCGACGCGCCGCTGCTCGATGCGGCGACATTCGAGCCGGAATCGCTCAAACGCTACAACGTCGCTCTCGATCAAGTCCCGCCGCGCTACAAGTCGACGTACTTTTCGCACATCTGGGGCGGCGGCTACGCGGCCGGCTACTACGCGTATTTGTGGAGCGAAGTGCTCGACGACGATGCCTACTACTGGTTCAAGGAAAATGGCGGCATGACGCGCGCGAACGGCGACAAGTTCCGCAAGATGATCCTCTCGCGCGGCGGCACCGAGGATCCTGCGGCGATGTATCGCGCCTTCCGAGGACGTGATCCGAAAGTCGAGCCCTTGCTCGAAGAGCGCGGGCTGACGGGCAAGTAAGTACAATCGCCGACCCTCATGCTCGACGACATCACACGCATCAACTCTGAATTCGACGCGGCCCTCGCCGCCGCGAACACTGCCCCGGCACTCGACGAGCTGCGCGTGCACTATTTCGGCCGCAAGGGCGGCCTCATTCCGGCGCTTTTCTCGCGGCTCAAAGAAGTCCCGAAGGAGCAGAAGAAGGATGCCGGCGACGCGCTCAACAAACTACGCGATCGCCTCGAATCGGAGCTGAAGGAAAAGCAGGAACGCGTGTCCGCCGAGGAGGCGAAACGCAAAGAGTCGCGCGACATCATCGACGTCACGCTCCCTGCCCGCCTCCCCAACCTCGGCCATCTCCATCCGGTCACGATCATCCGCCGCGAGATGGAGACGATCTTCAGCGAGATGGGCTACTCGCTCGATCCCGGCCCCGAGGTCGAGACAGACTGGTACAACTTCGAGGCGCTCAACTTCACGCCCGATCATCCCGCGCGCGACACGCAGGACACGTTTTTTCTCGATGTCGAGCCCTATCTCTTGCGCACGCACACCTCGAACGTGCAGATTCGTTCGATGGAAAATCACACGCCGCCGGTGAAGGTGCTTTCCTGCGGCCGCGTCTACCGCCGCGACGAGATCACCATGCGCCGCTCGCCGATGTTCCACCAGGCCGAGGGCTTCCTGGTCGACAAGGGAATCCACATCGGACATCTGCGCGCGACGCTCGAGCACTTCATCAAACGCCTCTTCGGCGCCGACTCGAAAATGCGCATGCGCCCGAGCTTTTTCCCGTTCACGGAACCGTCCGCGGAAGTCGATATGTCGTGCGTCTTCTGCAAAGGCGCCGGCTGCGGCACCTGCTCGCAAACCGGCTGGATGGAGATCCTCGGCTGCGGCATGATCCACCCGCAAGTCCTGCGCAACGTCGGCATCGACCCGGAGGAGTGGAGCGGCTTCGCCTTTGGCCTCGGCCTCGACCGCTGCGCCATGATCAAGTTCGACATCCCGAACATCCGGACGCTGTTCGAGAACGATCTGCGCGTGCTGCAGCAGTTTTGATGATGGACAACGACGACGAAATGAGAGCGAAGTCGCCGGATGGCCCGATCCTCCGGCGTCTCCGCCTTCCGCTACGCGCGGACGCCAGCGTTCCCTTCGCGCTTCACAAAGTGGGTTGAGTCATTTCACCGGACCGACGGTGGCACTGCCCGACCAGAGCGGCTGCCCTTCGTAGGTCGTGATCTGGAACTTGCCTTTCAGCACACGCTGCTCGCCCGTCTGCTTGACGTCGATATCCACGCCTTGGTCCGAGGCGAGCGTGAGCGACTTCGCGGAAGTAGTGTCGATGATGAAGTCGTCGATCGGCATGTCGACGTGTAGCGACGTTTTCCCTTTCGGAATGGTCACGGTCATCGACGATGGCGCCTCTTCCTTCGCGGTGATGTGAAGGTGTACCTTCTCGCCGTTTTTTACGGCGCCATCGACTTCGGCATCGATGCGAATCAGGCCCGCGTCGTACGCCTCTTTCAGCGTGAACGCGGTTTTGGCCGGCGGCTTCGCGGCGGTCGACACCGGCGCCGTACCCGCTCCGCTCGCGATCAGCTTGCGCTCGAACTTCGTCGTCTTCTCACCCTCGGTGATCGTGAACGAGTTCCGCACCACGCCGAATGGCACCGCGTCGCTGAGCCAGTAATCGCCGGCCTCGGTCGAGGGGCCAGGACGCTTGATCGTGTAGCTGTAGCGGTCCGTCTTCTTGCCATCGACGACCTCGCTCCCTTTGAAGACCACCGCGGGACCGTATGCGGCCATGTTCTCGGCGATGAGCTTGACCGTGGCGGCATCGAGCACCGTCTGGCTATCGGCGTCGCCCCCGGCGCTCGCGACGATCGACGGTCCGTAGTCGAGGAGATCGCGATCGACATCGAAGCCGCTCTTCATCGTGTAGCGATTGAGGACCAGCGGATACTTTCCGTTCGAGTCCATCTTCAACTCGATCTGCGGCCGGCCTTCGTCGTCACCGAGCCGCGTCTGCGTCACGGTCATGTCGACGTTCGCGGGATCGGAGCTGTGATCAAGGTAGCGCGCCCAGGTGCCGGGCTTCGTGGCGCCGAAGTACGCCTTCTTCCATCCGGCGGCGGATGCGAACGGTGAAATCACGAGCGAGAGAACCAGCAGGAACATTGTGCGGCGCATGCCGCGGAGTATAGGGCTGGCCCTGCGGATCGCATCGGCGTATCGTGGCGGAAAATCCGCGTACAGTTCGAAAAGGAGAGCTGATGTCCTTGTCCTTTCCTCATGTGAATTACCTGGCCGTTCTGGTGGGCGGTGTCGTCATCTTCGTTCTCGGCGGCCTTTGGTACTCGCTGCTTTTCAAGAAGCCGTGGATCCGTTTGATGGGAATCCCGGAAGAGAAGATGAAGGAAGGCTCCGGCGGCGCGATGCCATTCCTCTTCCTGATGGCGTTCCTCTGCGGGCTGCTCACCTCGTACGTTGAGGCCATCATCATCAATCACTTCCCGCCGTACGCGCTGGCGCGCGGCGCCTTCGTCGGCACCCTGGTGTGGGTCGGCTTCGCGGCGCCGTCGAGTTTCGCCACGGCGATTTTCTCGATGACGAAGAAGCCGTTGTGGTTCATCAACTCGACCTACAACTGGGTTTGCTTCGTGGTCGTGGGGATGATCCTCTCCGTCTGGCGCTGACGCCGATCATTCCGGCTCCCCATGCCGTCCACCCTCGAAACCTACCTCGGCTCGCGGCCGGATACGGCCACGTTTCTCCTCGGCAGTGAGCTGGGGCGGACGCTGGAGGAGATTTTTCCGCGCGCCGAAACGCTGCTGCCGAAGCCGTACAAAATCTTTCCCGCCGACGAGACGCAATCGCCCGCCCTCGGCTTTCCCGTGGCCGACGCGCCGGTGCTTCGCGAGCTCGAAGCGAAGCTCGATCGCTGGCTCGCCGAAGAAGTAGCGTGGCAGGCCGGGCGCCAGCAGGCGGCGAAGGAGAAAGCGCACCTCGCCTGCACGGCCTACATGACGCAACTCATGCGCCTCGCGGAAAACGCGCTGATGTCGAACCTGCTCAGCGACTATCACGCCGTCTTCTGGCTCGCGCATTCGTTCGATCTGTCGCGGCAGTTCTCGTCGATTCCGCGCCGTGTCAGCAGCTTCGATACGCAGATCGGCCGGACGCAGGGCGACGCGTTCAAGTACCGCATCTTCGCGAAGTGGGCGTCGGACACGCGCGAGGCGATGACGCAACTGGCCACGAAAGCGTCGCCGATTCTCGATGGCGAAGAACAGCGCGGCCTGCAGTTTTTCCGGTTGCTCACCGACGACGTCTTGATTCTCACCGAGGAGTTTATCGGGCCGGATCTGCGCGAGTTGCGGTCGTTCGTGAATGGCTATCTTCGCCGAGACTTCCAGTCGTTCCGCGACTCCATCGAACGGATGCGCGAGATCGCGCTCGACCTCCTGCAGCGCGACCGGACGTTCCGCGCGGCGATGCCGCTGTTCTCGTCGCCCTTCTCGTCGAACGACCAGGGCATTCCGATGGCTCTGCTGCTCGACACGCGTTTTCAGAATTTTCTTTTCGATCAGAACGCGATTCAGGCGGCTGTGACGCGCGAAGACCGCGAGCAGTTCCAGCTCATCGCGCGCCGGCTTCGCGAGTTCGCCATCCTCAACCAACTGCGGCGCGGCATCACCATGATGACCGTGACGGCGGACAAGCAGATCGTCTCCGCTGACAAACGCGCCACCGCCTATTCGCGCTCGACGCGGCCGATGGATTTCGGACGGCCCGGCGTCGTCGATCCGATGGTCCATCGCTTCGGCCTGATTTACGACATCTCCAATTTCACCGAAACGCTCGGCAACATCCGCCGCGGCGGACGCAAGGAAGAGATCAGTTCGTATCGTCAGATGCTGCTCTTCCAGCGCAAACTCGATTCGATCGCCGGCCGGCACCTCCTGCAATTCGAAAAGTTCCTCGGCGACGGAGCGTTCTACACGACCCGCCGCGCGCTGCGGCTGATTCGCGCCGCCGTCGAAATCCAACGCTGCTACGCCGACGTCCGCAGCAACGGTTTCGCGTTCAACAAAGGCGTCCGCATCGCGCTCAACTTCGGCTACTACCGCCTGCTGCCGATGAAGGGCAGCGGCAACGAGCGCATCACGGAGTTCTACGGGCCCGGCATCGTCGAGCTGTCGCGCCTGACCACCGGGAAGGCCAGCCGCGAGATCGATGAGTTCGCATCATTCCTCCTGACGCACGGCTACGATCCGGCGAAAGTCCAGGCCTTCTTCGCGCCGCTGGCGCACGGCGTCGACGTCATCGATCACACGCAGCACGCGCGCGAGTTTTACGCGTACGTGAACAACAGCGGCCACCTCGTCAACGAAGGGATCGTGGCGTCGTTTCCGCTGCTGCAGGAGTTGTCGAACGAATTGATCGCCGAGGGGCAGCAACTGTTCCGATTGCGCGCGCCGTGGGCGACGTACATCGGATTCGCGCCATCACTGACGGGACTCGAATACGCCGGCGTACGGCTGATCGGCAACGTGTCGCTGAAGGGCCTCGATGATGTCGACATCGGCGAGATCGTTCCCTTCGCTCCCGGCGACGTCGAAGCGACGCCGCTCGATGGAACCGAACCGCTGGTGCTGGCCATCCGCCAGGAGTTTCACCAGGAACGCGATCGCGCGCTCCCGATCGCCCGCGAGTTCGATACGACGACGAGCGAGCAAGCCCTCGAGGCGGAACTGCTGGTCTGCCTCCACCGCGAGCCAGACGGCAGCGAGAACGACGTGATCATCGGCGAATGGGACCCGCGCTCCGATAATCTCCGCCGTCCGCTCCGCTTCCCGCGCGGCGACTTCCTCCGCCTCTTCGCGCTCAAAGGCGAATTGAACGCGGAGCTCTTCGCCACGCGCCGCGACACCGTTCGCGATCTCTACACGCGCCTTTCGGACCGAACGCCGTCGGATGCCGTGCCGCTGGCCGATCTTCGCGACCAATACGCGACGTTCGTGTTGGGCGCGGTCGTGGAAAAGTTGTAGGCGCGCGGCCGTCTCAACACAGAGACACAGAGAGCACAGAGGGTTTCTCTGTGTCCTCTGTACTGCTAACCAATAGATTCTCCTGCTGACGCGAAGATTTCGTGCAGCGTGGGATTCACGAGGGAACCGGTTTCACGCGGAGACGCGGAGATCGCGGAGATATATGTCTCTCACTCCGCGTACTCCGCGTCTCCGCGTGACGATGGTTCCCTGTAACGCACACGCCGGCCACGATCGAGACGCCGACACTTGGGTTGCGGGCCAAGCCTGCGCCGTGTCTCTGTGGTGAAATCTTCTACATCCCGCCAGAATCGTCGGCCGACGGTCCGTAAATCGACGGTACCTTGCCGCCCATCGGACGGATGTACGCGCTCAGCTGGCCGCGGTGATGGATGGCGTCGAGGAAGAAGCTGAAGCAGAGAGCGCCGATCGTCGACTTCATCACCTCCTGCCCTTCGTACAGCATCCGTCCCGGGCTGTCCCACTTCGCGTCGTCGGCGGAGGCGAGGGCGTCGCGATGACGAGACGCATTCGACTCGTACGCGGCGACGATTTCATCGAGCGTCGCCGGCCGCGGCTTCGTTTCCCAATTGATTTCGCCGGTGTCGATCAAATCGGACAGCGTCCGCAGCTCCTCCGAAATCTGCCAGGCGATATCGCCGGCGCTGGACGAACGCTCGTGCGGTTTGTAGTCGAGTTGATCCGCCGGCAGCGCGCGAAGCACGCGCACGAAGGCCGGATTGTCCTGCTCCCAAAGTTTCCTGTAGAGGTCGCGGTTTGACATAACGTAATGCTCCTTCGATGAACGATCATATGACGATGCGAAACGCCCTGATTGCAACGCTGCTCCTCGCCACCGCCTGCAGTTCGACGACGACTTCGAACAACGACTGGCCCGCGTATGCGAACGCCGGCGGAACGCGCTACTCGCCGCTGACGGACATCGATCGAACGAATGTTTCCCAGCTCGAGATCGCGTGGACGTACCACACGGGCGAGACCAGCTTTGTCAAAGACTCAGAGCAGAAGTCGACCTTCGAGACCACGCCGATCGTCATCGACGGCACGATGTATCTCAGCACGGGATTCAACAAAGTCATCGCCCTCGACGCGGCGACCGGACGAGAGAAGTGGGTCTTCGAGCCGCTCGTCGATCGCAGCGGCGACTTTTCCGAGGTTACGTCGAGGGGCGTGGCGTATTGGGCGAAGGGGAAACGGATTTTCGAGGGGACGATCGATGCCCGGCTCATCGCTCTCGATGCCACTACCGGCGCGCCGGCCAAAGAGTTCGGTGTCCGCGGAACCGTCGATCTGACGGAAGGAATTGAGCACCCGCGATTTGGCGACTACCAGGTCACCTCGCCGCCCGCCGTCATCGGCGATCTGGTCATCGTCGGATCCGCGATCGGCGACAACGGCGCCGCGGAGCTGGAGCGCGGCAGCGTGCGCGCCTACGACGCGCGCACCGGCGCGCTGCGTTGGACGTTCGATCCGATCGCGCGCGAGCTGCACAGCGGCGCCGCGAATGCGTGGGCGCCGATCACTCCCGATCCCGAGTCGGGCATGCTCTTCATCCCCACCAGCAGCCCGAGCCCCGACTACTACGGCGGCCTCCGCCTCGGCAAAAACGATCTCGCCAACAGCATCGTGGCCGTCCGCGCGAACACCGGAGCGGTCGTCTGGCACTTCCAGGTCGTCCATCACGATCTTTGGGATTACGACATCGCCACGCAGCCGGTGCTCGTCGAAGTGCGCGGCATCAAAGCGGTCGCGGTCGGGACGAAGATGGGGCACCTCTTCTTCTTCAACCGCGCCACCGGCGAGCCGCTGTTTCCGATCGAAGAGCGGCCCGTGCCTGCGAGCGATGTTGCAGGCGAAGAGGCGTGGCCGACGCAGCCGTTCCCGACCATGCCGCCGCCGATCGTTCCGTCGCAACTCAAACCCGACGATGCATTCGGAGTCGATGACACCGACCGCGCCGCATGCAAGTCGCTCGTCGCCTCACTCCGCCACGACGGCATGTTCACGCCGCCGAGCATCCGAGGGACGTTGCAGGTTCCCGGCAACATCGGCGGGATGCACTGGGGCGGGATGTCGTACGACCCGCTGCACCACATCATCGTCGCGAACACGAACCGCCTCGCGGCGATGGTGCGCCTGATCCCGCGCGCCGACTACGACGCCGATCGCGCCCGCAGCAAAGGCGAACGGATTTTCGGCGAGTACAACCGCATGAGCGGCACGCCGTACGCGATGTACCGCACGATCCTTCTGTCGCCCAAAGGCGTCCCCTGCACGCCGCCGCCGTGGGGCGCGCTGACCGCAATCGACGTGAACACGGGCACCGTCCATTGGGAAACGCCGTTCGGCGGCGTCAACCCGATCCCCGGCCTGCCGCCAAACATCGGCTCCCCGAACCTCGGCGGCTCCGCCACCTCCGGAGGCATCGTCTTCATCGCCGCCGCGATGGACGAACTCTTTCGCGCGTTCGACGTCGAAACCGGCAAAGAGCTCTGGCGCGCGACGATGCCGGCAAGCGCCCAAGCATCGCCGATGATCTACCGCGCCGGCGGAAAACAATTCGTCGTCATCGCCGCGGGAGGACACGGAAAACTGCATACGAAGCGCGGCGATGCTGTGGTGGCGTTTACGTTGCGCTGAAGCCACGCGGCGATCCGTTTGCTCGTTTGTTGCCCTTACACTCTTCAGCCCATAAGCTACTGCGCTCATGGCCATCTTTCATTTCAAGCCAACCGGAATCGAGCCGCTTCGAGCAACTCCGTTTCAATCGCTCAAGCTCCTTGAACGCAGCGATCTGCAACGGCTCTTGCGCGACCGCCTCGAAGTGATTGCGCCCGATGCGATGTTGCTCGCTGAGGAGTTCGGAGATTGGGACGACGCGCGGCGGCGCATCGACTTGTTGGCGATCGACCGCGACGCCAAACTCGTCGTCATCGAGCTAAAACGTACCGAGGACGCCGGACATATCGAGTTGCAGGCGCTTCGATACGCGGCCATGGTTTCGACGATGACATTCGAACAGGCAGCCGATGCTCATGCCGCGTATCTGAGGCGGAGCGGCCGGGACGAAGACGCGCGTTTAGCAATTCTTGAATTCCTCGGATGGGAAGAATCTACGCAAGGCGAATTCGCATCCGACGTTCGTATCGTGCTGGTCGCCGCCGATTTTCAGAAGGAGATCACCACGGCCGTACTGTGGCTAAACGAGCGCGAACTCGATATTCGATGCGTTCGGATGCAACCGTACACGTTCAATGGCGAAGTGCTTGTCGACGTGCAACAGGTCATTCCTCTTCCAGAAGCCGCCGAGTATCAGGTCCGTGTGCGTGAACGGCAGGAGCAGCGGCGCGCTTCGTCCGCGTTGGCGGGCGAACGCGATCTCGCCAAGTTCGACGTTACCGTACAGGGTCAGGTCCATCGTGCGTTGAACAAGCGGCGTACGATTCTGACCGTGGCGCGCGCGCTCGTCGCGGCAGGCATTTCACCGAATGACATTTCGAAAGCCGCGCCGTCGCGCGGCGTTCCGTTCTTCGCCTCGGCGATCGGTGATCTCGATGCTCAAGCATTCACCGCCGCGTTGAAAGCAGATCGTGCCGCTGAAGGACGGCCGTTCGATTCGCGACGGTGGTTTTGCGGCGAGGACGAGTTGATTCACTTCGGCGGATCAACATTTGCCGTTTCCAATCAATGGGGTCTAAGGACGAAAGAGACTCTTGCTGAAATCGTCGGCCAGTTCCCGAGTGCAGGCGTTGCGGTTGCGGACTCGGAAGTCTAGTCGTCACGTCGTTACCCACTCCTTAAGCTCCCGATAAAGCGCCACCAACTCCGCGGGACGATAGTTCGCATTCAATCCGCTCGGGTTCGGCAGGATCCAGATGCGCGTGTCGCCGATGGTTTCCTCCTGCAGGCCGGTTTTCGCGCGGGGGCGATTGAATCCCGTTCGATACGCGCCGATGCCGACGATGGCCAGGACGCGCGGACGGTAGCGGCGTATTTTCTTTTCAAGCTCGGCGGCGCCTTCGACGAGCTCCGCTGAAGTTAGCTCCGCGGCAGCAGTCGTAGCGCGCGCAACGACGTTCGTGATCCCGCATCCGTGCGTCAGCAACTCGCGCTGTTCGGACGGATGGAACAGCCGCGGCGTGAAGCCGGCTTTAAAAATGGTCGGCCAGAAGCGATTGCCGGGACGGCCGAAATGCTGCTGCACCGCGGCGGTGTAGAGGCCGGGATTGATGCCGCAGAAGACGACATCGAGATCGCGCGCGATGACATCCGGCAGCGTCGTTCCGAACGCCGCCGCCAACTCTTCCTTCGTCGGTTTCATTCGATATGCACGACACCGTCGGCGATCTTCGGGAAGCGCGTCAGGACGGCGGGATCGTGGCCGGGGATGATGAAGCGCGGATCCTTGACCAGCGTTTTCATCCTGTCCTGCGCGGCAAGATTCGACACCGCATCGAACGTCTGCGCGATCGGGACGTGCTTGTCGAGATTCTCGTAGAGATACATGTTGTCCGACGCCAGCACCACCGTCCCCGCCTTCGCGGTCACGCTCACGTACTGCGACGCCCACGTGTGCCGGCCGCCGATGTAGACGCGGATGCCGGGCAGGATCTCGCGGTCGCCGTCGACCAGATGCAGCCGCCCTTCCGTGTTCGCGCGCAGGAGGTAGGCCATGTCGTCCGCCTCGATGCCACCATGCTTCCCGTCCGGCTGCCACGCGTCGGCGGTGTAGTAGCGGTACTCCTCCTTCTGAATCCACACCTGCGCTTTCGGAAAGAGGTCGGCGCCATCCGCATGATCCCAATGCGCGTGCGTGAGGATGACGTCCGTGACCTCCTCCGGCTTCACGCCCGCGAGCGCCACGGCTTCGTCGGGACGAACGAAATTCTCGACCTTCCAGTTCTTGAAAAACTGCGGACGATAGAAGCCGGAGTCGACCACGATCGTGTGTCCGCCGCCGCGCACCAGCCACACCATCATGGCGATGTCGATCTTGCGCGACTCGTCGGCGCCTTTGATCAGCCCCGCCACCGGAAAGCCGGGGATGGTCGCGTAGCGGATGGCATAGATGTCGTGTGGCTGTGCTGCGGCGATGGTCGCTGTCAGCAGAATTCCGATGATGTAGCGCATGAAAAGCATTTTCCACCACAAAGATCAAAGGTCACAAAGAGATCCCTTTGTGCTCTTTGTGTCTTTGTGGTGAAACGGGTTTCCTATCGTTGCATCGTGATCTTCCCTGATCGCACCGCCCGCTCTTCATCCTCCGAGGCGCATTCCACGACGAACGAGCCGTGCTTCGGATCGACGGCGGCGTTCAGTTTGGACTGCAATGCAGCGGGAGTGGCGTCGGCGACGATCAGCCACGCCAGATGCGGCAGCGGATGGTGAAGCAGTTCGTTGCGCTCGATTGCGCCCTGTCCGTACTCCACATCCGTTCCTTCGACAGCGATGTAGCGCGCTTTCAACACAGAATCCTCGGGCGCATGCAGCGCCAGCAGCAGAAGAATTGTAATCATCGATTGATTGGTGCAACGGGAGTGAGAGCGCAGAGGATGCGCCCGTGTGGGGAGCCGGAAAGGTACACAAAAAACGCCGCCGGCGTCAAGCGGCCGGCGGCGTTTTGAAGGATCGCTATTTATCGTTGAATAGCTCGATGAACTCGTACACGAAGTTGCCCGTCCCCAGCGCGTCGGAGAACTCGTTGATGAACGGACCTCGGTTGCAGCCGTTCAGACCACCCGTACCCGGGCTGCCGGATGTCGAGGCGAGCTTCGTCCAGCTGCTCAGCGTTCCGATCGCGCCGCATGTCGCGCGCTGGAAGTCCGAGCCGCCGGACGTATCCATCGCCACTGTCGCTCCTTCGATCGTGACGCCCGAAGAATTCTTGAGTGTGTACGTCTCGCTGCCGTTGATCTGCGGCATCGTGTCGGCGGAGTTGATGAACACAATGTTCGCGCCGAGGGTCACGCCCCAGAATGTCTGGAACGCGGCCTTCGTGGCGTTGCGCGCGATGATCACGTAACCCTTCGACGCGATGGTCGTTCCGGCCGGGATCGTGTAGGTCAGCGTCGCATTCGCCTGCGTCAGCGTCCAGTTGCCGATGTTGACCGGCACGCCGTTGCTCACCGTGACATTGACCGCGGTCGACGTTCCGACGTTCAACGCCGCGTCGTACGCTTTCGACGTCAGCGAGTGCGCTCCGTTCGTCGCAGTCGTCGTGTCCCAGCTCCAGGAGTAGGGCGATGTCGTGTCCGTCGACTTCAACGCGCCGTCGAGGTAGAACTCGACCTTCGTCACGCCGACGTTGTCCGACGCGGACGCGGTCACGCTCGTTGTGCCGCTGACCGTGGCGCCGTTGAGCGGCGCGGTAATCGACGTCGTCGGCGGAATCACATCGCCACCACCGCCGGAGTCGTCGATCGTGAAGCTCTTCGGCAGTCCCGACGCCGCCAGCTCGTTCGGCCCCTGGTGCACCGCGCCGTCCGCGGAAACAGTGAAGATGCTGATGCCGTCGGTGGTGACCTTGATGTTGCCGACGCAGAACCCGGAGTGGCTCGTGTTCGTCCCCGCCGGATTGCCCTCCTCGGTCTGCAGCACGTACGCGGGCGGCGCGGTCGTGCAACCGCTGCTGCCGAGGAGAACGCTGTCGACGACTTTGGTGCGCGGCAGATCCCAGCCGGTCGTCTCGCCGGCGCCGACGCCGATGATCGCAACAGCCGGTTTGATCTTGTTGAAGTATGTCGGATTGCTGCTGCTCTCGCTGCCGTGATGATTGACGTGCATCAGGTCGATGCCGCCCGCTGTGATCAGCGGATGCGCACCGCCAGGCGAGATGGCGTTGATCACCGAGCTCTCGACGTCGAGCTGCGCCGTACCGCGGCCGGTGCAGGCGTCAGGTCCGCCGCCCATGTCGCTGGCCCAGATGTAATCGAAGCCGCCGTACTTGATGAGTAGCGCGATGGAGCGGTCGTTCTCGTCGGTCACCGGGACCGATCCGCCGCCGATGATCGATCCGTTGCGCGCGATGCAGGTCAGCGTCGCGCCGTTGCCGAGGGCGATCACGGTGCCGACCGGCATCGCGATCGGCGCGCCGGCGGTGGTGCCGGCCGAGGCGGCGTTCCATCCGTCCGCGCACGACGACGAGTAACTCGATCCGTTGTTGTACTGCTTGATGTGGATGTTGTAGCCGGCCTGGATCACCTCATCGAGACCGCCGATGTGATCGCAGTGCTGATGGCCGCCGACGACGTAGTCGATTCCGTTGGCGGGCTGCACACCGATCGACTTGAGATACGGAACGACATAACTCGTACCCATGCCGGTGTCGCCGGCTTCCATCAGCACGGTGATGCCGGTAGGACCTTTGATGAACACCGAGCCGCCCCATCCAACGTCGATGTAGTGGATCTCGAGGTTCTGCGCGGCGAGCGGGAGGGCGACGAGGAACAGGAACACCGGGAGCAGGGACCGGATAAGTCTCATCAATTTCTCCTCTAATTTTGTGGCGATTGGAAGAGCAGCTATGCAAGCGACGTGACGTGTTGCGCCTGGGAGCGCGGGCGTCTCGCCCGCACGCGCGAACAGCGGGCGTGACGCCCGCGCTCCCAGCTCACTTCTTCTTGATCGTCTTCGCCAGATACTCGCGAATGTGCGTATGCGTCTCCGGCGCCGCCCAGATCGCGTCGATCTCATCGATCGATGCGACCGCGATCTCCGCCGCATCGCGAAGATACGGCTCGCGAAGCTGCCGCTTCGTAATGCGGAACGTCGCGCGCGGAACCGTCATCAGTTGCTCGGCGATGGACTTCGCGCGCGCAAGGAGATCGGAGGCCGGCACCACCTCGTCCACGATCCCCATCGCTTTCCCGGACTCGGCATCCATCGTCTTGCCGAAGTACACCATCGGTTGGAGGTGTGGCTTCGGCACCGCGTAGCGGACGATCGCGAGAGCAAGCGGCGGAAACGGCACGCCTACCAGCGGCTCCGGAACGCCGATGCGTCCTCCGCTCATGAGGCGGTGATCGCAGGCGAATCCGAGGATTGCGCCGCCCGCGATGGCGTGTCCGTTCATCGCTGCGACGCACGGTTTGGGGAAGACAAAGACGCCGCGCAACGCCGCATCGAGCGCTTCGACGAACAACTGCACGTAGTCGCCGCCCGCGTCGATCATCCGAGGCAGATCGACGCCCGCGCAGAAGATCGATCCGCTGCCGGTGAGGATCACCGCGCCGACATCGTCATCGGCCGCAGCCTCTTCGAAGGCGCCCGCCAGCGCGCTGCAAAGTTCGAGATCGAGCGCGCTCGCTTTTCCATGCGCGAGGCGGATGGTGAGGATGCCGTTGTCGAGAGTTCGTTCAAGCATGGGCTGATGATATGGGAGTGGGGTGTGGGGTGTGGGGCGTGGGGCGTGGGGCGTAGGAAAAAAACGCGCGTCTTGTGCAACGCCATCTCCCACACCCCACTCCCTACTCCCCACCCCCCAATCCCCGGCACCCCACCTGCAGCTCAACACGAAACCCCGCAACAAATCCCCGCCTTTCTGGTCAACAACTGCACACTTCACGGGTCAATCAACGATTCTGTGGTCAACATTCAGGCCACCGAAACAACGGAGGAATGATGAAGAAATGGTCGCTCTCTTTCCTGGTGATCCTCGTGCTCCTCGTTGCTACAAGCTCCGCCGCGCAACAGAAAACGATCCTCTTCGACGCCGCGCACGCGCAGACCGCGGGCAACGCCGACTGGACTCTCGATGAAGATTCGTGCGGCACCGCGCAGCGTTTCCCGACGCCCGATCAGGCGGGCATCACCTCATCGACGGCCGAAACCTACTGGAACGGCGCGCACTCCGCGATGGGCGTCGACCTCGTGAAGAAAGGCTTCCACGTCGAGTCGCTCCCCGTCGGCGCGCGTATCAGCTATGGCGACAACACCAACGCCCAGGACCTGAGCCACTACAACGTCTTCGTCATGCCCGAGCCGAATATCGCGCTGACGTCGACGGAGATCACCGCCATCCGCAACTTCGTGTTCAACGGCGGCGGACTTTTCATGATCTCCGACCACGCCGGCGCCGACCGCAACAGCGACGGCATCGACGCCGCCGGCGTTTTCAACGCGCTCATGGGCAGCCCGAGCGTCTTCGGCATCACCTACAACGACAACTCCTCCGACTCGACGTTCGGCTGGTTCGACGATCATCCGGACGTGAATTACACGACCGATACGACTTCGAAAATCATCTGGTCCGGCGCGTTCGGCATTCCATCTTCGACCAAAGGCCTCGGCCTTTTCGGCTCGACGACGATGACCCTCAGCGGCGCCGCGAAAGGTCACATCTGGAAGACGACCTCGACGCACGATACGTCCACTGGAGTCACCTACGCGACCTCAACCTACGGCACGGGCCGCGTAGCAGCGATCGGCGATTCCTCCATCACCGAGGACGCCACGAACACCTGCGGCCACTCCACATTCCTCGGCTACAACGATCCGAGCTACGACAACGGCCTGCTCGTCGCCAACGGCATCTCCTGGCTCGCCAACGGTACGGGCGGTGGCGGCGGCGATACGACCGCGCCGACGGTCTCGATCACGTCGCCGACAAATGGAGCGACGGTCGTCGGAACGATCTCGATCAACGCAACTGCCTCGGATAACGTCGGCGTCACGAAGGTCGAGTTCTACGTCGACGGCGCGCTCAAATCGACGGACACGACGTCGCCCTACTCCTACAGTTGGGATTCCACCTCGGTCGCAAACGGCTCGCATTCGCTGACCGCGAAAGCCTACGACGCCGCGCTCAACGTCGGAACCTCGGCCGCCGTCAACGTCACCGTCAACAATCCCACCGGCACCGACATCTCCGGATGGACCGTGACGCAAGCCAACGCCACCGTCGTCTACACGATCCCAGCCGGAACCGTCATTCCCGCGAACGGCTACGTCGTCATCGCCCGCGACGCCACGAAGGCCGCGTTCCAGACCTTCTGGGGCGTCACACTCGCATCGAACGTCGTCTACCTCACCACCGCCGGCGCCTTCCCGCAGATCAACGGCAGCGAAAACTACACGCTGAAAAACGGCAGCGGCACGATCATCGACGGCCCGACGATCTCGACCGCCTCTGGCGCCAATCAGTCGCTCCGCCGTATCGATCCCTGCACCGGAGCAGGCATCACCTCCAACTGGAACGTAGGCGCCACCACCCTCGCCAACCCCGGCAGCGGCGCCGGCGCAGGCTGCGCCAAGGGCGTCGTCATCAACGAATTCTCCGACGCCGCGGGCGCGAACAACTTCATCTACGAGTTCGTCGAGCTGCACAACGACAAGTAACAAACGGATCGAACACACGTAGGCCGGACGCCAGTCCGGCCTACGTCGGAACGCTGGCGTCACGCCGGCTGGCCCGGCGGCGTCTCGCCGCCGAATGGGAGGCTCGCGCGGGCGTCTCGTTACCAGCAACTGTTGCGGGTTTGCCCGGATCGGCGGCGAGACGCCAGCGCTCCGACCCCGACCAATCGACTCCCGCCCTTCTGCTATAACCGCCGCCGCATGCCGCCCGTCCTCCTAACCTGCGAACGACTCACCAAGTCCTACACCTCCCGCCCGCTCTTCAACGACCTCTCCTTCTCCCTCTTCGAAGGCGACCACGTCGGCCTTGTCGGCCCGAACGGTTCCGGCAAATCGACGCTGATGAAAATCGTCGCCGGCGTGGAAGAAGCGGACTCCGGCAACCGCGCCGTCCGCAAAGGCGTCCGCATCGGCTACGTCCCGCAGGATCCCGTCTTCGCGCACGGAAAGACGATCGAGGAAGTCCTCCTCGAAGGTCTCGAAAACGATCACATCCTCGACGACTACGACAAGCAGTCGCGCATCGCCATCGCCCTCGGCAAGTCCGGCTTCATGGATCGCACGCAGGACACTGCCACGCTCAGCGGCGGCTGGCGCAAGCGCCTGGCCATCGCGCGCGAGCTGGCCCGCGAGCCCGACGTCATGCTGCTTGACGAGCCGACCAACCACCTCGACGTCGACGCCATCCTCTGGCTCGAAGGCTTGCTGAAGTCCGAGCCCAAAGCATTCGTCGTCGTCAGCCACGACCGCTACTTCCTCGAGAACACCGCCAAGCGAATGCTGGAATTGAATCGCCAATACGCCGACGGCCTGCTCCAGGTCAACGGTCACTATTCTGACTTTTTAGAACGCCGCGACGAGCTCCTGCGAAACGAAGCCGCCTACCAGGAGACGCTCGCGAACCTAGTGCGCCGCGAAGTCGAATGGCTCCGCCGCGGCCCGAAAGCGCGCACGACGAAATCGAAGTCGCGGATTCAGAACGCTGAGGGGTTGATCGGCGAGCTGAAAGAATCGAAGTCGAGAAGCGCGACCAGCAGCGCCAAAATCGACTTCACCGCATCCGAACGCAAAACCAAACGCCTCTGGCTCGTCCGCGGCCTGCGCAAATCGATGGGCGACAAACTCCTCGTCGACGACCTCGACATCCTCCTAACCCCCGGCACCCGCCTCGGCATCCTCGGCCCGAACGGCTCCGGCAAAACCACACTCCTCCGCACCATCACCGGAGAGCTGGAACCGGACGCCGGCACCATCGAAAAAGCCGAAAAACTCCGCATCGTCTACTTCGAACAAAACCGCGAAAGCCTCGACGCGTCATTAACGTTGAAACGCGCGCTCGCGCCGGAGGGCGACCAAGTCGTCTACCGCGACCGAACCCTCCACGTAGCCTCCTGGGCCAAACGCTTCCTCTTCCGCCCCGAACAGTTGGAAACGAGCGTCTCCAAACTCTCCGGCGGCGAAAAAGCGAGAATCGTCCTAGCGCGCCTCATGCTCCAGCCGGCGGATCTCCTAGTCCTCGACGAACCCACCAACGACCTCGACATCTCCACGCTAGAAGTCCTCGAAGACTCCCTCCTCGACTTCCCCGGCGCCCTGGTCCTGGTAACTCACGACCGCTACCTGATCGACCGCGTCTCAACCTCAATCCTCGCGCTGGATGGAAAAGGCTCCGCCGAATACTTCGCCGACTACACCCAATGGCAAGACAACCGCCCCCGCCCCTCCGCGCCCCCGCGTGAAACACCCACCACAAAACCGCGCACCAAACGCCTCTCCTACAAAGACCAACGCGAATACGACGGCATCGAAGCCGCCGTCCACGCCGCCGAGTCCCGCCTGGCCGCCGCAACCGCCGCCGCCCACGACCCATCCATCGCCGCGGATGCCGCCTTGCTCCAACAACGCTTCGCCAACCTCACCGCCGCGCAAGCAGAGGTGGATCGGTTGTACGCAAGGTGGGCGGAGTTAGAAGCGAAGTTAGTCGAGGCACCCTAAGGGGATCACGCAGCAGCCGCGAAGAGAGACTCCCATCCGTGGCGACTTCGCGATCTTCGCGTTCTCGGAGGAGACTCAGGTCCCTTGCGAGCGCCGAGGTACCACAACGAAGCATGACCCGACGATATCCTCGCCACGATCCGCGCGAATGAGCCTCGCCTGAGAGAGCTGAGCGTGCGAGAGCTCGCCCTCTTCGGATCGTTCGCGTACAGCGACGCGACCGACACCAGCGATATCGATTTTCTCGTCAAGTTCGAGGAGGCGACCTTGGCCAATTACCTCGACACTAAGCGGCTGATCGAGTCGCTTTTCGGTCGCAAAGTCGACCTCGGCCGAAATGTAATTATCAAGCCGCGATTGCGCAACGGATTCTGGGCGAGGCCGTCGCAGTTATCTGACTTCCGTCCTCCACCCGACTGTTCCCGCACCCACGTAGAGTGTGTCAGTCGGGTTCGTCTCCGAAGCAGCAATTCGGTGCCGCCATCTTCGCGCTTATGCGGAGCCATTCCAAACATTCGACCCTCAGCCTGTCAGACTGCCATCGCTAGTTATTTCGATACGTCATGGCCGTTTGATCAATGAATACTGGTCGTCCAGAGGAAAGAGAGTGAGTTCGGTTACTGTTTCCATCATTGCTGCTTTCCTTTATCGCTGCAAGCCCTATATACTCCGCCTAGGTTCATCCCACAAAACCACTAACTGACCGAAGCGCTGCCAACACCAAGGCCGTTGGGCGCTCGAAAAGAAATCGGGACCGCATGGTCAGAAAACCACCGTGTTCTCGGCGGCGTCGCGACAGGAGTTGAACGGATGATGTCTCATTCTCGATCCTACATGGGAACGGTTGTTAATCTCGTCGCCGCGACGATACAATTCGCGGTCAGCAAACTTAAGCTACGGTCACTCGTTATTGTCGTTGCGCTTCTGGCCCTGGGAGCGCCGCTCGCCGCCCAAGAATCGGTATGCGCCGACCCAGTCGACAAACCCTGCCTTGATTGCCTTACACAAGTTGCTCAATACACCAGTGGCATGGTCATTCCTAACCGTGCTGGCGCACCCGCGCGGTTGCAAGCGGCAATTGACAACGCATACAAAGACGCACAAAACGACTGGAGCGGGCCGTTGCGGGAGCGTACTTGGATTCGCAACGCGTACTTTGAAGGGATCATCGCGATACTAGCCCTCCTGAGTGTGGTTGCCTTCCTCCGCGTCTTCGTGCGACCGCGGTTCTGGCCAGACCGACCGCCTTCCTGGACGGCGGAGAGAGTTACGATTCTCGTCACCTTGCTTACGCTGACCCTGGCGATATCCGGTGAGCGATGGTTGATGTGGAATGCCATGCTGGCCTCCTCCGACAAACTGGCCGACGCAGTCCGACCGTTTGTCCATCTCCGACCACCTAGCGTCAGCGCGAATACGGAGTCAAATCCCTGCAGTCAATACTGGAGCGAAACGGATGCGATGCTGCAACAATGCGATCAGGATTGGAAGCGCGCAGCAGGGCTTGCTAAGGTCCGCTTCAAAGAATCGCATTTTACCAATCCCGAATTGCTCGCGGATCTCACCGCAGTTGGATCTTCGTGTTTGAACGTAACCCTTCCGCTCTGGTGGACAAACTCGAGCGTTGATCCTGGGCGTTACGCCGTCGGATCACGCTGCATTCTGACGCAAAACGGAAACGATACGGTGATGTTCAAGGATATCGCGTCACTTCCAACGCTATCTAAATGGCTAAGCAGCGCCGGCACTCAATCGGCGTCTCTTGAACTGGAGCCGTTGCTTCGTCGCACGAACACGTCTGGAGGAAACATCTATCAGACAAAAATCAACCGCTTACTCGGAACGGACGGCTTTCGCTACTATAAGGACAACTATAAGTGGAATACTGCGGTGTGGTGTGGGCTACCGTTGCTGGTTATGTGCACATTTGTGGCATTCATCACCATTGGGCGCTACAAAGAGCTGGTTAACGGTTCGCTGAGGTGGGCGAAGGCAAATCGGAAGGCAGTGCGTTGGCTGCTCGCAGCCGATATCTCGGCGCTACTGATCATGTCCATCATCACAACATTACAATAGGAGAACGTACAGTGGCGATAGTCGTCGAGGGAATTGGTGGAACTGGCAAGGCGGTTGTTAATATCCTATATTTTCTTCGAAGGCTTGCCAACACACTTGGCGGCGAGGCACCGGAGTTGATCTTGAGCATTACCGATCAGGACACTAGCGGCGTCTTCCCCGATGTGCCCCTGCATAGACCAGCGAATTTTGAAGGAGCAGTTTGTCAACACATCCCTTTGACAAACTCAATTGAGCGGACCGTATCGAGGGCACTGTTCGATCCTACTGAGATTGATCTTGACGTCAGCCGTGGTTTCTACGGAAATCCGAAGATTGCGGCCACTGCAATTGGAGACGCGCCACTTCCAAATATTGTTGGGTCGGACACGGTTGTCGTGGTATTCAGCGAGATTGGCGGTACCGGCGCTGGATATGGCCCCCGACGTGTCGCGGCGCTGCTTCGTGACGCGAGTAAAGCAAGAATCGTTGCACTCGTATTTGGAAAGTACCTGTCAACTGGAACGGGGATGCCGGTGGCATTTGAATGGATGCAGAAGAATGGCGTTTTGAAGCCGAGAGAACATCGATGGTTCGATTGTTATCGGATTAATGTGCCGACGCTCGCGGTCGCAGGCGTGGCGCCTGCGTCGGGTATCAATGCGACGCCAGCCCTGTTGTTAGGCGCGATGTTCGCATGGCGCTTAGGGTTGGCGCTGGACAAAGGCACGGTTGAGACCTTTTTGCGTACAAACGCTCGCCCTGACACGCGAGAACTTTTTGCGGATGTCAACTTCGAGTCGGACCGCGAGCGCTTTTGGGTAGGCGAAAATCGCGAACGGGACTTCGTAGCTGATGTGCGGACGGCCGCGGAACACCAAAGGCTAAACGTTTTGATTCCGCGCGGCGAAGAGTATAAGAATGCGGCAGTCCGCGAACTGATCGGATCGAGTGAGCTGACAAGGCTGGCATGGCAAGCATGCGGGGCAAAGCAACCGATGGGCACCAAGCCCTCGGTATTCGTAGACTATGACACCGCATTCGATGCGACTTTCGCTCCCGTGCCGGATCGGTGGGCAGCCGCGGATTGGTTTCATTACGCTGTACTTGCCAACCCGGAGGGCATCCAAGCAAGCCGGTTTCGCCGACTTATTCATCTGTATCTCAGTGGTCGCATTCGCCCCGTCGCGACAGGATGGGTGCCGTTTGAGGGTGGTGAGGAGATATATGCCCTTGTTACGGACGTCCTCGATATTCACGCAGGCGATATCGCTCTGCGATTTCCCGCGCTGACGGTCGGGTTCTTCACACGGGGACGTCCGTTTTGGACTACCCACGATGTCGTCAGCAATCTTGACCGGATGACACTTTCGAGTGACGCATTTTCAGTTGACTTGATAGTGACCCAAGGCTCGTCATTTGCGTCGGCACTGCCCTCTGATGGGCGAGCAATACTTGGATCGCTCGACCGTATACCCTGTACCGTTCAGATGGAGCGTCTGTTGCAGCAGAATCTAAGCGAATGGTCGTGGTCCCTTCGGCTGACGGCAAGAGGTTGGGAGTCTTTCACCGAAACCGTCAGGCAACATCCTATTCTAGGCGCGAACCTGGAGATACTTGAAGGCGGCTTCGACATCGGCGCCGCCAACGGATACTCATGTGATGTTAGAGGGGTTAATTTTGTTCACATGCCCTTGTTAGGTTTTGACCATATCAGAATCGGACGAGATCGTGGCGTGCAGTACTATGAGATCGGTGTGGCTGCTGAAACTCTGCCCGCCGCTGGCGAAATCCGTCGCGTTCTGAATGTCTCTCTAGAGCACCCGGAGCCGCTTTTCGTCGGCGACGGGGCACTCAGCGTACTGTGCGGAAACGTAGAACTGACAATTACCGAAGTGTAAAAGGGGGAGAACGTGGTCGTATACATTGACTTCGGTACATCGCGTACGGCTTTGGCGATTACTACAGACGCTAACAACTGGGTCGAGGTTGATCGGCTTGCTAGACCTGCGCGCGGACGAGAGCCAGCTGGGGCTGTGGGTTGGACAGCACTGCAAAACGTCATTCTGGGTGCGCGCGGTTCGTCGGCACGCTATCAATCGAACCCGATTCCACATATGATTCTTCACTCGCGCTATTGTGATTTTCGGGGTCTCGCGCTGCCTGTCGAGCTAGCGGGCAACGACATCGTATTGCCTGTGGGTGCGGAACTGAGACCGTCCGCCGCGGCACGCGACTTCGAAAGTCTCAAACAGGAGCCGCAATTAGCAAAGGCCTTTGTGGGTGCTCTGCGCAGCTACATCGACGCCACCGCCGGCACAGGCGCTCAGTGGGTGATTGGACGGAGCAGCGGTGGGATAAACCCGGGAGAGCTCGGGCTCCCGAATTCCACAGAGTCGCCGAATGAGGCGGTGGCGGTGATATTTGCGCTAGTCGCCCACGATGCCGGCAAGTTACTCGACGCTCATCGGAATCGGTTTGTGGTGGTCGCCGATCTTGGCGGGGGCTTCTTGGATCTATGTGTAGCCGACAATCTTGTATTAGACGAGGCGGGCAGGCAAGCAGACATCGTCTCGTACGGAGGCTATCCGCTCGGTGTAGACAGAATTGATAGCCGGTTTAGTACAACCAGGATTACGAGGGGCGTCACGCGGCTCGCAGACGTAATCGGACTCGCGATTCGCTACCATGTGTGGGATTATCGGCGTCGTTCAAAGGCCAATGCCAATCGGAACGGCGTCGTAATTCTAACCGGTGGAGGGTTTCAGCGCGCGGTGATACAGCCGCGAGACCTTGGGTTAAACGACGACCGACTCGCCGTCGAAAAGGTTGAATACGACACCAAATACCTGACACTCAAGGGCCTGCAAACGATGATGGTGAACCGCGCCCTTGACGGTAGGGGACATATTGGTCAGGACATCACACGGGAGTCTCCTAGAACCTTCGGTTACGATCTCCTGGACCACTTTGGTAAGCGAGCAGATTGGGCAGCGGGAGTTCTGGGCGCCGTGAAGGCCGAGACGACATGGTATGCAGTGATGGATTCCTTACGCCGCGCAGCCGTGAGTCCTGGATTCTAGCGTGACTCCTCTCTTGTTGGAGTTGGCGATCACTGGCGGTTTGCTCGCCGCTCTAGAGGTGTCGTACTGGTTGGGGCGGAGGCACGCTCGGGGGCTTACGGAGGGTCCAGCGAGCAAGGGCGTAGAGCCCGCATCACAAACATTCCGCACAGTTCGGTGGCTCAGCGCAAAGCGCTCACGAAGTGACGGCGCTGAGCAGGTTGCGGCCATTGCAGGCGCCCTAGTGCCAGTAGTAATGCGTGAGCTTGAACTCGCTGAAGAGAGACGGCGCGCGTCAGAGGAGCGGCAGCAAGAACCCAACGCGGGAATTGCGAACACAATAGTCGGCCCAACTTCACCCGTTCCAGATCCGACGCGCCCTAGCGGGGAAACGGCGCGCGCCGAGATTACGGTGTTCAGAAACACGATTGTTGGCGACTCCGAGACCCGAGTCGCCATTGGATGTTGGCGCGGCTACTGGAGAACTCTCGACGAGTTTGCCGTTTCATCGATCGCTATTGAAGGCCGCTTGACCCGGCAAGCTGTTCTCGATATCGCATCGCGGATCGGGACAGAGGCAAAGTTGAAGGCAAAGCTCGCAGCGGTTGCGGGTATCGATACGTTCGACTTCGTGCTGAATTGTAAATACAGCATTGACAACCCTCCGACGATTGCCTCGCCGGTGAGTCAGGCCGTAGAGCTCGACTGGAGCCCGGAACTGGTACCCCGCGTTCCAGTGCTGGATGGAAGCGTAGAGGTAAGCCAGAAGAATAAGAGCGTGGAAGTCAGAATCGCCGCCGCGGCGGGAGGTTTGTGAATGCAGCGGAATGCTACAGCTGGTCGTGCTTTGACGCGAACGTTTGCTAGAGTTCTGGTGGCTCTCGCTCTTGTCACACTGTTGGTAGACGCGGCCGCGCCGAAGAATGCCAACCACGCTCCGCTTCTTGTGGTCGATGATTCGGGCGACATCGAGGGTCCAGATGGCGTAAGAGACACTCACGATGGATCGTGGCCGTTGCTGTCGTATTTGGCTGCGGCGATAGAAGAGCCAGAGTGCGTTACGTGGTCCCAGTACCGCGCCCGCGGAGCTGACGCAAGAGGTGCGCGATGTTCCGGCGGTGATTTTCGTGTGCGACCTCTTACAAAGACATCGCCGCTGGTAGATGTCACTAAGGTGGCCGTCGCATCGAACGCTGGTCGGGACGTTTATCTGCTTACGAATGGGTTGGACTGGCGGGTGGAGGGTAGCGATTTTAAGCTGGAAATGGATATCGGCACCTCATTGTGCGATTGGTTGCGGGCGAGCCCAGAACACGATCTGATTCTAGGTTCAGTCGCTGATCATACTGGTGGAGTTGCTCGCCGCCCGCTGATGTTGATCGGGCTTGTTCACCAGTCCACAAGGATGGCATGCGTGCCCGAGGTGACGAACCTTCCGGCGGGATACAAGGTTTCGCTGTTTCGGATAAACAATCCCGAACGCGTGATCGCGCGTGACCGTAAGATGATCATATTGCCTACGGCCCATTTTGAGTCCGGCAAAGTGCCGTTACAGCTTCTGATACCGTCAGACGGAGTGGTGCGCGTGCCATCGGATATTGCGATGACACTAACGAAGACTACAATTGCATCATTCTCGATCAGGGTGCCGGACGCGTCACTCGCTGAGTGCGCCGCTGACATACTAATCACTATCGGATCGACGACGACCAAAGCGAGTTGTACTGCGTCCAACCGAAATGAGATGAAGTGCGCGATTGCGATTGACATGACCCAGGTCAAGACCCAACGAAGGGTAAGCGTAGCACTCGCGACAGCTGTTAAGGCTCCGCCACTTCAGCACATGTCTGAGGCGCTTAAAAAGTCTGCAGAGAGACTCTGCAGAGAATGCGCGCAATCTCGCAAAATATTGATTGATGGTTTAGCGGGTCGGCCAATCGACGAGATCTCATTCGTCCGGCAGTGAAAATAGTGAGGCGATAATGTGGCAGAGTGGACTAGTGAGAAGTGTGCTTGTTCATCTTTTCTTCGTTCTCACAAGCACGGGCTTTGGGTTCTGGCTAGTGCCGCTAGCCGTGTCGGTTGCGAACCAGCCTCAAACGGCTAAGAGCACTGTAGCGGTGAGTGGCATGGCTGCAAGCGCCGGCCACGATCCGAGCCGTGAACTTCAAGAACGCCTCGAACGACGGTTAGTTGGCGCCTATGTAAATAGTCTATCGGCGGCGCTGCGAGTCGGTGGAGTCGCCACAAGTGCTGACGAGATTGAGAGCGGTGTTACATCGGATGCTTTGACCTATAAGAAGGTGACCATTAACGGCGTTGTTATGCCGCTGCCTGCTGGTCGGCGAGCCTTGCAAGTAACGACTCTAACGCTTCAAACCACTGCTGATATTGTTGCTGCCAGCGGTGGCAACAGGGGGCATACGGACGTGGCTCCTCTATGGCAGCAAGCTGGAAGCAGCCTGATCGGCGTCGTCGTGAACGCTGCCGATACAGACGCCGCATCAATACTCAAAGCAGGCAAGGTCACGAAGAGTCCCCAAGGAAACGAAGCGAAGACAGGGCCTACGTCCAAGTAGGCCTTGCGCTCGCCGCGACAGCCTTGGCGTCTTCCGGGGTTTGCGGATTTTCTCAGAGGAATCGAATTGTTTCTCGATCCCCCTACCCAACCGTCCCCTCCTCCAGCACCGTGCCAGCATCGGCGTCGAGAGTCGCGCGGGCGCCGATTGGCAGCACCAGCTTCTGTTCGATGTGGCCGAAGGAGAGGCCGGAGATGGCGGGGATGGGGAGGGGGCCGAAGCGGTCGCGGAGGATTTCTTCTAGGCTGAAGCTGGGGCCTTTGACGCCGCAGTCGCTGCAGCGGCCGAAGATGATGCCGGCGGCTTTGTCGAACAGGCCGCCTTGCGCCAACGTTGTGAGCATGCGGTCGATGCGGTAGGGCTCTTCGTGGACATCCTCCAGGAAGACGATCGCCCCTGACGTCTCAGGTTGGTAGGGGGTGCCCATCAGCGTCGCGATCATGGTGAGGTTGCCGCCGATCAGGGGGCCTGTGGCTTTGCCGGGGGTGATTTTCAGGATTCGGTTGGTGCGGTCGATTAGTTCGTTGGGTTTCTTCGATGGCGTCGGGAGGAGGCCGGCGGGGTCGGGGGTCATCACTACGCGGCGGAAGTTTTCTAACGTGAAGGGATCGAACGTCGAGCCGCCGACGGGGC
Organism: Thermoanaerobaculia bacterium; assembly: GCA_035996815.1. Taxonomy (GTDB): domain Bacteria; phylum Acidobacteriota; class Thermoanaerobaculia; order Gp7-AA8; family Gp7-AA8; genus JADGNZ01. The sequence continues at coordinate 27,718 of DASYJF010000128.1, read as the reverse complement.
CGTGGAAGGTGATCAGGCCGGTCTTTTTGTGGACGGCGTTGAGGAGCGCGGTGATGTCGCTGTAGCCGATGAGGACTTTCGGTTTGCGTTTGATCAGGTCGTAGTCGAGGTATGGGAGGACTCTTGGCGAGCCCCATCCGCCGGTGTAGCAGACCACGCCGTTGATTTCATCATTACCAAACATGCGGTTGATGTCATCCGCGCGGTCTTTGTCGTGGCCGGCGAAGTAGCCCCATTTGTCGAAGGCGTGCGGGCCGATGACGACTTTGAATCCGATCGCTTCCATCTGCTCTTTGGCGAACTGGATTTCGTCCGCTTCGAAGGCGGCGGTGGCGGGGAGGACGAGGCCGACGGTGTCGCCCGCGGTGAGGCGTTTTGGTTTGATGATCTGCAGCCTGGATGGCGCGGCGCCGATGAGCGGGGCGGCTGCGGCGGCGACGGAGAGGCGGGCGAAATCGCGTCGGTTGAGCATGACGCGATTGTATGAGTGTCTGTTGGCGCGCGCCTGCAGCAGGGTGAGGTGACGCGATTGTTTCGCCAGTTGATGGGGATTGCTGCGATGACGAAGAGGGAGACGGTTCACGCGGAGGGGCGGAGAAAAGAAGCTTCGCGATCTCCGCGGCTCCGCGTGAATTTGGTTTCCCTCCGTCTCGAAGACACTCGGGAAGTGTCTTGAAGACACTCGGCGAGTGTCTTGAAGACAGTCGCGCACTGTCTTGAAGACAGTCGGGCAGTGTCTTGAAGACAGTCGGACAGTGTCTTGAAGATAGTCGGGCAGTGTCTTGAAGATAGTCGGGCAGTGTCTTGAAGACGCTTTCGACCGTCAAAAATCCGTTAAGGGGACGCTCACGCTCTAGCTCAAAGCTGGGGGTACGGTTTCTTACGCCGGCTTCTCCGACGATTTTGGCGATCACTTTGCGGGGCTGGGCCGCCGCGAGCGGCGGCCCAGCAGAGACATCAGTCGCGTTCGAAGAGGTTGAACTTCTCCGTCGATGCCGGCGTGCCGGAGGCGCCGCCGTTGGCGGCGTCCGAGGCAGATTTGGTCAGCGGCGTGATGGGGTCGAGTTTCTTTTTGGCCAGTGCGGCGTTGATCGATGGGAGTTCCTTCGCGCTCCAGGCGTCGAAGTCGTGGACGACATCAGCCAGCTCGTGGCTGAGAGCATCCGTGCGTTCGACCTCGGTTTGCGAGGGGCGGCCTTCGTAGAACAACAGGTTGCCGTAGAGGTCTGTGAGGTTTTCGCGGAGGCGTTCTTCGCCGGTGATCATGCCGCCTTCTTTTGTCGCTACGATTTTGCGGCGGAGGGTGTCGACGTCATTCGACGCCGTGCGGAGTCGCTTCACTAACGCATCGGTGGCAGGGAGTTTCGATATGCGGTCATCGAGCGCGGTGCGGACGCCGTTGATGCGTTCGACGGCGACGCTCATCTCGCCTAGTTGCGCGTAGAGCTTGTTCGCCAAGTCCCATTGGGCCTGGCGGTCGGCGGCGGTGTGTTTCGACCGCGGATCGGCGATGACTTCGACCGGCGTCGTGTAGGTGTTCTTGTCCTTCTTCATCGTCACCGTGTAGGTGCCGGGGAGGACTCGCGGGCCTTGCGATGCGGAGAATGCTGCGGTTGCGGCGGTGGGGACTTTCGGCGCGGGAAGGCGCATCGCCCACTGCACGCGATTGAGGCCGCGGCGTTTGCTGCTGGGGATCGTGCCGATCTTCTTGCCGTTCGCGTCGGTTACGTCGATGGAGAGGTCGCCGAAGATGTGGCGCGTGCGCTGGTAGTAGGTGATGACGGCGCCGTCGGGCGGGTTCGCGCCTTCGAAGGCGGCGTCGCCGTTGGCCCAACCGCCCTGCGCGGGGATGCGCTGCACGACCGGCGCGGTCTGCATGAACACCACATCCTTCTGCAGCGCCTCGGGGGTCAGCGCGCGCAGCGGGGTGATGTCGTCGACGACCCAGATGCCGCGGCCGTGCGTGGCGATGACGAGATCGTTGTCGCGCGGATGGATGGCGATGTCGTGCACGGCGACGTTCGGAAGATCGCCGCCTTTGTACTGCGCCCACTGCTTGCCGCCATCGAGTGAGACCCAGAGTCCCTGTTCCGTGCCGAGGAAGAGGAGGTCGCGATTGACGAGGTCCTCCTTGATGACGTGCGCGAAGCCGCGGACCGGCGCGCCGCCGGCGATGACCGGCGTCCAGGTCTTGCCGAAGTCGGAGGTCTTGTACGCGTACGGCTTCATGTCGCCGAACGTGTGCATGTCGAAAGTTGCGTAGGCGGTGGCGTCGTCGAAGTGTCCCGGCTCGACGCTCGAGACCCAGGCGTTTTTCGGCAGGCCGGCGATGTTGGCGACGACGTTCGTCCACGTCTTGCCGGCGTCGCGCGTGACCTGAACGTTGCCGTCGTCCGTGCCGACCCAGATCACGTTGCTGTTCTTGGGCGACTCGGCGATGGCGAAGATCGTGGTGTGCATCTCGGCGTACGAGTTGTCGACCGTGACACCGCCGGACTGTTCCTGCTTCTGCTTGTTCGGATCGTTGGTGGTCAGATCGGGCGAGATGCGTTCCCACGTCTGGCCGTGATCCTTCGAACGGAAAAGAAATTGCGACCCGAGATAGAGCGTACCGGACTTGGAGACGTGGATGGGCGAGTTCCAGTTGAAGCGGAGCTTGCCTTCTTTGTAATTCGGGAGCGGCTTGATCGGGCGCGTCTCGTGCGTCTTGCGATTCACTCTCCCAATCTCGCCGCCCTGGGCTTCGGCGTAGATGTAGTCGGGATCGCTCGGATCGGCGAACATCCAGAAGCCGTCGCCACCGTAGAAGTTTTCCCAGCGGCTGCTGGTGATGCCGCCCGGGTACTGCGAGTCGCCAACCCAGGAGCTGTTGTCCTGCAGGCCGCCATAGACGTGGTACGGCTGATCCATGTCGACGCTCACGTGGTAGAACTGCGAGACCGGCAGGTTGTCGGCCTTCCACCAGCGGTTGCCGCCGTCGTACGAATACCAAAGGCCGCCGTCGTCGCCGGCGATGAGGTGGTCGGTGTTGTTGGGATTGACCCAGACGTCGTGCCAGTCGCCGTGGCCGCCGTTGCCGATGCCGCTGAAGCTCTTGCCGCCGTCGTTCGAGGCGATCAGACCGCCGCCCGGCTTGTAGAGTTTGTTCGGGTCTTTCGGATCGACGATGAGGTTGGCGAAGTAGAACGGACGCCAGATCATCATCTGACTGCGGTCGCGGGCCTGCCACGTTTTGCCACCGTCTTCGGAGCGATACAGCCCATTTTTCGGCGGCTCGGCTTCGATGAGGGCATAGATGATGTTGGGATTGGACGGCGCGGCGGTGACGGCGATGCGTCCCCACGGTTTCGTCGGAAGTCCGGCCGCGGATTTGTCATCGAGCGATTGCCAGGTCGCGCCGCCGTCGATCGACTTGAAAAGTCCGCTGCCGCTGGGAGCGTCGGGACCGTCGCCGCCGGAGCGAAAAGTCCACCCTTTGCGGCGGAAATCCCACATGCCGGCGTAGAGGGTCTTCGGATTGCTGCGATCGAGCGTGAGCATCGAGCAGCCGGTTGATGAATTTGAACCCTTCAGAACTTTCGTCCACGTCTTGCCGCCGTCGGACGTTTTGTAGACGCCGCGGTCGTCGCTGTCGCTCCAGAGTTTTCCGGGGACGCAGACGTAGACATTGTTAGTGTCGCTTGGATCGATGGCGATTTTCGTGATGCGCTCGGAATTCGGCAGGCCGAGGTTGGTCCAGTTGTCGCCGCCGTCGGTCGATTTGTAGATGCCGTCGCCGTAGGAAACGGAGTTGCGCGTCCACGACTCGCCGGTGCCGACCCAGACCGTCTTCGGATTCTTCGGATCGATGGCGATCGCGCCGATGGACTGCACCGGCTGTTTGTCGAAGACCGGCTTGAAGGTTGTGCCACCGTTGACGGACTTCCAGACGCCGCCGCTGGCTGCACCGACGTAGAGCGTGATGCGGTTGGCTTCCTGCACGGCGTCGATGGCGGCGATGCGTCCGGACATCGCGGCGGAGCCGATATTGCGCGCGCCGAGGCCGGAGATGGTTTCGGAGTCGACGGTGATGGTTTGGGGTGTGGGGGGTGGGGTGTTGGGGGTGGGAGTTGAGGCCGCTGCCTGCGGCGCGGGCGCAGTCGCCGGCGGAGTGGCAGCCGACGCAGAAGCGACAGCCGTGAGGTTGCTCCCACTCCCCACACCCGCCCCCCCACTCCCCGGCCGAACGAACAGCGCGCTGGTCATCGGCACATTCGCTTCGATCTTCGTGTAGGTCGTCTTCTGCCGGTTCGGATTTCCCTTCACGCCGTTCTCGACCGAGAACGGCATGTACCAGCCGTTGACCTCTTTGTAGTCGCCAAGGATGGTCTCGTAGTTGCGCTCGGCGCCGCGGACCATGCGGCGGGTTTCGATCTTGATCGGAACGTAGGAGCTGCTGTCGATGAAGTACGTCCGCACATCCCCAGCCGGGGTCGTCACCTTGATCTTGTAGGCCTCGGAACCTTCCACTGTCTCCGTGCCGAGGGACTCGACCTTGTTGCCCTTCTTCGCGTAGTTGACGAGAGGGCCGTCGAGATCGGAGTCCTCGATGATCGACTTCAGCTCTTCCTCGCTGAGCGACTCGGGGTCCTTCTTCCCTTCGAACGGATCGATCTTCCAGCCGGTGGTCCCGTCGTACGCGTTGACGGCGGTCATGCCTTGCAGCGCGAACTCCTGCCGCACGAGGTTGGGGCGGGCGTTCTCTTCGAGGACCTGAGCCTCGAATCCGCCGCCGCCGGTGAACTTGCCGGTGCGCTTGATGGACGTGACCGCGGCGATGCGGTCGGCGCCGCCGATCGTCTTGATGTACCTGGCGATGATCTCGTCCGCGCTCTGCGCGAACCCGTTGACAGCGAGGAAGAGGATTGCGATTCCGAACAGCACTCGGCGCATGCAGGCTTCTCCTTTTCGATTGAGTCTATCCGCAGATTACGCAGACGAACGCAGAGGGTTTGCATCCGCAGAATCCGCGGATAAATCTTCTACGGCATCCGGTACACGAACGCGTTGATGTGCATCCCTGCGCCGACGGATGCGAACAGCACGATCTCGCCGCTGTGGAAGGCGTAGCCGTCGAGCTGCTTCTTCGCAATCAAATCGAGGAGCGTGGGGACCGTCGCGACGGAGCTGTTGCCGAGCCAGGAGATCGTCATCGGCATCACGTCCGGCGGCGGGGTCAGGTTCGCGGCGCTGTAGAGGGCGTTGATGATGGCGTCGTCCATCTTGCCGTTGGCTTGATGGATGAGGATCTTCGAGACGTCGCGCAGCGGGATGCCGGCTTTGTCGAGGCATTCCTGCATCGAGCCGGCCACGGTCTGCAGCGCGTACTTGTAGAGTTTGCGGCCTTCCATTTTGAGGAAGAGCGCCTCGAGGAAGACTTCTTCGTTGTACGACGGGCCCATGGTCAGCATGGTGGAGTGATCGAGCGTGTCGGAGCGGGTGGCGTGCGCGAGGATGCCGGAGTCGGTGTCGCGCCCTTCGAGCACCGTGGCGCCGGCGCCGTCCGCATAGATCATGCTGTCGCGGTCGTGCGGATCGGAGATGCGCGAGAGGGTGTCGGCGCCGATGATCATCGCGCGCTGGATGTCGCCGGCGCGGATCATGGCGTCGGCGGTGATCACACCCTGAATCCAGCCGGGACAGCCGAAGACGAGGTCGAACGCGGCAGCTCGCGGCTTGGCGATGCGCAGCTTCGCTTTGACGCGCGCAGCAAGCGACGGAACGAGATCGGGATGTCCGCCGCTGCGCTGCACGTCGCCGAAGTTGTGGGCGACGATGATGAGATCGAGCGACTCACCGTCGATGCCGGAGGATTTCAACGCTTCATTCGCCGCTTCGAATGCGATGTCCGAGGTGACTGTGCCGGGTTCGACGTAGCGGCGTTCCTGGATTCCGGTGATCGCTTCGAACTGTTTGACGATCTCGGCATTGGTTTTTTGTAACGGCTTGCCGTCGGCCGTGCGGAAGTCGTGATTCAGGAATTCCGAGTTGGGCACTCGGATCGGCGGGATGTAGCTCCCGGTGGCGGCGATGACGGTGCGAAGCATGGAGCCGGCGATTTTATGCGAGAGAAGCGTGGATTGGGAGTGGGGACGGTTCACTCGGGGAACGCGGAGGGGCGGAGGATGCTTTTCTCCGCCTCTCCGCGTGCTCCGCGTGAAACCGTCCCTTTGAATAGAATCGCATGATGTTGCGCGTCGCCATCGTGCTAGCGATCGCGCTTCGCGTTTCGCTCATCCTTCTCCTCAGGCAGATCGGCCCGCCTGATGCCTTCCGCGCCAGCGACTCCATCACCTACACGACCGGTGCGCAAAGTCTGGCCTCGCATGGCCGGTTCCTCGACGCTCATGGAAAGCCGGAGATCTTCCGCACGCCCGGCTATCCGCTCGTTCTCGCACCATTCGTGGCACTCCACGCTTCGGACGCGGCGATCGTGGCGTCGAACATCGTCTTCGCGGTGCTCATCGTCATCGTGACGTGGCGGATCGCGCGGCAAGTGTTCGGCGATGAACGCGTGGCCGGCATCTGCGCGGTGATCGTCGCGGTCGAGCCGACGATGCTGATCTGGTCATTGAAGGTGATGCCGGAGACGCTCTTCACGTTGTGCCTGCTGCTCTTCGCGTACGCGGCGATCTGCGAGAAGCCGGTCGCTGCGGCTGTCGCGCTCTGCGCCGCGGTTTACGTGAAACCGATCGCGTGGCCGCTCGTTCTGATCGTGCCGTCGGTTGCGGTCTGGTTTCGGCCGAGGCGAGCGCTGATTCTCTTCGTTACGTGCGCGGCGCTCCTCGCGCCGTGGCATCTCCGCAATTATGTCGTCGCTGGATATCCGGGATTCTCGAGTCTCATCGACCGTTCGATCTACATCACCGCCGGCGGCTCCGTCGCGGCGCGGCAGGAAGGCGTGGCGTTTGCGGAGATGCGGCGTCAGCTCATCGCGCGCGACGATGCGCGCGCCGCGAATCCCGCGCGCTACACGCAGATGCGGCGCGAAGGAGTCTCGCGCATCGCGTCCGATCCGTTCGGATGGGCGAAGACGCACGCCTTCGGCATGTTTCGCACACTCTTCGAACCGGGCGTCACCGAGTACGCGCGCACGTTCGGGCTCTACGCGTCGAACGGCGGGTTGTCTGCCATGGTCGACGGCGGATTCACGGGCTTTGCGCGCGCGCATCCGATTCTGGTCGGGCTTTCGATCGTGTGGGCGATCGTTCTCCTTCCACTCGTACTGCTGCCGATCGTCGCGATGCGAGTACCTCCGGAGTCGCGGCTCGCCTTCGGACTCTTCGCGTTGATCACCGTCTGGCTTGTCGTCGCCGGCGGAGGCGTGCCCGGCTATCACCGCTTCCGCGTGCCCGCTGTTCCGTTTCTCGTTCTGATGAGTGCCTTCGCTTACACTGCCCGCCGATGCTCCTCCCCCTCGCCGCCGCCGGCTCGCTCGCCGCAGCCCTCGGAATCGTAGCGGCGTACGCGTTGTGGCTGATGCGAGGTCGGCCGTCGCGCGGTGACGCGGGCTCGCGGCCGGAAGACGTCCTCATCGTCGTCCCGATGTTCGACGAAGCGCCGCTGATCGAACGGAAGCTTGCGAATCTTGCCGCGCTGACGATTCCGCGCCGCGTGGTGATCGTCGACGGCGGCTCAACCGATGGCAGCGTCGAGATCGTCCGCAAATGGATTTCCGGATGCGAGGCTTTCTCGCTGCTGGAGACGACGCATCGCAATAAGACGATGCAGTTGAATGACGCGCTGCGACTGAATCCCGCCGAGGATTGGATCCTGGTGACGGATGCAGACGCGCTGCTGGAGCCGGAGACGCTGGAGCGGATGCTCGATGTCGCCGCCGCGGACGCGCGCGTGGGGGTGGTCGGATCGCACGTACGGCCCGCCTCGGCGCACGCGCTCGAATCGCTCCACTGGAGCGCCACCGATTGGCTGCGCGCGCGCGAATCGGATCGCGGCTCGGCCGGCATCGTCGCCGCGCCGTGCTACCTCGCGCACCGCGACGTGCTCGCGCACATGCCGGAAGACACGCTGGCCGACGACGTCCACGTCACCTGCCGGGCCATGCTCGCCGGACGCCGCATCGGCCACGCCGGCGATGCGGCGGTCGTCGAACTGCGCTCGCCGCGCACGCTGCGGGCGCTGGTGCGTCACAAGTACCGGAAGGCGGACGCGTACCTGCGCGAGATCGTCCGCTTCCTCCCCGAGGTGCGCCGCATCCCGCGTCCGATGCGGACGATCTTTCTGTGGCGCGCGGCGCTGCTCACGCTCGTTCCACTGTTCGGCGTCGTCGGAGCAGCAGCGGCGATCGCGACATCGTTCCCAGCGCTGATCGGCGCAGGAATCCTCGCGATACTGCTCTTCGTCATTCCGCCGGCGCGCGGCTTCGCACTCGCGGCGCTACTCACAGTCGTCTCCGCGGCGGCGCTGCTGATGCATCCCTTCTCGCGCCAGCAGGCGTCGTTTCCGAAAATCCTCCGAGCGTCTGAATACTGATGAAGAACCGCGACAAGCTCGTCATCGGCAGCAAAATCCTGGCGTCGAAGATCACCAACAGGCCGCGACCATTTTTTGTGCAGTATTCGCTGCTCAACGCCTGCAACGCGAAATGCGTTTACTGCAACTGTCCCGAGCGCGAAGACCCGCGCGCATCGCTCGAGCAGCACCTCACCGTTCTCGCCGAGTTCGCCCGCCTCGGCGCGGTCCGCATCAAGTTCCTCGGCGGCGAGCCGCTGCTCCATCGCGACATCGGAACGCTCGTGAGTGCGGCGAAGTCGCACGGCATGCGGACGGCCATCGTCACGAACGGTTTTCTCATTCCATCGCGCATGGACCTGATGTCGCAGTTCGATGAAGTGGTCATCTCCATCGACGGCAGCGAAGAGGCACACGACGCCCAGCGCGGCGCGGGGACATGGCAGAAGGTCATGGCAGCCATCGACGCCTGCGCGGCTGCGAAGCTCGACTTCTTTCTCAGCGCCGTCGTCACGCGCGACACCACCGGCGAGGTGGATTGGCTCATCGACACCGCGCGCCGCTACGGCGTCTCGGTCAATTTCCAGATCCCGCAGTTCAATCCGGAGATGTACGGCCCCGGCGCGCAGCAGTGGATGCCGTCGCCGGACGAGATCCGAAAGCTGATCGGAAAGATCATCGCCGCGAAAGACGCCGGCGCGCCGGTCCTCTTCTCATCGCGCTCGTACGGCCGCACGCTGCAGTGGGAGGATTTCTCGAAGGAGCGCGATGAGCGTCCCGGCCAAGCCTCGCCGTGCACGGCCGGCAAGTACTTTCTGCAGATGGAGCCGAACGGCGACATCTATCCCTGCGTGCTGCAGATCGGGACGTTTCAGCCGAAGAACGCCTTTCGCGACGGCGTCGAGACCGCGTGGCGGCACGCGTCGAGCCACTCCTGCTTCGATTGCTACAACACCTGGCTGAACGAAAACCGAGGGATCTTCGACCTGCACCCCGCCATCCTGAAGAACTTCTGGTCGAACTACCTGAGGGCGAGTGAGTAGTGGTTAGTGGCCAGTGGTCAGAGGTGGCACTCGGGTACTACGTCATCTCGAACTTTGGCCCACTTCTCACTTCCCACTCCCCACTCCCCACTTCCCACTCCCCACTGACCACTGACCACTAGCCACTAGCCAAATAGTTATTCGCGTTATGCACCGAAAACCCTTCCGCATGTTCACGGAATATGGCGTATCACCATAAAATTGGCCCGGAAGTGCCTGTATGCACAGAAGTTAGGCGTTGACTCCGGACCTCCTTTCCATAGAATACGCGCCTCACCGAAGTCCAATACGGTGTCAAGGAGCGAGCATGGATCCACGCTATTCAACAATCATCTTCGTCCCCCACGCACGGGCGAAGTTCCGGAAGTTGAAGGTGTCACACCGCCTGCTCTTCTCCGTCGTTTCGATCGTTACGTCGTCGCTCTGCCTCTCGACGTTCTTCTCGGTCCAGTACTTCACCTCCCTCTCGCAGACCCACGAGCTCAGCAAACTTCGCCACGAAAACAAGGAGCTGCAGACCGCCAACGAGCAGTTCAGCAAGTCGGTCGAAGCGCTCCGCGGCCAACTCCACACCGTTGAAGACCGCACCCGCAAACTGGCCATCTACGCCGGCATCAGCAGCCTCGATGACAGCGCCCAGGGCGGTGCCGGCGGCCTTCGCCCCCAGGACCTCGGCAACAACCCCTATCGCGATGACGTCGACAAGATGGCCTTCCGCTCGCACCGCATCGAGAGCGACCTCTCCGTGCTCGAACAGAAGCTCGTCGCTCAATCGCAGCTTCTCGCGTCGACTCCGTCGATCGCTCCGGTCCGCGGCATCCTCACCGACGGCTTCGGTGGACGCTCCGATCCATTCACGGGCGAGCCGGGCACGCACAACGCGGTCGACATTTCATCCGCAGTCGGCCAGGCCGTTCGCGCTCCCGCCGACGGCATCGTGGTCAAGGCCGAATGGGCCAATGGCTACGGCAACGTGATCTACCTCTCGCACGGCTACGGCTTCTCGACGCGCTACGGCCACCTTTCGGCCTACGCGGCGAAGCCGGGACAGCACGTGAAGCGCGGCGACGTCATCGCCTACGTCGGTTCGACCGGCCGCTCCACCGGCCCGCACCTGCACTACGAGGTGCGCCTGAACAACGTGCCGGTCAACCCGCTCGCGTACATTTTGAACGCGTTCTAGGCCTGGGAGCGCGGACGTCTCGCCCGCGGTTCTCGGCCAAATCGTGCTTCACGGCGGGCGCGACGCCCGCGCTCCCAGGCGTTCAGAACAATCGCCGGCCGTAGATTTTCTGTTCGTCCGCTTCGTTGACGAACAGCCAGCCGACGAAATCGCCCGGCTCGAAGGTTTCGCCGGGATAGCGCGTGGCGTCGAAGGCGGCCGATCCGAAGCGCTCGATGTCGCCCGGCTTCGCGTTCGTGAGCCGCTGCTGCCAACGCTCGAAGTTCGAGAGGCGCAGATCGACCCATCCTGATGCGGCGTACTGCTCGATGCGATCGGCATCCAGGTCGACCAGGCTTCGACCCGCGACCACCGCGGGAATGCTGATGCGCGGACCGCGCGTGATCGTCAGGCGTCCATCGCGTTCGCGAAGAATCGGCGTGCCGACGCGGATGATCGTGCTGGCCACGGCGGGATTCGCCGCGAGGTAGTCCTCGACGCGGCGTTGCATCTCCGCGGCGTCGATGGCCGCGATCTCGACGATCTTCGCCGTCCCTGCCGCCTGCCGGATCAGATATCCCTCGGCCAGCAATTTCGACAACCGCGGCGGCCCGAGGTGGCCGACGGCGATCGACGGGACCTCCCCGCGCTTCTGCGCTTCGAGTGTCTGCATCTGGCGGATGGCGTGATCGCGCAGCACGCCGGCGCGGTAACTCGGTTCGGTGATGGCGCCGTCGATCGCGGCGAGGACGTCGCGGCCGGTCGATGCGCCGAGGATTTCGAGGACGACCGTGCGCGCCACTTCCTCGGGCGTCACGTACTCCATCTGCCGCGGAAAGGTGATGGCCTGAAACTCGCCGATGGAAAAGAAACCGTTCTCGCCGGTGTCGGCGCCGATGACTTCCAGCGGCACGTCGCGCCCTTCGAATCGGTCGTAGTGCGCATCATCGCGCAACTGCAACTGCGCGCCGAGCGCCTCCTCGTGCGGCTCGACGAGATACGCCTTGCCGCTCTCGCCACGCACGCCGATGTGGCGCTTCTCCACGCGGCGGAAGCCGATCATCGCGCCGGGCTTCACTTCCTTCACGATGGCGCTGTGCTTTTCATCCGACGCACTCGGCGTGCGCGCCATCAGAAACAGCAGACCGGTGTGCGCGAAGCCGATCGCCGATTTCGCCAGCAGCGTCAGCGACGGCTTGTCCTCGCTGTGCGTGTACGGGATGTTCAATCCCATGCCGCCTGTGCCGGTCGTGCCAACCTTCACGTAAATCTGCACGTCCGTGTTCTTGAGCGTCTCGTTGAGTAGCAGGATGTGCCGCGCAATCTGCGGGATGCCTTGCGCGATGAGCAGCTTTCGAATCGTCGCGAAGAGCGGCTCCAGCTCGTCGCGCGGAATGTCGCCAACGCGGTCGCGGAAGCCGTCGATCAACTCCTTCGTCTCGATGGCCAGCTCGAATTCGTTTTGATAACTGATCGCGGTGGCCGTGTTGATCGAATCAATGACGATCTCCGGCTGGTACTTCGCGACGAGTTGATACAACGCCGACGTCTGGTAACTCACCTCGCGGCGGAAGACGGCGTCGAAGAGTTTGTCGTAGTACTCGCGGTTCTCAACGATCGAAACGCGATCGACGCTCTTCAACTCCTCGGGGACGAAGATGTTGCCCCACTCGCCGACGATGTCGATTGTGTCGCCGAGTTGATCGCGCAGAAACTCGAGCGCCGACTTGACCTCGGCCTCGCTCACCGCTGCGATGACGAGGCGCTTCGGGCTCAGCTCGCGCGCCACTTCGCGCGCAACCTGCACGCCGACCATCCCGCCTCCGCCGAGGATGAGAACCGTGCCGGAGGTGCGCGTCAAACGCGCTCCTCCTCCCCTAGCGGAAGGTCCCAGCGCTCGGTGATGCGCTCGTGCGTCAGCCACTTCTCGCAGTCGAGCGCCGCCATGCAGCCGGTGCCGGCCGCGGTAACGGCTTGGCGATACACGTGATCGACGGCATCGCCGCACGCGAAGACGCCCTGAATGTTCGTCGCCGTCGAATGCGGATGGCGCAGACAGATGTAGCCGCGTTCATCGAGCTCGAGCTGCCCCGCGTACGCCTGCGTGTTCGGCGTATGGCCGATGGCGACGAAGAGTCCCTGCGTGGCAAAGTCCGTCACTTCGTTCGATTTGAGATCGCGCAACTTGAGCGAGGTGATGCCGCCCTCTTTCGTCCCGATCACTTCATCGACGGTGGAGTTGAAAATGAACTGAATCTTCGGATTGCCGCGGGCGCGGTCCTGCATGATTTTCGACGCTCGCAACTCCTCGCGGCGATGCACGACCGTGACCTTGCTGGCGAACTTGGTGAGGAACGTGGCCTCTTCCATCGCCGAGTCACCGCCGCCGACGACGACGATCTCTTTGTTCTTGAAAAAGAATCCGTCGCAGGTCGCGCAGTACGAGACGCCGAATCCCTGCAGCGCCTTCTCGCTCGGCAATCCAATCTGCATCGCCGACGCGCCCGCGGCCACGATCAGCGACTCACATTCGTAGATGTGCGAATCGGTGGTGATGGTGAACGGATGTGCGGTGAGCTGCACGCTTTCGACTTGCTCCATCTTGAAGACAGCGCCGAAGCGCTCGGCCTGCTGCCGCATCAAATCCATCAGCTTCGGCCCGAGGATTCCGTCCGGGAAGCCGGGATAGTTTTCGACGTCGGTGGTGATGGTGAGCTGCCCGCCCGGCTGCATCCCTTCGAGGACAAGCGGCGCGAGGTTGGCACGAGAGAGATAAATCGCAGCGGTGCACCCGGCCGGGCCTGACCCGATGACGATCACTTTGTAGTCGGTAATTCGTTCCATGGCGGCGCGCATTCTATCGCGTGGCATCAACCGCGGAAGGTGGATAGCCGAAGGTCGCGCGCGGAGGCGCGCTCGGACAATGCAGCCCCGCGCTCAGCGCGGGGTTGGGGCATGGCGACGAAGTTGCGGCCGCGGAGGCGGCCGATACAAGGTCTCTCGCCGCGCGAGCATTTTGTCGTGGCGCCTCCGCCCCCACAACTTTCATTCACGCTCGTTTCGTATCGCGCGCCGCCATGGTGTTCAGCAACGCAGGTTCCGAGGCGATACCGGATTGTCAGTTACTGCGCATCAATGCGAGCATTGGCAGGCACCGAGCGTCGTGCGCTGGACCCAGGTCGAACCGCACTTCTCCCAGTACGTGGTGACGGTGTCGAATGTCTCGCAACTCGTGCTGTCGACCTCCCGCCAATCGCCGGTGAGTGTGCCCGTGGTGCCGGTGGCCCCGTCGCACAGGTGCCACGACTGGCCAACCTCGGTGAGCGTTCCGCAACCTGTGAAGTACGTCTGGAAGAGTTCCGTACCCGGAGCTGCGTTGACTGAAACTACCGCGGCGAAAAGTAGTGCCGTGACGGCGATACGGCTGAGGTTCCTTATGTTCATAACCTATCTCCTTAGGTCATGCATTATACCCGTCGGCGATTTTCAGAACAACTTCGCCTGCGGCGGTTTCGTGCCGCCGCGCAACGCGTCGATGAGGGCCTGGCCGAGGAGCGCTTTCTGCCAGTTGCGCATCACGGGGACGCCGTCGAGATCGGACGGCTCCTGCGGTTGCGCCTGCGCGACCGTGACCAGGACGTGGCGCGGCGCGAGCAGCGAGGCGTCGATCTTCAGGTCCTTCGCGATCTTGTCGCGCGCTTTCTTCATGCGGTCGACACGCGCTTCCAGCTCGCGGTCGCGAAGCCACGTCTTCGTTTCGCCCTTTTCCGGCAGCTCATCCTCGGGGATCGCCAGCGCTTCCTGCACGAGGCGGACGACGTCGCGGCTGTAGCGGCCACGGTGATATCCAGAGACACCTTTGATGACGCCGAACTCCTGCGGCGTTACCGGCTTGACCTTCGCCACTTCGAAGATCAGATCGTTGCTGAAGATCTTGAACGGCGGACGGTCAGCCTCGCGCGCAAGGCCGTCGCGATAGTCGTAGAGTCCGCGGACGACCGCGAGCGAGCGGCGATCGAGCGCACCGAGTCCTTTCAAGCGCCGAAACGGCTCTTCGTCGGAGTCCTTTTCGTTGAAGCGAATCTGTTCGAGGCGCGCGAACTCCTCCACCGCCCACTCCCAGCGTCCGAGCGCGGTGAGCTCGTCGCGCAGGCGATCGGCGAGCGCGATCAGGTGGCGCGTGTCCGTCGCCGCGTAGTCGAGCATGTCGGCCGGCAGCGGACGCATGGCCCAGTCGGCGCGCTGATGTTTCTTGTCGACCTTGAATCCGAAGTGGCGATCGAGCAGTGCGGCCAGTCCGAATGCTTCGTATCCGAGGAGCTGCGAGCAGACCATCGTATCGATCAGGTTGCCGATCGTGAAGCCGAAGTCGCGATTGAGAATGCGCAGGTCGTAATCGGCGCCGTGCAGGATCTTGACGATGTTGCGATCCGCGAGGATCTCGCCGAACTTCGCCAGATCGAATTTGCAGAGCGGATCGATGATCAGGTCTTCGCCCGGAATCGACATCTGAATCAGGCAGACCTTGTCGAAGTACGAATGCAGCGAATCAGCCTCGGTGTCGAGCGCGACCACCGGTTGCGCGGCCACGCGGGCCATGGCGGCATCAAAGTCCTGCTGGTTGTCGATGAAGATCACAGAGCAAGCTCCCGCAATCCAATCGATACCAGTTTCTCGTTGAATGCGCGCCGATCGAACGCGTCGCTCGCGGCAAGCGCGCGAACATCATCGCGATCCTCGGACATGCTCAACAGCAGCGCGACGTCCTCGGCGGACGGAACGCGAATCTCACGCTCGTAGAACGCGACCGTACGTGCATTCGCGAACATCCGCGCGTAAAGCGCATTGCTGGCGACGAGAACGTGGATGCGCACGTCGCCTTCTTCGTCCATCCAATTGAAAGGAATGAGATCGAGCTCCTCGGCCTGGTCGATCTCGTCGCGATCAACATGAAATCCGCGGTTGTTGGCCATCATCGCAACCTGATTCTTCTGTTGCGGTTGCATCAGGCCAAGGACATCGATGGAGCCGCTATCGATCAAGCCGCCGAGCCACGCGGCACGCGCGACGCTGCCGACGAACATCGACTCGATTCTGAGCTTCGATAGCAGCTCCGCGACGGCTTCGACTGCTCGTGCGTGGCGCGGCGTAGCGCGGAGCGGATGCATGGACTCCGGATTATAGGGGGTGGGGTGCGGGGGGTGGGGTGTGGGAGCTTCAGAATGCGGAAATCGGGGGTCGGGGGTCGGAGTAGAGACGGCGACGCTGTCGTCGCACCGCCGTCCCGCCATCGACTCCGACCTCGGACTCTGACTCCCGACTCCCACACCCCACACCCCACTCCCCACTCCCCGAGGTACCATCACTCCCGGTGCTCGACCGCCTTCGCGAACTGATTTCTCATCACTGGGGATACGACTCGTTCCGCCCGCTGCAGCAGGAAGCGATGATGGCGTCGATCGAGGGGCGCGACTCGCTGGTGGTGATGCCCACCGGCGGCGGCAAATCGCTCTGCTACCAGGCGCCCGCGCTTCTGAGCGAGCATGTCACGGTCGTGGTGTCGCCGCTGATTTCGTTGATGAAGGACCAGGTCGACGGACTGCGCGAGTGCGGAGTCGCCGCGGCGCAGCTCAACAGTTCGCAGCGTCCGGAACAGCAGCGCGCCATCGAGCGCGACATCCTCGACGGCAAGATCAAACTGCTCTTCGCGTCGCCGGAGCGGCTGGCAATGGCCAGTTTTCGCGATCTGCTGCAGCGCGCGAACGCGCGCACGTTCGCGATCGATGAAGCGCATTGCATCAGCCACTGGGGCCACGATTTCCGTCCGGAGTACCGGCAGCTTCGCGATCTTCGCAAGACGTTCCCCGAGGCCTCGGTACATGCGTACACGGCCACCGCCACGCCCCAGGTCCGGCGCGACATTGCCGAGCAACTTTCGCTTCGCGATCCGCTGACGCTGGTCGGCGACTTCGATCGCCCCAATCTCACCTACCGCGTTCTGCCGCGTCACGACGAGTGGAAGCAGGTGCTGGAAGTTGTCGAGCGGCATCAGGGCGAGGCCGGGATCGTCTACTGCATTCGCCGGCGCGACGTCGATTCGCTTTCGGAAAAGCTGCGGCGCAAAGGCGTCAATGTCGTCGCGTATCACGCGGGCCTCGCACCCGAGGAGCGTCGCGCGGCGCAGGAAAAATTCGCGACGGAGAAGTGCGATCTCGTCGTGGCCACTGTCGCATTCGGAATGGGCATCGATCGATCGAACGTCCGGTTCGTGCTGCACACCGGGATGCCGAAATCGATCGAGCACTATCAACAGGAAAGCGGACGCGCCGGCCGCGATGGACTGGAAGCGGAATGCGTGCTGCTCTACTCGGCCGCGGACGCGATCGTGTGGCGAACGATGCTCGAACGCGGCGGCGACGGCATCGAGCCCGATCCTGCGTGGGTCGAGTCGGCGATGCGCCACGTGCGCGATCTCGATCGCTACTGCTCCGCGGCCACGTGCCGGCACAGCGCGCTGGTCGAGTATTTCGGCCAGCAGTACACCGCCGACAACTGCCACGGCTGCGACATCTGCCTCGGCGAAACGGAGAGCGTCCCCGACGCGATCGTGATCGCGCAGAAGATCCTGTCGTGCGTCTATCGCGTCGGCCAATCGTTCGGTGTCGGGCACGTCATCAGCGTGTTGCGCGGCGAAGACACGGAGAAAGTTCGCGACCGCGGTCACGCGCGTTTGTCGACATTCGGATTGCTGAAAAGCTCAACGAAGCACGAACTGCGCGAATGGATTTACCAACTGATCGCGCAGGACTTCCTTCGCCAGACCGAAGACGAATACCCGATCCTTCGCCTCGGCGCGCGCGCTCGCGACGCGATGAAGGGAATCGCCGAGGTCAAGTTGCGGCAGCCGGCGGTGCGGAAGAAGGACAAAGCCGCGTCGCGGTCGTCGTCCGGCCCGGCACCGCTCGATTCGTTGCAGCCTCATGACCGCGAATTGTTCGAACGGCTGCGCGTGTGGCGGCGTGCAGAGGCCGAGCATCGCGGCGTGCCGCCGTACGTCATCTTCAGTGACAAGACGCTGCGCGAAATCGCCCGCGTGCGGCCGACGACGCTGTACGAGCTGCGCGGGATCTACGGCATCGGCGACGCGAAACTGGAAGCGTTCGGCGAAACGCTGATCACACAGATCCGCGAACACTGCGCGATCGCGCCATCGTGAGCAGCAGCCAGACCGCGAACACGCACGATCCGACGCCCGCGGCAAGTCCGAGCATTCGCAAGACGAACGCGAAGAAGTGATCCGCCGGCAGCATGTGCAGCGCGCCGAGGATGTAGCCCCAATCGTGTTCGAGGTCTTCGGGCGATGCGAAGCCGACCAGCGGCAGATCCTTCGACCGCGCATCGCCGACGTACGCGGACAATTCGTAGAGGCTGTACGAAAGCCAGAATCCACCGACCGATGCGCCGAAGTAATCGCGCTGCCGCACTACGAAATAGAGGACGCAGATGATCGGGATGGCGATCTGAAACACGCTCCCCATGATCGAGGTGATGAAATGCGGCGCCCACGCGAACACGAGGTGCCCCATCTCATGAAATCCGAGCGTGATGCCGTAGAAAATCGTCCACCGCGTCGGATCGCGAAACTTGACCGTGAAGAGGTAGACGAGAAACAGCAGCAGCAGCGCGCGCGGAATCCACATGCGGCCCTGGCACCACGCGCGGGCGTCGTCGAGAAGGAGATCGAGTGTTGTTGGTTCGCGCTGTTTCGGCGCGGGCTCGATGTGACCCATCAGTCGGCCGACACACGCGACCCGCGCAACAAACCGGAGACGCTGAGGTCTTCATCGAGCCCCGGCCAGTTGATGTATTCGCCGTCTCCGATCAGGCGAAGATCCGCGCGCTCGGCGGCAGACGCGTGGAGGAGGCGCGGGAACCAGGCGAGCGGAACGCTCACGGTGCGGCCATCCGCAAGATGGACTATCAGCTCGTCATCGCTAAAACCGATTTCGACAGCTCGCGGATTAGTTTCGACGGCGAAGGAAGTCATTCCAAGCCTCCATGATAGCGGAGTGGTTCTCGCGGACGATGCGTTCCATCTTTGCGAGTTCGTGCGCGGCGAAACGAGCGGATTTCGATAGCTGAATCGGTGACAACCAGAATTTGGCGACCATCCCGTCGCGCTCAACGTGAATGTGCGCTGGTTCGTCGAGATCGTTGCTCGTGAAAAACATCCGATACGGTCCGATCCGTTTGAAGTTCACGTCGTCCGCCTACAAATACTCCAGCACCCTCGCGACATGCTCCCACTCGGTGGCGCCGTTGCCGATGGCGACGCGGATGCCGTAGCGGCCGGCCAGACGGGTGTGGGAGACGAAGAGGCGGCCGCTGGCGTTCATCCGTTCGAGGGCTTCGATGCTGGCGCGTTCAGAGGCGGCTTCGTCGATGAGGCCGTTGTTGCGGACTACTTTACGAAAGACGACGACGCTCAGGTTCTGCGGCGCGATCAGTTCGACGTCATCCCGCTTCTGCAGTTCGGACGCGAGGCGAGCCGCGTCGGCGACGTGTTGGCGGATCACCGACTGCATCTTCGCGATGCCGTAGTGCTCGAAGAGGAACCAGAGTTTCAGCGCGCGGAAGCGGCGGCCTAGCTGAAGGCCGTAGTCCATGTAGTTCACTTCGGCGGAGTCGGTCGTCTTCAGGTATTCGGGGACGAGCGAGAACGTCTCGCGCAGGACGTCGGGATGGCGCGTGTAGAGCACGCTGCAATCGATTGGCGTGAAGAGCCACTTGTGCGGATTGACGACGATCGAGTCGGCGTTTTCGATCGCGTCCCAGAGCCAGCGGAATTCGGGACAGATCGTGGCGGGACCAGCGTAGGCGGCGTCGACATGGAGCCAGGCGTTCTCGCGTTTCGCGATCGCGGCGATGCGGCGCACCGGATCGATTGCGGCGGACGATGTGGTTCCAACCGTAGCTGAGATGGCGCAGGGAACGAATCCGGCGGCGCGGTCGCGAGCGATCGCCGATTCGAGGGCGTCGATGCTCATCGCAAACGTTTCGTCGCCGGGGATCTTCACGACGCCTTCGATGCCGAGCCCGAGGGCCAGCGCTCCTTTTTCGATGGAGGAGTGGGCGTGTTCGGAGCAGTAGACGCGCATCGTCGGAGCGCCGGCGAAGCCGTGCGTGCGCATGTTTGGCGCGGCGCGTTGCCGCGCGGCGGCCAGCGCGAGGAAGGAGTTGATCGACGCGGTGTCGTTGATGATGCCGAAGAGATTTTCGGGAAGCCCGAGGGCCTCGCGAAGCCAGCGAAGGGTGACGGTTTCGAGCTCGGTGAGCGACGGCGAGGTGCGCCAGATCATGCCGTTCACGTTCAGCGCGGCGGTGAGCAACTCCGCGAGGATGCCCGCCTGCGAACCGGTGATCGAGAAGTAGGCGAAGAACGCGGGATGGTTCCAATGCGTAATCCCCGGCATGATCTTCTCGTCGACCTCGGCGAGGATCTCGTCGTACGGACGGCCGTCGATGCTCGGCTTCGCGGCGAACTGCTTCTCGATGTCTCCGGGCTTCACGCGCGAAAGGACGTCGTACTGATCGACGCCGTCGAGGTAGTCGGCGATCCAGTCGATCAGTTTGTGGCCGGCGGCGCGGAATTCATCACTCGTCGGATCGAGCCGGTACGACCGGCCGCGTGTCTTCGGCATGCGGCGCATCTTCCTCGGGCCTCAACGAATTCGCAAGCATCAGAAACACGGCGAAGGTGATGGGGACCGCAATCTGCGCGGTGAGCCGCGGCCATGAGCTGAGCACATGCCAGCGCAGGCCGTTCGGCGTAATGAAGTAGACGGTCACAAAGAAGAGGCACTGGATCGCGGTGACGAGGAAGATAAAACGCTCGCGGCTCCGCGCCGCCGCCGGCGCGAGGAGGATGCCGATCAGGATCGCAATCCAGAACCACGGTTTGTACAACTGCTCCGCGAGAAACATCACGATCTGATGTGCATACGGCAGGCGCGCGAGGAGGCGTGAGACCGTCGAGCCTTCGGCGATGTCCGTCGGCAGCGTGTGCGCCGCGCGCAGGATGAGCCAAGGCACGGCGAGCGCGTACGCCGGCGTGAGTTTGCGGAGTCGAGACCACGACGTTGTGGCGATCGCAATCGTCACCGCGACCAGCAGCGCCAATCCTTCGTTCTTGCAGTTCGCGGCGAAGCCGAGCATCAGCGCTGCGTGGCGCCAGGCAATGTCGTCGTCATCGGGCAATGCTGCGCGAATGAAGAGAACGCCGACGCCACCGAACGCGATCAGCGCTCCTTCCGCGAGACCAACGTAGCGGCTGAAACCGAGCGCCGCCACCAGCAACGCGAGCAGCGCGGCGAAGAACGGCGTCGTCTCCCGCGCTGCGAGCGAACGCGCGACGAGTGCCAGCGCGACGGCCCAGGCAACGCACAGCAATCCCATCCAGCGATCGCTCCATCCGCCGTTCAGCAGTGCCACAAAGTCGTAATTCAACGGCACCAGCAGCGGATAGTCGGGATGGACGAACGTGTTCCAGCGGCTCTCCAGAAAGCGCCAGTCGATACCGCCGATCTCGAGAAATGTCCGCGCCTTCAATCCCCAGATCGCCCAGAAGTCCCACTCCCACACCGGCGCGAGCGTGGCGTAGAGCGCGTAGCAGACGATCGTGAAGAGCGCGGCGAGGTCGAGGAGATGGGGCTTTGTGTGATGGCTGGCAACGTCACCAGCTCTTCGTCGCGCGATGAACGTAGCGGCGCAGAAGACGATCAGAGACGCAATCGTGATGCTGATCAACGTCCAGCGAATGTGCGCGATCGACAGCGTCAGGAGCACGAGGTACACCGTCCCGCTGCCATAAAGAAACGCGGTTCCGATCAGCAGCGGTCCTCGTGCACTTCGATCGACGGCGAGCGTGATCGGGATGCCCAGAACGGCGAGGCTGAGGATGGCGACGAGCGTTGCGGTCATCGCCGCAGCCTCAACAGCGCGCCACGTCCGCTGCGCCACACGACATCGGCAGGACTCCGCAGACCGACGCCAAACACCGCGATGTACTTCGCGGCGCGGAAGTTCTGCTGCAACCGGACGTTGCCGGGTGTCACGAGCGGAAGGACTTCGCGCCCGGTCAGAAAGTAGCTGGCGCGGTAGTACGCGTACGAATAGCCGCCATCCCAATTCATCGCCGGAACGATCACGGCGATCGTGTCACCCGGCTCGGTGTGCGCGCGGACGCCTTCGAGGAAGAGCGGATAGTCGGGCCAGCGGTCGGGATATCTCGCCATCGTCCTTGCGGCCCACCCTCGATCGATGAACGGCAGCTCCAGCAGGCGCGAGGCGACACCGAGGACCACGATTGCGGCCAGACAGAGGAGGGTGAGCGCGCGTCGGACGGTCAACGGCGCGATTGTCGCACTATGACGCGCCGCGGCCTGACAGCACGGCCGGAATCGTGCGCAGCAGGATCTTGAAATCGAGCGACGGCGACCAGTTATCGATGTACTGCAGGTCGAGCTTCATCCAGCGGTCGAAGTCGACGTCGTTCCGGCCGCTCACCTGCCAGAGGCATGTCAGGCCCGGTTTCATCGACAAACGGCGACGATGCCACCGGTGATACGCCGCGACCTCCTCGGGGATCGGCGGGCGCGGACCGACCAGACTCATGTCGCCCTTGAGCACGTTCCACAGCTGCGGGAGTTCGTCGAGCGAAAACTTGCGCAGGACGCGGCCGACGGCAGTGATGCGCGGATCCGACTTCGCTTTGAAAACCGGTCCTGTCATTTCGTTCAAATGAGTGACCTCGCCGCGGCGTTCGAGCGCATCCTCGAACATCGTCCGGAACTTGAAGAGCGTGAAGACGCGGCCGTTCAGTCCCATCCTCTTCTGTTTGAAGAGGACCGCGCCCGGCGATGACAGCCTGATTGCGATCGCGGCGATGCCGATCACGGGAAGCGCCAGCATCAGGAGCAGCATCGAGACGGCGACGTCGAGCAGCCGTTTGAGCGCGAGCTGTGACTCGTTCGACGGCGTCGTGGTGAAGGTGAGGAACGGAATCCCTTCCAGCTCTTCGAGCTCGACCCGAGCGACCCGATTCGGGAAGAAGTTCATGGCCACGCGAGCGCGGATGCCGAGCTCCTCGCACATCAGAAAGATCTGCTTCATCTCGTCGAGCTTTTTGCGCGTCACGGCGAAGACGATCTCGTCGATCGGCTCGTCGAATTGTCCGCCTTCGAGGAGCCGGCGAAGATCGGGAACGCTGCCGTACACGCGGAAACGCGCCCACCCGTTCGAGAGGCGATGTCCGTCGGAGACGAATCCCAGGATTTTGTAGCCCCAGTACTTGTGTCCTTCGACCGTGCGGGCCACCTCGATCGCGCGGCGGCCGGTGCCGACGATGAGGATCGTCCGATAGTTCATCCCCTTCGCGCGGACGTAGCGGGCGATGACCCGCACCACCACTTTTTCGAGCACCAGCAGGAGCGCCGCCAGGATGCTGAACAGGACGAACCACGCGCGCGAGAGCTGGCGCAGCGGCAGGAGGTAGGCGAGCGTGGCCAGGATGGCGTTGCCGACGAAGACGACGCGGATCGCCGTCAGCACCTCGCGCAGCAGCGGGACGGTGCGATGGCTGTGGTAGCTGTGGTAACTGAAGAGAAGGACCGACCAGAGGATCAGGACGACCGGATAGAGCTTGCTGTAGTCGCGCAGAGGGAAAAGCCCGGTTGGAAACTGATCGGGCGCGATCTTCGGGAGGATGAGATCGCGGATGAAGAACGCCGCAAAGAAGGCAGCCGTCGTGAGCGCCAGGTCGGCAACGTAGACGACCCTGGCGATCATGCGCGCTTTTTCTTTAAGCATTCAACCTCTTGGCCACGTACGTCCTCGAATGTACTGCACTGGCGCCCGTCCGGTATACGGAAATGAATCCGAGCCCGTCTAGTGCCGGACGATTTCGCCAAAAAGCCGCTCGTACGCGTCCGTTACCGCACTCCAGCTATACCGCTCGCCTGCACGAGCCCGGGCAGCGATCCTCATCTGCGCGCGCAAGGCCGGCGATTCGAGGAATTCTCGAAGTGTGCCTGAAAGAGTTTGGGAGGGACGCAGGGCGAAGTAACCGACTGAATCTCCTCCCACTTCCCGGTTCTCGGGGGTGTCGTGCGCGAGGACGCAACCACCAGAGGCCATCGCCTCGATCATGGCGGGATGGGTGCCGCCGACTTCGGTGGCCTGAATGTAGAGGAGCGCATTGCGCTGTAGCGTCCGGTAGTCGCGGCCGTAGAGCGCGCCGGGAAAGAGGATGCGGTCGGAGGCGTGTCGCTTTAACTCCGCGTCGAGATCGCGCGCGTACGAGGCGGCACCGAGCATGATGAGTTTGGGCGGTGGGGAGTTGGGTGTGGGGTGTGGGAGTGAAGCTTTTTCCCCCGCTCCCCACTCCCCACTCCCCACTCCCTCGTAGGCATCAATGCCTTTGGGATGTGGGAGAGCCCGATCTGAAGGCGTCGCAGGTTTTTCTCCCACTCCCCACTCCCCACTCCCCACCCCCTCGTACGCAGCCACCACCTCCAACGGATTGTTCTCCGGCTCGAAGCGGCTGACGTAGAGGATGTAGTTGCCTGCCTCAACGCCGAGGCGTTCGAGCACGTCGCTGTCCTCCTCGGACGGGAACTCCGCGCCGTACGGAATCGTGACCGGCTCGATGCCGTAGCGGCTTCGGTAGTAATCGGCGATCACGTTCGCATCGGCGACGACCTTGTTCGCGAAGAGCGCCGAGAACGACTCGCCGATCGCGTAGACGATCTTTCCGGCGATGTTCCACTTGCGGCGATGACGTTCGATGCCGTCGACGTTGATTGCCACCGGAATCCGCGCCGCGCGCAGCAGCGGGATGACAAAGGCGTTCGCGGCGTTGCAGAGAAGGACGACGTCGAAGTCGCGACGCAAGGCATGGAGCGACGACAGCAGCGTGTGGCTGACGGTTTCGAAGTACTTGTGGCGAAGCGCGGGAAGGAGGATGCGAATAGCCTGGGGAGTGGGGAGTAGGGAGTGGGGGGTGGGAGATTGATCTCGCGTGCTCCCACTTCCCACTCCCCACTCCCCACTCCCCTCCCGGCAATACACCGCCACCCCATGTCCCCGTTCCACCAGCCGCTTCGACAACTCCTCGGCGAATGTCTCGAAGCCGCCGTAGCGCGCCGGGATGCCGCGCGTGCCGGCGATGGCGATCTTCAAACGAACCATCCGGCAAGATCGCGGTCGGAGACGCGTCTGCGGCTTTGGATAGCTCGGCGTTTTTCCATGATCCGCCCGCGATTCTTCCACAGCCATGTCAGCGCCGGAAGCGAGCTGCGTTCGATCGTCAGCGTTGCCAGGATCACGATCAGATCGCGCGTCAGCTCGAATGGTGCATTGCGCAACGCTAGGTACAGTCCCTCATTCTTCAGGCGCAGGAGAAAGCGGTTCTTGACGCCGTGCATGTTGATGACGGCGGACAACGCTCGCCGCTTCTCCGGCGTGACGCTGCGGACGTGATGCGCGATCGCCTCCGGAACGTAGATCGCTTTCCATCCGAAGAGCCGCCCGCGCCAGGCGACGTCAGCATCTTCGCGAAAGGCGAAGAAATCCTCATCGAGAAATTCGCCGCCGATGGTGACGTCGCGGATGAATGTCGCGCGATACATAGCGGCGGCGCCGGAGACGCCGAAGACTTCGGGGTGGTCGGGGGTCGGGGGTCGGGGGTCGGATGATGCGGATAATGTGTTCTTCGACTTCCGACTCCCGACCCCCGACTCCCGACTCCCCTGTCCGATATCGAAGTGCCGCCCCGATCTCGTCATGCGGATGCCTTTGCTGTCGACGAGTTTCGTTTCGGCTTGCAGCAGTTTTCCCGTCGCCATGCCGAAACCTGTCAAAGCGCTGACGAGCGAGGAGATGTAGTCGGGTTCGAGGTAGGCGTCAGGATTCAGCAGCAGAACGAACTCGCCGTTCGCCACCCGTACCGCCTGGTTCACGGCGGCACTGAAACCGCGGTTCCTATCATTAATGATGTGCGTTGCCCGCGCGCCGCCGCGGACGATCGCCACGGAATCATCGGACGAGGCGTTGTCGACGTGAATCAGCTCGATACTCGGATGCGTCTGCGCGGCGAGCGCGGCGAGGCAGCGGCGAAGAAACGGTGCGCTGTTCCAGGTGACGATGACGACCGAGACCAGCCCGTTCGTCAGGCGCGGCTCCATCGATTGAACGCCTTGCGCATCACGCCCGCGTATGCGCGCGCCGCGGTCCAGCGCCCGAGCCGGCGGTAGGCGATGCCGGCCAGCGCGGGCGGAATCCGCAGCAGCATCCCGATCACAATCGCCCAACGCAACGCTTCGGCCTGCCCCGGCGACAGCCACTTGCGCGCGTAGAGCCACATGTTGCGATACCAGAGGGCGATGAATTCGGCGAACGGGACGTGCTCGAGGCTCGCGCCGCCGAAGTGCCGCGCCCGCGCCGCCGGAACGACGAAGATCGTGTGTCCCGCTTCCGCAAGGCGGCGGCAGTAGTCGACGTCCTCGAACCACGCCGGCGCGAATTGCTCATCAAACGCTCCGACCTCGGCGAACACCTCGCGGCGCAGTAGCAGCGCCGCGGCGGCCGGCTGCTCGACCGGCTGCGGATGCGTCAACTCCAGCTCGCGGTAGCGGTAGCGCGCCGTGGTGCGATTTGCGGGAAAGAGTTTGTCGATGCCGAAGACTTCGCTCACGAGCGTGCCGAGCGTCGGGAGGCGGCGCAGTTGAAACTCGCGCTGCGAGTCGCCCGCTTCATCCGACAGCAGCGGCGCGGCGGCGGCAACGACGGGATTCGCATCGAGAAACTCGACCAGCGTTTCCAACGCGCCCGGCTCGAGCTCGCAATCGGGATTCAAAAGAAAGAGGTAGCGGCCACTCGTGCGCGTTGCGACGCGGTTCACGCCGGCGGCGAAGCCGATGTTCGCGGTGCCGCGCATAACTTCGACTTCGTCGCCGACGATGCTCAGCGTCTTGTCCGCCGACGCGTTGTCGTAGATCACGACCTCGTACGCCAGACTTCCGCACGCCGCGGCGATCGATTGCAGGCAGCGGGCAATCCAGCGTTCGCTGTTCCACGTCACGATGGCGATTGAGAGGTCGAGCGGGCGCGTGGAAACGCCGCGCAGGATGCGCTCATCGTGATTCAGCGTTCGGGTTGCTTCTGCCATTCTTTGAGTGCCTCAACCAGCGGCCGCATCACCACGTCCCACACAAAACGCGGCTGGATGCGGATCAGGTTAGATACGCACCTCGCGTGGAAAGCGTCGTTTCGAATCAGTTTTTCGATTCCATCCGCGACCGCCGCCGCATCCGACGCCGGCACAACCACACCCAAACCTTCTGCCGCCACCAGCTCCGCGGCGAATCCATTTTCCGTCGTGATCACCGGAACGGCAGCCGCGATGGCGTCGAAAAGCCGTGTGCGAATCGAGTACGCGGCCTCCGCCGTCGGACGGTGGAGCATGATAGCGGCTTTGCTGCGGCGCAACCACGACAGGCGATCGCGATACGGAGTCCATGAATCGTTGGCCTGCACGAACGGTGCACTGCCCGCGATGATCGCGTCGAGGCGGTCTTCGCGGCGCCGATCGACAGAATGCCGGTTGGGCCGCGAGCGCCCGAGGAAAAGCAATCGGCAATCGACTCCGCGCCGATTCACCTCCACCACCGCCTCGGCGGCAATGGCCGGATCGAGCCACTCCCACGTTCCCCCGCCCCAGAGAATGATGTTCTCGCGTTCGTCATCCGAGAAGACAGGGATGTCTTCGATGCCGAAAGGGATGTCGATGATCGGAGCCGTCGCATCGCGATACAGCTCCCGCTGTTTCGCCGCCGCCACGATGAACAGATCGCCATCGGAGACGGCGCGATGCACGCGCCAACGCTCCGCGCCGAGATGCACGCGTTGGCGCATCGACGGATGGCGGCCATACATCTCGCGCAAC
>DASYJF010000127.1:0-26305 GCA_035996815.1 Thermoanaerobaculia bacterium | reverse complement strand
TCTTCTGCTCCTTGCCTGTGCCGGTGTCTTTCGCAGACACGGTCATGATGCCGTTGGCATCGATGTCAAAGGTGACCTCGATCTGCGGCATGCCGCGCGGAGCGGGTGGAAGCCCGATCAGGTGGAAGACGCCGAGGAGCTTGTTGTCGCGCGCAAAATCGCGCTCGCCCTGCAGGACCTTGATCTCGACCGAGGTCTGATTGTCGGCGGCCGTCGAAAAGGTCTCCGACTTGCGCGTGGGGATGGTCGTGTTGCGCTCGATCAGCTTCGTCATCACGCCGCCCAGAGTCTCGATGCCGAGGGAGAGGGGAGTGACGTCGAGGAGCAGGACGTCTTTGACTTCGCCGCCGAGAACGCCGCCCTGAACGGCCGCGCCGACTGCCACGACTTCGTCCGGGTTCACGCCTTTGTGTGGCTCTTTGCCGAAGAAATCCTGGACCATCTTCTGGACCATCGGGATACGCGTGGAGCCGCCGACGAGGACGACTTCATCGATCTTCTTCGGATCGACGCCGGCGTCTGCCAGCGCCTGCTTCAGCGGTCCCATCGTCTTCTGCACGATGTCGCCGATGAGCTGCTCGAACTTGGCGCGCGTGAGCGACATGTTGAGATGCTTCGGACCCGACTGGTCGGCGGTGATGAACGGCAGGTTGATGTCGGTCGACGCCGTCGACGACAGCTCGATCTTGGCCTTCTCGGCCGCTTCACGCAGGCGCTGCAGAGCCATCTTGTCTTTCGAGAGATCGATGCCCTGGTCCTTGCGGTATTCGTCGATGATCCAGTCGATGAGGCGGTGGTCGATGTTGTCGCCGCCGAGGTGCGTATCGCCGTTGGTCGACTTCACTTCCACGACGCCGTCGCCGACTTCGAGGACCGAGATGTCGAACGTGCCGCCGCCGAAGTCATACACGGCGATGGTTTCGTTCGCTTTCTTATCGAGACCGTACGCGAGCGCGGCCGCGGTCGGCTCGTTGACGAGGCGCTCGACCTTGAGGCCGGCGATCTCGCCCGCGTCCTTGGTGGCCTGGCGCTGCGAGTCGTTGAAGTAGGCCGGCACGGTGATGACCGCGCGGTCGACTTTTTCGCCGAGGTAGTCTTCGGCGGCCTGCTTCAGCTTCTGCAGGATCATCGCGGAAAGCTCGGGCGGGGAGTAGAGCTTGCCGTCCACTTCCACGCGCACGTCGCCGTTGGAGGCGCGGCTCACCTTGTAGGGAACCATCTTCATTTCTTCGTTGACTTCCTCGAACTTGCGGCCCATGAAGCGCTTGATCGAGAAAATCGTGTTCTCAGGGTTGGTCACGGCCTGGCGTTTGGCGACCTGGCCGACGAGCCGCTCCCCGTTGCGGGCGAAACCGACCACCGAGGGGGTGATGCGGCTCCCTTCGGCGTTCACGATCACTTTGGGCTCATTGCCTTCCATGACCGCTACGACGGAGTTGGTCGTGCCGAGGTCGATGCCGATAATTCTAGACATAAGTTTTTCTCCTACTGATGTTTACCGCGACTTTAGTGCGGGGGCATCAGATTATGTGACGGTCGAAACCTGAGTGTAGCGGTGTGATATTCCAGAGTGCAGGGTAGTCCAGAGTGCCAGAATTGAACCACACCGGCACGCGAGCCTGGCACACGAGGAGATTCTGAGTCCCTTCGAATCAACTCCGAGTCCTTTGCATGGAACCCCTGAGTCCCATCGATACGACTCCGAGTCCTTTGCATAGAACCCCTGAGTCCTATCGATACGACTCGGAGTCCTTTGCATGGAACCCCTGAGTCCTATCGATAGGACTCCGAGTCCTTTGCATAGAACCCCTGAGTCCTATCGAAACGACCTCCGAGTCCTTTGCATGGAACCCCCGAGTCCTATCGATACGACTCGGAGTCCTTTGCATGGAACCCCTGAGTCCTATCGATATGACTACTGAGTCATTTGCATGGAGCTCTGAGTCCCTTCGATGTGACTCTGCATCTATTTCAAATAACCGGTCCGCGAGATGTAGTGCGGGCATCCCCTTCCTGCGTGCGGCGTGCGTCTCGCCTGGCGGGTAAGCGCGCTATGCGTTCGCTCGCACCGAGCCCACACGCAATGAGCGCTCCTCGCGCAGCGTTATCATCGCGCGATCAAACGGAGGATTCTGAATGCTTCCCAGTTCTTCTCAGCAGCAACCAGCATGGATTTCGGCGAGCACAGCCGAGATGGAAGGCCGCACGCGGAGCTTCGTGCGGTCGGTCTACGGTTGGATGTTCGGCGGTCTTTTGACGACGGCGTTCGCGGCCCTTTGGGTGGTGATGTCGCCGGCGATGCAGCAGATCGTTCTCGCCACGCCGTTCGTCCGCTTCGGATTGATCATCGCGGAGCTCGGCATCGTTTTCTGGTTGTCGTTCCGCATCCGCACGATGGCGCCGAGCACCGCGGCGGCGGCGTTTCTTGTCTACTCACTGCTAAATGGCTTGACGCTGAGCGTGATCTTCTGGGCATACACGGGCCCGTCGATCATGATGGCCTTCGTGACCGCAGCCGGCATGTTCGGCGCGATGTCGATCTATGGAATGGTGACGAAACGCGATCTGACATCGATTGGCTCGTTCTTCTTCATGGGCCTGATCGGCATCGTGATCTGCATGGTGGTGAACATGTTCCTTCACTCCAGCGGATTGAGTTTCGTGATCTCGCTTCTCGGCGTCGTCATCTTCCTCGGCCTGACGGCCTGGGATACGCAGAAACTGAAGGTGATGGCGACAGCGACAGGTCAACAGCAGGAGAGCTTCGCGATCATCGGCGCGCTGATGCTCTACCTCGACTTCATCAACCTCTTCCTGTTTCTGCTCCGGTTGTTCGGCGGACGCAGGCGGTAGCGATCGTAGCGCCGCCGGCTCGGCGGCTGGACCGCCAGCGGCTCGCTGGCGTGTTTACCGGTACGCGCCGCCGAGCCGGCGGCGGTCCAGCCGGCGGGCCGCCGGCGCTACGTCGATTAAATCGCGTCCGCGATTCGTCGCGCGATCAGCGAGTAGCCCTCATCGTTCGGATGAAACCGGTCGAACGACAGCCGGTCGCGGTAGGCGAAGATGTCGGACGTCTGCACGATGACGACGTTCGGATCGCCCCCGAAGCGCCCGATCAGTAGCGCGTTCCATCGGTTGACGAATGGCGTCAGGATCTTTCCGAACGGCGTCGAGATGGCCGGGTTGTAAAGGCCGATCACGAAAATCCGCGCGGACGGATTCGCGCCGCGAATGATCTTCACGCTCTCGTCCACATGATTGAGCACGTCCTTCATGACGCCCTCGGGATCGCGCGGCGGCGCGTTGCGCCAGTTGTTGTCGCCCCACAGGTCGTTGCCGCCGATCGAGACGATGACGACGTTCGATTGCGCGATCAGCGTCTGCACGTTGCGGCTGGCGAGCTGCTGGATCAGGTCGCGTGTCCGTGCGCCGTTGACGGCGATGTTGACGATGTTCTTCGTGTTGACGTTGCGTTTCCGTAGCTCGTCGACGAGTCGACCGCCGATGCCGAGTCCCGACTCGTCGCCGGCGCCGCGGCCGAGGGAGTCGCCGAGGATGATCGGGACGATTTGTTGGCGGGGGGCGGAGGCGGTGACGCGCGTTGGCGGCGCGACCGAGACCGACGAGCCGGTGTCGCCGCACAGGAATGAGTAGAATCCGGCGCCGAACAGAATCGCGGCCACGATCGCGGCGGTGAGCGGCAGGTACCAGACCAGGAAACGGCGCACGAATGAACGATACCAGCCCCACCCTCACCGCAACGAACCTCACGAAACTCATCGGCGACAAAACGATCGTCGATAACGTGTCGTTCGAGATCGAGCGCGGCGAGATTTTCGGCTTCCTCGGACCGAACGGCGCGGGGAAGACCACCACGATCCGTATGCTGGTCGGACTGATCAAGCCGACGTCCGGCCGCGTGACGATCTGTGGCTTCGATCAGCGGCATCAGTTCGAGGATGCCATGCGCTGCGTCGGCTGCATCGTCGAGAATCCCGATCTCTATCGCTTCATGACCGGCCGTGAGAACCTCGAACACTTCGCGCGGATGCTCCGCGTCGGGCGTAGCGAGATCGAGCGTGTGGCGGAACTTGTCTCGCTCGCGCATCGCCTCGATCAACGCGTCGGAACGTACTCCCTCGGCATGCGCCAGCGGCTCGGCATCGCCCAGGCGCTCCTCGGCGATCCGAAACTGCTCATCCTCGACGAACCGGCCAACGGACTCGATCCCGCCGGCATCCGCGAAATCCGCGAACTGTTGCGCCGCCTCGCGAGCGAACGCCAGATGAGCATTTTCATTTCGTCGCACCTTCTCGCGGAGATCGAGCTGACCTGCGACCGCGTGGCCATCATTCATAAGGGCCGCATCCTCCGCGAAGGAACCGTGCGTGAGCTCATCTCCAGCCGCCGCGAGATGGAGATGCGCGTCGACGACGTCCCCCGGGCCGCCGCGATCGCGACGGATCGCAACCTCGCCTTTCGCACCGATACCGACCGCATCTGGATCGCCATCGAAGAACCCGACACACCGCCTGTCATCACTGCATTCGTCGACGCCGGCATCAACGTCTTCCACGCCCAGCGCCGCACGCAATCGCTCGAAGAGATGTTCCTCGAAGCGACCGGCGGCGAGTCGGTGGGGTAGGGAAGCCTGCCGTTCGCGTCTCTCCTAGTGGAAAGGGAAAAGCTATGCGATTCGTTCGGAGAAGTTTCCCCGTTCTCGCCGGTCTGTTCATCGCGTTCGCCGCAACGGCCCAGCCTCGCGTGCGGATGAATATCGACGATCCGAAGTTCGATCTCGACGGCTACAAGATCGCGATCCAGGTACTGATGGATCGCGACAAGGATCCGGCGCACAAAGATGACCCTGTCAACTGGGTCAACAACGGCTACGCATACTTCGCCAACCTGCACGATCTGTTCGCCGGCGACCAGAGCGGCTGCATTCACGGTTCCGAGGTTTTTCTGCCGTGGCATCGCGAACTGCTGTACCGGTTCGAGCTCGCTATCCGCGCGGCAAAGCCGGGCCGGACAGACAATCTCACGATTCCGTACTGGGACTGGACGCAGAAGCCGAGCGGTGTGGGATATCCGAAGGCGTATGAGGATCCCTCGTCGGTGTTGTATCGCGCCATCCGCAACACGAAGCCAACGTACTTTTACGATGCGAACACGATCGACTCCGTCATCAACGACACGCAGGACTGGATCGAATTCGCGGGCGAGAAGTGCGCGCTGAAGCCGAACTGCAGCGCGGGTCAGAACTGCTCGAAGTGTCCGAGTTTCAAATACGGCGACCTCGAATCGCCGTACCACAACAACATGCATGACGGCATGGGACCGACGATGGAGGATCCTTCCACCGCCGTCGAAGATCCGATCTTCTGGTCGTTCCACGCCTTCATCGATCACATCTATCAGCGCTGGCAGTGCGCGCATCAGAAACTGCCGGTCTGCATGGACTGCAACTTCCGCGGGATGACCGATCGAAAAGTGCGCGACGTGATCGATATCGAACGGCAGCTCGGCTATCTCTACGACAACGTCCCCTCATGCTCGCCGCAGCCGGCGCTGTCCGCCGCACCGATGATGGCGATGTCGCAGCGTTCGGTGAGCACGCTCTCCGCGGCCGAATCGACGCCGGTGCAGGAACGCCGCATCGCGCTGACGTCGCCGGCGGTTGCGGCCAACAAGAAATCCGCTCCCGCGCAGGTGCAGTCGCCTCTCGGTCCGTTCTTCTTCGCGCTCACGATTCCGGACGAAGGCTTCAAAACGGCGGACATCGTCGTCAGCGGACTGCCAGTGTCGACGATGTTCTCGTACTCGGGCCGCGTCTATCTCTATCCGGCCGCGGCGGCGTTCAAACCCGATGACGCCGACTTTACGCGCCGCTACAAGGTCGGCGAGATCGGCGTCTGGGCCCGGCCGCCCGAGTCCGCCAGCGCACACGCCGATCACGGCGGCGATGTCACGGCCGTCGTCGATATCGACGTCGTGCACGCGCTGCGGTATCTGTCGCACGCGGAGCACGGCGCGGCGTACCGCGTCGCCGTCGTCTTCAATGCGCCCCATCCTCTTTCGAAGTACGCGGCATCGGGAGCGATCACTGCTCCGTCAGCGACGCAACAGATTCACTTCACGTCGGTCGAGCTGGTTCTCGATGAGACGCGGCAATAGGAGCCATCACATGACCGTCACACCGTACTGGGAACTGCACATCCTGCCGATGTTCCGGCTGATCGACCACGATCACATGACCACGTTTTTCAATCTGTTCGACTACGACGCGGTCGTAACCAACAAGGACGACATCAACGACGCCCTCAGCGGAAATGCGATGCCGCCGGGATCGACCGGCGGTCCCTGGCCGGAAGAGTGGATCGCGCTCTTCAAGCGCTGGACGGACGCGGGCTGTCCGCGCCTCACAAGTGCAAAGGGCGTTACGTACACGCTGGCTCCGAAGGCCGGCGCCATGTCGCTCGTGGCGCAGGGGACGTACGGCACGAACGACGGCGCATGGTTCGAGCGCCTTCCTGACGCCGGCGGTATGCGCGTCTACTCGCTCGCCGTCCGCCCGGGCGGAGGCAGCGGCACGAAACCGTTCAAGGTGGAGGAGCGCAGCGTTCCCGCCGGCACGAAGAGTGTGACAACGATCGACGGCGACGGGTCGCACACCGTGACGGCGTAGGCTGGTGTCACTTCTTCTCGATCACTGGCGCGACGGACGGTGACGCGGTGGCGGCGGCTGACCATCGTCATTGACGATCGTGCAGGTACCGCCGCTTCCAGGGATGGCGTTCGAAGCGCCGATGATGACCAGGCCGAAGGTTTCATTGGGCTCGGGCGTCGTGTCGCCGGAAATCTTCACCGTCACCGCTTTGACCGTTTCGCCTGGAGCGAATGTGATCGTTCCAATACCGGCGGCGTAGTCGCTATCGTCGCGCGCCGAACCGTTTTCGGTTCTCCACGCAACAACGACCGGAAGCGTCGAGGCGAAAGAAAGGCGCACGTTGAATGTCGCGTCCGTCGTTCCGACATTGCCCTCCGCGACAGCGATGTCGTCGATCAGCACGACCGGCTGCGGGAAGCGACTCGGCTCCACGATCGTGGCCGTGCCGCTGCTCTTGCTGATCGTTGCGCCGGTGGCGTCCGACAATCTCAACGTGAAGGTTTCGTCGGGGTCCACCACGCCATCCGGGACGATCGCGACCGTCACCGTTTTTGCGGTCTCGCGGGGCGCGAAGGTGAGGATTCCGGACGCCGCCGCGTAGTCGAGCGGTGCCGTTGCCGTTCCGTCGACCGTCGCGTAGCGAACGGTCACCGGCACGTTGACGGCGCGCGACATCGTGACCAGGAACGTGGCAGTCTCACTCTGCTCCTCGGCGGTAGTGTCATCGACGGAAAGCGCCTGCGTATCGTCGTCGAGGATCGTGAGCGTGGCGGTCTCATTGCCCAACGTGGCGTGCTCCGGCGAAGAGAAGTGGATGGTGATGGTGCGGTCCGGATCGGGAACCGAATTTCCTGCGTACGTGATCGGGATGAACTTCTGCGTTTCGCCGGGCGCGAACGACAGTGCGTGAGACGGCCCGGAATTCTGATGGTCGTCGGTGGTATGCCAGAAAAGACTCGTTGTCACAAGCGATTTGCCGCTGAGGATTACCGGCACCTGAACGGTACGGGATGCGTCGTCGCCTTCGTTGACTCGTACGTCCGCGACCGATATCACCGGCGCAGACTGCGCGTCCCGGATGAACACATCATTCCCCGTGTCCCACGCGGTCACGCCATCCGCCGCGACGATGTCCAGCAAGAAGGATTTCCCTCCGTATCCGTAAGCGCCGTCGTCGATTGTGGGAATCGAGATCGTCTTTACGTATTCGCCCGGCGCGAACGTGACGGTGCCCGCGGTGGCGAGGTAGTCGATGCCCGAGCGAGCGGTATTGTCGGATGTGTGGTAACTGACGGAGACCGGTCCCTCGCTGCCGTTAACCCGGCGCACATAGACTTTGCAGTCGTTCCCTTCTGTTGGCGGGTTGAAGTCGGAGAAGAGCTTGATCTGACCGCCGGAGCTCCCGGTGAGCGGCGATTGCAAGCGTTCCACGGACCACTCATGAGGGGTAGAGATGGCCACGATGTCTGACGGGGCGAAGGATTGCGGCGGCGGCCCGGACGCCGCGAAAAGTGGCTGGAAAGCGGCGGTACGAACGACAGCATAGTTGTCATAGGACGGGACGCCATCCGTGTCGGCGGCGCTGTGATCTACGGCGTAAACCGACCAGGCGCCAACGCCCGGCCGTACCCACAAAAAATGGGCTGCGTAGTCGCGAGAAAAGCCGAGGTCGTAGCGTGACACCGTGCCGTCCGGGCTCCGCTGCGCGTGCGGCTGCGACGGAATCCAGGTGGAATCCGGCAGAGACTCCTGCAATGGCGCCTGCGTCATATGCATGACCCCGGATAAATCGACGACGACGAAGACAATGTTGCCCGTCGGGTTTCCAAGGGCGGGGAATGCAACGACACCATCGCCGTCGTCGTCGACGGCGGTGAGAACGCCCGCAATGAGGTAGTTTTCATAGGGATACAGAAGGGTGCCGCCAAAGATGAGGGTGGCGTTGGAGTGCGGTGTTACCTGGGCACGAACGACGGTCCTGATGGCTCGCGGATCGGTGTGCAAGATGTTGCCCTCATCAAAGATGATCGGAGTCAGGTCGGAGAGTTGCGCCTGCAAAGTCATCGCCGTGGGCGCAACGCTGTAGGCGTCATTCGCATTGGTGACTCTGACCTCGACGACTCCGCTCTCCGTGGGTAGACATTGAACAGTAAAGGTCATCTTCGTCGCCGAGACGAATATCGTCGACCGCACGAGATCGACGCGGCCGCTGCCCAGCATCGCCGTCGCCTGGACCCAATCACCGCTGATGAAATCGTGTCCGGTGATGGTGAACGTCTGCGGCGAAAGGGAAGCGGTGATGACCGTGGGCGTGACCGAGTCGATCACGGGCGTGGGCAGCGGCGCCGATGCGTATGCATTCACGCAGAACGCTGACGCGACGCCGAATGCGAGCAGCAATCTGATGGCTGGGTTCAATTGGACCTTGAGCACGCCTATACAATGGCGCCGCGCCGTATGTTCCCACTGATTCAGAACGAGACGCTCAAGATCCTCCGCCGCAAACGGTTCGCGGTTGTAGCCGCCATTCTCTTTGCGATCATCGCGCTCGTCACGTATTCGCAGTACCGGCGGCTGCGGGAGAATCGCAATCGCAACTGGCGCGCGGAGACGCAGCAGCAGGTGGCGTCGTACCAGAATACGTTGCGGCGCGGGAGGATCGGTGACAGTTGGGCGCGGTCGCTGCGCGCGGAGATCAACCGGCTGCAGTTCTATCTCGATCACGACATCGAGCCGAACAAGCCGACCGCGCCGCTGTTCGTGCGCACGTTTGCGAACGTCGCGGGATTTCTGTTGCTCCCGCTCCTCGTCGGCATCCTCGGCAGTGACATCGTGTCGGCCGAAAATGCGGAGGGAACGGACAAGCTGCTCCTCACGCGTCCCGTGCGCCGATGGAAAGTGCTGACCGCGAAGCTCGTCACGCTGTGGGGATTCGCGACGCTGACGCTCTTCACCGGCGCGGTGCTCGCGTACGGCGTCTCCGCGCCGTTCCTGCCGCGCGGCGGCTGGACGGCGCCGACCTTCACCGGATTCTCCATCGCTAAAGGAGCGTTGCAGATCGACGCCGTGCGCCAGCTGCCGCTGTGGAAAGACACGCTGATCGCGTACGGCCTGGAGTGGTTCGCGCTGCTGACCGTGGCCTGCATCGCGCTGCTGTTGTCGGTGCTCTTCAAATCGAGCGCGGCGGCGATCGGAACGATGCTGGCGTCGCTCATCGGCGGCACGATCCTCACGCGCATCAGCCCCGACTGGACCGCCGGCAAATACCTCTTCGTCAGCGCCCTGCCGCTGGCCGATTACTACACCGGCGAGCCTCCGCCCTACGACGGTATGTCCATGCTTTTCTGCATCGCGCTCCTCGGCATATGGGCGGTCGTCGCGACCGCGATCTCCTACACGATCTTCACGCGCCGGGATGTGTTCGGATGAAGCGCACGCTCCTGTTTGCCGCGATCGCTCTCACCGCCTGCGATCGGGAGCCCGCGAATACCGTGACCACCGACACGCGCATGCCGATCGAGGTTCAGTACGTCCGCGACGGCGCGCTGAAAATTCACACGAAAGCGGCGGATGCCGCGCCGGTCGTGACGACGTATCAGCATGGCGAGTCCGTTTCGGTATTGTCGCGTCGCGGTGAGTGGGCCGAGGTGCGGATCGCGAGCGGAAGCGGCTGGGTTCACGCGAACGAACTGGCCGGTGCCGCCGAGGCGGCGAAGGAAGCGGACAACACCAAGCCGCACTTCACGCGCGATCCGCAGCCGGTGACGCAGCCCGGCGCGCACGGCGAAATCGTCCTCGAAGCGGACGTGAACACAGACGGTGTCGTCACGAACGTCCGCACGTTGCGGAACACGACCGGCTCGATGGCGCTCGAGATGCGCAACGCGGCATCGCTGCACCAGGCGATTTTCACGCCGGTGGTCCGGCACGGACGGCGGGAACCGTTCGTGTACGAGCATCGGGTGCATTACTAGCGGGCACGAGGCGCGCAAAGTCCGGTCGGCAAGATGGCCACAAAACGCACACCGCAAACCCTTCTAAGCAAAGTCTTCCCGCCCATGCTGGCGACGCTGACCGACACTCCGCCATCCGGGGACTCGTGGGCGTACGAACTCAAGTACGACGGCTTCCGCGCCGTCTGCGCGATCGTCGATGGCAGCATCGCCATGTGGAGCCGGAACGAGCTCGATCTCGCGCCGCGCTTTCCCGCCGTCGCCGCGGCGCTGTCGAAGTTGAAAGTGCCCGAGGTTGTCATCGATGGCGAGATCGTCGTGCTCGATGAGCAGGGCGCGCCCCGATTCCAGCTTTTGCAGCAGGGTGATCGGCGCGAAATCCTGATCGTCTTCGACATCCTCTGGCTCGATGGCGAAGATCTGCGCAGACGGACTTACGACGAGCGGCGCGCCATCCTCGAGAAGACGCTGAAGCGGACGCCTGCCGCGATCAAAGTCTCCGAGAAGATCACCACCACAGGCGCCGCGGCGTTGGAGCGGGCCAAAAAATCGGGATGGGAAGGGATCATCGCCAAGCGGCGATCGTCGACCTATGAGCCGAAGCGCTCGAAGGAGTGGCTGAAGATCAAAGCGATCAACGAGCAGGAGCTGATCGTGGTTGGCTGGAATCCATCCACATCCTCGGAACGCCAGCTCGGCTCGCTGCACCTCGCGGTCATGGGCGACGACGGCGCGCTCCACTACGCCGGCAAAGTAGGCACCGGCTTCTCGGCCAAACAGCGCGTCTGGTGGAAGGACGAGTTGTCGAAGGACGTCGTCCCGAAGTCGCTGGTGAAGGACGCGCCGCGCGAGCGCGTGGCCACGTGGGTGAAGCCGCGCTTCGTCGTGCAGGTGGCCTTCACGGAGTGGACGGCGGACAATCGCTTGCGGCATCCGTCGTTTCTGGGGATGCGCGAAGACAAGGAGGTTGGGGAAGTGGTCAAGGAAACCGTTTTCACGCGGAGCCGCGGAGACGCGGAGAAAGCAAAACCAACCTCCGCGCCTCCGCGTCTCCGCGTGAAAAAGCCTTCCGCTAACGTAGTCACACTCACTAACCCCGACCGCATCCTCTACCCGCGCGACGGCATCACCAAGCAGGACGTGGCCGATTACTACGCCGCCGTCTCCGAGCCGATGATCCGCGCGTTGCGCGACCGCCCGCTCGCGCTCGAACACTGGAACGAAGGGATCGACAAGCCGTCGTGGTTCCACCAGGACGTCGGCCGCGGCGCGCAACCGTGGCTGACCACGATCGAAACGCCCACACGCACCACGGCGCACAAGAGCGTTCAGCATCTCGTCGTCGACAAGCCCGAGACGCTGCGCTGGCTGGCGCAGATGTCGGTCCTCACCATTCACATGTGGGCCTCGCCCGGCGCCGCGCTCGATGAGCCGGACTGGCTGGTCTTCGATCTCGATCCCGCCAAAGGGAAGGGGATCGAACAGGCCATCGACGCCGCCATCATCGTCCGCCGCCTTCTCGACAACCTCCGTCTGCCGTCGTTCCCGAAGACCTCCGGCAAGCGCGGCATCCACGTCTTCATCCCGCTGGCCGGCGGCTACACGCACGAGGAGGCCAACGAGTTCGCGTGCTCCATCAGCGCAGCGGTGGCCTCGAAGGTCCCGGAGTTCACGATGGAGCGAGCGTTGAACAAACGCCGTGGACGCCTCTACCTCGACTGCATGCAGAACGCGTACGGCAAAACGGTGGTTGCGCCGTACTCCCTCCGGGCCATCGACGGCGCCCCCGTCTCCGCCCCGCTCAAATGGGAAGAGGTGACGAAGAAACTCGATCCGAAAAAATTCAACCTCCGCACGATGCCCGATCGCCTGGCCAAAGTCGGCGATCTCTTCGCGCGCATTTTCGAGGAGCGCGTCAAACTCCCGGAACTGAAATGAGGCAACCGTGGTTCGAGCGCCAGCTCCTCCCTCCTCGGGATGGCATCTCCATCGCGGATGTCGTCGACAAAGCCGGCTGGATTCCAAGCGCCGGCGGCACCGGGCCATACCTCTCCATCCGCGCCCGCATCCCCACGGCAACTCGCCAGGATGTTGACGATGGCGTCTTCGAACGGCTGGAGCTCCTCGAGCTCCCCTCGGTCCGAGACACCGCCTTCCTCGTCCCGCGCGCCGACGCCGGCATCGCCCTCGCCGCGATGGAAACCTTCATTCGCGAGCAGCTGGGCGATCACAAGTACTACGCGTTCGATTCAGGGGCCACGCGCGCGAGGCGGGTGGAGTTTGTTCGCGATTAGATCGGCCAGTGAACCAGCCTATCCACACCTATACTTCGGGAATGCGAAAGCTGCGTATCTTTGTGGCCTCACCTGGTGACATCCGTGAGGAACGCGACATGGTTGCTCTTGTTGTTGACGAACTGCGACGCACAATCGCTCCGCTGGCGAAGGTCGAACTCGAAGGTGTTCGCTGGGAGACGCACGCATGGCCGTCTGTGGGGGAAGACGCTCAAGACGTGATCAACCGCGAGATCGGTGATTTTGACTTATTGGTGGGAATCATGTGGACCCGCTTCGGGACCGCAACGAAACGCGCGGCTTCTGGCACCGGCGAAGAATTCGAGCGAGCTTACGCGTACTTTCGCACATATGGTCGGCCAAAGATCATGTTCTATTTCAGGCAAACTCCCTTCTACACAACTGATCCGAAGCAATGGCGTCAGTTTGCGAAGGTATTAGAGTTTCGCCGGAAGCTTGAGAAGCTCGGAGTATTGTTTTGGGAATACAGTCAACCTATCGAATTCGAAAGGCGTGTACGGGAGCACCTCACAAAACACATTCTCGAACTTACAGCTGTTGAGCTAATACCTCAGGCGCCGGCACCGAGCCTCTTCTTGAGCTACAAACGTGAAGACTTGCCGCGCGTCGAGCCGGTATATGAGGCGCTACGCGCCGCTGGGTTCCAGCCATGGATCGATATCAAAGATATCCTGCCTGGCAGACAGTGGATCGAGGAAATCGAAGCCGCTATTAAACGCTCTGACTTCTTCCTGCCCTTTGTCTCGAACAGGTCAGCCGCAGAAGGACACGCAAGACGAAGGAGTACGTTCGTATCAAAGGAGATAGATGTGGCGCTTGAGCGGGAACTCCTCTTTCCTCCACCTTCATCTCAAGCTTATATTCTCCCGGTTCGGCTCGATCCGGTGGATCCTCCGCTACAACTGGCTCAGTACCAATGGGTAGATCTTTTTGCTGGTGGCGGTCTTTCCTCTCTCATCTCGGCAATTCGTACCGAATGGTCGCATCGACCATCTTCCGCGAAGTGAGTTCTCAAGATCGCCGTTTTCGCAAGTCGTCCCTTGCGACTAAGAAACGGGACTCGTGATCGCGTCGGTGGATGCGCGTCCTTCGCCTGACGGCCCGCCGCGGCGAAATCGTTAGACGCGCA
Organism: Thermoanaerobaculia bacterium; assembly: GCA_035996815.1. Classification (GTDB taxonomy): domain Bacteria; phylum Acidobacteriota; class Thermoanaerobaculia; order Gp7-AA8; family Gp7-AA8; genus JADGNZ01. Next base: position 12,238 of record DASYJF010000127.1, on the reverse strand, counting down.
ACCAACCAATACCGTTGCAGGCTCCGGTAGCGTCGAGCCGCGGCACGATACACTCCGCCCCATGCAAGCAATCATCACCGGCGCATCGAGCGGGATCGGCGAGGCACTGGCGCGCGAGCTAGCGCGGCGCGGGTGGGACATCGCGTTGCTGGCTCGGCGAGCGGACTTGCTGGAGTCGCTGTCGCGTGAGCTCCTGACGAAGTCGATCGCGTTGCCGTGCGATGTCACCGATGCGAAGGCGGTGAGGGATGCCGTGAGGCAAGGGGAAGCTGCCCTCGGCGGTCCGTTCGATCTCGCCATCGCCAACGCAGGAGTTGGCGTGCCGTCGCATGCGGCGAAGTTTGTTCTTGCCGACGCGGAGCTGATGACGAAAGTCAACGTCCTCGGCATGTTTAATCTGTTCGATGCCGTAATCCCGTCGATGATCGAGCGGCGGGCGGGGAGGTTTGCGGGGGTCGCGTCGATTGCGGGGCTGCGCGGACTTCCCACCTCCTCGGTCTACTCGGCGACGAAGGCGGCGATGCAGTCGTTTCTCGAGGCCAGCCGGGTCGAGTTGCGGCCGTATGGCGTCGGCGTCACGACGGTGAATCCGGGATTCGTCATCACCGCGATGACGGAGAAGAATCGGTTCAAGATGCCGTTCCTGATGAAGGTGGACGACGCCGCACGCGTGATCGCGGATGGGTTGGAGCGCGGCAAACGGGTCATCGAGTTTCCGCGGCCGATGTCGATGCTGATGCGGTTCGCGCGATTGATCCCCGATGCGATGTGGGATCGCGTCACGATGCCGTACGCGCGGCGCAAAGTGGACGGCGAGAAGGCCAGGCGATGAACAAAGCCACCGCCGGCGTTCGCCTCTGGGCGTTTCGCAACGTCTTCCTCCTCTACTTCACGAAGCCGTCGGTGCTCGAAGTGAATGAGCGCCGCTGCGAGGTGCGCATCCCGCTGAACTGGCGGACGAAGAATCACCTCAAGTCGATGTACTTCGGCGCGCTCTGCATCGGCGCCGACGTGGCCGGAGGGCTGATCTGCTTCCACCTCATGTCGGCGATGAAGGTGAAACTCTCATTCGTCTTCAAAGCCGTCCGCGCGGAGTTTTTGAAGCGCCCCGAGGATGATGTGCATTTTGCGTGTGAGGATGGCGAGGCCATTCAGGCCCTCGTGCGGCGTGCGGTTGCCAGCGGCGAACGCGAGGAGACGACGGTGCACGTCACCGCGCGCGTCCCGAAGAAGCTCGGCGACGAGCCGGTCGCACAGTTCGAGATGACGCTGTCGGTGAAGATGAAAGCGTCGTAGCGCTACGTGACGCCAGCGAGCCGCTGGCGGTCCAGCCGCCGAGCCGGCGGCGCTACGAACGACGGCGTACTTCACCGTCTGCGAGCTGGCGTAAGGACTTCAAGCCGTTCGACTTAGCCCGAGGGCGTGGCCGACACCCCGCGTCGCAACGTTGCGGTGACGCGCAACAGCGTTGCGGTGACGCGCAGCCGCGTTGCGGTGACGCGCAGTCGCGTTGCGCTGACGCGCAGCAGCGTTGCGCCGACTATCAGCTCGTTACGCCGCCCCGGTCTGGGGACTTCGCGGCCGGAACGCTGGCGTCTCGCCGCCGAATGGGAAGAGGTTTGGCGGTTCGGCGGCGAGGACGCCAGCGTTCCATCGCACGCGCGCGTCGCCGGGAACAGAGCTGATATGGCTGCTAAGAGGTAGTGAAGTCGCGCACGTACTCATTTACGCGCGTTGTGAATTCCGCAGAGGGCGTCGCGACTCCGGACGCTTCCACAATGACCAGAGACGGTGCTCCGCTGTGGTCGGTGTGCCTCTCGTGGCGCTCTAGACCGGAAAGCACTGGGTTCCCACTTTCGCCATACGATTTCGGAACAACATCCGCGAATCCCGCGGCGCGCAGTGAGAGCTCGAGCAGGGAGAGATTGTAGAGAAAACGATGCCCCCATCCATGAAATGCGCGGTTGATTTCCAGACACGCGGTCAGATGCTCAGCCGGTGACATTTGGGTTGGCGTCTTGTAATGCGTCAGCCAGACCCAGTCGAGGTTTGGTGTCGATACCCTCAGTACCCCATTGGGCGAGAGCGCTTTCCTCGATGCACGGAAGAAGTTGTGTCCGTCGGCGAGCGTGAGGTGCTCAATGAAGTGTTCCGCGAAAATCAGCTCGACGTCCGTGAACGGCCAGGCCTCGCGCACATCGAGCACGAGATCGACGCCCGGCCACGGAGCGATGTCGACGTTCGTCCACCCCGCCAAGGCGAGCGGTCCCGAGCCGATGTGTAGTCGCATGTCGAGAGCTGTCACTCAGCTTTGGTACGAAGGCTGTGGGGATTTCGTCTGACAGGTGCTGGAGCGCGCTACACTTTCCGCATGCTCGCGGAGCTCCTTCTGAAGTGGCCGCTGATTCGGCAGTTGAAAACCGGAAGCGACGGCACCGGCGTCGAGGCGATGTCCGACGTTACGCATGCGTTGAGGCCGAAGACTGAGGGGGCGGATGTGGCAAGGTCCATCTGTCCGTACTGCGGCGTCGGATGTGGGCAACTTGTTTACCATCGCCACGGGAAGGTCGTCGGGATCGAGGGCGATCCGGAGTCGCCGATCTCGCGCGGGCATCTCTGTCCGAAAGGATCGGCGTCGTATCAGCTCGTGACGCATGACGGGCGGCAGACGAAGGTCAAATATCGCGCGCCGCGGTCGAAGTCATGGACTGAGTTGCCGCTCGATCAGGCCATGCGCATGGTTGCGGAGCGCGTATGGGAGACGCGTTCGCGCAGCTTCGACGACAGCGTCATGCACACCACCGGCATGGCCCACCTCGGCGGGGCCACGCTCGACAACGAAGAGAACTACCTCATCAAGAAACTTTTCACAGGAGGTCTGGGCATGGTTTGCGTCAGCAACCAGGCCCGGATATGACATAGCTCCACCGTCCCCGGTCTGGGGACTTCGTTCGGGCGCGGCGGCGCGACGACCGCGCAGCAGGACCTCGCCAACGCGGACGCCATTCTGATCATGGGCTCGTCGATGGCGGAGAACCATCCGGTCGGATTTCAATGGGTGATCGAGGCGCGCGAGAAGAATGGCGCGAAGATCATCCACGTCGATCCGCGCTTCAACCGCACGTCAGCCATGTCCGACTACTGGCTGCCGTTGCGCGCGGGGAGCGACATCGTCTTCCTCGGCGCGCTGATCAACTACACGCTCAGTAACGATCGTTACTTTCGCGACTACGTCATCCCGTACACCAACGCTGCCACGATTCTGCGCGAGGATTTCAAGGACACGGAAGATCTCGGCGGATTGTTCAGCGGCTGGGATGCGGAAAAGAAGCAGTACGACGCGACGACGTGGCTCTACGAAGGCGCCGAGCCGAGCAAGCAGCCTGGGATGGACGAGAAGCGGGGAGGGCATGGCAAGGATCGCGGCGGCGAAGCGCAGGATCTGCACGAGCCGCATCGCGACGAAACGCTGCAGCATCCGCGCTGCGTTTTCCAGGTGCTGAAGCGCCACTTCGCGCGCTACACGCCGGAGATGGTGGAGCAATCGTGCGGTATCCCGAAAGAGCGCTTCCTCGAAGTCGCGGAGATTTTCACCAGCGCCTCGGGACGCGAGAAGACCGGTGCAATCTGCTACGCCGTGGGCTGGACGCAGCATTCCTCCGGCGTGCAGATCATCCGTGCCGCGGCGATCCTGCAACTGCTCCTCGGCAACATCGGACGTCCCGGCGGCGGGATCATGGCGCTACGCGGGCATGCCTCGATTCAAGGATCGACCGACATCCCGACGCTCTACGACATCCTGCCGGGCTACCTGCCGATGCCGGCTCACGATCCCGAGGGCGATGGGTCGCTGAAGGAGTGGATCGAGACGCACAAGTCGCCGAAGGGGTGGTGGTTCAACATCGACAAGTACATCGTGTCGCTGCTGAAGGCGTACTACGGCGATGCGGCGACGAAGGCCAACGACTTCGGATTTCAGTGGCTGCCGCGGCTGACCGGCGATCACTCGCACTTCGGCTACTGGCTGGACATGGCCGACGGAAAACTGGAAGGCCTCTTCGTGATGGGCCAGAACCCCGCTGTCGGCGCGCCGAATGCGCGGCTCGAGCGGAAGGCGTTGTCGAAATTGAAGTGGCTGGTCGTGCGCGATCTCGTCGAGATCGAGACGGCGTCGTTCTGGCTCGACTCGCCGGAGATCGCGAGCGGCGAGTTGCGCACCGAGGAGATCGATACGGAGGTCTTTCTCTTTCCAGCCGCATCGCATGTCGAGAAGGCCGGGACGTTTACGAACACGCAGCGTTTGTTGCAATGGCGCGAGCAGGCCATCGAGCCTCCCGGCGATGCGCGCAGCGAGCTGCACTTCATCTATCACCTTGGCCGCTTGCTGAAAGAGAAGGCGACGGACGCGCCGCGCGATGCGGGACTGCGCGCACTGACCTGGGACTATCCGACTCACGGCGCGATCGCCGAGCCCGATCCCGAGGCCGTGCTGCGCGAGATTCACGGTTCATCGAACAACGGCCCGATCAAACACTTCGGCGAACTGAAAAACGACGGCAGCACGTCGTGCGGCTGCTGGATTTACTCCGGTGTTTTCGACGGCGAGAACAAAGCGAACGGCCGCAATGCGCGCGGAAAATACGGTCACGGCTGGGGCTACGCGTGGCCGATGGATCGCCGCATCCTCTACAACCGCGCATCCGCCGCGCCGGACGGAACGCCGTGGAGCGAACGTAAGAAACTGGTCTGGTGGGACGAGGCAAGCGGCGATTGGGCCGGCGACGACGTCGTCGACTTTACGAAAAAAAAGAGGCCCGATGCGAAGGGCGACAACGACAAAGGCGGCGACGAAGCGCTCCCCGGCGACGCGCCGTTCATCATGCATCCCGACGGAGTGGGCTGGCTTTTCGTTCCCTCGGGATTGAAAGACGGACCGCTCCCCGCGCACTACGAGCCGCTCGAATCGAACCTCGCCAACGACCTTTATCCCGATCAACTCGCGAATCCCGCGGCCGATCGCAAGGAGCGTCCCGACAACGCCTACGCGACATCGCCCGACGCGCGCTTCCCGTACATCCTCACCACGTACCGCCTGACCGAGCACCACACCTCGGGGGCGATGTCGCGCACGCTCGCACACCTCGCGGAATTGCAGCCGGAGCTTTTCGCCGAGCTCTCTCCGGAACTTGCCTCCGAGGTTGGCGTCGTGAATGGAGACCACATCATCGTCGCGACAGCGCGCGGCGAAATCGAAGCGCGCGCGCTCGTCACGGGACGCATGCCGTCGCTCGATGTGCAAGGCCGCCGCGTGCATCAGGTCGGACTTCCGTATCACTGGGGCGGACGCGGCCTCGTCACCGGCGACGTCGTCAACGACCTCGTGGCGATTTCCGAGGAGCCGAACGTGCGCATCATGGAAGCGAAAGCGCTGACGTGCAGCGTGCGCAAGAGCGAACCGATCGTCACCGCGCTGGAGTAATCTCACGCAATGGCCTTCACCGGTTTTCTGACCGATTCCACGCTTTGCATCGGATGCAAAGCGTGCGAGGTGGCCTGCAAGGAGTGGAACGACGTCCCCGATGACGGTTTCGTCTGGAGCGGACTGTCCTACGACAACACGCTCGCCCTCGGGCACTCAACCTACCGGCATGTGAAGTTCGTCGAGCGCGAGCCGAAGGCGGGGTGCGGCGGCAACTCGAGCGAGCAGATGACGTGGGAGTTTTCGTCCGACGTCTGCCGGCATTGCGGGAACGCGGGATGTCTGGAAGCGTGTCCGACCGGATCGATCGTGCGGACGGAGTTCGGCAGCGTCTTCGTCCAGCCGGACATCTGCAACGGATGCGGATACTGCGTCGTCTCCTGCCCGTTCGGCGTGATCGACCGGCGTCCGGGCGACGGCCGCGCGTTCAAATGCACGTTCTGCTACGACCGTCAGAAAGCAGGAGCGGAGCCGGCGTGCGCGAAAGCGTGTCCGACCGGTTCGATCCTTTTCGGGCGGCTCGATGATCTCGAACACGCCGCCGATCGCCGCATCGCGCAGCTTCACGCGAACGGGATGGACGACGCCTCGATCTGGAATCCGAAGGAGACGAGCGTCGGCGGGACGCACGCGTTCTTCATCGTGCGTGGCGACGCGAGGCAGTACAACCTGCCGCCGAATCCGCAGGTGCCGACGGTGCTGTTGAAGCAATCGTGGAGCGCGGCTGCGGCTGCCGCCTGCGCGATCGCCGCCGCATCACTCGTCGCATTCGCGTTCGAAAATCGCAACGCGAACAAACGGAGCGCTGGCGTCTCGCCGGCTGGCTCGGCGGCGTCTCGCCGCCGAAACGCTAAACCCTCAAGTTTGCTACTAACGCAACGCCGGCGCAAGCTCCCCATTCGGCAGCGAGGACGCAGCCGGGCCAGCCGGCGGGACGCCAGCGTTCCAACCGTGAATCATGAAAACGCCTGACCAATTCTCCGAGAAGCGCCTCGAGCAACTCCGCGAGCAAGCCGCACTCGGACGCGTCGACGCCAACGGCATCCGCCCGTCCGGCTCTCCGATGCCCGAAACGCCCAGCTACTACGGACTGCCGATCGTCAAGCCGCCGGTGTGGACGTGGGAAGTGCCGCTCTACTTTTTCGCCGGCGGCGCGGCGGGCGCATCGAGCGTCATCGCCATCGCCGCGCAACTCACCGGCGCGTCGGAATCGCTCGTCCGCGACGCGCGCTGGATCGCCGCCATCGGTGCCGCCGCCTCCGGCCCGCTGCTCATCCTCGACCTCGGCCGCCCGGAACGCTTTCTGAACATGCTTCGCGTCTTCAAACCGCAGTCGGCGATGTCCGTCGGCGCCTGGACGCTGACGGTCTTCGGCACGACGACGGCCGGCGCCGTGATCGCGGAGATGCTCGGCATGACGCGCATCGGCGACGCATCCGCATTCGCCGCCGCACTCTCCGGATTGGTGATGTCCACCTACACCGGCGTCCTCCTCGGCGCGACCTCCATTCCCGTTTGGGCCGCGCACGCGAAGACGCTCCCGATCCACTTCGGCGCCTCGGCACTCGCATCGGCTACAGCGATCCTCACGCTGCGCGGACACGACGAACAAGCGCTCAACATCCTCGCCCTCGGCGCGGCAGCGTTCGAAACCTACACCGGCATCGAGATCGAATCCGACCGCGGCATCGACTCCGACCCGCTGCGCCACGGCGTCACCGGAACGACCACCCGCATCGGTGGCTTCTTCTCCGGACCGCTGCCACTTGCTCTGCGAATCCTCGGAATCGGTTCCAAACGCGCCCGCCGCGCCGCCGCCGCATCCGCCCTCCTCGGATCGCTCATCACGCGCGTAGCCTGGATCGAAGCGGGCAAGGCAAGCGCAGCCGATCCGCGGCCACTGATGCGTCCGGCGCAAGAATATTTATAGGAACTTTTCGGCTCCCTTCCGTCTATAATCCGTAGTTCTTCCCACAACGCAGCAGGCCAGGAGGGCCTATGTCTTCGCTTCCGTTCGAAGTGCACGAAGTGCTGGAGCAGGAGTACATCTCGATGTACGGACCGGTCGAGGTGCCGCCTGCGTACTACGGGGCGGACGACATCATCGACGAGGCTTGGGCGCGAGCCGTCTGCGATGTGTGCAGCGTCGACCTCGGCGCCGGTGTCGTTGCCGCGCTGAACAAACTCGTGGCATCGAGCGATCTGAAGCAGCTTCGCGTCTCGCCGGCCATCACCGACACCGGCAAAGATCTCATCGACCGCTACGACGAGTACACCGAGGATGTTGGCGATGTGCGGCGGCGCGAGATCAATCGACGCATCATCGACGATGCCTTCCTCGGCGCGGTCAAGCTGCAACGCGACATCCGCCTCTCCGCGCTCTACAAGAAGCTGCACGCACGCAGTGACGAAGAGGCGCGGACCGCGCTCTGCATCAGCGGCGGCGGCATCCGCACCGCAACCTTCGCGCTCGGCATCATCCAGGGGCTGGCCGGCGCGCGCATCCTCGACAAGTTCCACTACCTCTCCACCGTTTCCGGCGGCGGCTACATCGGAAGCTGGCTGTCGTCGTGGGCGCGCCGCCATCCGAGCGGCATCGCCGGCGTGCAGGACGACCTCGTGCGCGCCGACACGGCCGTCGAAGGCGTGCAGCCGGACGTGACGAAGAGCGACCGGCCGGTGAAGAAAGTCGATCCCGAGCCGCGGCCGCTGCGGCACCTGCGCGCGTACAGCAACTACATGAGTCCGAAGCTCGGCTTCCTCTCCGCCGACACGTGGACGATGGCCTCGATGTACGTGCGCAATCTGCTGCTCAACCTCCTCGTGCTCATTCCGATCCTTGCGGCGATCCTGGCCATCCCGCGCCTCTTCTCGTTGCTCCTCCGGCACGACACGCAGTCCGCCACGCAGTTCCCCACGACCGCGCTACTCATCGTCGTATCGGCTGCGCTGGCCGTCGGTTTCGGCTACCTCGGCGCGACGCGGCCGACCGTTCACGGACGGCATGCGAGCGGGAAGAGCCTCCGAGGAACGGGGGGATTTTTCTTCCTGTGCGCGATTCCGCTGACGGTCGCCTCCACGGCCATCAGCCTGTATTGGGCCAAGGTCGCCGAGCTGTCGTTCAAAAAGACTTGGGAGCGCGACTGGATCCTCTATGCGATCGCGGCCGGCGCGATGACGTTGCTTCCCGCCGCCATCTACTACTACCGCTTCTTCATCAACTCATCCGCGGCGGAACGCCGCGAGCCGCTCGAGCGGCAGCACGGCGTCGCCAAGAAGCTCGGCACCGAGCTCGTGGCCACGCTCACCGGACTGGCCAGCGTGATCACGCTCTTCTACCTGGTCGCCAACAAAGTCTTCGATCATCCCGTGCGCGAAGTGCCCGACCTCAGCGGGATCGCGCCGTTTCTGCGCGGGCTCTTCGACTCCACTCCGGTCTCCGAGTTGTACGTCTGCTTCGCCGTCCCGATCTGTCTCCTGATCTTTTTCGTGCAGAACGCGGCCTTCGTCGGCATCTCGAGCAAAGTCAACGAAGACTACGACCGCGAGTGGTGGGGACGCGGCGGCGCGCTGCTGTTGATGACCGCGGTCATCCTCGCCCTCGGTTGCTTCGTGGCCGTTTTCGGTCCGGTGCTGCTCTACCGCGCGCCGGTGCTCGTCAGCTCCATCGGCGGCGTGTCCGGACTGTTGGCCGGCCTTCTCGGATTCAGCGCCAAGACCCCAGCGAGCGACAAGAAGAAGGATGAGAAAGCATCGAAGAGCACCGCCGCGAGCGGATTCGTACTGGCCCTTGCCGTGCCGCTCTTCGTCCTCGCCTTGCTGGCGGGCATCTCCCTCGGCACGACCGTCCTGATCCAACTCTTCCGCGGCGATACGGTTTCGGTGGCGACGAAGTGGGTCGAACAGTTCCAGTCCAACGCCACGCTCACGCAATCGACCGAACAGACTCCCGGTTCGAAGCTCGAAACCAAATACACGACGGAGCAAGTGCCTTTCCTTTCGCTGGCCACGGTGAACGGCGTCCACCATCTCAAGACCGTACACGCCACAAACCGCTGGGACCTGTTGGGAATCCTGGCCGTGGCGCTGGCGGCGACCGGACTGTCGACGCTTGTCGGCGTGAACCGCTTCTCGATGCAGGCGTTGTATCGGAACCGGCTGATCCGCGCCTACCTCGGCGCGTCTCGCTACAACCGCGATGCCGACGAATTCACCGGATTCGATCCGCACGACAACCTGCAGATGTACGAGTTGCAGCCGGACTTGCTCTGGCCAACCAGCTTCACCGACTTCCCCTCATTCGTCGCACAGCTCACCGCGAACTTCACCACGCCCGATTCCGTCGAGCAGATCATCTGGAACGCGCTCGACAAGAAAACGCGCGGCTGGCTCGAAGACAAGCGCGACCTGAACGATGCGTTCAAGAACGCGATGATGCAGAACCTCAACAACATCATGGTCCGCGAGGATCTCGGCGGCGGCGTCAAAGGTGAGCCGTCCGCGCCGCGCCTGCAGCGCAATCGCGCCACGCTGCAGCAGACGTTCGGCAACTCGCTGCGCCCGCCGCAGCACGTGCCGCTGCACGTCATCAACACCGCGCTCAATCTCACCTCAGGAGAGAAACTGGCGTGGCAGCAGCGCCAGGCGGAATCGTTCACCGTCACGCCGCTGCACTCGGGGAGCTTCTACGTCGGCTATCGCGACTCCAAGGAGTACGGCGGCAAGGACGGAATCTCCATCGGTACGGCCGTGGCCATCTCCGGCGCCGCGGCCAGCCCGAATCAGGGCTATCACTCGTCGCCGGCCATGGCTTTCATCCTCACCATTCTCAACGTCCGCCTCGGCTCGTGGCTCGGCAACCCCGGACTGGCCGGACGCAACACCTACAACAACGCCCATCCGCGGACGAACCTCGAGCCGCTGGCGTGGGAACTGACCGGCACGACGAACGATCAGTGCCCGCTCGTCTATCTCTCCGACGGCGGGCATTTCGAAAACCTCGGCGTCTACGAGATGGTCCTGCGCCGCTGCCGCTACATCGTGGTCAGCGACGGCGGCTGCGATCCGAAGTACTCCTTCGAAGATCTCGGCAACGCCATTCGCAAGATCCGCACGGACCTCGGCGTCCCGATCGACATCGAGTACGACGATATGCACGCGCGCAGCGGCGACTCCACGCTCACCAAAGGCCGCTACGTCACCACCGCACGCATCCGCTACAGCGCCATCGACGACACCGAGACGGACGGCTGGCTGGTTTACATCAAACCCGGCTTGTACGAAGGAAAGTACTTCCCGAAGGACGTGTACAACTACGCTACCGAGTCGATCGACTTCCCGCACGAGACGACCGCGGACCAGTTCTTCAGCGAGTCGCAGTTCGAAAGCTACCGCGCCCTCGGCCGCCACGCGTTCAACGAAATCTGCGCCAACTACAAGAGCGGCGCGAACACGTACGCGGCGACCTATCCGAACGTTGCCGCATTTACCGCCGCGGTCAAGAAGAACGCGCCGAAGATGCCTCCGGAGAATCTCATCGCCGACCGCCTCAGCGATCTGACGACAGCCATGATCCGCATCGGTCCGCAGCCTCCGCCTCCTCCCGCGTAGCTCACTGCCCAGCCGGCCCGGTAATGATCCGGGCCGGCTGGTACCATTCGGTGCGTGAAAATCATCGCCTCCCTCCTGTTGACCGCACTGTTCGCTGCTGGACCGCGACCGACGCTGCAGACGCCGATCGAAACGGCGGCGCGCGCGTTTCTGTCGAACTTCGCCACCGCGCACTTCGTCGACGCCACGCGCGATTTCAACGACGACCTGCGGCCGGTCGTCACGGTCGCGATGCTGGCGGATCTGAAAAAAGAGTTCGATCAAAAGGCCGGCGTCTATCTGTCGGTCAAAGAGGTCCATCAGCTACGGGAGGGCGGTTTGCGCGCGATTGAGCTGATCGCGCAGTTCTCGAAGGCGCCGGTGTCGATCGTGGTGGTGTTCGACCAGCTCGACCGCATCGCATCGATTCACGCGAATCCAATCGGTGCGGAGCCCGCGCTCGAATCCGCAGCGCGCGCGCTCCTGGCGAACTTCGTCGCGGGACGGTTCGACGAGGTTGAGAAAGCGTTCGACGACAGCATGCGCAGGCAATTGCCTGCCTCGGCGATGGGCCAGCTCGCCTTGTCGGTCGCGGAGACGTTCGGCACGTACCAGGCGGTCAACGACGTCAAGCAGCGGTCGAGTCCACCGTACAGAGTCATCGACATCACGGTCGCTTACACAAAAAGCACGATCGCGTTTCACATCGCCTTCGATCTACAGAACCGCGTCTCCGCGCTGCAGATCGCGCCGGTACCGAACCAGCCTTAACGCGTCCGGAGACGGCCTGCCGCGCGCACGTCGAAGATCGCACCGCCGATGGTGCGGCCCCAGAGCGCGCGCGTGCCGGCGAAGTAGTAGAACGCGATGATGCTCAGGAAGCCGGCCAGCGACGCGATCGAGATCGCGCTCATCGAAGCCGGCAGAAGCGGCGAGAGCGCCAGTGCGAGTGCGGCGAAGAGCGAGACATCGACAAGGAGCGCCGCGAATCGGCGGAAGATCGATGCGCGCGCAGGTTCGGACGGCGGGGGAGCGGCGGAATCAACGTCGAACACCACCGGCTGCAGCTCGATCTCATCGAATCGCATCACACCCTCCCGTGGGGTGTGGGGAGTCGGGGGTGGGGAGTGGAAGAGGACGACCTGAGCACTGACGTCCGATCTCCCACAC
>DASYJF010000126.1:0-8327 GCA_035996815.1 Thermoanaerobaculia bacterium | reverse complement strand
CATCCGCGACTCCTCCGGCACTCCGCTCGGCCTCGATCAGCCGGCCGGATTTCACATTCAGGCCTACGCGATCAAAGTGAATTACTCGCCGGCTGCAGCGGTGCAGTCGATCACCTTCACGCGCGGCGGGGTAACGACCTCATTGACGCCGGCATCGGAAAGCAGCCCGAGCAGCGCCGGATCGGTCTCCCTCATCGATTCATTCAGTGAGGCGACGAATCCAATTCCTCTTACCCTCAACGGCGCATTACCGGGCAATCAGGTAGCCACACTGCACGTGACCCTGGCCAACACGGCGGCGCCCGGGACGATCATCACGCTCACCCTAGATCCGTCATCGCTCACGCAACTCTCGAACGACACGGGAACTACGGGCGAAATGGTCAGCAACGGCAGCCTGACTCTCGTCAGTGGTGCGATCACAGTCGTTCCGTCGGTGCCCGCGCTCGGGCATATCGCACTCCTGGTGCTGGCCATCTCGCTGGCCTTCATCGCCATCCGCTCGCGCTTCTGATGCTCTTCGAGCCGGCCCGGGTCTCCGGGCCGGCTCTTTTTTTTCAGCGCCCTCGCCCAAGGCGAGACAACCACTCGGTGCTTTTGTTCTTCGGCGCGCGCACCTAGACTTCGACGATGGCTCGCGGTTCGTGGTCGATTCGGTGGTGGCTCAGCATCCTCGCCGCGGCGTTGGCGATTCCGCTGCTGAGTCTTCTGGCCTGGCTTTATTTTTCCCAGGTCCAGCGCGAAGAGCAGGAAGCGCGGACGACGGCCTTGCGCATCGCGCGCGCCACGGCGACGCGGTTGCAGGCGATGCACGAAGACGGGCTGTCGCTGCTGCAGCGGATCGCAGGGAGACAGATTGACGCGCGGCCGTGCGAATCGCTAATGCCCGTATTGGATTTCGACGTCCGCGACGAGAATCTTTTTCTCTTCGACGCGGATGGACGTTTTCTTTGCGCGGGTGAGTCGGAAGACACTCGCGCTAACGCGCTTGCAGAGAACTGGATCGCGAGCGAGTTGCAGGCACACCGGCTGCGGCCGCGGATTCCGGCAATGGGCATGCTCAACGGCCGATGGGTGTCCATCCTGGCGATGCCTGTGAACAGCGCCACGCTAGTCCTGTTGCAGTATCCGGATGCGTTTGACAGTACGCTCGCACCAGGTGCGGCGGTCACGATCATCGACCGCGACGGCACGATCGTTTCTCGCTGGCCGAATGCCGCGTCATGGCCGGGTCGTAGTGCGCGCAGGACGGAGCTGTTCGAGACGTCCAAGCGGCAACGCGAGGGCATTGCCGAGGCAGTCGGAGTGGACGGGGTCTCGCGGCAATACGGCTTCACGATGTTGCCGGAGTTGGGATGGCACATCTACGTCGGTATTCCTACGTCATCGGCGATGGAAGAAGTGAGACAGACGTTCGTGCGCGGCGTGGCCGGCGGCATCATCATTCTGATTGTGATCATCATCGTCGCCACGATGCTTTCGCGTGCGATCGAGCGGCCGGTGGCCGCACTCTCGCGCGCGGCCGAGGGAGCCGCGGCGGGCGCGTATTCGCAGGTGGCGGAGGAAGGGCCGCGCGAGATCGCGCAACTCGCGAACAGCTTCAACACCATGTTGCGGCGCCGCCTCGAATCGGAACAAAGGCTCCTCGAAGACGAACGGGAGTTGAAGGCGCTTTCGGAACGCATGCTCCTCGTTCAGGAAGAAGAGCGCACCCGGATCGCACGGGAACTTCACGACGACCTCGGCCAGGCGCTGACGGCGCTGAAGATGGACGTTGGCGGTCTGCTGGCGATGACGCTACCGTCCGCGTCCGACGAGCCGCTTCGCACGCGCATCATGAACACGCTCGATGAGACGGTGACCGCGGTGCAGCGGATTTCCTCCGAGTTGCGGCCGAGCGTTCTCGATGACCTCGGGCTCGCCTCCGCCATCGAAGCCGAGGCCTCGCGATTCGAGCTGCGGACCGGGATCGAGTGCGAGCTTTCGCTCCCGGATGATCCGGATCTGCAAGTCGAAAGCGCGGCCGCCACAGCCATCTATCGGATCGTGCAGGAAGCGCTGACGAATGTTTCGCGCCACGCCAACGCGTCGCGCGTCGAACTGCGCTTGCGCCAGCGTCCCGAAGAGTTGCTGCTGGAGATTCGCGACGACGGGCGCGGCATCACCAGCGCGCAAACCGACGATCCCTTTTCCCTCGGCTTGATCGGAATCCGCGAACGCGCCGGCCTCGCGGGCGGCACTGTGCGCATCGAAGGCGTTGCCGGCCGCGGTACGATCGTTTCCGTGCGTATCCCCCTGACAATCCCGCTGGTGAATCCCGCATGATCCGAGTGCTTATTGCCGACGATCACGACATCGTCCGCGAAGGGGTGAAGCAGATCGTTTCGGAGACGAGCGACATCACAGTCGGTGGCGAGGCGCGTACGGGTGCCGAGGCGCTCGACCGCGCGCGCGCCGGCGGATTTGACGTTGTGATCCTCGATCTCAATCTTCCCGACCGGTCCGGCCTCGACGTCCTCGCGCAGTTGCGCGCGGTGAACGGCGACGTGCCGGTTCTGATCCTCAGCATGCACGGCGAGGCGTCATACGCCGCCCGCGCGCTGAAAGCGGGCGCGTGGGGTTATGTGAGCAAGAGCTCCGCGCGCGAGCACCTCGTCCTCGCCATTCGCAAACTCGCAAATGGCGATCGGTTCCTGACGCCGGAGCTGGCGGAAAGTCTCGCCTTCGGAGTGCTCGACGATGCGAACGCGAAGTTGCACCAGCGTCTCTCCGACAGGGAGTTTCAGGTGCTCTGCCTCATCGCCGCGGGGAAGCCTCCGCGCGAGATCGGCGCGGAATTGAACGTGAGCGTCAAGACCGTAGCCACGCACCGCGCGCGGCTTCTGGCGAAGATGGGGCTGAAGAACAACGCCGAAGTGGTCGGCTACGCAATCGATCACGACCTCCTTCCGAAGCGAGAGTAGTCACTTTACCTACAGTGAAACCGGCTGATTGCCGATTCACGAATCGTGATCGCGCCTGCATGATGCGCGGCGGTCCTCCTCCAACTTAATGAGCGCAACGCCCTCGAAGTCCATTCTGCTGATCGACGACGACGATCTGATCGCCGGCTCCTTGCGGCAGGTTCTCCTTTCCGCGAGATGTGACGTCGACGTGGCCATCGATTCCGCCGCGGCTCGGGCCATGATGGCCCAACGCGGCTACGACATCGTCATGGTCGATCCATATCTGACCGGCAGTGTGCACAAGGACGGTTGCGATCTCATCAAGAACATCCAGATGCAGCAACCGGCGGCGAACCTGATCGTGCTGACTGGCTACAGCTCACCGGAGCTGGCGCAGTCGGCGGTCGACGGCAGGATCACCGCACTCCTTTCCAAACCGCAGTCCATCCCTTTCCTCAGCCAATTCCTCGTAGGAATGCCACTAGAGCCGATCGAAACCTCAATCAAAGGACAAACGATATGAAACGCACCCTGCACCTCCTCCTTGCCGTACTGATGATCACATCCGTGATTGGGACCGCTGACGCGAAAACCAAGCGGAAGAGCAAGAAGAAAGACACAGCGATCGACCAGGTCGCCCCGGCGGGGCTTGGCGGCGGCGACGAAGAGGGGCGCGAGCGACTGAAACCTGCGCCTCGGCTCAAGCGCGAGAAGAAGCAGCTTGGCGATCCGGATGCGGGCGTCGTCATTCAGAAGCCCGGCCCCATTGCCTTCGGAAAGCCGATTGAATTTCAGTTGAAGAGGGCCAGCAGCCGCCACTTCGACCTGCGGTCGTTGCCCCGTACCGGCCCGGTGCAAATGGAGCGTGCGGAACTTCCGGAGCCTGGATTCCATCCGGTCACCATTCAGGGAACCGTTCCGGAGCCGAGCACTCCGGTCGGGAATCCGGTGGCACTGGCGCCGGCACCGCCGCCGATCGCCGTCTACGAAGGTCTCGATCGTTTTAACTGGGGCGCTGGCAGCCCTCCCGATACGAACGGCGACGTCGGTCCGAACAACTACATCCAGACCGTCAACACCTCGATCGGCGTCTACCGGAAGTCCGACGGTTTCCAGCAGGCCGCCTTCACGTTCAACACCTTCATGAGCCAGGGCGCCTTCGGCAACCTGTGCGACACGAACAACTTCGGTGACCCGGTCGTCCTCTACGACACGTTCGAGGACCGCTGGATCATTTCGGACTTCGCCTTCACTACGGACATTTCCGGCAACGTCCTCGCGCCCGCATTCCAGTGCTTCGCCGCATCGATGACCGGCGACCCGGTCTCCGGCGGGTGGAGCTTCTACTCCATCCAGATCACCGATGCTCTCAACGACTATCCGAAGCTTGGCGTCTGGCCGGATGGCATCTATATGTCGGCGAACCTCTTCACCTTCGGCGCCGGTTCCACGTTCAAGAACGCGCGTGCCTGGGCCTTCAACAAAGCGCAGATGTACGCCGGAAGCCCGACGGTGAAGGTGGTGGCGTTCGACATCGGGGGCGGCGACTTCGCGGTCATGCCCAGCAACGCTCGCTTGCAAACCGGTACGCCTCCTCCTGGCCGCCCCAATCTGTTCGTGTCAACCGAAGAGTTTCTCAACGCGTTGACTGTCTACAAGTTCCATGTCGACTGGAACAACATTTCGCTCTCGACGTTCACCGGTCCTGACGAACCGCTCGCCGCGACGAGCTGGCCAAACGCGGCTGTTGCGAATGCCGCGCAGCCCGGTACCGCCACGCTGCTCGACGTCCTCCAGATCCGGGCCATGGTGCAGAACCAGTACACGAACTTTGGCGGAGTGGAATCGATCTGGGTTCCTCACACCGTTCGCCGGGGGAACACGACCGGTTTCGCTGCGCCGCGCTGGTACCAGGCGGACGTCACGGGCGGCACTGTCGCGGCCAATCTGGTGCAGGCCACGACCTGGGACCCGGACGCCGCGAACGTCATCAATCGCTTCATGCCCAGCCTGGCCCTCGACCGCGTCGGCAACATGGCCATGGGCTACAGCACCTCCAACGGAACCACGGGATTTCCATCGATCAAGTACGCGGGTCGGTTAGCTGCCGATCCGATCAACACCTTCAGTCAGACCGAGCAGATTTTCTTCACCGGCACCGCTTCACAGACCGGTATCAACCGTTGGGGCGACTACAGCGCGATGACGCTCGACCCTGACGGCTGCACGTTTTGGTACACGAGCGAGTATGCAAATCCGGCCGACCAGACCTTCGATCACCGCTGGCTGACCAAGTTCGGTTCGATCCCGGCGTTCCCGGGCTGCGTACCGGTCGGCGCCGGCGGCACCGTGTCGGGCACGGTGACCGTCAACCCCGGCGGTGCGCCGATCTCCGGCGCCACCGTGAACCTCGGTGCCGGGCGCTCGACCACCACCGACGGCTCCGGCAACTACTCCTTCACCGGCGTTCCCGCGGGAACCTATCCGTCGATGACGGCAACCAAACCTGGCTTCGTCTCAGGCTCGGCATCGTCGATCGTCGTCACGGACGGCGGAACGACGACGCAGAACTTCTCGCTCACCGCGGCGCCCGCCAGCGCCTGTCTGACCGATACGACGCAGGCCGATTTCCAGACCGGCGTTGCTTCTGCCACCCTCGACATCAACACTTCTCCCGGCGACATCACGTTGTCGAATGCCCCGGCCTCTGATCAGGCGAACACCGCCGGCACGACGACCGGAACCGGCTTTGGCACTCCCAATTGGACCGGTCAGACGTTCATCGCGGGGGTCACCGGCTTACTCGTCAAAGCCGATGGCCAGCTCTTCTGCAACGGTTGCGGCGCGACACCTCCGGACCTCACGCTTTCAGTCCGCGCCACCGCCGCTGGATTGCCGACAGGCGCCGATCTCGCCACTGCCACCATCCTCGGTGCGCAGTTCGCCAGCGGCGCGACCGTCCTCTTCACGGGGACGTTCGGCACGCCACTCTCGATCACGTCCGGAACGCAATACGCACTCATCCTGCGTCCCGTCTCCGTACCCGCGGGCAGCGGCTATTTCTGGATTCGCTCTTCGCCGAGCACGTACGCCAACGGTTCGCGTGTTCTGTCGGCTGATAGCGGCGGCACCTGGTCCTCCGATACCACGCGCGATTACAACTTCAGAACGTACGTCCAGACCGGTTACGCAGCGTCAGGAACTTTCGTCTCCTCTCCCAAGGATTCCAACCCCGCGGGCGGCAACACGCCGATCTGGTCGACGTTCTCCTGGAATGCAACCGTACCGGCGAACACCACACTGCAGTTCCAGCTCGCCGGTTCGAACAATCCCAACGGACCGTTCAACTTCGTCGGACCGGACGGCACGGCGGGAACCTTCTTCACAACCTCGCCCGTGCAGCTCTCGCCGCAGTTCTACAACCTGCGATTCCTCGAGTACAAAGCATTCTTCGCCACCACCGACCCGAACTTCACGCCGACGCTGAGCGATGCGACCGCGTGCTTCAACAATGTCGATTGCAGCAGCACCGTCGCCACCATCACCCCAACGCCAGCGACGGTCTGCAGCAGCTCGGCAGGCAATACGGCTTCGGGTCCTGCCGGCATGACCGCTTACGCATGGGGCATCGCCAACGGCACCATCACTTCGGCCACGAACATCCAGACCATCACCTATACGGCCGGTGCGTCGGGCACGGTCACGCTGAGTCTCACCGTCACCTCGCCGAACGGCTGCATCGTCTCCGGCTCGACGCCCGTAACGATCAGCGGCTTCCCGGCCACGCCGACCATCACACCCACTCCGGCTCAGGTCTGCGCGAACTCCGCCGGCAACTCCGCCGCCGGTCCGGCCGGCGCGACGACCTACGCATGGTCGATCGTCAACGGCACCATCACCTCGGCCACGAACATCCAGACCATCACCTACACCGCCGGAGCTTCCGGCACCGTCGATCTGACGCTCACCGTGACCAACGCCGCCGGCTGCGCGACGCCGAACACGGTCAGCGTCACCATCAACGCCAACCCGGCCACGCCGGCCATCACGCCGACTCCGGCCTCGGTCTGCCCCAGCTCGGCCGGCAACTCCGCCGCCGGTCCCGCGGGCGCAACGAGCTACGCGTGGTCGATCACCAACGGCACGATCACCTCGGCCACGAACATCCAGACCATCACCTACACCGCGGGCGCTTCCGGCACGGTTAGTCTCACTCTGGTCGTGACCAACGCGTCCGGCTGCTCGGCAACCAACACGTCGAACGTGACCATCAACCCCAACCCGGCCACGCCAACGATCACGCCCACTCCCGCGCAGGTCTGCGCCAGCTCCACCGGCAACTCCGCCGCTGGACCGGCCGGCGCGACGACCTACGCGTGGTCGATCTCAAACGGCACCATCACCTCGGCCACGAACATCCAGACCATCACCTACACCGCCGGCGCATCCGGCACGGTCGGTCTGACGCTTACTGTGACGAACGGCTCGGGATGCTCGGCGAGCAATAGCGCGAACGTCACCATCAATCCGAACCCGAACGCCACCATCACCGCCGCGGCGACAACGCCTTCCGGTTCGACTGGTAACGTCGCCTCGACCGCCAATGCCGGCGTCGGCGCGACTTACGCCTGGTCGGTCACCGGTGGCACTCTTACCGGCGGCAACAACACCCCGAGCATCACCTACACCGCGGGCGCTCCCGGAACGCTCACCATCAACCTCACCGTGACTACCGCCGCCGGCTGCAGCGATACGAAGTCAGCCAACGTCACCGTCACTGCTCCTCTGGTGACGGTTACCTCGGTCTCGCCGGTCGGTGGCACCATTGCCGGCGGCTCTGCCGTGACCATCAACGGCACCGGTTTCAACGCCGGCGCGACGGTCACCTTCGGCGGGTCGGCAGCCACCAACGTGGTGGTCGTCAGCTCGATCAAGATCACCGCGCGGACGCCGGCGCATGCGGCAGGCTCGGTCAATGTCACGGTGACGAACACCGATACCTCGAACGGCACGCTGACCAACGGCTACCTCTACAAACCGCAGCAGTTCGATCCGAACAATGACGGCACCATCAGCGCGATGGACATCTTCTATCTGGTCAATTACCTCTACATGGGCGGACCGGCGCCGGCCGGAGCAGCGGGACTTCTATCCGGTGACGCGAATGGCGACGGCGTGGTCAATCCGCTCGACATCTTCTATCTCGTCAACTACCTCTTCCTCGGCGGACCTCGTCCGAACTCGATTCCCATCGGGCCGGTGACGGCGATGGCAGTCGGAACCGACGCCGCGCACCTTGACGGCTCCATCGCCCTCGGCAAAGCAGTTCTCCGCAATGGGCATTACGTCGTGCCGGTCATCATGACCGCCGGACAAGGATCG
>DASYJF010000125.1:0-34175 GCA_035996815.1 Thermoanaerobaculia bacterium | reverse complement strand
ACTGCCGAATGACTTCTTCGACTCACTAGGCCTTCAACGGCTCTACGCCAGTCGCGTTTAACCAGCCGAACCGCCGTGTACGGACCCGTACGCACGGTGGTGTGGGAGGGGCAGAGCCGCGAGGCTCTCCCCTATCCCGATAATGCTCGCGCGGCGCGAGACATGTAGCGGCCGCCTCCGCGGCCGTGATTCATCGGCGCACGGCAACCCCGCGCAGAGCGCGGGGCTGCATTGGTGAGCGCGCCTCCGCGCGCGATCACGACGTCGTGCTCGGCGGTTCCGGGGACACCGGCACCCTCGGCACGAGCCAACTCCGCCCGCCCATCGACACCGCTTCCGCGTCGAATCCAAACAGCTCGCGCACGACTTCCGGTTGCATCACCTCGTCCGGCGCTGCGTCGCGCGCCAAGACTCCGCGTTGCATCACCAGCATGCGATCGCTGTACGCCGCGGCCCAATTGAGATCGTGCGTGGCGTAAAGGACGGTGACGCCGGTGCGATCGACGATGTCGCGCAGGAGCGCGGAAAACTGCTGGACGTGAGAGATATCGAGCGACGCCAGCGGCTCGTCGAGCAGGATCAGGCGCGGACGCGCGGCGAGGACGCGTGCGAGGAAGACGCGTTTGCGTTCGCCGCCGCTCATCTCGTCGAGGTAGCGATCGCCGAGGTGCGAGGCGTCGCAGAGGGAGAGCGCGTGATCGGCTTCGTCGTAATCCGAATCGCGTTCCCAGGCGAAGCGGCCCAGGAATGGGGCGCGGCCGGAAACGACGACGTCGATGGCGCGCATGGAGAAGGCGGGATCGGGATCCTGCGGCAAGTACGCGACCTGTTTCGCGTACTCCTTCCCCGGCCAGTCGCGGAGTCGTTTGCCGGCGAACGCGATCTCGCCTGCGTGCGGCGTTAGCACGCGCGCAATGAGTTTCAGCAGCGTCGATTTTCCGGAGCCGTTCGGGCCGGTCAGCGCGATGAGTTGCGTTGCGTCGAATGATGCGGTGATGCGATCAACGGCTTGGGTGCCCTCGTAACGAAACGACACATCGCGCAGCTCCAGCATCAGCGATTCCTCCGCAGCAGCGAAAGGAAGAAGGGCACGCCGAGAACGGCGGTGAATGCGCCGATGGGCAGCTCTGACGACGTGACCACGATGCGCGAGAGCAGGTCGGCGAGCACGACCAGAATGCCGCCGCCGAGGGCGCAGAGAGGGAGGAGAAAGCGGAAGTCGCGGCGCCACATCATTCGGATCAGATGCGGGACGAGCAGGCCGACGAAGCCGATGATGCCGCTGACCGACACCGCCGCACCGGTCACGATCGATGCGGTGATGAAGCCGATCAGCTTCACGCGTTCGACGTTGACGCCGCGCGATTTCGCGTCGTCTTCGCCGAAGGAGAGCATGCGCAGATCGTTGCCGATCGAGGCAAGGATCGCGGTCGAAATCACGAGCAGGATTGTGAGGAGCAGCACGTCGCTCCACGTCGCGCCGAACAGCGTTCCCATCATCCAACGCAGCGCCGCCGTCAGATCGCTCTGCCGCGAGACGCCGAACGAAATCAGAATCACTGCCGAGAAAAATGCATTCAGCACGAGTCCGGAAAGGAGCAGCCGCGTCGGATCGGTGTATTCGCGCCGCCGCGCCAGCAGGAACACGGCGCCGGTGGCGCCGCACGCGCCGGCGAAGGCGATCAGCGGCACAACGCCCGGCAATCTCGCCAATCCCGCCGCCGTCGCAATCGACGCGCCGCACGCCGCGCCGCCGGAGACGCCGAGGATGAAGGGATCGGCGAGAGGGTTGCGCAGTAGCGTTTGAAACGTGACTCCCGCCACGGCCAGCGTCGCTCCGACCAGCGCGGCTAGCAAAGCGCGCGGCAGCCGTATCCCGATGAGGATCGCGCGCGCCGTGACATCGCCTGACATCGCCGCGCGCCACGACGCATTCGTCGCGCCTGTTGACGACGCGAGCAACAGTGCGATCACCAGCAGCGCCGCAAGCAGCGCGAACGCGCCGATCAGTCGTTGTTGTGGATGTGCCGAGGACACGCTGCGCAGTGTAGCGTCAGCGGCCAGGGCGCTCAGCAGCGTACGTCATCGCGGCGTTGATGTCGTCCGCAGTCAAGGCAGGGTACGCGTTGAGAATGTCGTCGTCCGAGGCACCGGCGGCGACATTCTCGATGATGAGATCGATCCAGATGCGTGTCCCGCGGATGCGGGGCTTCCCGAAGCAGATATTCGGATCAATTGAGATTCGTTGGTCGTCACGCACGATCATCAGGATACGACGGGGTGGCGTTGAGCAAGAGCTCGGCGTCGCGAGCTTGAGCAGTTACGCGGCTGTGCCCGACCACGGTTTTATCTGATCGAGCTTTTCGGCCAGAACTTCTTCGGTGACTTCTGTGTCGTACGCCGCTTGTGCCCTGAGCCAATAGCCGTTGGACAGACCAAAGAATCGGCACAGGCGAAGGTCAGTGTCCGCTGTGATGGCTCGCTTACCCGCCACGATGTCGCCGATGCGCTGCGCAGGAACGCCAATCTCCTTCGCAAGGCGATACTGCGAGAGCGCCATCGGGATGAGAAACTCCTCACGCAGCAACTCACCGGGCGTTACAGGTTTGAGTTTCTTCACAATCGCTCCTCAGTGATAGTCGGTAATCTCAACGTTTTCGGCGCCCGCCGCCGTCCAGCGGAAGCAAATGCGAAACTGATCATTCACGCGGATGCTGTGCTGTCCGGCGCGGTCGCCCTTTAGCAGTTCAAGATGGTTGCCCGGCGGCACTCCCAGATCCTGCAATCGGTTGGCGATCTGCAATTGTCGGATCTTGCGCCGAGCGACCGACTCGATCCGCTGGAAACGCTTGACTCGTTGACCGCGGGCAAGAGCTTCTGTTTCGGCGCTCTTGAACGATACGATCACTCGTCGATAGTAACGCGGCGCGTGACTATCGGTCAACGTTGCCGGTAAACGCCACCCCTCCCCATTCGTCCAAGCATCATGAAACCCGCTACGAAACTCCTCGCCGGACTCATCGCTGTGACGATGCTCACCGGCGCAACTTCCGACAACAAACTCACCGATCGCGAGCGTGCGCTGCATGTGCTGAATCGGCTTGCGTTCGGGCCGCGGCCGGGCGATGTCGATGCTGTCATGAAGGACGGCGTCAATACCTGGATCGAGCAGCAGCTGCATCCCGAGGGCATTCCGGACCGCGCGGTCGAGGCGCGGATTGCCGCTCTGCCGACCATGACGATGTCGAATGCGCAGATCGTCAAGACCTACTACGAGCCGGTGCTGATGGCGCGCAAGAAAGCGAATGCCGACGCCAAGGATGGCGAGGTCGATAAAAAAGAGGCGCGCCGCGAATACATGCGCGACGTGCCGTTCGACAAACGGCCGCAGAACGTCATGAACGACCTGCTCACCGAGCGCATCGTGCGCGCGGCCGAGTCCGACCGGCAGCTCAACGAGGTCTTGGTCGACTTCTGGATGAATCACTTCAACGTATTCGCCGGCAAAGGCATCGACCGCTTTCTGCTGACCAGCTACGAGCGCGACGTCATCCGTCCGCACATCTGGGGACGTTTCGAGGATTTGCTGATGGCGACCGCGAAGTCGCCGGCGATGCTCTTCTATCTCGACAACGCGCGCTCCGTCGCGGCACCGGAGAACAGGCCGATGGTGGCGCAACGCTTCGGCCGCCGCGCGATGGAAATGAATCCGCAGCGGAAAAAGCAGCAGGGCGGTCTCAACGAAAACTACGCCCGCGAAATCATGGAGCTTCACACCCTCGGCGTCGACGGCGGCTACACGCAGAAGGACGTCACGGAGCTGGCGCGCGTGCTGACCGGCTGGACGATCACGGGTGAGCGCGATGGCGGACAAGGCGCCGCGTTCATCTTCCGCCCCATGCTTCACGACTCCGGCTCCAAGACCGTCCTCGGCATCCGCTTTCCGGCCGGCGGCGGCATCGCGGAGGGCGAGAAGATGATTCACGTCCTCGCGCACCATCCCGCCACCGCACATCACATCGCGCTGCAACTCTGCCAGCGCCTCGTCGCCGACGATCCGCCGCCTGCGCTCGTCGACCGCGTGGCCGCGAAGTTCCTTGCGACGGACGGCGATCTGCGCGAGACGGTGCGCGCCGTCATCAGCAGTCCCGAGTTCTGGGATCCGAAGTCGTATCGCGCGAAGGTGAAGTCGCCGTTCGAGTACGCGATCTCCGCCGTGCGCGCGGTGAACGCGCAGATCACGGACGCTACGCCGATCGCGCGTTCGCTGCAGCAGATCGGCGAGCCGCTCTACGGCGCGCAGCCGCCGACTGGGTACAGCGACAAGGCCGATGTCTGGATCAACACCGGCGCGCTGATGAATCGCCTCAACTTCGCGCTCGCGCTGGCGTCGAACAAATTGCCCGGCGTACACGGCGATGTCGTCGCACTGATCCCGGCCAAGGAAGCGGCCGATGCATCGCGCTCCGTCGAGGCGCTGGCGCAGGCGCTGACCGGCGGCAATCTCACCGAGGAGACTCGGGCCACCATCAAATCGCGGATCGTCGAGCGGAAAGCGCCAACCGAAGATCCGTGGGACAACACGCAACTGCCGACCGTAGCCGGGCTGATTCTCGGCTCGCCGGAGTTTCAGCGGCAGTAAGGAAACCCAAATGATCGATAGACGCTTCTTCCTCAAATCCTCCGGTCTCGCTCTCGTCGGCGGGACCTTGCTTCCGAATGTTTTCGTCAAAATGGCGAACGCCGCGACGACGAAGGGCAACAAAACGCTCGTGGCGATTTTTCAGCGCGGGGCCGTGGACGGTCTGAACATGATCGTGCCGTACGGCGAGCAGGCGTACTACGCCGCGCGGCCGACCATTGCCGTGCCGCGACCGGGCGTTGAAGGTGGCGCGATCGATCTCGACGGCTTCTTCGGATTGCATCCATCGCTCGCGTCGCTGTCGCCGTATTTCAAGGATCACAGCCTGGCCATGATTCATGCGGTTGGCTCGCCGGACACGACGCGGTCGCACTTCGATGCGCAGGACTTCATGGAGTCGGGGACGCCTGGCGTGAAATCGACCGAGGATGGATTCCTGTCGCGCGCGGTGGGCTTGAAAAAACAGACGCCGGTGTCGCCGTTGCGCGCGGTCGCGCTTTCTCCCGCCATGCCGCGCATTCTTGCCGGCAGCGCGGGCGCGGTGGCGATGACGAACATCAGCCAGTTCGGCATCCGCGGAAACGCCAACGTCAGCGGCGGATTCGAATCGATGTACGCCGAGGCCGTTGCGGGAACGCTCGGCGGAACGGCGAAGGAATCGTTCGAAGCCGCGCGTATTCTCAAGAGCGCCGATCCGCAGAAGTTGCAGCCGAACAATGGCGCCGTCTATCCGAATGGCCCGCTCGGCAATTCGCTGCGCCAGATCGCGCAGCTGATCAAGTCGAATGTCGGACTCGAAGTCGCCTTCGCCGACGTCAGCGGCTGGGACACGCACGCCGGTGAAGGCGGCGCGCAGGGCCAGCTCGCCAACAATCTCCGCAATTTCTCCGATGCCATCGCCGCTTTCGCCCGCGACCTCGGATCGCGCATGGGCGACGTCGTACTCGTGACGATGTCCGAATTCGGCCGCACGGTCCACGAGAACGGCAACCGCGGCACCGACCACGGCCACGCGAACGTGATGATGCTTCTCGGCGGCGGCGTGAAAGGCGGCAAGGTCCACGGCAAATGGCCGGGACTCGGATCGCAACAGCTCTACGAAAACCGCGACCTCGCCATCACCACCGACTTCCGCGACATCTTCGCCGAGCTGCTGACGAAACAACTCGCGGTGCCGTCGCTGAAGACGGTGTTCCCGGGGTACGAGCCGAAGTTGCGGGGCGTGCTGTCATCCTGAAAAGGAAATATGGCCGTTTTCGTGCGCAGCACTTTGGAGTGCGCGCGGCGAAGCCGCCGCTTTGGGAGGGCTGTGGAATCGTGGCGACCCGCAGCGTGTGATGCTTGCTGCGTCTGCGCGATGATCACCGTCCCCCTCCCTCCCAAAGCGGTAGCTCGATCGCTACCGCACTCCACAGCTTCGCGAAATGTGCCGCGAGTCGCGCAAGCATCAAAAACGCAACGAGTCAGCCGTCAGCGTCAGAGGACATCGTGCACGGCGTCGCCACGCTCTCACTTCACCAGCTTCACATCCCCGAACGGCGCGATCTGATCCTTGATCTGTTTGTAGTCGCCGACGACCACGATGGCGCTGCGGTACGTATCGAAGTACTTTGACGCGGAGCGTTGCACGTCGGGCGGCGTCAGCGCGGCCACTTTGTCGCGGAACGTCTGCAGGAAATCGCGCGACAGCTCGTCGATGTAAATCGTGCTGATGCGGGTGGCCAGGCTGTTCTGCGACTCCAGCTCCAGCTCCATCCCGCCGATGCTGTACGTCTTCGCCGACTGGAGCTCCTCGGCGGTTACCGGCTCGACGCGCATGCGGTCGAGCTCGTAGAGCATTTCCAGGATCGTCGGCCCGGTGACCTCGTTGCGCACCGAGGCGCCGGCGGTAAAGGCGCCGGCCGCGCGGCGAAGGTCGGCGGTGCTGAACGGCGAATAGGTGTAGCCCTTCGACTCGCGAATGTTACGCGTGAGCCGTGAATAAAACGCGCCGCCGTAAATCATGTTCGTGGTGCGGAGCGGGATGTAGTCGGCGGAGCGGCGCGGCGGAGCTGGCGCGCCGATGAGAATCGTCGACTGCACCGAGCCGGGGCGATCGATGACATAGATCTGCCGCTTGTCGCGAACGGGGAGCACGAGCTTCGGCGCGGGAGGCAGCGGAACGCGTTTCCAGGAGCCGAATGCTTTCGCGACCTCGGCATGCATCGTCGCGGCGTCGAAGTCGCCGACGATCACCAGCGCCGCGTTGTTCGGAACGTAGTACGTCGCCGCAAACGTCTTCAGCGAATCGCGCGTGACCTTCTTGATCGCGGCGGGATCGGGAACGTTGAAGCCGTACGGATGTCCGCCGAAGAGCGCTTTGTCGAGCTCCTCCTGCGCCAGGAAATCGGGCGACGATCGCTCCTCCTCGATCTCCTGCGCGAAGTTCGTCTTCGCCAGCACGACCTCGGAGTTGGGATACGCCGGATGCCGCGCCACGTCGCTGATGATGTCGAGCAGCTTCGGCGCAAAGTCGGAGAGCGATGATGCGGAAAGCGTGGTGGCGTCGTTGTCGACACCGACGGTCAGCGAGCCGCCGATCGAGCGCAGCTCCTGCTTGATCTGCAAACTCGTACGCGTGGATGTGCCTTCATTCGCGACGCGTCCGGCCAGCTGCGCCACGCCCGGCTGCGTTTTGTACGCCGTACCGCGTCCCGCCAGCAGCGAAAGGACCGCGGTGACCTTCGGCACGTTGTGCAGCGGGACGAGGACGACGGTCAGTCCGTTGTCGAGTGTCGATTCGGAAATGGCCGGCCAGTTGATCGGACGCGGCGGCGCGGGCGGGGGAGGGGTGGATTGAGCGAAAGTGCTTGTCGCGAAAAGCGTGCAGAGGATGACGTGCTTAATCATTTCGCCTCCTTCGCTGCCGGGACGCGGTCGATCGCTGTTCGATTCGACGCTGCGAGGTACTTCTGCGCGGCCGATTGGATCTGCGCGGCGGTCACCGCGTCGAACACCGGCAGCACCTTGTTGATCTGCGACGGATCGTCGCGAAAGAGAGCGAACGACGCCAGCAGGTTGGCCTTGCCTCCGGTCGTCTCCAGGCTGTCGTAGAAATTCGAGCGAAAGCGGACTTTCGCATCGGCCACTTCGCGCGCCGTCGGTCCGTGCTGTTGAAGGTCGGCCACGATCGCGTCGACCTCGTGCAGGATCTCGTCCGCCGAATGGCCCGGCTTGTACGTGGTGCGCGACACCATCAGCATCGGCCCGTCGTAGTCAAACTCGTTGCCGAGCTCGTAGTTGATGCCGCCGCCCCAATCGATCGAGGTCTGCTTTTCTTTGACCAGACGCTGATAGAAGCGGGAGCTGTCATCGCCCTGCAGGATGAAATCGAGCAGCACGGCGGGCGCGTAGTCCGACGACTGCTGATCGGGAAGGTGATAGCCGAAGGCGAGCGCCGGCAGATTGGCCAGCTTGTCAGTCTCGTTGACGCGCTTTTCTTTCGCTTGCGCCGGCTCGTTGACGTCGGGACGTTTCGGAATGTTCTGCTGCGGAATGGAGGCGAAGTACTTGTCGACGAGCTTGCGCGCCGCGGCCGGATCGACGTCGCCGACGATGGTCAGCACAGCGTTGTTCGGCGCGTAGTAGGTCTTGAAGAAATTGCGAACGTCATCGATCTTCGCCGCCTCGATGTCGTGAAGGTCGCCGTAGAAATTGTGCGCGTTGAACCAGTTCTGATTCGCGTTCTGCCACAGGTCGAGCCATTCGAATGCGCCGTACGGCTGGTTGAGAACGTTGGCGCGCACTTCCTCCGAGACGACGTTCTGCTGGTTCTTCAGGTTGTCCGCGCTGACGTCGAGCGAGCGCATGCGATCCGCTTCCAGCCACAACGCGGTCTCCAATCCCTCGGCCGGCATCGTCTCGTAGTAGTTCGTGTAGTCGAGCCGCGTGGAGCCATTCAGATTGCCGCCATTCGCTTCGACAACCTTGGCGTGCTCGAATTTCTTCACATGCTCCGAGCCCTGAAACATCATGTGCTCGAACAGATGCGCGAAGCCGGTCTGCCCCTTCGGCTCGACGCGGAATCCGATCCCGTAGTACACCGCCACGGTCACCGTCGGCGCCACATGCGCCTCAGAGATGACGACCTTCAATCCGTTCGGAAGCTTGTCGTAGACGACCGGAACGTTAACCGCCGCATGCGCGTGCGCGGCGGCGAGGAGCGAAACGGCCAGCCATAGTCGGACGTTTTTCATGCGCGGAATCGTACATGGGCGAGCGGCGAAGCCAGCGTGAACTTTCGTGCAATGTGGCACAGACACTCTTGTCCGTGCTCGCGCGCGGAGGCGCGCTCGGACAATGCAGCCCCGCGCTCTGCGCGGGGTTGGAGCATGGCCAGGAACGTAGTGGCCGCGGAGGCGGCCGCCACAGGCTCTCGCGCTACCCTTTGTAGTGGCCGCCTCCGCGGCCACCGCGGTGCGTGCGTCGCGTTTTCCCCGCGCCGAGCGCGGGGCTGTATTGTTCCGCGCGCCTTCGCGCGCGACGCGATACGCGACAACGCCCAACATCGTCGCGTTGCCAAGCACAGACAAGAGTGTCTGTGCCACCATGTTTACTCGTCCAGCGCTCCGTCCGGCAGCGCCACGCGCGCGCCCTGAATCGCGGCGACGATGCGCGGCACGTGCACGTGACACGTCTCCACGATCACGGTCACTTTACGCGGCGGTGTTCCGGCCACCGCGGTGCCCGCGACGAAGACGCCGGGCACATTCGTCTCCATCGTCTCCGGATCGTAAACAGGTTGACGATCGTCGCCGCGCAGCTCGACGCCTAGCTGGTCGAAGAGCGTCGAATCCTGCCGGTACCCGGTCAGCAGCAGAACGAAATCGGCGTCGATTTCGAACTGAGCATCGTCATCGACGGATCCCATGAGCACCGTTCCATTGCGGATCTCCAGAGGCATCGTGCGCGGCAGATAGCGGATTCGATTGTCACGAATCAACGCGCGCACTTCCGGCAACAGCCAGAACTTGACGACCTTCGCATCGAAGTCATCGCGGCGATAGCTAAGCGTCACGTCCGCGCCGGCGCGCTGGCATCGCACCGCCGCTTCGACCGACGAGTTGCGCCCGCCGACGATCAGCAGCTTTTTCTGAAAGTACGTATGCGGATCGTGGAAGTAGTGACTGACGTGCGGCAGCTCTTCGCCCGGAATGTCGAGCATGCGCGGCGCATGAAACGCGCCGATGGCGATGATGACCTGCTCGACGCGGTAGCGATGCTCGCCGTCGAGCGCCTGCGTCACCAGCTCGAATCCGCCCCGTACTCGCGACGCGTTGATCACGCGCTCATACGACCGAATCTCCAATCCGAACTGCATCACGAGCGCGCGCAGATACGCGAGGTACTCCTCGCGCGTGATCTTCTGCTGCGTCGCCGTCTGAATCGGCACACCCGCGAGTCCGAGCCGGTCGGAACTCGAATGAAACAGCATCTCGATTGGATACCAAGCGATGGTCGTCCCGATCTGTCCCGCATCGAACTGGATGTAGTCGATGCCAAACTGCTTGAACGCGACGGCGAGCTCGAGGCCGATCGGTCCGGCGCCGATGATGGCGACCTGGTGGGTGCGCATGCGCACCCACTTTATCCTGCGGCGTAGCGCGCAGGATCTCCGGTGGCGCCGCGAGATCGTTTGTTTTGCTCGAACTGTCCATCTGCGCGGAAGCGCGGATTGATCCTTTTGCGCACGAAACTGGGGGCGCGGTGCCACCGGAGATCCTGCGCCCTTCGCCGCAGGATGTACAGCTAAGTCGTCGCCAGCCCCAACTCCGTCAACACGCTCACCTTCGCATCGATCATCACGTGATGCTCGAGTCCGAGAAGGTCGGCGAGTTTGCGGACGAGGTAGTTCTCGTACTCGGTGAGACGTCCATCCGCGTACGCCATGCGCCACATCGTCTTCACGATCTCGATGCGGTCGGACAGCGTTGCGTTGCGGCGGATGAAATGCGTCAGCGCGAAATGGTCGATCGTCTGGGCGCGGATTTCGGAGGCGGCCTTCACCAACTCCTGCGCCATCGTGTCGTCCAGTGCGAACGTGCGCTTGAGATACGTGACCAGGTCCTCATCCTCTTCGCGGCTCAGCGTTCCGTCCGCATAGCCGATATCGAGGAGCACCGCGGCCGTCGCCAGGCGCAGCGGATCCTGCTGCTGCGGCGGCCGGTCGTCCGTGCAGACGCCGCCTTTGAAGCGTTGCATCAGTTTTGCGAAGGACATGAGCAGTGGATTAGTAGATTAGTCGATTGGTAGATTAGGTGATGGTGAAGTTCACTAATCTACTGCTCTACTAATCCACTAATCTACTCACCATGCCTAGAGTCGATATCAATTCTCTCCCTCCCACTTCCCGCACCTGGTTGTTCGGCATCTCGCCCGCTCTGGATGAAACGCAGAGCCGCGACGTCCTGCAACAGGTCGATGCGTTCCTCGACGAATGGGCGGCGCACGGCGCGCCTGTAACCTCGGCGCGCGAGCTCCTCGAAAACAGCTTCCTCGCCATCGCCGTCGACGAGCGCAGCGAAACTTCCGGCTGCTCGATCGACCGCATGTTCGGACTCCTTCGCCAGTTCGAGCACGACCTCGGCGTGCAGATTCTCGACTCGAATCGCGTCTTCGTCCGCCATGCCGACGGCCGCGTCGAAGCGCTCAGCCGCCCCGACTTTCGCGATCGCGGCGATCGCCATACCACCGTCTACGACACGCTCGCCGAACGCCTCGGCGACATCCGCAGCGGCCACTGGATTCGCAAAGCCGAGGATGCGTGGCCGGGGAAATTGCTGCCGGAGTAGCTCACAAATCCCTCGGATTCATGACGATCGCCGCGTGGGCCGCCACGATCCACGTTCCCTTCGTCTCGATCGGGATGATGCCCGGGCCGCCATAGTCGGGTGAATCGCTCGACCATCGCAGTTCCCATCGGCGATCCAGCGGCGGTGCCAGCAGCGGTTCGGGGACGACGTCCATCCGGATTTCGGCGCCGAGGTTGACGATGAGCAACCGTTGCCCGTAACGCAGGGCGAAGACTTCCGCGCCGATGACCGCCCCGCGTACGCGTCCAATCATCTCCATTCGCAACCGCAGCAGATCGCGATGGAGGGCCACGACCTCGGCATGCGTTTCGCGCTCGCGATGACCGAGCTTGCATCGCTCGAACGTCGCCACGTCGTCCGGCGCTGGAAGGTCGCCGTGAAGCGCTTTCAGCGACGGGAACTGTTCGAGCGACTCGCGGCGCCCTTTCGCCACCTTCGCCGCGAGCTCCGGTTCGTGGTCGGCGAAGAAAAGGAACGGCGCTGACGAGCCGAACTCCTGTCCCTGAAACAGCATCGGAGTGTTTGGGCCGAGGAGCAGCAGCGCCGTCAGCGCGCGATAGCGGCCCGGGTCGGTGATGAACTGCAGCCGCTCACCGCGCGCGGAGTTTGCGACCTGATCGTGATTCTGGAGAAAACAAACCAGGCTCTCCGGCGGCAGATGCGCGGACGGCGTTCCGCGCCGGTCTTTCTGCCACGAGTAGTACTGGCCCTGATACAAGAAGCCCGACTGCGCCATCGACACGAACTCCTGCGGCGCGCCGCGGTAGTCGGTGTAGTACGCCTCACGCTTTCCGGTCGCGGCAACCATCGCCGCGTGATGCCAGTCATCGTTCCAGAGCGCGTCCAGGCCGTAGTCATCGATGAGCTTCACCTCCTGCGGCTCGTTCTCGCCGACGATGAAAATCTCTTTCTCTTTCGCCGCCTCGCGCGCGCGCCGAACGATCAGCGTGACGACGTTTTCCTGCGACGCGTCGTGAATCGACTGCGTGGCGTCGAGGCGCAGACCGTCGAGATGAAACTCCTCGATCCAGTAGGCGGCGTTCTCGGCGAAAAACTCCCGCACTCCCTCCGCGTTGGGCCCATCGAAGTTGATCGCTTCACCCCACTCGTTCATGTACTTTTTCGTGAAGTAATCCGGCGAGAATTGGCTCAGGTAGCAGCCGTCCGGTCCGAAATGGTTATAGACGACGTCGAGGATCACGCCGAGGCCGTGGAAGTGAGCGGCATCGACGAAGGCGCGGAAATCGTCGGGCCGGCCGTAAAGCCGCGTCGGCGCCCAGAGATCAACACCGTCGTAACCCCATCCGAAGCGGCCGGGAAACTCGTGAACGGGCATGATCTCGATCAGGTTGATGCCGGTGTCGCGCAGCGCAGCCAGCTGTTCGATCGCGGCGCGCCATGTGCCTTCGCGCGTAAACGTCCCGATGTGCATTTCGTAGATGACGAGACTTCGTTTATCGACGCCGCGCCAATCGCCGTCGCTCCATCGATACACACTCGGATCGACGACTTCGGAATCGCCATGCGGCCCGTCCGGCTGAAACCGCGAAGCGGGATCGGGATAGGTTTCGTCAGAGCCATCGATGCGAAAGCGGTAACGCGCTCCCGCTCCCGCACCATCGATGACTCCTCCAAAATATCCGTCGTCCTCGGCATGCAGCGCGTGTTCGATGCCGTCGATGATGACGCTTACGTCGCGATGCGCGGGCGCCCAGACGCGGAAGCTCGTCCCCTCGCGGGCGATCTCGACGCCGATCGGCCGACGCTGTCTTTTGAACATGTTCGTCAAGACTCCAACGAAGGCTGCAAGGGTCGTGCGTGTGGCGATGCTGCGTCATCGCGACGTTTGATACGCGCGATTCGCGGCACATTTCGCGAAGCTTTGGAGTGCGGTGGCTCGGTCGCCACCGCACTCCAAAGTGCTTCGCACGAAACGGGCGGCACATTCCGCAGAAGCTGTGATTGCGATCCGCCTATGATCCTTGCGTGAACCTGCTGCACCTCTTCGACCTCTCGCTCATCGCGCGAGCGGACGACCTCGCGCTCGAATGGGAGGGTGCCGAATTCACCTTCGGCGACATCGAACGCCGCAGCAATCGCGTCGCGCACGCGCTGCGCAAACGCGGCTTCACGAAGGGCGACCGCCTATGCGTCTACCTCGGCAATCGCATCGAGCTGATCGACATCTACCTCGCCTGCGTGAAGCTCGGCGTGATCTTCGTCCCGATCAACATCCTCTACCGCGATCGCGAGATCGCGCACATCACCAACGACGCCGAGCCGCGGCTGGTCATCACCGAGGCGGAGTTGCCGCAGC
Source organism: Thermoanaerobaculia bacterium (assembly GCA_035996815.1). Taxonomy (GTDB): domain Bacteria; phylum Acidobacteriota; class Thermoanaerobaculia; order Gp7-AA8; family Gp7-AA8; genus JADGNZ01. The sequence goes on along the minus strand of DASYJF010000125.1, from coordinate 20,365 downwards.
TGGTTTCGGATCGCGACGATCGGCCAGCTGAGGACCTCGACGGCGATACACCCGCCGCGATCATCTACACCTCGGGGACGACGGGCGCATCGAAAGGCGCCGTCCTGACGCACAACAACTTCGCCGCCAATGCCGTCAACCTGTTGACGATGTGGCAGATCACCGATCGCGACCGCTTCCTTCTCGCGCTCCCTCTCTTCCACATCCACGCCCTCGGCAACGGCCTGCACTGCTGGCTCGCAAGCGGCTGCCGCATGCGATTGCTCGAACGCTTCGACCATCGGACGGCGCTCGACGACTTCCGCGATTTCCGTCCCACGCTTTTCTTCGGCGTCCCGACGATTTACGTCCGCCTGCTCGATACGCCGCCTCAGATCGCGCACGAGATTGGCGAACGAATGCGCCTCTTCGTCTCCGGCTCCGCACCGCTGCCGGTAGCCGTCTTCGAACGCTTCCGCGATCTCTTCCACCACACCATCCTCGAGCGCTACGGGATGACGGAGACGTTCATGACGCTGAGCAATCCGCTCATCGGCGAGCGCCGCGCCGGGACGGTCGGCTTCCCGTTGCCCGGCATCTCCGTCCGCATCGATGACAGCGAGCTCTTCGTCCGCGGCCCGAACGTCTTCGCCGGCTACTGGCGCCGCCCCGATCCATTTCTCGACGGCTGGTTCCGCACCGGCGACCTCGCCACCCGCTCCGCCGACGGCTACTACACCCTCCTCGGCCGCAAGTCCGACCTGATCATCTCCGGCGGCTTCAACATCTACCCGCGCGAAATCGAAGAGCTCCTCCTCGAACAACCTGGCGTGACCGAGGCCGCGGTAGTCGGCGTGGCAGACGACGTTCGAGGCGAAGTTCCGATCGCGTTCATCGTCTCCACGTCCTTCGACGCGGAGGCGCTCGAACGATCGTGCCGCGAGAACCTCGCATCGTTCAAAGTGCCGCGGCGATTCGTGCAGGTTGATTCGATCCCTCGCACGGCGTTGGGGAAAGTGCAAAAACATCTACTCCCGCGATAGAGCGCAACCCGAACGCTGGCGTCTCGCCGGCTGGATCGGCTGCGTCCTCGCTGCCGAATGGAAGGCTTGCGCCGGCGTTGTGTTACCAGGAAAGTTGGGGGGGTGGCGGTTCGGCAGCGAGACGCAGCCGAGCCAGCCGGCGGGACGCCAGCGCTCCGGTCACTCGGCGTCGTAAGCTCCGCGCCGCTTGTGCCTCATCGCCATCGCCGTGCACGCCTCGCCGCGATACCCGATCGTGATCGCCGCGAATCGCGACGAGTTCTACGACCGCCCCACGCGCCCTCTGCACATCTGGGATGACGATCCAAACATCGCCGGCGGACGCGATCTCCGCGCCGGCGGCACATGGCTGGCCGTCACGCGCGACGGCCGCTTCGCAGCCGTCACCAACATTCGTGGCAACGACGGCCCGTCGAACCCGCGCTCGCGCGGTGCGCTGGTCGGCGATTTCGTTCGATCCGGCATTTCGCCGCTTGTGTACGCGCAGAGCATTCGTGGGAACGAATACGCCGGATTCCATCTCCTGACCGGCGACCGCGAATCCGTCGCCCACGTCTCCACCGACACCCCCGCGCGCCTCCTCGCCGACGGCATCTTTGCCGTCAGCAACGCACCGGGATCGATCGACTGGCCGAAGGTCGTCCTGGCCCGCGAGGCCATGGCGCTCGCCCTGGAAGGCGACGACGTCGTCGACGATCTCCTGCGTTTTCTTACGACACCGCGCGGCGGTCTGATCGAAGAAGAAATCTTCGTCGCGCTTCCCGACCGCGGCTACGGCACGAGGTCGTCGACGGTCGTGGTGATGACTAACGACGAAATTGTGGTGAAAGAGATCAGGCATCCTGCGGGTGAGACTGCAGCCATGAGCTCGCGCGACGGCATTTGGATTTCGAGCGCCGGCTGAGGCACCGGAAGGGGAGGCGGCGCGGGCGCGTTCCCCATTCGACATGCCGTCTCCTCTCCTTTCGCTCTTCACCGGCCGCACCTCCAGGCGGGTCGTAGAAACGATCGTTCCAGAGAGGACGTTCGCCGACGTCATCCTGCCGCCCGAGACACGCCGTACGCTCGACGATGCGCTGGCCCAGGTGCGCCATCACAATCTGATCTTCGGCCGCTGGGGACTGGGCGAGCGCCACGCCTCCGGCCTCGGCCTCGCCTTCAACTTTGCCGGAGCGCCCGGCACCGGGAAGACCATCTGCGCCGAAGCGATCGCGCACAGTCTGGGCATGAAGCTCCTCGTCGTCGACTACGCGGAGCTGGAATCGATGTGGATGGGTGAAACGCCGAAGAACATCGCCGCCGCTTTCCGGTCAGCGGTCGAGCAGAACGCCGTGCTTTTCTTCGATGAGGCAGATGCGATCGCGGTGCGCCGCTCCGCGGGCGCGGCCCTGGCGCAGGAGCGGGAGAGCAACGTCACGGTCAATGTGCTCCTGCGCGAGGTCGAAGCATTCAATGGCGTCGTGATCTTCGCGACAAATCTGGCCGCGAATTTCGATCCGGCGTTCGAGCGCCGCATCCGTACCCATGTCCGTTTCCTGATGCCCGGCGTCGAAGAACGGGAGCAGATCTGGCAGGTTCAGATCCATCCGCGCAAAACGCCGCTTGCACCCGATGTGAAGTTCCGCGAGCTCGCCGAACGGTTCCCCGCGAGCGGCGGCGAGATCAAGAACGCCGTTCTGAAAGCGGCATCCGCTGCCGCCGCCGAGCCGGGCGCCGACAGCACCAAGGCCATCCACCAGCGGCACCTGGTGCGGTCGATGGAAGACGTCCTGGCCGCCAAGGCGGTGATGAAGCAATCGCTGTTTGAAGATGCGCAAACCGCCGATCCCCTCATCACCGCACTGCAGGCCGCCGAGGAGCGGTGGCGATCCGTCGCGTTGACCGCGCTTGGACTCGCCGGCGGCGCATTGGTCGTGGCCATCGTGGCCGTCACTATCGCGCTGATGCGCTGACCGCGCTGACCCTTCAGCTATCTTGATGGTGCAGCGCTCCGATTGCCGTTAAAATCACCACATGACCGACGCTGCCAATCACGTCCTTCAACAGGCGCTCGAACTGGAGCCGGATGAGCGTGCCCTCGTCGCGGCCGAGTTGATGACAAGTCTCGAAGAGTCGGACGACGACGTGCAGCGGGCCTGGGCCGCTGAGATTGATCGGCGGTCGCGTCACGCAGCCAGCCATCCGGGCGAAGATTGGCGCGTCGTGCTCGACGAGATTCGCGCGGACATACTTCAACGTTGAAAACGCGTCGCTATCCAGGCCGCCGCCCGTCAGGAGCTCCGCGAAGCCACGGCCTGGTATCGCGAGAGCAACCCATCGGTTGCCGACCGCTTCGTCACCGAGGTGTTCAAGACTCTCGAACACATTGAACAATCTCCCGCCGCCGCCAAATGGATTCCGTTCGTTCCGGGCAGCGCGCGGCGATCGCCGGTTGCTGGATTTCCGTACTACGTCGTCTTCGAGGAACTCGATGATCGCATAGAGGTACTTGCGATTGCGCACAATCGAAGGCGGCCCGGATATTGGCGAGATGAGGTCCTGTAACTAACCCTTTCTTACAGGAGCCCGCCGACGCGGTCATGCAACGCACGTAAAATACGGTGTCTGGGGTCCGCCTCGCCGACGAGTGGCGCAACCGACCACCGCTCTATGAAGCTAATCGCCCGCTCTTCGGGCTCCCAGACAGGAATTGCCAAATGTGTGATCAGTCCGAAGACGACAGCAGTGTCAATTGCTCTCGCTTCTACCGAACGAACATATCCTGTAATGTCTGAGAATCGCTGGATTAACGCGGCCTCCGTCTTACCAAAATTCGAAGTTGTGAGATGCTTGTCGGATGCGTTCTCTAGGATTGTGAGATCTATCGCAACCAATCCCGTCAGGCCAGCTTTTTTCAGTTGGCGCTGGCCGACGCCAATGTGGGTTGTTATTTTCGTGGGTGATCGCGGACGTTTGACCGCTATACCAATTTCCGATGTTTCCAATTTCAGGACAACGTCAGGGTCGCGCAACTGAACGGCGTAACCGGCCCGGCGAATCAGGCTGGCTACCAATAGTTCAAACTGAATGTTCCGCGCACGACAATCCGTACGATCTTGTGTACGCAGCACGCCGCCAGAAAGGGTTTCCTGCACCTTCCCCTGCCAACCACCGACCGCAGGTTCTGCCGAAAGATTTCCGAGGACTGTATCGAGATTGTCCACCTCGATCAGGAGGCGATGCCACACGCGGAGCACGGCGTCAGGAGGGGTGTCATATTCGGATTCGGCTGCCACCTTTAATTCCTTCGCGTAGCGGCTGAATCGACTTGAAGGATTGACGATGATGCCCGCGGCCCGGAACTGCGAAAGCAACTTGTCTGCACGGTCAAGGAGGTTGCTAAACCTAAACGTTGCTGACTTCTCCATCGCGGTCACAATCCCACGCTCCTCAACCGCAGCGCGTTCCCAATCACCGTCACGGAGCTGAACGTCATGGCGGCGCTTGCGATCATTGGGCTTAGTAGCAATCCGAAAAACGGGTAGAGCACTCCCGCGGCGATGGGGACGCCGAGGATGTTGTAGAGGAAGGCGAAGAAGAGGTTTTGTTTGATGTTGCGCATCATCGCTTCGGACAAATTGCGGGCGCGGACGATGTCGCGGAGGTCGCCCTGGATGAGCGTCAGGTGGGCGCTTTCGATGGCGACGTCGGTGCCGGTGCCGGTGCCCATGGCGATGCCGACGTCGGCGCGGGCCAGGGCGGGGGCGTCGTTCACGCCGTCGCCGGCCATCGCTACGCGTTTTCCACGTGATTGGAGATTGCGAACGATCTTTTCTTTGTCGGCGGGTAACACCTCGGCTTCAACGTTGTCGATGCCGAGTTGACGAGCTACGGCTTCGGCGGTTCCGCGGGCGTCGCCGGTGAGCATGGTGATGGCGATCCCTTTTTCGCGCAGGGCGCGCAGGGCGTCCGCGGTGGTCGGTTTGATCGGATCGGCGATGGCGATGAATCCGGCGGGGTTTCCGTCGATGGAGACGAAGACGACGGTTGCTCCGTTCGCGCGATGTTGGTTTGCTTTTTCTTCGAAGGTGGTGACGTTGCCGATGAATATGGCGTTGCCGACGGCGATGCGGTGGCCGTCGACGGTACCGCGGACTCCCTGGCCGGCGATGGTCTCGACATCGGTTGCGATTCCGATGTCCGAGGCAGCGGCGACGATCGCGTTTGCAAGCGGATGTTCACTGGCGCGTTCGACGGCGGCGACCATTCCGAGGAAATCACCTTCGACCGCCACAACCTTCGGTTTGCCCTCGGTCAGCGTTCCGGTTTTGTCGATGACGAGCGTGTCGATGCGGGAGAGGAGTTCCAGCGCCTCGGCGTTTTTGATGAGGATGCCGGCGGTGGCGCCGCGGCCGGTGGCGACCATGACTGACATCGGAGTGGCCAGGCCGAGGGCGCAAGGGCAGGCGATGATGAGGACGGCGACGGCGTTCACGAGCGCGTGCGCGAAGTGGGGCTGCGGGCCGATGAGCGACCAGACCACGAACGTGATGGCGGCGACGGCGATCACGATCGGGACGAACCACGAGGCCACGACGTCGGCCAGGCGTTGAATCGGCGCGCGGCTGCGCTGCGCTTCGCCGACCATGCGCACGATTTGCGCGAGGCGCGTGTCGGCGCCGACGCGTTCGGCTTTGATGATGAACGCACCGCTCGTGTTCACGGTGCTGGCCGTGACCTTGCTCGCGACGTTTTTTGCCACTGGGATCGCTTCGCCGCTGATCATCGATTCGTCGACGTTGCCGCTACCTTCGATGACGACGCCGTCGACCGCGATCCGTTCGCCGGGGCGGACGCGAATGCGCATGCCGGCCGTGATCATGGACACGTCGACATCCTCTTCGCTGCCATCGTCGTTCAGCACGCGCGCGGATTTCGGCGCGAGACCGAGCAGCTCGCGCATCGCACCTGAGGTTTTGTCGCGGGCGCGTAACTCGAGCACTTGGCCGAGGAGGACGAGAGTGATGATCACCGCGGCCGGCTCGTAGTAGAGAGGCAACACGCCCAACGTTCTGAATGACGATGGGAAGGCGCTCGGAAAGAGCGTCGCCACGACGCTGTAGAGATACGCCGCGCCGGTGCCCATGCCGATGAGCGTGAACATGTTGAGGTGCCGCGAGACGATCGACGTTGCGGCGCGCACGAAGAATGGCCAGCCGCACCAGAGCACGACCGGCGTCGCCAGCACGAGCTCGATCCAGGGGAGCCACGGCTTCACCGCCAACTCGTGCATCCCGAACATGTCGGACATGCCGAGGATCAGCAGCGGGATGGAGAAGATCAGGCTGATCACGAAGCGGCGCTGCATGTCTAGCAGCTCCGCGTTCGGCGCGTCGTCGAGCGACGCCGTCATCGGCTCCAACGCCATGCCGCAAATCGGACAGACTCCCGGCTTGTCGCTGACCACCTCGGGATGCATGGGACAGATGAAGAGTGAAGAGTGAAGAGTGAAGGGGGGAGAGGTCACGGTGGATGTTCATATCACCACGCACCGGCCCGCCGCTGTGCGCCGTCTTCGACTCTTCCTTGACACGCATGCGTTCCGGATTTGCTGCTAGACTCCGCCGCACTCCCGTGAAACCAATTGCCGCCGAGGAAGTCTTCCTGACGAACCTGTGCCTGATCGATAAGGCCATCGGGTACGTTTGCCATCGCAATCGCGTCAGCCGCGATGAGGAAGAGGAGTTCGGGTCGCACGTCAAGTTCAAGCTGATCGAGAGCAACTACGCCATCATCCGCAAGTTCGAAGGGCGAAGCGCGTTTTCGACGTACATGACCACCGTCATCCAGCGGATGTTTTTCCAGTATCGCGTGCAGATGTGGGGTAAGTGGCGGCCGTCGGCGCAGGCCCGGCGGCTCGGCGACAAAGGGATCACGCTGGAGCGGCTGCTGACGCGCGACGGTCACACCTACAGCGAGGCGGTGGCCATCCTGACCGCCGGATGCGACGCCGTGTTCACTGTCGGAGAGATTGACGCGATTTACGTGCGTTTGCCGGTTCGTCAGCCGCGGCCGATGCTTGTCGCGGCGATGGAGAACGCGGACAATGGTCCGTCGATCGAGCCGGAGCTGTTCAGCGGAGAGCGCGCGGTGATCGCGCGCCACACCGCGGCCACGATCGATGCGGCCATCGCTACAATGGAATCCGAGGATCAGCTCATCCTGCGCATGCGTTTTTGGAACGGCAAGAAAATCCCCGACATCGCACGCGCGCTCCGTATCGATGGCAAGAAGCTCTACAAGCGGATCAATAAGCTGCTGGCCCAATTGAAGTTCGCGCTGGAAGAGGCCGGCATCGCTGCCGCCGATGCCTGCGAGTTGCTCGATCATTCCGATCACGAGCTGTCGTTCGCGTTTCCTGCTACCGAGGGAAAACCGGAGTTCCGTCACTCTAAGCCGTTGGACGCCCTGGGGGCGGCCAAAGGCATTTGAGAAAGTGACGGCGATGGAGCACACAGGTTTTCCTTCCGACGAGACGCTGGCGGCATTCATCGACGGCAGGCTCGATGCGGAAACCCGCGCGAAGGTCATCGCGCACCTGACCACCTGCTCCGAATGCTATTCGGTCTTTCTGAGCGCGACGGAGTTGCCGTCGCGTACGGCGGCGCGCGATGCGTGGCGGCCGCGACGAGCCTGGATCGCGGTGGCGACGGCCACGGTCGCTGCCGTCATCGCCTGCGTACTCCTCGTGACTCCCGTTCGCGACCGAATCCTGCATCGCGAAAATGGGATGGAGGCGCTCACGAAAGCGGCGCCCGCGCAGCGGATCATCGCCGGCCGCATCTCCGGATTCCCGTATCAGTCGCCGGCGCCGGTAATGCGCGGCTCGAAATTCGATCCGCAGCAGAATCCGGAGAATGCGTCGCTGCTCACCGCCGCGGCGGGCGTGCAGCGATCGGTCGCGGCGCGACGCACCGCCGCCAACCTTCACGCGTCCGGAGTCGCGAACCTGCTCCTCGGCAAGGACGACATTGCCATCGACACGCTGCACGAGGCGCTGCTGGTGGAGACGGGACAACGTTCCGTCGCCGCGGCGATCGCCGAATCAGATGATGTGGCGCTGCTCAATGACCTGTCAGCCGCGCTCTCGAACCGCGCCCTCGCCAAACGCCGCGCGATTCCCGACGCGGTCGAAGCCGTCCGCTGCGCCGACCGCGCCTTTCGCATCGGCCGAACGCCCGAAGCGGCGTGGAATCGCGCGATCGCCGTGGAGGCGCTCAACGGCCGCGGCCACGCGATGACGGCGTGGCACGATTACCTTGCGATCGATGAGACGTCGGGCTGGGCGGAGGAAGCGCGCAAGCGCATTGCCGCGGATTAGGCAACTTTCGCCACCGGCAGAGCTGGTGTGGCACTTTTGTCTGTGCTGGTGAGGCTCGGGAAGGCTGAGTCCTCAGCCATCGGTCGCGCGCGAAGGCGCGCTGAACAATCCAGCCCCGCGCTTTGCGCGGGGAAGTGCGGTGAGATGGAGGTTGGTGGCCGCGGAGGCGGCCACGACAAAGCTGCGCGAGCTCATGTTGCGGCCGCCTCCGCGGCCACGAAATCGCGGGCGACCCATCCGAACCCCGCGCCGAGCGCGGGGCTGGATTGTCGAGCGCGCCTCCGCGCGCGGCGCACAGACAAAGTGTCTGTGCCACATTGCTACGCGCTCGCGAACGCCTGCCGCGTCAGATTCACGTGGCCTTTGTCCGTGACTACGATGTCATCCTCGATCCGGATACCGCCGAACTTGCGGAACTCGTCCACCTTCGTCCAGTTCACGTACCTCGCGTTGTCGCCCGCTTGTAAGTCCGCGAGCAGCGACTCGATGAAGTAGAGGCCCGGCTCGACCGTGAAGACCATGCGCGGATCGATGATGCGCGTCAGCCGCAGGTACGGATGTCCCTCGGGTTTGGCGATGATGCAGCCGGCGCGATCCTGGTGGAATCCGGCCACGTCGTGAACTTGCAGGCCGAGGAAGTGGCCGACGCCGTGCGGGAAAAAGGCGGGGCTGATTCGCTTCTCTACGATGCCGTCCGCATCGAGACCGTGGACGAACTCGAAGTCGGCAAGGATCGTCGCGACACCTTTGTGCGCGGCCATGTGGATGTCGATGTAGTTGACGCCTGGCTTCGACATCGTGCAGAGATTCTGCTGCATCGCGTCCATCGCCGCGATCAATTGCGCGAACTCGCCCTGCTCGTCGCGCGCGTACGTCCGCGTGATGTCCGAGGCGTAGCCGTGATACTGCGCGCCGGCGTCGATCAGAAAGGAGTAGCGAAGATCGCCCGGCTGCTCGCGAATGTGATTGAGGTAGTGCAGCACCGAGGCGTTCTCATTCAGCGCGATGATGTTGCCGTACGGCAGCTCCTCCTCGGCCTGGCTGGAGTGAAGGAGAAAGTCGATGTGGATTTCGAACTCGGACTTCCCTTCGCGAAACGCCTTCGCCGCCGCGCGATGTCCGCGCACGCCGCGAACGTTGGCTTCGGTCAGACAGGCGATCTCGTAGTCCGTTTTCCACGACCGTTCGAAGTGCAGCGCGTTGAGCAGCGCCTCGGGATTCGCATCGCCGCCATGCAACTCACTCGATTCCCCAACGAACGCATTGCGCCCGCCTTTCGGGAAATGCTCCTTCGCTTTTTCGGGCGTGTCGATGACGCGAATGTCGAAGTGATCGGTCCAATACCCGCTCGGCGCCGAGGCCGGCTTGTACCAGTAATCGACCGGCTGGTAGTAGACGAGACGCGGTTTCTCGCCCGGCGTGTAGACGATGAAGCAATGCGGGTTGTCGACGATCGGCAGCCACGCCTTGAAGTGCGGATTGACCTTGAACGGATAGTACGTGTCGTCGAGAAACTGAATGTGAATCTCGCCGCCGAAAATGATGATGTGGTCGTAGCCGGTTTCGGCCAGCGCCTTGTCATGGCGCTGCTTGACGGTTTCAAGATGCTGCGGATAGAGCTCGGCGAAACGATCGTTCATGGCGGCGAATCATAGCGAGGTATGGGGTCGATGAGCGTCGGTATTGCAACGCCGAGGTATCATTTTCGCGAATGACGGAACTGGCGCTGCGACCGGCCACGTACGAGGATCTGCTGAAGGTTCCGGATAACCTCGTCGCCGAGTTGATCGAAGGAGAGCTGTACACATCGCCGCGTCCCGCTTCGAGACATGCGCGAGCGAAAAGCGTTCTCGGTGCGAAGCTCAGTCACTCATTCGACCGCGGCGACGGAGGCCCCGGCGGGTGGTGGATTATCGATGAACCCGAACTGCATCTCGGCGCCAACGCCATCGTTCCCGATCTCGCGGGTTGGCGTCGTGAACGAATGCCGGTTTTCCCCGATGCCGCGGCATTCGATCTCGCTCCCGACTGGTTGTGCGAGGTGCAATCGCCGAGCACCGCGCGCATCGACCGGGTGAAGAAACTGCCGATCTATAGGGAGCATCAGGTCCGGCATGTGTGGCTGGTCGACCCTGTCGATCAAACGCTCGAGGTTCTGCGGCTCGAAAACGGCCGATGGGTCGTTGCCGGCAACTATGTCGGCGATGACGTCGTGCGCGCCGAACCATTCGAAGCAGTCGAGATCGATTTGCGCGCGTTGTGTATCTAATCGCTCAACACGCGCCGCAGAAACGCCCGCACGACCAACATCGACTCGTTCGTCACCTGATGCCCCATCGGAAACTCGTGGTACTCCGGCGCAACGCCGTTCTCTTCGAGCACGAGCCGTGTCCGCTGCGCGCCCCATAACGGAATCATGTCGTCCTCGGTGCCGTGAACGATGAGCACGGGCAGCTTACGCAGCGGCGGCTGGCCCGCTTCGTAGATCGCGCCGCTCATGCAGACGATGCCGGCGATCTTCTGCTGCGTCCGGAAGCCGACGTCGATGGCCATCATCCCGCCCTGCGAGAATCCGGCGACCACGATCTTGCCCTCAGGCGTCGGATAGCGCTCGGCCAGTTCGTCGATCAGCACGAGCAACTTCTCCCGCGACTGCACGATCAAATCGCCCTCCGGCGGCCAGCCATCGAACCACGAATATCCGAACGAATAGCCAGGCGCCGGCTCGAACTTCTTCGGCGCATTCGCGAAGACGAATCGATATCCGTCATCGATTATCGGCGCCAGATCGGCGAGGTCATTCGCATCCGCGCCGCGGCCATGCATCACGACGACGAGCGGCATCTCAAAGTCGTCGCGTTCGCAGCTGGGAACGTTGAGCACATAGCGAAGCGAGAGATCGTTGTGGCGGGTCAGCGTCATGAGGCGCGCGATTGTAAGGGATGGCGTAAAATGCGCGTTTCCGAGGAGAGCCAGTGCATATCAATGACCTGCTGAAAATTGCTGCCGAGCGGCGCGCGTCGGACCTTCACATCAAGGTCGGATCGCATCCGGTCATCCGCGTCGATGGCGAACTGCTGCCGCTGGTGGAGCTGAAGCGGCTGATGCAGGAAGACACGATCGCCATGGCGTTCTCGATCATGTCGTCGCGGCAGAAAGAAAAATTCAAGAACAACTACGAAATCGATATCGCCTACTCCGTTCCCGGCCTAGGCCGCTTCCGCTGCAACATCTTTCAGCAGCGCGGCACGGTGGGCATGGTCCTGCGCGTCATTCCCGTCAAGATTCTTTCGATCCGCGAGCTGATGCTGCCGGTGGTCCTGGAAAAGATCGCGGAAGAACGAAGAGGTCTGATTCTCTGCACGGGGACGACCGGTTCGGGCAAGTCGACCACGCTGGCCGCGATGATCGACTACATCAACTCGCATCGCACGGAACACATCATGACGGTCGAGGATCCGATCGAGTTCCTGCACCGCGACAAGAAGGCGATTGTGAACCAGCGCGAGATTGAGGTCGACACGAAGTCGTTCTCGCAGGCATTGCGATCAGCGCTGCGCCAGGATCCCGACGTCATCCTGGTCGGCGAAATGCGCGACTACGAGACGATCGAGACGGCGCTCACCGCGGCCGAGACGGGCCACCTCGTGCTGTCGACGCTGCACACGATGGACGCGACCGAAACCATCAACCGCATCATCTCCGTCTTCCCGCCGCACCAGCAGAAGCAGATCCGTCTGCAGCTCGCGGCCGTGCTCAAAGCCGTCGTCTCGCTGCGCCTGCTGCCGCGCGCGGACGGACTCGGACGCGTGCCCGCGGCCGAGGTGTTGATCTCGACCGCGTTCATCCGGGACTGCATCGAGAACAAGGAGAAGACGAAGCTGATCAAGGACGCGATCGGCCAGGGGACGTCGCAGTACGGCATGCAGACGTTCGATCAGTCGCTGTATGTGCTCTACAAGAACGGCCTGATCACGCTGGACGAAGCGCTGCGGCGCGCGTCGAATCCGGACGAGTTCCGCCTCAAGCTCCAAGGCATCCAGTCGACCTCGGACATGGCCCGCGAAGAGATGGAACAGGGGCTGACGGTCTCCGGCGAAGGCGATCCGTTCGCAGATGAGTCGCCATTCGATTTCTCGAACACGGTGTAGAGAGAGCGCTAAAACTCGCCCCACTGGTGGCGGAGCCTTTGGCAACCAGCGCTCCGGCCGTGCCGGCGACGTTCGTCTGGCGCCGTGCGTATCTACGGCATGCGACGCGCTGCCGCCCTCGTCTTCCTGCTGATTGCCGTTCGCGCCTTCGCCGATTGCGGCGCGACCAATCCAGCCTCGTCCTACACCGTCGACTTCCACTCGCCTGTCTGTAACGCCGGCAGTCCGTGCTTGCAGAACACGCCCATTCACTTTTCCGTCGCACCGCGGGCGGGGAGTTGCTTCATTCCGCTCTATGCCGGTCCGTGTCCGGCGCCGTACTTCATCGACGCGTGCGACACGCTGACGTGGGACTTCGGCGACGGAACACCGGCCGCCGTGGTTCACGGCCACGGCGAGGTCGATCACGTGTTCCCGATCGCGGGAAGCTTCAACGTGCAGGTCGAGATCCGCAACAACGCGGGATCCGGAACGGTTCGCGGGTTCGCCTACGTCTGCGCGAATCCGCCGTCGTATGTTCGTTTCTCGCAGCCGGTGTACAACGTGGCCGAGAACGGCGGTAGCGTGACGGTGACGCTGGAGCGAAACGGCGATCTTTCGCGCGCGTTCGATCTCGATTACACTACGTTTCCCAACTGGCCGGACGGCGACTTCGTGCGCAATCTCGAGCCGCTGGCGATGAAGGTTTCGTTTGCGCCGGGCCAGACCACGAAGACGATCACGCATCGCGTGCAGGACGACGCCGTGTTTAACGGCGACTCCGATCACTCAATCGGCGTCGTCAGCGACGGCGGCGCGGTGATGGACACCGGATCGGTGACGACTGCGATCATTCATGTCGCCGAGGACGAGATCGGATCGGAATTCACCATCGGCGACGTGACTGTTCCGGAAGGTAACGCCGAGCACACGGTCGACTTCCCGCTGCGCCTTTCCAAGCCGGTGACCGAACGCGTCTACGTCTGGTGCGTGCCGCGTGATGGGACCGCGCACGCTGGAATGGATTTCTATCTCCGAGGGAGCTCCGCCATCTTCGAGCCGGGCCAAACCAGCGCGACGTGTCAGGTGACGATCATCGGCAATTCGATCGTTGAGCCGGCGAAGACGTTCACCGTCTCGACCGAGCCGGTGCAGGGGCCGGTCACGGTGAAGAAGGGCACGGCGCTCGGCACGCTGACCAATGACGACGAGGAGGCGCCGGCGCCGGTGCAGTCGCTGGCGTTCTATCCGCCCGCGCTGCGAATGACGGCGGGAGCGGGCGACGCCTTATTGCTCGGCGCGGAGATTCCGGCTCGCGTGACGCTGACGTCCTCCGATCCCGGCATCGTGCGGGTCGATTCCTCCGCAGCCGCTCCCGGAGCGGTGAGCGTCACTGCGATGAGGCCAGGAGTGGCGACGATCACCGCGGCCGATGGCGCCGCCTCGGCGACGCTGCTCGTGGAAGTGACTGCACCGCCGCGACGGCGCGCCGCGCGTTAGACTCGGCGCGTGCCGGACGACGTCGAACGCTGTTACATCGCGGGGCTGCGCATCCTCAACTATCGCTTCAACAGCGAAGCGGAGCTGCGCGCGAAACTCGATCGGAAGGAGTTTCCGCACGATGCGATCGATGCCACCATCGAGCGATTGCGCCGCGAGAAGTGGCTCGATGATTCACGTTTCGCCGCGGCGTTCGTGCGCACGCGCCTGCGCAAAGGCATCGGACGTCTTCGCATCAAACGCGAGCTGCAGGCCGCGGGCGTCGACAGCGCCAGGATCGCGCAAGCGCTCGACATCCCCGATCACGATGACCGCGCGGCTGCGATCACATCCGCGCGCAAACGGCTGGCCGTCCTCCGCCGCCGCGATGATGACGATGCGATCCGGCAGAAGCTGGTCGCATATCTCTTCCGCCAAGGCTACGACAGCAGCATGGCCGTGGACGTCGTCCGCGAAGTGATGGCTGGCTCTCGCAAAAATTAATCTGCGCTACATCTTCGTCATCTGCGGAAAAAGCCTCATCCGCAGATTACGCAGATGTACGCAGATTAAGACCGCCACGGGATGACACTCCCCACCTCGGCTGTTACGATCTCGCGCTTTCAAGGAGTCCTTTGTTGCTCACCACCAACGACATTCGCAAACAGTTCCTCGAGTACTTCGAGAAGAACGGACATCGACAGGTCCCCAGTTCGTCGCTCGTGCCGGCGGGCGATCCGACGCTCCTCTTCACGAACGCCGGGATGAATCAGTTCAAGGACGTCTTCCTCGGTCGCGAGCCGCGCGATTACAACCGCGCCACAACCTCGCAGAAATGCGTGCGCGCCGGCGGCAAGCACAACGATCTCGAGAACGTCGGCCGCACCGCGCGCCATCACACGTTCTTCGAGATGCTCGGCAACTTTTCTTTCGGCGATTACTTCAAGGAAGAGGCGATCAAATTCGCCTGGGATCTCATTGTCAACGTCTGGGGCCTGGAAGTGGAGCGGCTCTGGTTCAGCGTCTTCGAAGGCGGCGACGGTGTTCCGGCGGACGAGGAAGCAGCGTCGCTGTGGGTGAAGGTCGGCGCGTCGCCCGACCGCGTGCTGCGCTTCGGCAAGAAGGACAACTTCTGGTCGATGGGCGATACCGGTCCGTGCGGTCCTTGCTCGGAGATTCACTACTTCCGCGGCGCCGACCTGTCGCAGAACGGGGCGTCGCTCGTCAACGGCGAGGGCGACGACACGATGGAGATCTGGAACCTGGTCTTCATGCAGTACGACCGCAGCGCCGAGGGCGTCTTGACGCCGCTGCCGGCGCCGTCGGTCGATACGGGGATGGGGCTGGAGCGGATCGCCAGCGTTCTGCAGAAGGCCGCGACGAATTACGACATCGATCTCTTCGCGCCGATCATGCGCCGCATCGAAACGGCCACCGGCTACAAGTACGCGGGCAACATGGAGAGCGATCTCGATACCGCGGTGCGCGTGATTTGCGATCACTCGCGCGCGGCGACGTTTCTCATCAGCGACGGCGTCATTCCGGCGAATGAAGGACGCGGCTACGTGCTGCGCCGCATCATTCGCCGCGCCATCCGTTTCGGACGCAAGTTCGAAACGCCTGTGGCGCTGTCGCAAGTTGTCGATGACGTGATCGCGTCGATGGGCGATGCCTATCCCGAGCTTCGTTCCCGTCGCGAAGCGGTGTTGCAGACGCTACGAGCCGAGGAGGAACGTTTCTCGCGCACGCTCAGCTCGGGAATCGAACGCGTCGGCGCCGCTCTCGACGCCGTCCGCGCGCGCGGCGAACGCGTCCTCGGCGGCGAGGAGTTGTTTCGCATGTACGACACCTTCGGCATCCCGGTCGATCTGATCGCTGAGCTGGCCGAGGACGAAGGCGTGACGCTCGACCGAGAAGGCTTCGAGACGATGATGGCCGGCGCAAAAGCGAAGGCGAAAGCTGGCTCGAAGTTTCAGATGTCCGCCGGAGCTGCCGTCTACGCACCGATCGCCGACAAGACCGGTCCGATCGAATTCGTTGGTTATGATCAATATGTTGACGTTCCGTCGACCGTCAAAGCGATCGTCATCGCTGGCAAAGAGCAGGACGCCATTCATCACGGTTCCGAAGGCGAAGTCGTGATTTCGCCGACGCCGTTTTATGCGGAATCCGGCGGCCAGATCGGCGACAGCGGCACGCTCGAATGGGACGGCGGCCGGGCCACGGTGCTCGACACGCAGAAGCCGGTCGGCGATCTCGTCGTCTCGCGCGTGCGCGTCGATGAAGGACATCTGACTGTCAATTCGAAGGTGCGCGCCTCGGTGCCGACGCCGACGCGGCTCGACACGACCGCCAACCACACCGCCACGCACCTGCTCCACCAGGCGCTCAAAGACGTCCTCGGCGAAACCGTCCAGCAGGCCGGCTCGCTCGTGGCCCCCGATCGCCTGCGCTTCGATTACACCTATCACCAGGCTCCCTCGGACGAACAACTGCGCCGCGTCGAGGAGATCGTCAACGACAAAATCCGCGAGAACCTCGAGGTCACCAAGACGGTCATGCCGATCGCCGAGGCGAAGAAGACGGGCGCCGTGGCGATGTTCGGGGAGAAGTACGGCGAGAACGTGCGCATCGTGACCGCCGGCGATTTTTCACGCGAGTTCTGCGGCGGTTGCCACGTCAACCGCACCGGCGACATCGGCCTGTTCAAGATCATCAGCGACCGCTCGCTCGCCGCCGGCGTCCGTCGTATGGAAGCGCTCACAGGCCGTGGCGCGCTCGCGGAATTCCGCAAGTACGCGGACGCCGCGCACGAGATTCAGCAGCAGCTCAACGTCCGGCTCGAAGACGTTCCCGCGCAACTGCGCACGATGCAGGAGCGGCAGAAGGCGTTGGAGAAGGAGCTCAAGCAACTCAAGTTGAAAGCAGCCGGCGGCGGCGCAACAACTTCCACGTCCTCCGACGAATCGCAAGACGTCGACGGCGTCCGTCTCATCGCCCGTCGCGTCGACGACATCAGCGGCGGCGATCTCCGCAATCTCGCCGACACGTTCCGCTCGAAACTGAAATCGGGCGTGGTCGTCCTCGGCGCCGTCACAGACGGCAAAGTCACGCTACTCACTGCGGTCACGAAGGACCTCCTCGACCGCGTCAACGCGAACACGCTGATCAACAAACTCGCCCCGATCGTCGGCGGCAAAGGCGGCGGCAAGCCCGACCTCGCACAAGCCGGCGGCAAAGATCCCGGCAAGTTGGACGAAGCGATCGGCCACGCCCCGCAAGCGCTGCGCGAGGTCCTGGGAGGGTAGGTCCGATGATCGATCTCGCTGCAGAATTTGAGGCCGTCGTTTCCGCGCTTGCGGAACATAGCATCGAATACGCGGTCTGCGGCGGCATGGCGATGGCCATTCACGGTCTTCCGCGCGCTACGGTGGACATCGATCTGCTGATTCGCGCGGAAGCTGAGGAACGTATCTACGCTGCCGTCGAACCTCTCGGCTTTCGCATTCGCGCGAACCCGATGCACTTCGATCAGGGAAAAATGGAAATTCGCCGTATCAGTAAGATCGATTCGACAGGCGACACGCTCATGCTTGATCTCTTGCTCGTCACACCGGCGTTTGAGAACGTGTGGCACGAGCGAACGAGAATCGAATCCGAATTTGGTCCGATCTCTGTCGTTTCACGCGCAGGGCTGATCGAGCTAAAGTCGGGCCGAATGAGTGGCGTTGATCAGGACGACATCAAGAGGCTTCGCGATGAAGACTGATATGTCCGCCGCGGCGGTAACGCTTCGCATCCGGCGCGTCTCGCAACTGCGGGACCTCTGCCTGCGTCTCGGTAAAGCCGGCGCCGAGGCGCGGAAGAAGGGCCAGTTAGCGCCGCTCACACCGTCCACCTCCAAGGCCTCCTCGGATCGCTGACTGGACGGAACGCATCGGGAAAGTGCGTGACGATGAAGCGCCAGCCGTTCCAGAAGAGCGAGACGATGTCGTGACGGACTTCGCCGGCATGCGGATGGCGTGTCAGGTACTGATCGGCGAGCGAGATGAGCTGCAGTTTCTTGCGGCGGTCGACGGCATCGACTCCGTATCCGGCTGTGAGGCTCTGGCGGGCTTTGACCTCGGCGAACACGAGCAGCCGTCCGCGCGCAACGACTAGATCGATCTCGCCGCCGCGCAGGTGAACATTGCGCGCGACGATGCGGTATCCGCGCAACCGGTAGAACCACGCCGCGCGGCGCTCCCCGCGTCGTCCGAGGATGCGTGACGGAAGTCGCATCCACCGAGGATCCCTCGGATTCCGCGAAATGCGCGAAGTTCTACACGGGGTAGGTTTGACGATCAGCGGCGAAGGCGCGCACGGTTCTCGCGCTTACTACGCCGACGGAGCAGTCACGGCGTCGCAAGGCGTCCCGGTCGTGGCGTGTACGTTACAGAATCCGTCATCACGCGGAGACGCAGAGTACGGGAGAGAGACGTACATCTCCGCGATTACCGCATCTCCGCGTGAAACCGGTTCCCTGCTCCTCCATCCACATGCCGCGTGCGTCAGCAGCGCAATACAGACACACAGGGGTGTGTGCACCGTGTGCACGGGGCCGCAACACGGACACACCGAGGGTGCGCACGTGCGCACCGCCCGCGCAGCAGCGCGACACAGGTGGTGCGCACGTGTACGCCGCCCGCGCAGCAGTGCGACACAGGTGGTGCGCACGTGTACGCCGCCCGCGCTGCAGTGCGACACCGAGGGTGCTCACGTGCACACCGACCGCGCAGCAGCGCGACGTGGTTGCGTTACAACGCGAAATGGTCGTGGTTACGACCGACGAGTGCTGTCGTGCTGTCTACTTCCTGTGGAAGTGCTTTTCGATGTCGAGGCGGCGGATGTCGACGATGATTGGGCGGCCGTGGGGGCAGGCGTAGGGGTTGGAGGAGTCGAGCAACTCGGCTGTCAGGCGGGCCATCTCTTCGCCGCCGAGGGGACGATGCACTTTGATGGCGGCCTGGCAGGCCAGCGACGCGCAGACTTTTTCGCGGACGTGCAGTACGTGCGAGCGGTCGTCGAGCGAGGCGTCGATCAGCTTGCGGAGAAACGCGTCGACGTCGTTCTTCACCAGCTCCGGCGGCACGGCGGCGATGGCGAAGGCGTTGCCGGAGAAGCGTTCCATCTCGAAGCCGACGGCGTGCAGCTCGGGGAGGTGCGATTCGAGGACGGCGCTTTCCGCGGCGCCGCTTTCGTAGAGGATCGGCGTCAGGAGTTGTTGCGTCACCGGCGCCTGTCCGGCGGCGCGATCGAAGTAGCGATCGTAGAGCACGCGCTCGTGCGCGACGTGCTGGTCGATCAATCGAAGTCCGGTGGGCGTGTCGATGACGATGTAGCTCATGCGGTACTGGCCGATGACGCGTCCCTGCAGATCGCCGAGGCGCGGCTCGTGATTCGCGGTGAGAGGCGCCTCAAGCGTCGCGGTCTGCTCGCGCAGCGGCGGCTGGACCACACTCTGTTTTTGAAAGAGCGGCGTGAACTCGGGGCGGTATCCGGTCGCCGCGCCATCGAAACGATTCGGTGCGAAGAGTTGCTGCGGCGGAGGCGGCGAGGGCGCGGCGGGCTGCAGAAGTTGCGAACCTTCTTCCGCGCCGCCAAGGGCGCGCTTGATCCCCTGCTCGACCGCGACATGCACTGCCCCCGAATCGCGGAAGCGCACCTCGGTCTTGGCGGGATGCACATTCACATCGACCAGCTCCGGCTCGATTTCGACGAAGAGCACGATGGCCGGATGGCCATCAAAGTCGAACGCATCCGCTCCTCGGCTTGCCGCATGCGTGAGCACTTTGTCCTTCACTAGCCGCCCATTGACGAAGAAATACTGATTGCGGCGGCTCCCGAATCGAAGTCCGCGCGTGACGTAACCGGCGGCGTGGACGGCGCCGATGGTCATATCCACTTCTTCGAGAAACTTCTCGGCGTCGTCGCCGATGATCTGCGTGACGCGCTCGCGCATCGTGGTGGCCGGCGGGAGATCGACGACGGTGCGGCCGTTGTGTTCGACGCGAAACGCGCGCGACGGCAGCGGCAGTGCGTAGGACGAAACGATGGTGACGATGGAGCGGAACTCGGCATCGGCGGACTTGAGGAACTTGCGCCGCGCGGGAACGTTTTCGAACAGCTCGCGGACGCTGATCGTCGTTCCACGGTCGCGCGCGGCGGGGCGCGAAATGCGCGTGCCAGTGAGCGGATCGCATTCGATTTCGATTGCCGCATCGGCGGAGCCGTCGCACGTGGTCAACGTAAATCGCGACACGCTGGCGATCGAAGGCAGCGCTTCGCCGCGGAATCCGAGGGTGCGGACTTGTGCGAGATCGTCGAAGCCGGCG